>NZ_JAFCWB010000002.1:0-682125 GCF_049897345.1 Brevundimonas sp. TWP2-3-4b2 | reverse complement strand
CGAGCCCCTCAACCGTCGCGCCACCATCGGCATCAACTTCCGCTAAACCCGGAAGGCCGATCGGCCAGACAACAGAACCGCCGGTCCCCATAGGGGCCGGCGGTTTTGCTTTGCAGGGTGCGGGGTGGCCAAGGCCGCGGCCGCCCGCTATTCCGGCCACTGATTCAACGGATGACCTTCCATGCGCGTGGCGATGATCGGAACCGGCTATGTGGGACTGGTCTCAGGGGCCTGTTTCGCGGACTTCGGCCATGAGGTGGTGTGCGTCGACAAGGACGCGGCCAAGATCGAACGGCTCGAGCGCGGCGAGATCCCGATCTTCGAGCCGGGGCTGGAGGATCTGGTCGCCGCCAATGTGCGGTCCGGACGTCTGTCGTTCGCCCTCGACGGGGCGGCGGCGATCCGGACGGCCGACGCCGTTTTTATCGCGGTGGGCACGCCGTCGCGGCGCGGCGATGGTCATGCCGACCTGTCCTTCGTCCATGCCGCCGCCGAGGAGATCGCCGGCCTGATCGAGGGCTTCACCGTGGTCGTGACCAAGTCCACCGTGCCGGTCGGCACCGGTGACGAGATCGAACGCATCATTCGCGAGCGCCGCCCCGACGCCGATTTTGCGGTCGTGTCCAATCCCGAGTTCCTGCGCGAAGGGGCCGCGATCGAGGACTTCAAACGGCCCGACCGTGTCGTCGTCGGCACCGAAGACCCGCGGGCACAGGCGGTGATGCGCGAGCTGTATCGCCCGCTGAACCTCAATGAGACGCCGATCCTCTTCACCGGCCGGCGCACGTCCGAACTGACCAAATATGCGGCCAACGCCTTCTTGGCGATGAAGATCACCTTCATCAACGAGATGGCGGACCTGTGCGAGGCGGTCGGGGCCGATGTGCAGCAGGTCGCGCGCGGCATCGGCCTGGACAAGCGGATCGGCGGCAAATTCCTGCACGCAGGCCCCGGCTATGGCGGCTCCTGCTTTCCCAAGGACACCCTGGCCCTGATACGCACGGCGACCGACGCCGGCGCGCCGGTGCGGCTGATCGAGACCACGGTGGCCATCAATGATGCGCGCAAGAAGGCCATGGCCGGCAAGGTGGCCGCGGCCCTCGGCGGCGACATCCGGGGCAAGACCGTCGCCCTGCTGGGCCTGACCTTCAAACCCAATACCGACGACATGCGCGATGCGCCGTCGCTGGATGTGGCCCCGGCCCTGATCGGCATGGGCGCGACGGTGCAGGCCTTTGACCCGGAAGGTATGCACGAGGCCGCCCGGCTGCTGGACGGGGTGGTGTTCAAGGCCGGTCCTTATGACGCTGTCGAGCACGCGGACGTCGTGGTCATCCTGACCGAATGGGACCAGTTCCGGGCGCTGGACCTCGACCGCGTCAAGCTGCTGATGCGCGAACCGGTGATGGTCGATCTGAGAAACGTCTACCGGCCCGACGATCTGCGCGCTCGCGGCTTCCGCTACGTCTCGATCGGACGGGCGTGAACCCGGGCGCGAAACCCGTCTAGCGCAGGGCGACGCGCGTCAGGGTGGGGGATTGTTCCGCGGCTATGGCACTGCCCTGCGGCATCAGCGTGCGGCCGACGCCGATGACAACGGTCGCAGTCAGCACCGCCGAGACCGCCGCGATGGCGGCCAGTTTCACGCCGTCGGTGAATTCCTGATGGTTCGGACGCAAGCGATTCCCCCGCAGCGAGTGCGGTTCGTATCGAGCATCTGAAGCGCTGCGCCGCAAGTCACGGAACGGCGTATGCCGGAAAAAAGGGACGAAGCCGACGCTCCGTCCCTTGTCTTCCTGGTTGCGCTACCGCCCTTCGGGCTGCTTGAGCGCGGTCCGGGTCGCGCCGCCGCCCCTCGGGCCGGTTGGGCGCGGGTCCGGACTAGCCGCGGAACGGGCGGATCAGGATCTCGACCCGACGGTTCTGGGCCTTGCCTTCCGCGGTGGCGTTCGAGGCGATGGGCGCGCTTTCACCGCGACCGTCGACGAACAGGCGATCGGCGAGAACGTTGCGGCTGACGAGGGCCTGGGCCACCGACGAGGCGCGCTGACGCGAGAGGTTCAGATTGTAGTCGTCGGCCCCATCGGAGTCCGCGTGGCCGACAATGTCGATGATCGACTGGTCGTAACGGTTCAGCACGCTGGCGACGTCGTCGAGGGTGGCGTTGAAGCGCGGCGTGATGCTCGACTGGTTGGAGGCGAAGGTGACGTCCGACGGCATGCGCAGGACGAGGTTGTCACCCTGGCGCGCAACGCCGACGCCGGAGCCCGAGAGTTCGGCCTCAAGCTCGCGCTGCTGGCGATCCATGTAGGAGCCGACGGCTGCGCCACCCAGGGCCCCGATGCCGGCCCCGATCAGAGCGTTCTTGCGACCCTGTTCGGAATTCGACGTGTTGGTCAGATAGCCCAGTACCGCGCCGCCGAGCGCGCCCGCGATCACACCGGTGCCGGTGTTGTTGCGCTGCGGGGTCGAGCTGTAGGGGTCCATGGTGGTGCAGGCGGTGCCGCCGAGCAGGATGGCGATGCCGGTGCCGGCCATAAGAAGCTTGCTGCGCATGTGGAATATCCCTGTCAGATGAAAGTGGTCTGGCGCCGAAACGCGAGCCTACGGTGAAGGTTCCGATCTGTACGGTGGATGAACGGTTCGCCGCGGCTTTGCCAAGGTCCCGGCTTAGGGGGTAAGGAACCGACCTGTCGTTCCTGCGAGGCCTGCCGTGACCGCGACCCTGAATCCCGATATTGCCCCGACCGCCAGCCGTGCCATCGAGCCGGTCTCGTTGAGCCTGTACGACGCCGACTTCCAGGCCTTCGCCGACAGGCTGGGGGCGTCGTTCAAACGCTATGGCTTCGCGGTGATCGCCGATCACGGCCTGGACGAGACGGTGATCGAGGCCGCCATTGACGATGCCAAGGCCTTCTTCGCCCTGCCGGAGGCGATCAAACGCCAGTACCATCAGGCGGGCACCGGCGGTGCGCGGGGCCTGACCCCGTTCGGTGTCGAGGCGGCCAAGGGCGCGGCCACGGTGGATCTGAAGGAGTTCTGGCACGTCGGCCGCGAACTGCCCGAGGGCCATCCCTATCGCAAATACATGCGCGACAATGTCTGGCCGACCGAGGTCGAGGGGTATCAGGAACACCTGTACGGCATGTTCTCGGCCATGGATCAGCTGGGCGCAAAGATCCTGCGCGCCATCGCCCGGTATCTGAAACTCGGCGACGGCTTCTTCGAGGACAAGGTCGAGATGGGGAACAGTATCCTGCGCATGTTGCACTATCCGCCCGTGCCGGCCGGCGCCTCGGGCGTCCGCGCGGGAGCCCATGAGGACATCAATGTCATCACCCTGCTGCTCGGTGCCGAGGAGGCCGGACTGCAGCTGAAGGACGCCGACGGCGAATGGCTGGACATCGCGCCGCCGCCGGGGGCGCTGGTGGTCAATATCGGTGACATGCTGCAGCGGCTGACCAACCACGTCCTGCCGTCGACCAGCCACCGGGTGATCAATCCCGCGCCGGAGCGGGCCAGCTTCGCCCGCTATTCGACGCCCTTCTTCCTGCACTTCAACCCGGATTTCGTGATCGAGACCCTGCCGGGCATGGTCTCGCCGGAGAATCCCGACCGCTATGCCGGAAAGGCGATCATGGCCGAGGACTTCCTGACCGAGCGGTTGAAGGAAATCCGGCTGATCTGAGGGTGCCGGCGCTCGCCGCCTGAACGCGGCACCCGGTTTCCGGCTACCTCGAGATCCGGAGCTGGGTGATATCCCGTCCGATGGCGTTGAAGGCTTCGGACAGGGCCGTGCCGCTGCCGGCATTGTAGAAACTGCTCGGGGTCGAAGCGCAGTATTTCAGCAGGGTTTCGGAGTTACCGCCGGCGGTGATCTGGAATCCGACGGTGTAGATGACGATCCCGTTGACCTTCATGGCGTCGCACAGGGCCCGGCTCTGGGCATAGGGTTCGCCATTGTCCGGATCGCAGTTGATGCTGGCCGAACTGCCGGCGTTGTAGCCCCGGGCCATTACCCCGTTGCAGTAGGGGGCGTTGAAATCGCCGTCGGTCATGATGATCACGGCCTTCAGGGTCTCGGCGGTGTTGTAGGCTGCGCCGGCCGATGCCGACCACAGGGAGCCGAAATTGGGCGACACCATATACCAGCCCCAGGCTATGCCGATCTGGCCGGCGGTCGAGCCGCTCACAGCCAGTGCGTCAATGTTCGCCTTGATGCCGCTGATGCTGCTGGACAGCGGCTGGATCGTGCTGCCCAGGCATCCGCCGCTGATGTCCGGATAGTTGCGCCCGACCCGGGCAGAAGCGGTCGTGGCCGCGTCGGTATAGCGCTCGCTCCCCGTTCGTTCCGTGACGCAGCTGCTGATCCGGTGCGTCGCCAGATTCAGGTCCTCGTTCTCGAAGGCGTAATAGGTGCAGCCGGGGCTGGCACACCACGACAAGCCACCCGAGGTATAGGGGCTGATCCCCACATCCGGCGGGTCAATGGTGTAGGTCGAGCTTGTAACATTCCCGACCAGATAGGCCTGGTTGTTGATCGCCGACATGCCGTTGACGCCGGTGATATAGACGTAGCTGTTGGTCGTCAGCCCATGGTTGGCCGAAGTGACGGTGATGGAACAGTCGCTGTCCTGACATTTCTGGACCCGGCCTGTGCTTCCCGAATGGGTGCTGTAGGTTCGGCCGTCGACGCGACTGCCCGCCAGATTGTAGAGTTCGAAGGTGTTGGTGGTCTTGTTCCTGACGATGTAGGCCTTGTTATTGAGCTGGGTCATGCCACTGACGCCGGTGATCCAGACCACGTCATTGTTGGCAAACCAGTGCGACGACGAGGTGACGACGACGGGGTTGGCCTTGGTGGCCGCGGTTATGGTCTTTTGCGCGCCCGTCAGATTGATGACCGCGCCGGTGATGTTGGTCGAGCCGGTGACCGAGCCTCGCACGGCGTTCAGATAGGTCCCGGGATTGACCGAATAGGACCAGGGCACCAGGGCGACCTTGGAATAGTAGGGCGTCTGGACCGGCTGGACGATCAGATCGACCAGGTCCTTGGCCGCCGCCTTCAAATCCAGCAGTTTCTGGCCGCTCATGGAGCCGGAAACGTCCAGCGCCAGCGACACCTCGATATTGCGCGAAGACCGGTCGACCTCGGAATGGGCTCCGACCGGCAGGGTGTCGTCCATGAATTTGCCGTAGGGCGGCAGGAAGATGTTGGCCACGAGTGTGGTCACATCGACCTTTGAGCTGGCGATCACGACGTCGTCGCTGTTCAGCACGAAGCTGGTGTCCGCCTCGCGCAGGGTGATGCCCGGATAGGCCTTCAGATTGGCTCTCAGGGACGCCAGCCCCACGCGCTGGAGGTCGGTATTGGCGGTATAGGGCGAGCGCGCGGCCGCCAGGGTGGCGGCGTCCAGCGCGTCCTGAAGATTGACACGCACGGTCGAGGCGCGGTGGATGTCCACGCCGCCGACGGTCATCAGAATGAGCACGGGCAGGCTGAGGCCGAACAACATGGCGACGTTGCCGCGGGCGTCGTCCGTCATGCGGCGGGTGAACGCCCGCAAGGACCGGCCCGCGCCGTTGATCCAGGTTCTCAGCCCCATCGCCGCATCCGCCGTCAACCGCAGGCGCAATCCGCCCACGCTCATCCGGACAAAAATGAACCCGTTCGGTTAAGAGAAGGCCCAATGCCAAAGGTTAATGTGATCGCCGTTCGGCGATCGCATCAAGCCTCCCAGCCGCAGTCCTTGCCGCGGTTCCGGGCTGTCAGCCAGGTGTTCAGCGGGGCGAAATAGTCGGCCACGGCCGATGCGTCGTTCTCGCGCTGGCCGGTGAAGGCCTGCATGGCCTCGGGCCAGGGGCGGGACTGGCCCATCTCCATCATGGCGTTGAAGCGCGCGCCGACCTCTTCGTTTCCGTACACTGAGCAGCGGTGCAGCGGCCCGGTCCAGCCGGCCTGCTGGCAGGCGGCGCGGTGGAACTGGAACTGGTAGATGTGGGCCAGGAAGTAGCGGGTGTAAGGGGTGTTGCCGGGGATATGGTATTTCGCGCCCGCGTCGAAGGCATCGGCCGGACGCGGTCCGGGCGGAACCAGACCCTGGTATTTCAGCATGTTTGCCGACCAAGCGTCGTTGTATTCGGCCGGGCTGGTCTCGCCGTTGAACACGCCCCAGCGCCAGCGGTCGACCATCAGGCCGAAGGGCAGGAAGGCGATCTTGTCGAGCGCCATCTTGAGCAGGAAGGGGATGTCCTCCGCCTCGCCGGGCACAGCCTGCAGCAGGCCGATCTGGTTCAGATAGGTGGGGGTCAGGGCCGACAGGCCGACGAAATCGCCGATGGCCTCGTGGAAGCCGTCGTTCGCCCCGTTCTTGAACAGGAAGGGCTGATCCTTGTAGGCGCGCTGATAGTAGTTGTGACCCAGCTCGTGGTGGACCGTATAGAAGTCCTCGCCATTGACCTCGGTACACATCTTGATGCGGATGTCGTCGCGGTTGTCGAGGTCCCAGGCCGAAGCGTGACAAACCACTTCCCGGTCGCGCGGGCGGGTGATCTGGCTGCGCTCCCAGAAGGTCTCGGGCAGCTCGGGCAGGCCCATGGAGACGTAGAAGCCTTCGCCGGTCTCGACCATCTTGCGGGCGTCATAGCCCGAGGCGACCAGCCGCTCGGTGAGGTCATAGCTGGAGGCACCGCCGGTGGCCGGGGCCACGACGTCATAGATGTTGCCCCATTGCTGCGACCACATATTGCCCAGCAGGTCGGCGCGGATCGGGCCGTGGTCCGGCTGGACGGCGTCGCCGTATTTCTCGTTCAGCCGGTTGCGGACGTAGCAGTGCAGGTTTTCGTAGAACGGCTTGACCTGTTCCCACAGGCGGTCGGTCTCGGCGGCGAAGGCGTCGGGCTCCATGTCATAGCCGGCGCGCCACATGGCCCCTGTGTCGGCGAAGCCGAGCTCGGTCGCGCCCTCGTTGGCGATGGCGACCATGCGGGCGTAGTCGGGGGCCATGACCGGCGAGATCGTCCGCCAGCCCTCGTACAGGGCCCGGGCCTCCGCCGGATCGCGGGTCGTGGCCAGCAGGGCGGAGGCCTCGTCGAGGGTGATCTGACGGCCCTGGTATTCGAACTTGCCGACAGAGTAGGTCGAGTCGAGGCGGGTGGTGATGTCGGCCAGCTCGGCGGCCGCGCCGGGGCGGTTGGGGGCGGGCAGGACGATGCCGAGGCGCAGCAGGTTCAGCTTGCGGCGGACGTCGTCGGGAACCTGGACGTCGTTGAACGCCGCGGCGCCGTTGGCCAGCTCGACCTGCAGCTCGGTATATTCGGCGTTGATCCGGCTCTCCAGCCACATGGTGTCGTGGGTGATGTTGGTGGCGCGGGTCCACTGGATGCGCGCGGCCTCCTCGCTGAGGGCGGCGAGGCGGGTCTCTGCAGTGGCGACGAAGGCGGCGGCGTCCGCCGCGTTCGGGGTGGCGGCGGCGTCGACCGCGCGGCCCATGGCGGCGGCGGCGTCATCGACCGACGCCGGGGCCATCGCTTCGTCGGTCATGCCGAGGCTGGCGCAGCCGGCCAGACCGAAGGTCAGGGCGCAGGCGGCGGCGGCGGTCATCAGGGCGCGGTTCATGGGTATTTCCTCCTTGCGCGGTCTGCCGCCGCGGCGTTGGGCGGGCAGGTGAAGGGAGCCGAAGCGTCGCGTCAAGCGGCGCCGTTCATCCCACGACGCAGGCGGCCAGGCCCTGTTCCCGTACCGTGCCCATGGCGGCCTGGATGCGCGAGGTGCGGCGACGGACATAGGGACCGGGCGAGGAGGCGCTGTAGCGGCGCGGGCTGGGCAGGATGGCGGCGAGGCGGGCGGCCTCGCGGGCGGTCAGGTCATCCGCCGACTTGTCGAACCAGTGGCGCGAGGCCGCCTCGGCCCCGTAGACGCCCGGGGCCCACTCGGCGACGTTGAGATAGACCTCCATGATCCGCCGCTTGCCCCAGACGGTCTCGATGGCGACGGTGTAGCCGGCCTCAAGCCCCTTGCGGATCCAGTCGCGGCCCGGCCAGAGGAAGGCGTTCTTGGCCGTCTGCTGGCTGATGGTCGAGCCGCCGCGGATCCGCCCCGAGCCACGCTTTTCCGAGCGGGCATTGGCCTTCAGCGCGCGTTCGATGGCCTCCATGTCGAAACCGCGGTGGGCGCAGAAGGTCGAGTCCTCCGAGGCGATCACGGCCTCGACCAGACGTGGCGATGTCCGGTCGAGCGAGCGCCAGCGGTAGTCCCAGCCTTCACCTTCCGTCAGGCGGGTGGCCATCAGAAAGGTCGCGGGCACGGGCAGGAACCGCTGCAGCACGAGGCCGCCGGACCCCAGCAGGAGCAGCAGCAGGAACAGAGTCAGCACCGGCCGCCCCGCCTTCTTGGTCTTGGTCAGCCCCGACATGGGGGGATGGTGGCGCGAGGGACGGCGGCTTGGCAAGCGCTCACGCAGTGGCGATGCCGGCGTTCCCGTCCTCGTCCGCCCAGGCGACGCGGGTGGCGTCGGCGCTCATGGCGAGGGCGGTGATCGGCGCGCCGCGCTCGGCCTTGAGGAAATTCAGGCCCTGTCCGGCGGGATCGGCCAGCCAGACGCGGCCGTCATTGAGGCCCGCGGCCAGAAGGCCGTGCTTCGGTTGCGAGGCGACCAGGGCGACCAGACTGCCCTCGTCGAAGCCGATCTCGGTGGCCTCGCGGCCCATCGGGCCGTTGGATCCGACGAAGGGCCACAACACCGCCCCCTGCGCGCCCGACGTGGCCAGCAGCTGGCCATTGGACAGGAAGCTCATGGCCCGGACCTTGGACGGATAGCCGCCCATCCGCATGTCCCTCGCATCCTTCAGCCGCCAGCCGTGCAACTGGGCGTCCTGCATGGCGGTGACGACGAAGGCTCCGTCGGGGGAAAAGGTCACGGCGGTGTGCGAGCCGGCCCATTTCAGCAGAGTTGGCTTCTGTTGCGCGATCCGGGCGAACCACAGGGCCGCTCCGCCATAGGTCGAGGCGGCGATCCGTCGCCCCTTCGGCTCGAAGGCCACGCCCGAGACGGTGCGCTCATGCTGGAAGTCGCGGCGGAAGCCGGCGTCTTTCGCGTCGATCACCGACAGGGTCTTGCCGGCCGAGAAGGCGATCAGGCCGCTTTCGGCCGAGGCGTCGACGGCGTCGATCCACTGACCCTTTGCGGTGGCCAGCACGCCGGCCTCGCCGCGCCGATGCCAGATCAGCCGGCCGTCGTCACCGCCGGTCAGCACGCCGTCACCGGACGGGTGGGCGACGGCGCACAGGATGGCCCCGTCATGCGCGGCGCTGAACTCGCCGCCCTCGAACCGGACCGAACCGTCGCCGAGGGCGAAGATCGCGCCCGTGCCGTCAAACAGGGCGGCGGTGATCTGGGCGTCGAAGGTGAAGGTGGGCATCAATTTCAATCCGCTCATCCCGGCGAAAGCCGGGACCCAGTTCTGTGGGCGATTGGTATCACCGAGTCCGCCTCGACGTTGATCCTGTGCACCGGCACCTCACGAAAGCACTGGGTCCCGGCTTTCGCCGGGATGAGCGGAGCGGGGGGTCAAGCGGCGCAGGCCTCGAACCCGGCCCGGATCGCGGCTTCATCGAGATCGCGACCGATGAAGACGGCGCGGGACCAGCGGCGCTCGGTTTCGCCCCAAGGCTTCTGCAGGTCGCCCTCGAGGATCATGTGCACGGCCTGGAAGACGAGGCGGCGATCCTCGCCATGGACGTCGATGATGCCCTTGGCGCGCAGGATGTTCTGGCCCTGCTCGCCCAGCAGCCGGTCCAGCCAGGCGGTGAATTTCGTCCCGTCCATCGGTCGCTCGAGCGACAGGGAAATGCCCTTGATGTCGTCCTCGTGGGCGTGGCCCCTCGCGCCTGAAGATGACTGGGCACCGTGGTGATGGTCGTGGGCGTGATGCGCGTGATCATGGTCGTGATCGTGGTGGTCGTGGCCGCAGTGCTCGTCGTGGACGTGGCCGTGCTCGCCATGGGCCGGATTGGCGAACTCGGGATTGAGGTTGAGCATACGCCCCAGATCAAAGCCGCCGAGGCCCAGCACCTGGTCCAGCGGAACATTGGCGCGCTCGGCGCGGGTGATCGGGGCCAACGGGTTGAGCTTGCGCAGGCGGCGCTCGACCGCGACCAGCTCGGCCTCGGTGACGAGGTCGGTCTTGTTGAGGATGATGCGGTCGGCGAAGGCGACCTGTTCGCGGGCTTCTTTCGAATCGTTCAGCCGAGCCATGACGTGTTTCGCGTCGACCAGGGTCGTGACGCTGTCCAGCTCGGTCTTCGCCTTGACGTCCTCGTCGACGAAGAAGGTCTGGGCGACCGGGCCGGGGTCGGCCAGGCCGGTGGTCTCGACGATGATGGCGTCGAACGCCGGCTTTCCGGGCCGCTGGCGTTTCATCAGGCCGGCGACGACGCGGATCAGGTCGCCGCGTACCGTGCAGCAGACGCAGCCGTTGTTCATCTCGAACACGTCCTCGTCGGCCCCGACGACCAGGTCGTTGTCGATGCCGATCTCGCCGAACTCGTTGACGATGACGGCGTAGCGCTTGCCGTGGTCCTCGGTGAGGATGCGGTTCAGCAGGGTGGTCTTGCCGGCGCCGAGGTAGCCGGTGAGGACGGTGACGGGGATCTTGCCGGAAGCTGTGTCGGTCATGGGCGGCTAGATGGCGGCTGGCGACCGTGAAGGGAAGCCCTGCACGATAAGGTTGTAGACGAGCAACCAACCATTTATCATTGCACTGTTCGGCAAAGGGTCACAGATTGTGCAAAACCGTCGTGCGACAGACACTCCGATGCACCTTCCACCCGGCTATTTCCGCCCGTTCGACCGCATATACGAGGCGGTAACCGCGGACATCGAGGCACACGCCAGGTCCCTCGCCCCTCCCGACCATGAGTGGCTGTCCCGGCTGATCGTCACATTCAAGAAGGAGCGCCAGCTCTGGAACGAGCGTCTTGAACTCGCTGGATACAGGGTCAGGTGGGGCCGTCTGGAAACGAACCTCCTTCGCCTCGCGGCGGGTGCCTATCTCCACGTCGCGTACGATCTTCCTCGGGCGATGGCTGACGATTGGCCAGGATTGGGGAACTGGGTCGATGGCCCCGACGAGTACCGCGCTGAATCCATCTTCCTCGCCCTGTCCCCCACCTTTCCGAAGAATTTTCATCTCGCTGCCCGCAGCCTCTCGATGTTCGGGTGGCCGTCCGCCGCGACCCGGTTGCTGCCGCTGCGATTCTTTTCAGACTATGCGGACGCGCCGATGGATCGCCTCCGCCTTGCCGCGTGGAGCCACGCTCGCGTGCTTGCGACTAACCCCGCCCTTCGTCCGACCATAGAAAAGCGGATGGTCGAGGCGCTTACCGCCGGCCTGGAAGACGCCAGCGACTGGAGGCCGTGGAGAATCGCCAGGTGGCTCCGGCCGCCCCGGGAGGCGGTCTTCGAAGCCAAGGTCGCAATCCCCGCCGTTGTCATGGCCGCCATGCCGCCGCTCGCAGCAGGCTTGGTCGCCGGGCTGACCGCTGGCGCGGTGATGTGGCTGCTGCTGGAGTTCAGGGCCCGCCAAGAGGCGGCAAAGGACATGCAGGCCTCCTTTATCCATGACTGGGGCCGCCTGCTCAGCGACTACATGGATGTCGCCGTCCGCGACCCGGAAAGCTTTGGCAGGTACCGGCGGGATCGCCGCATCGCCTTGGGGCTTGAGCCGTCCGGAAGTCCGCGAGGCTAGGCTAGCAGCCCGGGCAGTCAGGCAGGGGCGCGCCTTCCAGCTGGAGCGTGGTGTGGTCGATGCGGAATTTCCAGCGCGCCATCGCCTGCGCTTCGGACAGAAGGGCTTCGGCGTCGGCCCGGTCGTGGCACAGGTGGGCGGTCAGGGCCGTCTCGGTGGTCGACAGGCCCCAGACGTGCAGATCGTGCACCGCGCTGACGCCCGGCAAGGACAGGAAGGCGGCGCGGATGGCCTCGACATCGGTCCCACGCGGGGCCGCGTCCAGCGCCAGATTGACCGAGTCCTTCAGCAGGCCCCAGGTCCCCAGCAGAATGACCGCGACGATGACGATGCTGACCAGCGGGTCGATGATCGACCAGCCCGTAAACATGATCACGGCGCCGGCGATAACCACGCCGATCGAGACGGCGGCGTCGGCCATCATGTGCAAATAGGCGCCGCGGGCGTTCAGGTCGCTGTGCTGGTCCCGCATGAACAACAGGGCGGTGCCGAGGTTGATGACGAAGCCGATCGCGGCGACGGCCATGATCAGGCCGGACATCACCGGCGCGGGCTCGGCGAGGCGGCGGACGGCCTCGAAGGCGATGGCACCGCATGCGAAGATCAGCAGCAGGGCGTTGGCCAGGGCCGCCAGGACGGTGGCCTTGCCGTAGCCATAGGTGTTCTGAGACCCGCTGGCCCGCCGCGCCAGCCAGGCCGCGCCGCCGGCCATGGCCAGACCCAGGACATCGGACATGTTGTGACCCGCGTCCGCCATGAGGGCGGTCGAGCCGCTGAACACCCCGGCCCCGAACTCGATGCCCACGAAGGCCAGATTGACGATCAGGCCGACGGCGTAGCGCCAGTCGCCGGTGTCGACCGGCCCGTGATGGTGGCCGCCGTGGCTGTGATCCGGGGCGTGCTCGTGAGCATGATCATGCGAATGACCGTGATCGTGATGGGCGTGCGTCATGGACCCGTCTTAGTGCTGGTGGGCCAGAACAAGAAGACCGATCACGATCAGGGCCCCGCCCAGCACCGCACCTTCGTATCGGGCCCAGCGTTCCAGCCGCAGCACCGACCAGCCGGCGCGGGCCAGAAGGGTAAAGACCGCCATACCGCCGACGGTGCCGAGGGCGAAGGCGACGGTCAGGGCGGCGAGAACCGCCAGACCTTCCTCGGCCTGCGACAGATAGATGGGCAGCAGCACCTCGCCGGGCGATACGGCCATCATGGCCACCAGACCCCAGAAGGCGGCGGCGTGGGACACGGTCGGCTCGGCCAGTTCCAGCGGCGCCCCGCCCGCGGGCACGGGGCGTCGGATCAGGGCCCGGCTCAGATAGAAGGTGCCGAACAGAAGCAGCAGCACGGCGGCCAGATGCGGCAGAAGGCCCGAGATCCACTGGTCCACGGCCAGGCCGGCGGCGACGACGAGGCCCCCGACGACGGCCGTGGTGACGATGTGCGCCAGGCCGGCTGCGGTCACGGCACCCAGCATCCGGGGCAGGGTCCAGCGCTGGGCCCGTCCGACCAGCACGAACGGCAGCCAGTGGGTCGGCAGCGCCGCATGCAGGAAGGCCGTCACGAAGCCCGCGCCCAGAAGCGACAGGATCACGGGCTGTTCGAGGTCGGACGGCGTCATTCCCGCCCTCCTAGCCTGTTACTTTATAACAGTCGAGAGCAAATCCTCGTCCGCAGGCGGGGCTGTTTGATGAACGCCCGTGGTTTGCCCGCGGCGGTGGCGGCTGGCGGCCGACAGGGCGACAACGGGCAGGGCGGCAACGGACGGGGCACCCGTGGCCAGAAGGCCGATCGCCATGGACGTTTCTCCCGGAAGCAGGCCGGTTGAAGCCTCGGCGGGACGGGTGGCAGGGTCTTCGAGGACCGCGCGGGCGCTGTTTTTCAGGCAAATCGCGTTGACTCGGACACCCCTCTGCGTCTATGTCGCCGCTCTTCGCCCGAGGGGGTCCCCCGTCGGGCTTATTCTTTTTGCGTTTCGCTGAGGCTTCAACATGTACGCGGTGATCAAGACCGGCGGCAAACAGTACCGGGTTCAGCCGGGCGACGTCATTGTGGTCGAGAAGCTCGACGGCGATGTCGGCTCCGACGTGTCGTTCGGCGACGTGCTGATGCTGGGCGGCGACAAGGGCGTGACCCTGGGCGCTCCGATGATCGCAGGTGCCGCGGTCGCCGCGACCCTGGTCGAGACCCGCAAGGGCGAGAAGATCAAGATCTTCAAGAAAACCCGCCGTCAGGGCTATCGCCGTACGAACGGCCATCGCCAGATGGAAACCGTCCTGCGCATCACCGGCATCGACGGTGCCGGCGAGAAGGCCAAATGGGACGGCGAAACCTCGCTGATGACCAAGGCCGAGATGAACCTGCGCGCCCGTGGCCTGGCCCCGCGCACCGAGGAAACCGAAGCCAAGCCGGCCAAGGCCCCCAAGGCCGCAGCCGCTCCGAAGGCTGCAGCCGCTGAAAAGCCGGTCGCCGCCAAGAAGGCTGCGCCCAAGGCCAAGCCCGCCTCCACCGACGAAGCGTAAGAACAGTTAGAGACAGGGAGCAGACCTATGGCTCACAAAAAATCCGGTGGTTCGTCGCGTAACGGTCGCGACTCAGAATCGAAGCGCCTCGGCGTGAAGAAATACGGCGGCGAAACCGTGCTGGCCGGCAACATTCTCGTGCGTCAGCGCGGCACCACCTTCCACCCGGGTGACAATGTCGGCCTGGGTCGTGACCACACGCTGTTCGCGACCGCGCACGGCGCTGTGAAGTTCACCAAGAAGGCGAACGGCCGCTGTTACGTGTCGATTCTTCCGACCGCCGCCGAAATGCCGATGGCCGCCGAGTAGCGCGAAGACCGATTGAAACCCGGATCGCGCAAGGCTCGAGAGCCGCGATCCGGACCAGGGAATTATTTCCGCGGGGAGTCTGGATCACCAGGCTCCCCGTTTGCGTTTCCCCGCCTCGAAGCCGTCCGAGCCCTCCAAGGAGGCGGCAGATCGAACGAGGCCCGTGTCATGTGCGTGATCGAACCCTCCCCCGTCGTCGAGACGCGGCGCCTGTCGCTGCGCAGCCCGGGGGCCCAGGACATCAGCCGTCTGGCGACGCTCGCCAACGACGTCGACGTGGCGCGCATGACCCTGCGCATGCCGCACCCGTTCGGGATCGCCGACGCCGAGGCCTTTGTGCTGCAGGTGGCGGGACAGGACCCCGCCCGCGCGCGCACCTTCCTGATCGAGCACGAGGACCATGGGCCTGTGGGGGTGATCGGCCTGTTCGAGGACAAGGATCCGGCTCCCGAGATCGGCTACTGGATCGCGCGGCCGTTCTGGGGTCGGGGTTATGCGACCGAAGCGCTTCAGGCGGCCACGATCTGGGCATCGAAGGCGTGGAAGCGCCGGGCGCTCATGGCCGGGCATTTCAGCGACAATCCGGCCTCGGGCCGGGTGCTGGAGAAGGCCGGCTTCCTCTACACGGGCGAGGTCCGCAAGGGCTTCAGTCGGGCGCGGGACGCCGAGGCGCAGTCGCGGCGGATGGTGTGGCTGGCGTGAAGACCGATCGCCGTCTCCCTCCCCCTCCGGGGGAGGGTGGCTGAGCGGAAGGCGAAGCCGGGTGGGGAGGGCTGGGCGATGCGAGCGCCGGCGTTGGTCTCGCCAAAGCGTTCCCACCCCGCCGCTGCTGTGCAGCGACGACCTTCCCCCGGAGGGGGAGGGAGAAGCGTATGTATCAGCCGAACAGCGTCGAGCCGAACACCGCGGCCATGGCGATGGCTCCGCCCGCGACGGCCACGACGGCACCGGCGATGAAGGCTGCCCAGGTCCGGGCGGCGCGCTTGCGGCGCAGGCCCGAGGTCTTGACCGACCTCAGCATGACGCCGGGCTTGGGTCCAAAGACTTCCGAGCCTGAAATATTGTGCTGGGACATGAACGCGCTCCCTGATCCACCGCCCCTTGCGGGTTCTGAAGAACGAAGCGGCCCGGACAAGGCAAAACAATGGCGAACACCGGTCACCCACTGTTCCGTGATCGGATGAACAGTGATCCGGTGGCGGATCAGCCGCAGTAGATCAGCCGGCCGCTATAGGCGCGGTAGTAGCCCGTATAGGGGTTGTAGGACCGGTAGGTGGCCCGGCACCAGTCGGCCCGGCTACCGTGCGAGCCGCTCGACCCGTAGCTGTGGCCACCGGTCGGATAAACCAGATCGGGCCGCCCATAGGCTCCATACCAGGCGGTGCCGCCCGGGTTGTAGCCAGATCCGTGGCCATAGGCGGATCCGTAGCCGCGGCCCCGGCTCGAATAGCTGCGACCATAGCCGCCGTCGTGCCCGTAGCGGTCATTGCCGTAGCCATCCCGCCCGTAACCGGCGAGCTGGCGATAGTCCCTGCGCGCCTGGGGGCTGACGCGGCTGCGTTGATCGCGCCAGCGCTCGCCGCAATCGCTGCGGCTGGCGTCCCAGAAGGCGTCGCAACGATAGTCGCCCGGCCGGTCCAGCTGGCTGCGCCAGTCAAAGCTCGACGGCACGGCGTTCCCGTCGCGGCGACCGCTGTAGCCATGGTCGGCCCGGCCGTCGGAGCCGCTGTAGCTATAGCTGCCGTCGTAGGTCCCTCCCCAGGACTGGGCGGCGGCGGGCGCGGCGGCAAGGGCCAGGCCGGCGGAAACGAGCAGGATGAGGCGGCGCATGGTGAACTCTCCGAAGCGGCCAGATACGCGGCCTCAAAGACGACGGTTACAGGTGGGCTAGAGGGTGACCGAGATGCGGCCCCCGCGGGTCGAGACGCGCTGCATCAGGACGACGCGATCGCCGCCGGCGCTGACCGGGGCGATGACGAACCAGTTTCCGTCAGGCAGGCCCGAGAACTGGAACCTGTTGTCCTGACAGGTCTCCTGGCGAACGAAGGAGCGATAGTCGGCGTTGGGATCGGCGACGGTGCGGGCGCGCACGACGGCTTCGGGAAGCGCGGCGCGGTCGGTCGAGCCATACAGCGTCTGGAAGCGGGCGCGCGTGTAGGGTGTGTCGGGCGTCAGGGCGACCGAGCCGGTGCAGGCGAAGGCCTGGCCTTCTCTCCGGTAGACGACGCGGCCGTCGATCGACGCGCGGCCCGGACGGGAGGACCATGCGAAATCGTCCGCGCGGAAGGCGCTGGATGACGGACCGGGGCCATAGCCGCCCGGGGCGACGGTCTCGCACGCCGCCAGCGAGGCGGCCACGGCGGCGATGGCGATCAGGTGGCGGGCAGACATGGCTCTCTCCGTAAGCTCGCGGGTCGAACAGCGCGATCAGACGCTGAACGCCGCGATAAGGTCAAGGTTGCGAGGCGTTCGGCTGTGGGCCAAAAGCGCGCATTAACCCGGCGCAGACCGGGTATAGGGACCGCTCATGACAGTCACATTCGACGATATTCTGGCGGCGCAGAGACGCATTGCCGGCCAGGTGGACCGCACGCCGGTCCGGCATTCGCGCCGGCTGTCGCAGCTGACCGGGGCCGAGGTCTGGGTCAAGTTCGACAACCTGCATTTCACCGGCAGCTTCAAGGAACGCGGTGCCCTGAACCGGCTGCTGCAGCTGACGCCGGAAGAACGCAAGCGCGGCGTGGTGGCGGCGAGCGCGGGGAATCATGCCCAGGCCCTCGCCTATCACGGTGCCCGGCTGGGCGTGCCGGTGACCATTGTGATGCCCGAGGGGACGCCCTTCACCAAGGCAGACGGCACCCGCGCGCACGGCGCGACGGTGGTGATCAAGGGCCTGGACTTCACCGGCTCGACCGAAGAGGCCCACCGGCTGCGCGACGAAAAGGGTTTCGTCTTCGTCTCGGCCTTCGATGACGTGGGGATCGTGACGGGGCAGGGCGTCTGCGCGGTCGAGTTTCTGGAAGACGCGCCGGACCTCGATGCCCTGATCATTCCCATCGGCGGCGGCGGGCTGATTGCAGGCTGTTCGGTCGCGGCGAAGGCGATGAAGCCGGACATCCGCATCTTCGGCGTCGAGGCGGCCATGTACCCCTCGTTCGCCGCCAGACGCCGGGGCGAGATCCCCAGATGCGGCGGCCAGACCATCGCCGAGGGCATTGCCATCAAGGCCGTGGGCGACATTCCCTTCGCCATCGCTGATCCGTTGGTCGAGGACGTGCTGGTCTGCGAAGAGGCGCATTTCGAGACTGCGGTGGCCTATTACGCCACGCTGGAGAAGACCGTCGCCGAGGGCGCGGGCGCGGGCGGGCTGGCCGCGCTGCTGGCGTATCCGGACCGGTTCAGGGGGATGAAGGTCGGGCTGGTGCTGTGCGGCGGCAATATCGACGCCCGCATGCTGGCCGTGGTCCTGAACCGCGAACTGGTGCGCGAGAAGAAGATGATCGTCTATCGCATCCTCGGCGATGACCGCCCCGGCATGTTGTCCAAGATGAGCGCCGTGATCGGCGGCCTCGGCGGCAACATCATCGACGTGGTGCATAACCGGCTGGCGCTGGACGTGCCGGCCAAGGGCGCGGAGTTCGACATCATGGTCGAGACGCGCGGCGCGGATCACGCGGAACAAATCAGACTTGGACTGGAAGAGGCGGGATATGAATTACGGATGGGCTAAAGGCGTCTCGGCGCTGGCGATGATCGCGGTTCTTGCCGGGCCGTTGGCCGCCTGTGATCGCGAACCGGCCGCGCCGGACGAAAGCGCGGCGCAGAATCTGCGGGCGTCAGAGTTCTTCATGACCTCGAACGCCAAGACCGAGGGCGTGAAATCCCTGCCGTCGGGCGTTCAGTACAAGGTGGTCCGGTCCGGTCCTTCGGGCGGAGAGCGGCCCGATCGCAACGATCTGGTGCGCGTCGACTATGAAGGCACGCTGACGGACGGGACGGTGTTCGACAGCTCGTTCCAGTCAGGCCAGCCGGCGGTCTTCACGGTCGCAGACGTGGTGCCGGGCTGGACCGAGGCGCTGCAGCAGATGCGGGTTGGTGACGAATGGGTCGTCTATGTGCCGCCGGCGCAAGGCTACGGCGAACAGGGCCGCCCGGGCATTCCGTCCAATGCGGTGATGGTGTTCCGGATCAAGCTGCTGGAGGTCGCGCCCGTCCCGGGCGGCGAGCGCGGCGGTCAGATCGGGATGGGCTAGGGGGCAGGCCGGAGCCGCTGAACCGCCCACGCCGCGGCGTCGCGCACCACGGCATTCGGGTCGTCCAGCAGACGTTCCGCCACCGGGATCAACGCCGCGTCGGCGCTGTTGCCGATGGCATAGAGGACATTGCGGATGAAGCGGTCGCGGCCGATCCGCTTGACGGCGCTCTTTGAGAACAGGGTCCGGAAGGCCGCGTCGTCCAGGGCGGCCAGATCGGCCAGCCGGGGTGAAACCAGGCCTTCACGCGCCTGGAGCCGGGCCTCGCTCGAGGCGGCGGCGAATTTGTTCCATGGGCAGACCGCCAGGCAGTCGTCGCAGCCATAAATCCGGCTGCCGGTAGCCGCCCGGAACTCGACCGGCCACGGACCGGCGAATTCGATGGTCAGATAGGACAGGCAGCGCCGCGCATCGAGCTGGAACGGGGCCGGGAAGGCGTTGGTCGGACAGACGTCCAGACAGGCGGTGCAGGTCCCGCAATGTTCGCCCTCGGGCGGGTCGGGCTCCAGGTCGGCCGCGGACAGGATGACGCCGAGGAACAGCCAGTTGCCATGGTCGCGGCTGAGCAGATTGGTGTGTTTGCCCTGCCAGCCGAGGCCGGCGCGCTGGGCCAGCGGCTTTTCCATCAGGGGGGCGGTGTCGACGAAGACCTTGACCTCGCCGCCCGTCCGCGCGGCGACCTGGCCGGCGAGGGTTTTCAGCCGGCCCTTGATGACCTCGTGATAGTCGTCGCCGCGGGCGTAGACCGAAATATAGCCTGCTCCGGGGTCGGCCATTTCGGGCAGGGGATCGCTCTCCGGGCCGTAGTTGAGACCGAGCACGATGGCGGTGCGGGCCCCGTCCCACATGGCGGTGGGGTGGGCGCGGCGTTCCAGCGTCGTCTCCATCCAGCCCATGTCGCCGTGGCGTCCCGCCTCGACGAAATGCGCCAGCCGCTCACCCGCGCTCCACGGTTCGACGGCCGAGGCGAAGCGGCAGGCGTCGAAGCCCAGGGCCGTGGCGCTGTTGCGGATGAAGGGACGGACATCGACCGGCATGGTCAGCCTCTCTCACACGCCGCCGGCGCTGGCGAGAGCGGAGGCGGGTCTCAGAAATCCAGGTCGGCGTACCAGGTCGACGGCGGCACGCCCGGAAAGCGGTCAGCCAGCAGGGGCCGGAAGCAGGGGCGGGACTTCAGCTTCATGTACCAGGTCTTCACGGCCGGCCAGTTCGCCCAGGACACCTCGCCGAAATAGTCGAGCACCGACAGGTGGGCGGCGGCGACGAAGTCAGCCTGGCTGATGCGCCGGCCCGACAGGGCGTCACGTCCGGCCAGCACATCCTCGAGCATGGCGAGATGGGATCTCAGGGCTTCGCGCCCCGCCCGCAGCGCGCGAGCCTCGGGTGGGCCGAGGCGGAGCAGGGGTTTTTCCATCCGCTCGTGCAGCAGCACGGCATTGACCTCGTCGGTGAAGCGACGGTCGAACCAGGCGACCAGCCGGCGCGTTTCGGCGCGCTCGGCGGGATCGGTCGGCATCAGGAAGGGCTCGCGCGACGCGTCCTCCAGCCAGCCCAGGATGGCGGCGGGCTCGCACAGGGTCAGGGACCGGCTGTCCTCGGTCACACGCAAGACCGGGGGCATGCCGGATGGATTCAGCCCCGCCACGGGGCAGTCGTCCTCCCACGGACGGACGAGGGTCTCGGTGAACGCCTTTTTTGCCTCGCCCAGCGCCAGGCGCGCGGTGCGGGAGCCCGGGTCGAAGGCGAAATGATACAGGACGCAGGCGGACATGGGGCTGTTCATGCGCACGAGGGCGTTAAGCCCGCGTTAGCCACGGCTCAGGCCCAGGGGCCTTTCCGGGTTTTCGGTGTCGGGGTCGGATTTGTCGGGCTCGCCTCGGCGGCAGTCTCGGCGAAGACGCCGCCGTGGATTTCAGCGCGGCCGCGCGGGTCGGGGTGGATCAGGATGTCAGCCCGGGGCCAGCCCGCCAGCAGGCGGTTCTCGGCCTCGACGAGGATCGTGTGGGCCGCCTCAAGCGTCAGGTTCGGATCCAGGTCGACGTGCATCTGGATCATGACGACCGAGCCCGCCATCCGCGTTCTGAGCTGGTGCACGCCGGAAATCCGCGAGTCGGCGAGCACGGCCGTCGTCATGGCGATGCGGTCGGATTCGGGCAGGGCCTTGTCGACCAGGTGGTCGGCGGCGGATTTCAACATCCCCAGCGCGCCCCAGAACAGCCAGACCGCCACCACCAGCCCTGCGGCGGCGTCCAGGCCGGGCGCCGAGAGGAAGGTGCCGGAGATCACCCCGATCAGGACCACGACGTTGGACGCCAGGTCGGAGGTGTAATGGGCCCGGTCGGCCTTCACCGCCATGGACCCGCTGTTCCTGATGGCACGGCCCTGCATCCAGACCAGCCAGCCGGTCAGGGCGATCGAGATCAGGATCACGAGGACGCCCCAGTAGCCCGAGCTGACCGGCCGGGGGTCGAAGATGCGCTGCAGGGCTTCCCAGCCGACGAACAGGGCCGAGGCGAACACCAGACCGGCCTGAACCATGGCGGCCAGCGCCTCGCCCTTGCCGTGGCCGTGGCGATGATCCTCATCGGGCGGGGCGGCGGCCCAGCGCACGGCGAAGAAGACGCCCAGCGAGGCGACCAGATCGAGCGCAGAGTCCGCCAGCGAGGCGAGGATCGACACCGACCCCGAAGCGCCGAGGGCAAACGCCTTCAGCGCGATCAGCACGACGGCCACGCCGACCGACAACCGGGTGATGGCCCGGGTCGCCGAATGGGCGTCTTCAATCGCGCTGGAGGCCGGGTGGATCGGGGCGGGCGAGGTCATCGCCGTCTTGTCGCGGAAAGGCGTGGTCCTGCCAAGGGCCGGGGGGCGGGTGCGTCCAAAGGGGCCGAGCGGCGCAGGCTCGTCGGTCGCGTTAGGGTCATCGTCACGAAAGGGCCGCATCCTTGGCTGCCGATGGAGTCCGCAAGGTCGTGACATCAGGGAGGCTGGCGTGCAGATGACGGACACAGCCCACTGGATCGGGCGGAGCGAGGCGCTGGCCCGGCTCGGGGTCAAGTCGCAGACGCTCTATGCCTACGTCAGTCGTGGCCGTATCGCGGCCCGGCCGGACCCTGAGGATTCCCGGCGCAGCCTTTACGCCGCCCATGATATCGCCCGTCTGAGCGGAGACGTCGTCGATGTTGCTGATACGGCCGTCTATCGCCGCACGCCGGGCGGCGCGTCGCGCGGAGAGGCCGATGTCTGCTCGTCCCTGACCGTAATCGCCGGCGGGCGGCTGTTCTATCGCGGGATGGACGCGGTCCAGCTGGCGGAATCCGCGACCCTAGAGGATGTCGCGCGTCGCCTTTGGGACGCGCGGGCGGCCAATCCCTTCGCCGAGGTCCGGCCGCGGGTCGGCGCTGTGCCGGGCGGGTCGATCCGGGCGCGCCTGTTCGCGGCCCTGGCCCGGCGGGCGGAAGAGGATGCCGATCCCAGGCCGCGCTCGGTCGACGACCTGCGGCTGGAATGCGCGCGCGTGCTGGACGAGGCGGTGGACGCCGCCGTCGGCTCGGGACCGCGTCTGTTCCTGCACCAGCGCCTGGCGCGCAGCTGGAAGACACCCGAGCGGGACGCCCATCTGATCCGTCGGGCACTGGTCCTCTCGGCCGATCATGAGATCAATCCGGCCGTCCTGGCCACGCGGGCCGCGGCCGACGGGGGTGCGGCACCGGCGGGTGCGGCCATGGCCGGACTTGTGACCATGGTCGGCTCGCCGATGATGGCCGAGCTGACCCGCGCCTCGGACTGGATCGTCGCTGTGCGCCGCCAGGCGGTCGATGCCGCGCGCCGGGCCCAGGAGATGGGGCGTCTGGTCGGGTTCGATGCCCAGGACGACTACCCGGCCGGCGATCCCCGCGCCGCCGCCCTGCTGGCTGCCGCCGACCTGCCGGCCGATCTGGCGCGCGCCGTGCAGGAGGGCGAGGTCGCGACAGGCAGGCGGGCGAATTTCACGCTCGCCCTTGCCGTGATCGCGCGGCGGCTGGAACTGCCGCGTGACGGGGCCGCTGACCTGTTTCTGCTGGGCCGTTTGGCGGGTCTGCTGGGTCATGCTCTGGATCAGGCGACGAACGGCTCGCCTATCCGCGCGCGCCTGCGCTATGTGGGTCCCGAACCGGGCGCGCACTGACCGCCCATATCGAGTTTGACGGGGCGTTCATGGCGGACTGGTTGGCGGCGATTCTTCTCGGTCTGGTCGAAGGACTGACCGAGTTCATTCCGGTGTCGTCCACCGGCCACCTGCTGCTGGCCAAACAGGCGCTGGGTCTGGCCGACGAACCCTGGAACACCTTCATCGTCATGATCCAGCTGGGAGCCATCCTGGCGGTGGTCGCAGTCTATTTCGTCCGGCTGTGGAAGGTGCTTCTGGGTCTGCCGGGCAAGGATCCGGCCGCGCGACGCTTTGCCATTTCGGTCCTGCTGGCCTTCCTGCCGTCCGCCATCCTGGGCCTGCTGCTGCACGACTTCATCAAGGACGTCCTGTTCAACACCACCATCGTCTGTATCAGCCTGATCGTCGGTGGGGTGGCGCTGATCGTGCTGGAGCGCTGGTCGGACGCGGGAACCATGGGGTTGCGTCGGAGGGTCAAGGACGGCGTCGTGACCCTGGAACAGCGCGACCTGGCCGAAGATGCGATGAAGCTGACGTGGAAGACGGCGATCGGCGTCGGCCTGTGGCAGTGCCTGTCGATTATTCCGGGCGTCTCCCGCAGCGGCGCGACCATCGTCGGCGGCCTGCTGCTGGGCGTCGACAAGAAGGCGGCGGCGGAGTTCTCGTTCTTCCTGGCCATCCCGACCATGGTCGGGGCCTTTGCCCTGGACTTCTGGGAGAGCCGTGACCTGATCACGGGCGACGTCGCCGGCCTGATCGCGATCGGCTTCGTCGTCTCCTTCATCAGCGGCCTGTTCGTGGTCCGCTTTCTGGTGGATTTCGTCGGCCGTTACGGCTTCGCGCCGTTCTCGATATGGCGGATCGTTGTCGGGATCGTCGGGCTGATCGCAATCCAGGCCTACGGCTGAGGGGTCAGCCGGCCGTCGCGTTGGCGAACTGTCCGCCGCGGCGGTAGCGCCACAGATAGGACGGGACGATGGCCTCCACGCCGGTCGGCTGGATGCCCAGCTCGGCCAGACCCTCGGCCCCCTCGGCGACGACATTGTCTGATTGCAGGGACACCACCTGGTCGTAAGTCAGCACGGGCGCGATCCCCACCAAGGCTGTCATCTGCGCCAGAGAGCCGATGGCGCGTGCCGCGAAGAAGGGCAGGGGGATCAGGCCGTTCGAACGGTAGGTCTCGCGCAGGATCAGCTTCAGCACCGCCTCGAAGGTCATGACCGCAGGCCCGCCCAGCTCGAACGTGCGCCCCGCCGCCTCGGGCAGGACAGTCGCACGGGCGATGGCTTCGGCCACGTCGCCGACATAGACCGGCTGGAATTTCGTCTGGCCGCCGCCGATCAGCGGCAGGAACGGCGAGAACTGGGCCATCTGCGCAAAGCGGTTGAGGAAGTCGTCGCCGGCACCGAAGACGATCGACGGGCGGATCACCACGGCGTCCGGCATGACCTCGCGCACGGCCATCTCGGCCTCGGCCTTGGTCAAGGCGTAGTCGGAGGGGCCCTCGGGGCTCGCGCCGATGGCCGAAATCTGGACCAGCCGTTTGACGCCGACCGCGGCGGCGGCCCCGGCGATGTTGCGGGACGTCTCGACGTGCATCGCCTGGAAGCTGCGGCGGCCCGATTCGTGCAGGATGCCGATCAGGTTGATGGCGGCGTCCGCGCCATGCAGGGCGGCGGCGACGTCTTCAGGCCGGGTCGCGTCGCAGCGCACGGCCTGGATCTGGCCCACCGTGCCCGAGGTCTGCAGTTTCCAGGCACGATCGGGGCGGCGCACCGCGACCCGGACCCGCCAGCCCCGTTTGGCCAGGGCGCGGACCAGCTGGCTGCCGACGAAGCCTGAGCCGCCGAAAACGGTAACCAGGCCGGGGGCGACTTCGCTCATGACAGAGACTCCAACAGGCGGCGGCGCGCGGGGGCAGAGCTCGCGCCGGGCCGGGATTAGACGATGGCCGCCAGCCTCGCAACGCAAAGCCGACAAATGCCTGTTGACCCGCTGGGGGGGCTGCCTTAAGGGTCCGCGCCTTCCGGACGAACAAGCACGCGAGTGCTGAAACGTCTGGGCCCAGGTGGCGGAATTGGTAGACGCGCTGGCTTCAGGTGCCAGTGATAGAAATGTCGTGGAGGTTCGAGTCCTCTCCTGGGCACCAATATTTCAGACGGCGTCGCGCTTCGGTGCGGCGCCGTTTGTGTTTTGGGCCGCATGTTGGGGCCCTATCGCGTCGGACGCGGTCCGACGCTAGTTGAGGGCGCGCTATCGCCTCGCGCGCGGCGAGAGGGTAGTTGAGTGGCTTCTCCGCCCTCGCAGACCGAGTCCTGACACCGAATGACCGTCCATTTCCACGAAGGCGACCTGCCGAACGGCCTGGATCTGGGCCCCGAGGTCGCGATCGATTCCGAGACCATGGGGCTGCGCTTCCGGCGCGACCCGTTGTGCGTGGTCCAGCTGTCGGCCGGTGACGGCGACGCCCATGTCGTGCGCATGGCCCGGCCGGGCTACGACTGTCCCAACCTGAAGCGGCTGCTGACCGACCCGAAGGTGCTCAAGCTGTTCCATTTCGGCCGGTTCGACATCGGCATGTTCCAGCTGCATCTCGGGATCGAGACGCGGCCGGTCTATTGCACCAAGATCGCTTCCAAACTGGCCCGGACCTATACCGACCGGCACGGACTCAAGGATGTCGTGCGTGAGCTGGTCGGGGTCGACCTGTCCAAGGCGCAGCAGTCCAGCGACTGGGGCGCGGCCGAGCTGTCGCCGGCCCAGCTGGAGTATGCGGCGTCGGACGTCCTCTATCTGCACGCGGCCAAGGTGAAGCTGGACGAGATGCTGGCCCGCGAGGGTCGCGCCGAACTGGCGCGCCAATGTTTCGACTTCCTGCCCAGCCGGTCGGCTCTGGACCTGGCGGGCTGGGACGAGACGGACATCTTCGCGCACACCTGATGACAGAGCCCGCCGACATCCGGGACCAGGCCGACGAGGCGCGCGTCGCCGTCACGGCCGAGGCGTTTCGTGCCCGGTCGCGGCGGGTCAAGCTGCTGCGCCGCGTCCTGCCGGTCGCGATCATCATTCTGGCCGGCGGCACCCTCAGCTGGATCGTGCTGCGCAGCGTGATGTCGGACGTCGAGCGCAAGGCCGGCACCAGCCGCGAGGTCCGTCTGGACAGCGCCATGTTCCACGGCCAGGACGCCGAGGGCCGCAGTTTCATGATCGGGGCGAAGAGCGCCGTACGCGATGCTCAGACGGGCCAGTTCCGGCTGATCGGCCCGGCGATGAAGCTGAACCTCGGCGGCCGCAAGGTCACCACCCTGACGGCGGACGGCGGCACCTATAACGAAGCGGATAAGACCGTCACCATCGGACCGAACGTGCGGATTTCGGACGGCGGCTCGGGCTTCACCCTGGTCACGCCAGAGGCGGTGGTGGATACATCGACCGGCATCGTGACCGGATCGAAGGGCGTTCAGGGCAGCGGCCCGCTTGGAACAATCACCGCTTCGTCCTATGTGATCTATGAACAGGGTGAGCGGGTCGTGTTCAGGGGCGCAGGCGATAACAAGGTGCGCGGGACCATCAACCCGGCAGGTTCGGACAGATGAGCATGATCAAGATCCTGACCACAGCCGCCATGGCGCTGGCGCTGGTGGCGATACCGGCGACCGGCGGTGCCCAGACCCAGACCGGGACACCGGTCGCGAGCGGTGACGCGGTGGCCTATGGCGCCGACGCCGGTGAGTATACGCCCGCCGGCTTCGCCCTGCGGGGACGGGCCGAAGTCGTGCAGGGCCAGAACCGGTTGCGGGCCGACTCCATCAACGGCTTCGTCACCGCGGGCGACCTGCGTCGCGTCGAGGCGTCCGGCAATGTCTATTTCGTCACTCCCGACCAGACCATGCGGGGCGACCGGGCGGTCTACACCCTGGCCAGCAACGAGGTCGTCGTGACCGGGGACGTGATCCTGACCCAGGGCCAGAACGTCCTGACCGGTGGTCGACTGGTCTATAATACCCGCACCGAGACGGCCCGCATGGAGGGCACGTCGAACGGGCGAATCCGCGGCGTCTTCTATCCCCAGAACAGCGGGAACTGAGCCCCGGCTCGGACCTGACCTTTGGCGCGCAAGGAACTCTCAGCCCTCAATGTAATCGAGGCCCCGGTCGAGCCGGCGGCCGTGCCGGCGCGCGCCACGGGCCTGAGGGTCGATCATATCGCCCGCGCGTTCGGCCAGCGGCAGGTGGTGCGCGACGTCTCCCTGCACGTCCAGCGCGGCGAGGTGGCAGGCCTTCTGGGCCCCAACGGCGCCGGCAAGACGACCTGTTTCTACATGATCACCGGCCTGATCCCGCCCGACACCGGCTCGATCTGGCTGGACGGCGAGGACATCACGGCACAGCCGATGTACCAGCGCGCCCGCATGGGGCTGGGCTATCTGGCGCAGGAGGCGTCGATCTTCCGCGGCATGACGGTCGAGCACAACGTCATGGCGGTGGTCGAGCTGCATCACACGGGCAAGGCGGCCATCGCCGAGGAAACCAGCCGCCTGCTCGAGGAACTCCGCATCGACCACCTGCGCCACGCCCCGGCCTCGGGCCTGTCGGGCGGTGAGCGGCGCCGTTGCGAGATCGCCCGGGCCCTCGCGGGCAAGCCGTCCTTCATGCTGCTGGACGAACCCTTCGCCGGCATCGACCCCCTGGCCATTGCCGACATCCGCCAGGTGATCCGCTATCTGGCCGGTCAGGGCATCGGCGTACTGATCACCGACCACAATGTCCGCGAGACGCTGGAAATCATCGACCACGCCTCGATCATCTCGGGCGGGGCCGTGCTGTTCGAGGGCAAGGCCGAGGATGTGATCCGCGACCCGGAAGTGCGCCGGGTCTATCTGGGCGACATGTATGGCTAGGGCGAAAGCTCTAACCCACAGTCGCTTCTTGCTGGCTGTCGCCGGCGCATTGGCGACCGGCACGCAAGCCTTCGCCCAGAACGCCGCCGATCAAGGCGTAACGCCGCACCAACGGTGGGACCTTTGCGGTGTGTCCAGTCCATTGGATCCCCCGCCGCCCGAACTGGTGGCCTGTCTCGCGGCGTCTGGCCCCTTGGCTGATCAGACCTTCACCTTTCAGCTTGGTGGTGAAATCCCCACAGAGCTGGAGGCGCGGTCGCCCGTCGGTGATCGCCTGATCTTCCACACCGACGACCCTGTCAGCCTGGAGTGGGCGACCCCGGCCGGTCCTTTCCTGTTCGAAAACGTCGGCGGCATGGGACAGACCGTCCTTTTGATGTCGCTGGATTGGGAAACCCGGCGGCTCGATGGCGTGACCTTCTCCTGGCAGAACCGTCCCCTGCTTCTGACCGAAGCCATGGAGAAGGCCCGTAGGCTTGAGGCCTGGCTCCTGGGTTCGGGCTTTGCGGAGCCTTCGCGGAATCTGGCCGAGGCCCGCTTCGTTTTCATCGAGGACTACAGGCGGACGCCCTCCGGTGCCGGTACCTGGGCCGAGGCCGAGTTCCGATTGAAAGCCGACGAACAGGCTCTGGAGATGAATCTGTTCAGCCTCGTCGCGCCTGATGCCGAGGTTGAGGTCGCGGTGTCGAATGGTCGTCGGAAGACGTGGGCTTTCGGTGCGGACAGCGCCCGGCTGCTCCCGCCGGGAACACCGCGGTCGATCTACGACGGCAACGGCGGCTATGAGTGGCAGCTGGAAATTACGATCGCGCGTCCATCGAACCCTGACCGCTGACCCGGGCGGCGCTGATTGCCGCGTCCTGTCCGAACCATCCCCGTCCAACCAGACCGGCTCACCGCTTCGCGGCGATCCGGGATGACAAGCTTCACTCCGCGCCCAAACTCAACCGGCTGATGAGCACTGCTGCCCGCTGCGACTGGCGCACCAGACTGTCCAGATCGATCCATTCCCCGTCCGCATGGGCTCCACCCCCGGCGACGCCGAGGCCGCCGAGGGTGTCGACGTCGGCGGCGACGAAGCCGCTGTCGGCGGCACCGCGACGAGCGGGGTCGTATTCGGCCATCTCGGCCAGGCCGAGGTCGCGGTTGACGGCGTTCAGTCGCGCCAGCAGGGCGCGGTTGCCCTCGGTCGGGGCCATGGGCGGATAGCCGCCCTCGCCGAAGACCAGTTCGGCTTCGGTGCGCGGCAGGTGGGTTGCGACGATGGTCTGCATGCCCGCCCGGACGCGGTCGTCCTGTTCGCGGGTCAGGGTGCGCAGGTCGCCGCGGGCGATGGCGGTCGAGGCCACGATATTGGTCTTGCCCGAGGCGGTGGCATTGACCCCCTCGGCATCGATGGCGGCAGGCGTACCCCCTGCGATGACGCCGACATTGTAGGTCAGGTTCGGCTCGGGCAGGTTGCGGCGGAATCCGTCGAGGATGCGGGCCATCTCATAGATGGCGCCATAGCCGAGGGTGTCATTGAAAATGCCGCTGGAATGGCCGGTTCGCCCGGTCGCCGTAAGGGTCCAGTTGGTCGAGCTGCGCCGCGCAATGGTGCCGAACTCGGCCCCGTCGTCGAGGGCGAGGTTCTCGAACTCCAGCGCAAAGGCCGCGGCCTGTCCGGCGGCAATCAGGTCGCGTCGGGCGACGGAGGACGGCGAGCCGATTTTTTCCTCGTCCCCCGTCAGGACCACGGTGACATTGGAGCCCTCCAGTGTCCCGGCGGCCTGCATGGCGCGCAGGGCCGCGATGATGACGACCACACCGCCCTTGTCGTCGCCGATGCCGGGGCCCGTGGCGCGCGCGCCGCTTCGTTCAAAGCGCTGGAAGGGGCTGTCGGCCTCGAACACCGTGTCCAGATGGCCGATCAGCAGGATGTTGCGGCCGGGGCCGGCATGGGTCGCGATCAGATGTCCGGCACGGCCGGTCTCGGCCATGTCGACCCAGCGGACCTCGAAGCCCAGCGGCTCCAGCTCGGCCCGGACCCTGTCGCCGACGATCCGCACCCCGGCCAGGTTCAGCGTGCCGCTGTTCTGGTTCACCAGGGTCTCGAGCAGGGCGATATGGCGATCGTGCTCGGCCGCGACCGTCCGCATCATCGTCTGTTCGGCGGGGCTGGACTGCGCGAATGCGGCACCGGGCAGGGCCATGAGCAGCAGGGCGATCAGGATCAGGCGCATCGGGGCACTCGCTCGGGACGGATGGTCCGGACAGGGGAGCAAAGCGCGAGCGGGACGTCCAGCGGTTTAGAACGCCGTTAACCGGTCAGGCCACAAGGTGGCCGCAGCAAGTTTCGGGCCACGCCCGGGGGCAGGGGAAAAAGAACGGTGCTCGGGCAAAGGCTGGAGATACGGCAGGGCCAGGGACTGGTCATCACGCCCCAGCTGCAGCAGGCGATCAAGCTGCTGCAACTGTCGAACCTCGAGCTGGACGCCTTCGTCGAGGCCGAGCTGGAGCGCAATCCGCTGTTGCAGCGCGAGGACGCTGAGCCGGGCGGCGAAAACGATGCGCCGGCTGCGGTTGAGAGCCATGATGCCGCCGAGATGAGTTTCGACGAGGGCCGGGTCCAAGACGCGGATCGCACACTCGATGCGCGCTCCGACGACGTCTATGGCGACGCCAGCCCGGGCGAGCGCACCTCGGACCGGATGGAGGATGTCGGGACGGGCGAGGCCCAGGTCGGGCTGAACGACTGGTCGCGCGCCGGCTCGGGCGGTGGCCTGCCCGACGGCGAGGGCCGGGAACAGCCGGATACCCGCGACGCCACCCTGTGGGAGCATCTGCAGGCCCAGGCGTCCCAGGCCGGGTTTTCGTCCTCCGACCACGCCATCGCCCTGACCCTGATCGACGCGGTGGACGAGGGCGGCTATCTGCGCGGCGAACTGGCCGAGACCGCCGAGCGGCTGGGCGTGTCACTGGACCGCATCGAGGCGGTGCTGACCGTCTGCCACGGCTTCGAGCCGACGGGGGTCATGGCGCGGTCGGTGCCGGAATGCCTGAAGCTGCAACTGATTGAGCGCAACCGCTTCGATCCGGCGATGGACTGCCTGCTGGCCAATCTCGACCTGCTGGCCAAACGCGATCTGACGGCGCTGAAGAAGGCCTGCGACGTCGATGCCGAGGACATGGCCGAGATGATCGCCGAGCTGAAGGCCCTGACGCCGAGACCGGGGGCCGGATTCGGCGGCGAGCCGGCGCAGACGGTGATTCCCGATGTGCATGTGCGGGCCGATCCGGCCGGCGGCTGGAAGATTGAGCTGAACACGGACACCCTGCCGCGCCTGATCATGGACAAGCGCTATCATGGCGTGGTGGCGGCGGGCTCGCGTTCGGACGTGGAGAAGACCTTCGTCGCCGACTGCGCCGCCCAGGCCAGCTGGCTGGTCAAGTCGCTGGACCAGCGGGCCAAGACCATCCTGAAGGTGTCGTCCGAGATCGTGCGCCAGCAGGACGCCTTCCTCGCGTTCGGCGTCGAGTTCCTGCGGCCGCTGAACCTGAAGACCGTGGCCGACGCCATCGGCATGCATGAATCGACGGTCAGCCGGGTGACCTCGAACAAATATGTCTCGACGCCGCGCGGCGTATTCGAGCTGAAATTCTTCTTCACGGCCTCGATCCAGTCGTCAGACGGCGGCGCCACCCATTCGGCCGAGGCCGTAAGGCACCGGATCAAGGCCATGATCGACGGCGAGGGCCGCGACGGCGATGTGCTCAGCGACGACCGGATCGTGGAGATCCTCAACGAGGCCGGAATCGATATCGCCCGCCGGACCGTGGCGAAATATCGCGAGGCGCTGCGGATTCCGTCGTCGGTCGAGCGCAAGCGGATGCTGAAGGTCAGTTAGGGCGTTTGGGTTCTCCCTCCCCCGAAGTGGGGAGGGAGAACGCGTCCGGCAACCTTCACCACATTTCGGTGATCGGCGTTGACACCAAACGCGTTCGGTCGCGTTCTATCCCTATGCAAATCCAGGTCAGCGGTAAGCACGTAGATGTCGGCGACGCGTTAGGCTCGCGCATCTCCCAGGAACTCCAGGACGGGATCGGCAAGTATTTCGAACGCGGGGCCCAGGAGGCCGAGGTCGTGGTGTCCAAGGACGGCCACGGCTTCAAGGTCGATTGCTGGGTGCGTCTGGCGTCCGGAGAAGCCATCGTCACCAGCGGTCTGGGCGGCGACGCCCACGGGGCCTTCTCGGATTCGCTTGAAAAGCTTGAAAAGCGGGTCCGCCGCTACAAGCGCCGGCTCAAGAACCACAAGGCCGGTCCGCGCGGCCTGTCGCCCGAGAAGACCGAGAATGCGGCTCGCGACGTGGCTCGCAGCATCGTCCTGCGCAGCCCGGATTCGGTCGAGGATGACGCCTTCGGCGATGCCGGCGCGCCCGATGAGCCGCCGCCCGTGGGTATGGTCATCGCCGAGACCGAGACGGAAATCCGCACCATCACAGTGGGTCGCGCGGTCATGGAACTGGATATGACCGGCTATCCGGTGGTGCTGTTCCGCAATGCGGCGCACGGTGGAATTTCGGTCGTTTACCGCCGGCCGGACGGCAATGTGGGCTGGATCGACCCCGAGCGAACCTCGAAGTCGATCAATGGTCACGGTTCGGTAAACGGTAAGAGCATATAGTGTTCCCCAATCGAGGCGGGTGGTCTAAACGGCCCCCGCCCATTCGGGATGTATGGGCAGAGTCGGGAACTCCTCATGGACATCGGTGAATTGCTGGCGGACGGCGGCGTCGTCCTGCGCAGCGGCGCGTCGTCGAAACGTCAGGCCCTGCACACGGTGGCCGAGGTGGCCGCCCAGAGTCTGGGCATGCCGGAAAACCGTATTCTGGAGGCCCTTCTGGAGCGCGAAGCCCTGGGCTCGACCGGTCTCGGATCGGGCGTTGCCGTGCCGCACGCGCGTCTGGAGGGCATCGAGCGGGTGACCGCCGTGTTCGTGCGTCTGGACACGCCGGTCGCCTATGGAGCCCTCGACGACCGCCCGGTGGATCTACTGTTGGCGCTTTTCGCACCACCGCGGGACGGGGCCGATCACCTCCGGGCGCTGGCGGCGGTCTCGCGCGCCCTGCGGTCGCCGGTGATGCGCGAGCAACTGCGTCAAGCGCGCACCCCGGACGCGATCCGCGCCCTGTTCGTCAGAGACCAGGTCCCCGCCACGGCAGCCTGAGCATTTTTTGTGCGCTATCGCCCCGCGCGCGGCGCGGGGCTGATTGAGCGCGTTCGAAGTCTGCGCGAAGCGCCGCGCTCAGGCAACTCCGCGCCGCGCGCGGAGCGTTAGCGCCCTTCCATCAGTGGACCGAAACGGGCTCAAGCTCGTGGGCGACGGCGGCGGCGAAGGCTGTTTCGCGGTCCAGCATGACGGCCAGACGCTCGCCGTCGGCGGCATGCACCGCGAACAGGGTCGCCCCGGGATCGATCGTCAGGCCCTTCGCCTCCTCGGCCACGACATCCGCCAGCACGTCAGAGGCGCGGATTTCGCGCACATAGACCAGGTCGGGCGCGCCCAGGCCTTTGAGATCTTCCTTGGTCATCAATATCGGCGTCATGGAGACCGCCTCCTTGTACTGAACGAACGCCCGGCGAGGGCTTATGGGTCCGGCCCCGTTAGCGGCGACCGGAAAAATGCGGATTTCTCAGCCCGTGGTAATGGGAATGCGCCGGACCGTCGGCAGGTCTTCGGGTCGGCGCATGTCGACATGCAGAAGCCCGTGCTCGAGCCGCGCGTCCTCGACCTCGAGTCCGTCCGCCAGGACGAAGCTGCGCACGAAGCCGCGGCCGGCGATGCCGCGGTGGAGGAAGGCCTGGTCCGCTGTCTCCGAGGGCTCGCGCTTGCCGGCGATGGTCAGCTGGCGCCCCTCGATGGTGACGGCCAGATCCTCGGGCCCGAAGCCCGCGACGGCCAGGGTGATGCGGACGGCGTGATCCCCGCGCTGCTCGACATTGTAGGGCGGATAGCTGTCGGCGGCGGCACGGGCGGCGCGGTCGATCATCGCCCGGGTATGGTCGAAGCCCAGCAGGAAGGGGCTGTCGAACAGGATGGTTCGCGTCGTCATCGTCTCATGCCCCCGAAGCAGGCCTTTGGCCGTCTGCGCCCCCCGTCATCGGCGAGGCGTCGACCGTGATGTGCAGATGGGGCGAGCCGGGGCCGAGATCAACCGGCCCGGATGGGACGAAGGCCCCGCGGTTTCCCGCGGGGCCTTCGATGGTGGAGCTTAGCGGAGTCGAACCGCTGACCTCTTGCATGCCATGCAAGCGCTCTACCAGCTGAGCTAAAGCCCCGAACCTCTGGCGCAAGGCCTTTGGTCGGATCGCGTTGGGGGCCGGGAGGCCCTGCTGCGAGGCGGCGGAACCTATGTCAGGGCCTGATCGTGATCAAGCCCGGTTTCGCCATTTATTTTCGTCGCCCCCGGACCGGGGAAAACCGGTCCGGGAACGGTTCGAAAAACCCTTATTCGTCTTCCTTGGGCGTGATGATTTCGTCTTCGAAGCCGTCGTCGTCCTCGTCCTCGATGAAGGGGACAGAATCGTCGTCGTCGTCGTCCGCCAGCACGTCGTCGTCCTCGACCGCTTCGCCCATGCCGGACTCTTCGGTGGGATCGACCGGGGTTTCGTCATCGTCGTCCGGGGTCAGGATCGGCTCATGGCCTTCCTCGTCGATCTCGGGCGTCGTGACGGCTTCTTCTTCCTCGTCCTCGTCGCCGTCGGTCTTCTTGTCCTTGACCTGATCCTCGTCGGTTTCGTCGGCGGCATAGCCGGCCGGACGGCCACGGCGGTTGCGCAGCTTCAGCGCCTCCTCCGGATCGAATTCGGTCGCGCATTTGGGGCAATGAGCCGGGCGGCGGCCCAGGTCATAGAATTTGGCCTGGCAGTTCGGGCAGACCTGCTTCTGGCCCAGTTCGGGTTTAGCCACGGTTGAAGACCTTTGGCGGGAGTTGGGAAATGGGGCGGCTCCCTTGCCACCCCCGGAGGCCGCTGTCAAAAACCATCTCCGCGCTCGCCCTCCGACACTGGGCCCGCTGAGCCTCCCGGAGACCGCAGGGTGTCGACCCCAAGCCATCTGACCGCCCGCCGCAGCGCTCCGCTGAACGGCCTCGTGCGCGCCCCGGGCGACAAGTCGATGTCGCATCGCGCCCTGATCCTGGGGGCGATGGCGACCGGCGTCACCGACATCGCGGGCCTTCTGGAAGGCGACGACGTTCTGGCGACAGCCCGGGCGGTCGAGGCCTTTGGGGCTGAGGTGGAGCGGCTGGGCGAGGGGCGCTGGCGGGTGACGGGGCAGGGCGGGTTCAAACCGCCGGCCGGCGTCATCGACTGCGGCAACGCCGGCACCGGCGTGCGGCTGCTGATGGGGGCGGCGGCGGGCCATGCCGTCACGACCACTTTCGACGGAGACGCCTCACTGCGGAAACGGCCGATGAAGCGGGTCACGGGGCCGCTGGCCGACATGGGGGCACGCTTCGACTGGCAGGCCGCCGAGGATCGCCTGCCGGTCCGGATCACGGGCGGTGGTCTGACGGGCATCGACTATGAGCAGATCGTCGCCTCGGCCCAGATCAAGTCGGCGATCCTGCTGGCCGGGCTGAATGCGGATGGCGTGACCACGGTGACCGAGCCGGAGCGCAGCCGGGATCACACCGAGCGGATGCTGCGCGCCTTCGGCGTCGAGGTGGGTGTCGTGCCGATGGGAACAGGCTGGCGGGTCAGTCTCAAGGGCGGGCAGGCCCTGACCGGAACCGCCGTGTCCGTGCCGGGCGATCCATCTTCGGCGGCTTTTCCGCTGGCGGCGGGACTGATCGTTCCGGGGTCCGAAGTCACGGTCGAAGGGGTGATGCTCAATCCGCTGCGCACCGGCCTGTTCGAGACCTGGCGCGAGATGGGGGCAGATCTGACCGTCTCGAACCGCCGCATGGCGGGCGGCGAGGAGGTCGGGGACGTCACGGCCCGGCATTCGAAGCTCAGGGGCGTGGTCGTGCCGCCGGAGCGCGCCGCCTCGATGATCGACGAATATCCCGTTCTCGCCGCCACGGCCGCCTTCGCGACCGGAGCGACGGTGATGCGCGGCATCGGCGAGATGCGGGTCAAGGAGAGCGACCGCATCGCCCTGATGGCGGCGGGGCTGAAAGCCTGCGGCGTCATGGTCGAGGAGGAGCCCGAGGGGTTCACCGTCTTCGGCGGCCCGGTGCGGGGCGGGGCGACCGTGACCACCCACGGGGATCACCGCATCGCCATGAGCCATCTGGTGCTGGGTCTGGCGGCGGAGGACGCGGTCACCGTCGACGAGCCGGGCATGATCGCCACGAGCTTTCCGGACTTCATTGAGTTGATGCGCAGCCTCGGGGCGGATATCGCAGCGTCCGAATGACCGCTTCCCTCATCATCGCCGTCGACGGGCCCGCCGCCTCGGGCAAGGGCACCATCGCCGCGCGGCTGGCGTGCGACTACGGCCTGCCGTTCCTCGACACCGGTCTTTTGTACCGCGCCGTCGGGCTGGGCGTGCTGGATGCGGGCGGGTCGCTGGACGACGAGGCGGCGGCCGTGGCCGTGGCCCGGGCCCTGAAGGCCGAGAGCCTGTCGGACACTGAACGGCTGACCAGCGGGGCAGCAGGCGAGGCGGCCAGCCGTACGGCGGGCTATCCCGGCGTGCGGGCGGCCCTGCTGGAATTCCAGAAGACCTTCGCCGCCCAGCCCGGCGGGGCGGTGCTGGACGGGCGCGATATCGGCACCGTGATCGCTCCGGACGCGCCGGCCAAGCTGTTCGTGACCGCGACCCCGGAGGTCCGCGCCCTGCGCCGCTGGAAGCAACTCACCGGCCGCGGTGATGCGATCGCCTATGAGGACATGCTGGCCGATATCGTCCGTCGCGACGAGCGTGATGCCGGCCGCGGGGCCGCCCCCATGGTCCAGGCTGACGACGCCGTCTTGCTGGATACGACCGAAATGGATATAGAGGCGGCCTTCGATGCGGCCCGCCGTATCGTCGAGGCGGCGCGTGTCCGGAAGGGTCTCTAGGGACCCCAAGGCAAATCCAGCGCGTCATCCTCGGCTTCCGCGGGCATTCTGGCTCTGATTGGCCTCGCGTCGTGTGACCTGACTAACCCTTTCCCTATCGCCTCGCGCGCGGCGCTCAGCTGCTTGAGGGGCATTCACACTCACCTCGCGCGAGGCCGTCCGGCCGCGCGCCACAGCCGTTAGAAACCTCTCAACTGCATGACTGACACCAGCTTCTCCCCCTCGCGTGACGACTTCGCCGCGCTGCTCGACGAAACCCTTCAGGGCCGCGACCTCGGCGAAGGCCAGGTCGTCCACGGCCGCGTCGTCGGCATCGAAAAGGACATCCTGATCATCGACGTCGGTCTGAAGACCGAAGGCCGCATCCCGGCCCGCGAGTTCGGCATCGGCGAAGGCGCCGTCATTCCGAAGCTCGGCGACAATGTCGAAGTCTATCTCGAGCGCGTCGAAAACGCCTTGGGTGAAGCCGTCATCAGCCGCGACAAGGCCCGCCGCGAAGAAGCCTGGACCCGTCTGGAAGTCGTGTTCGCCGAAGGCCAGCCGGTCAACGGTGCCATCGTCGGGCGCGTCAAGGGCGGCTTCACCGTCGACCTCGGCGGTGCCTCGGCCTTCCTGCCGGGTTCGCAGGTCGACATCCGCCCGGTGCGCGACGTCGGTCCGCTGATGGGCAAGGAACAGCCCTTCGCCATCCTGAAAATGGACCGTCCGCGCGGCAACATCGTCGTCTCGCGTCGCGCCATCCTTGAAGAAGCCCGCGCCGAACAGCGCACCGAACTGGTCGGCCAGCTGCTGGAAGGCGAAGTCCGCGAAGGCGTGGTCAAGAACATCACCGACTACGGCGCGTTCGTGGACCTGGGCGGCATCGACGGCCTGCTGCACGTCACCGACATGTCGTGGAAGCGCGTCTCGCACCCCTCGCAGGTCCTCGCCGTGGGCGACACCGTCAAGGTCCAGATCGTCAAGATCAACCCGGACACCCAGCGCATCAGCCTCGGCATGAAGCAGCTGCAGACCGATCCGTGGGACGGCGTCGAAGCCAAATACCCGGTCGGTGCCAAGATGACCGGCCGCATCACCAACATCACCGACTACGGCGCGTTTGTTGAGCTGGAAGCCGGCGTTGAAGGCCTGGTCCACGTCTCGGAAATGTCCTGGACCAAGAAGAACGTCCACCCCGGCAAGATCGTCTCGACCTCGCAGGAAGTCGACGTCGTGGTTCTGGATGTCGACGCCTCCAAGCGCCGCATCTCGCTGGGCCTCAAGCAGGCCCAGGACAATCCGTGGGATGCCTTCGTGGCCGCCAATCCGATCGGCTCGACCGTCGAGGGCGAGGTCAAGAACGCCACCGAGTTCGGCCTGTTCATCGGCCTGGACAACGACATCGACGGCATGGTGCACCTGTCCGACCTCGACTGGAACGTCTCCGGCGAGGAAGCCATCCAGCGCTATCGCAAGGGCGAAACCGTCAAGGCCAAGGTGCTGGACGTCGACGTCGAGAAGGAACGCGTCTCGCTGGGCATCAAACAGCTGGGCGGCGATCCGATGGAGGGCGACACCTTCAAGAAGGGCCAGCAGGTCACCGTCACCGTGACGTCGATCGAGACCGGCGGCATCGAGGTCAAGTTCGGTGAAGACGACGCCCCGGCGACTGCCTTCATCCGCAAGTCCGACCTGTCCCGCGACCGCAACGACCAGCGCACCGAGCGTTATTCGGTCGGCGACCGCGTCGACGCCATGGTCACCGGCATCGACAAGGCCTCGCGCCGCGTCTCGGTGTCGATCAAGGCTCTGGAAATGAAGGACGAAACCGCGGCGATCGAACAGTTCGGGTCTTCGGACTCGGGCGCCTCGCTGGGCGATATCCTGGGCGCGGCCATGCGCGAGAAGGCCGCTTCCAAGGACTGACATCCTTTGTGATCTGATCATGGACCAGGCGGCGGGAGCGATCCCGCCGCCTTTTTCATGCGCGGAATACGCAGATTTATGAGCGTTAACGGACATTTCGCCCGCGAATCCGCATCTCGGGGCTTTTTCCCCTGACAGGTGAAGGCTAGGGTGGGGTTGCATCCTGCGCTCGGATGCACCCGTATGGGCCTGGGAAGGGCTGAACAGGGCGGGGGCCTGGCCATGATAAAGTCTGAGCTGATCGAAAAGCTCGCTGCCGAGAACACCCATCTGACCCACGCCGAGGTCGAGCGGGTGGTGAATATCGTGCTCGGCCAGATGGTCGATTCGCTGGGCGACGGCGGCCGCGTTGAACTGCGCGGCTTCGGTGCCTTTTCCGTGCGCTCGCGACCGGCGCGGGCCGGGCGCAACCCGCGCACCGGCGAAACCGTCGATGTGCCGGCCAAGGCCGTGCCCTTCTTCAAGAGTGGCAAGGAGCTGCGTGAGCGGCTGAACGCCGGCGACGCCTGACCCGGAGCGTGACGATGAGCCTGGCCACCGAATTCAAGGAGTTCATCTCCCGGGGCAATGTCATCGACCTTGCGGTCGGTGTGATCATCGGTGCGTCCTTCGGCAAGATCGTCACCAGCCTGGTGGAACAGGTGGTCATGCCGCCGATCGGCCTGCTGCTCGGCAAGGTCGATTTTTCCAAGCTGAAATGGGTGCTGGCTCCTGAGGACCTGTCCACCGATGCGGTCGAGGAGGTGGCGATCCAGTATGGCGCGTTCATCAACACCCTGATCCAGTTCGCCATTGTGGCGTTTGTGGTGTTCCTGATGGTCAAGGCGATCAACAGGCTGCGTCGCGAGAAGGCCGCCGAACCTGAAGTCGCGCCCGTGCCGACGGCGACCGAGGCGCTGCTGGCCGAGATCCGCGACGCGCTGAAGGCGCATCCGCGCGCCTAGAGCATTTTTGCCCCGGGTCGAATCGACCTGAATTCAGCAACGGGTCGGGTATCCATCAAGACCGGTGTCTCACTGGAACGCTTTCAGGCGTTCGGTGCCATCACCTACCCGGCCGCCGGCGTGCGCCCGACGGTCGGCCTGGAACGGCAAGGGTCTCAAACACATGGCGTAGTCGCCGTCATAAGGCGTCGGGGACCAGAGGGCCGGATCGGGACCGTCCGGTGCTAACCGCACGTGGCAATGCCCCCAGCCACCTTCGCGCCGCGCCCGTTTGCCGAGGTGGCCCAGCCTGTCCAGCAGGTACGGACTGACGGTCTGGATACGCAGCTTGGCCGCGCCCATCTGTCTGGCCGCCGTGATCAGACCCTGCATCAGCGCCGGAATGGCTTCGACGTCGTCGACCAGGGCTTCCAGATCCAGGATTTCCAGGATCGGGGCCTCCAGGATATTGGCCTTGGCCATCATCGCCATGGCGTAGCCGGTGATGTCGCTCCCGCGGCTGAAGGCCAGGATCAGCGGCGGGACGGTGATGTCGGGATCGCTCAACCGCCATCGGAGTGTCTCAGGGCTCCGATCAGCCAGCAGGCGGCCCTCGGCGCGCAGGGCGTCCCAGAATTCGCCATACCTTGATTGGTCCCGGAGCTCGCCCAGCACCGCCACGCCCGTCGGCAAGGTCAGGCGCGGGTCCCTGGCCAGCCGGTCATGCATCAGTCGCTCGCCCCAACCGGATACGGCATCGGGTGCCAGCCGATGCGCGGCGCGATACAGCCGTCCCAGCGCCAGCGGAACCGGATCGACAATCCAGCTCAGTTTCAGAGAATGGGTCTGTTCCGGCCAGGCGCGCATGTCGTGGCGTGCATAGAGCGGCTGGGACGTGCTGTTGGCGTTGAAGACCCAGGCGGCGAACACACCCGGCTGACGGGCGAAGGCATCCAGCATCTCGCGACTGGTACCCCTTACCGGCGGAGTCACGATAATCGAATAGGCCGTCGCGCCGTACATCGGCTGACTGCCTGACCAGTATCTCTGGACCAGGTTGCCGACATGGCCGGCAGGAAGGCCGTCCGGACCGTCGACGACCCATCCGGCGGGCGCATTGATCGCGGCGCGGGCCGGATTTTCATGGAGCCATCGCCAGCCGGCCAGCGACCTTGGCGGCCAGCCGACATGACGGTGCAGCGCCTGGATGGCGGGAAAATCACTTGCCGACAGGGGTCGAATGGGCATTCCGGAATTTCGTCTCTTTATGGATCGCTGGCGGTTGATCCGGTGATTCCCCTGCATCCCCCGGGCCACTTGAGCACGCCAGAGCCATAACAGGGGTCGGCTGCGATTCCCGTTTGACTCCGCCATCAGTTAGAACAAAGAGTGAACATCTGGATTTCTGGACCCTCATGACCCCCTCGCCCCTGTCATCGCCCGACCTGTTTCCGCAGCGGCCCGCGCCGCTGGAAGAGGCGTGCGCGGCGGGGCCCAAGGACGGGGCGGCGTTGATGCTGTTCGCCCTTTCACGCCGGCTGGAGGGGGACGAGCGGCCCGTGCTGATGACGGCGACCCGCGCGTGGTTCAGCGAGCAGGGCCGGCCCCATGGTCCCGGCCTGCCGGGCATTTCGCTGATCCTGGCCCCCGTGGCGACGATGGCCGAGGCGCTTTGGACGCTGGAGCAGGCCTTGCGTTCGGGTGCCGTGTCCCTGGCTCTGGGCGCGGTGGATGAGGCGACCCTGACCCAGACGCGGCGGCTGGATTTCGCCGCCAAACAGGGCGGCTGCGTGGGGCTGATCTTGCCGCGCGGGCTGGACGGGCTCAGCGCGGCGCGTCGGCGCTGGCGGATATCGACCCGCGCCAGTGGCGTCGATCCGGATGACGTGAAGGCACCCGGCCCGGCGCGGCTGGCCGCCGAACTGGTGCGCGGGCGCGGCGAACGCCCGGGGGCGTGGATGCTGGAGCAGGATGATGAGACGCATCGTCTCCGTCTGGCTGATCGACTGGCCGATCTCGGTCTGGCGTCGATCGGCCATGCGGGCGCGTCGTCCGGCCTCGCCGCCTGACCCCGCCCTTGACCCCAAAACCCCGTTCGCCCTGATCCTGAAGAACAGCCGGGGCGCGGCGATCCTGCACGCCCTCAATCCGGCGGCGCGGGTGGCCGGTCTGCGGCGTGGCCAGACCCAGGCCGACGCCCTGGCCATGATCCCGCACCTGATTTGCAAGCCCGCCGATCCCGAGGCCGAGGCCCGTGCCCTGACGGCGCTGGCGGTCTGGGCCGAGCGCTGGTCGCCGTCGGTCAGTATCGATCCGGGTCGGGAAGGCTCGGGGTATGAAGGGCTGGAGGGGCTGTTCCTCGACCTCACCGGGGCCGCCCATCTGTTCGGCGGCGAGTCGGCCCTGCTGGCGCAGATCGGGGACCGGCTGGCCGGGGCCGGGTCGCGGGCGCGGGCGGCCATGGCCCCGACGCCCGCCGCCGCCTGGGCCCTGGCCCGCTGGGGCGAGGCCGAGGGTGACGGCGGCATCGCCGACGACGAGACCGTGCGCGGCCTGCTGGCCCCCTTGCCGGTCGAAGCCCTGCGCATCGACGACCGCACGCTGGCGCAGGCGCGGCGCTTCGGCCTGAAGCGGATCGGTGACCTCTATCCCATGCCCCGGGCGGGACTGGCGCGGCGGTTCCGCGACGGGGACGGCGTGGGTCTGGTGCAGCGGCTGGATCAGGCGCTGGGCTTCGCGGGCGAGGCCCTGACACCGGTGCGGCCGCCGCCGAAATATCGGGCCTGGCAGGCCTGGATGGAGCCGGTCGGCGACCTCGAGGGGGTGGAGGCGCGTCTGACGGATCTGGTCGTCGACCTGTCCGCGCCGCTGGTGCGCGACGGGCAGGGTGCCAGGGCCCTGACCCTGACCGGCTTCCGGTCCGACGGCGGGACCACAGGCCTGTCGGTGCGGATGGGTCGGCCGGGGCGGGATGCCGGGATCTGGCTGCGGCTGTTCCGCGAGGCGGGGCTGGGACGGCTGGAACTGGGCTTCGGCCTCGACGCCCTGATGCTGACGGCCGACGAGGTCGAGCCGATGACGCCCCGGCAGGGGGCGCTGGAGAGCGAGGCCGAGGCCAGACAGGCCGAGAGCCTGGCCGCCCTGATCGACCGCCTGGCCGCACGCCTGGGCGAGGCGCGGGTGCTGACGTGCCAGCCGGTCGACAGCTGGATCCCCGAACGCGCCGAACGATGGCGGCCGGCGCTGGGACGCGGCCCGACGGCACGGGCGGATGCGGACGCGCGTCGCCCCATCCTGCTGCTGGATCCGCCCGAGCCGGTCGAGGCCCTGGCCGAACTGCCCGACGGCGCGCCCGTACGCTTCATCTGGCGGCGTCTGGCGCGGCGGGTGGTCCGCTCCGACGGCCCCGAGCGGCTGTCGCCCGAATGGTGGCGGCCCCGGCCCGACGACCGGCAGGTCCGCACCCGCGACTACTACCGCGTCGAGGATGACGCGGGGGCCCGCTACTGGCTGTTCCGCGAGGGCCTGTACGGGCGCGAGTTCTCGGGCGCGGCCGAAGAGCGCGCGCCGTCGTGGTGGATGCACGGGGTACTGCCATGAGCGGCCCGGGCTGGGACGGCCGGTATGCCGAACTGGGGGCGATGACGAATTTCAGCTTTCTGGAGGGGGCGTCGCATCCGGGCGAGCTGGCGATGCAGGCGAAATCGCTGGGGCTGGCCGCCATCGGCGTGGCCGACCGCAATACGCTGGCGGGCATGGTGCGGGCGCTGATGGGGGCCGAGGGGGTGGACCTGCCGCTGGTGATCGGGGCGCGGCTGGGGTTCACGGACGGGACGGAACTGATCGTCTTCCCGCGCGATCGCGCCGCCTATGGCCGCCTGTGCCGGCTGCTGTCGCTGGGCAAGAGCGAGGCCGTCCCCCAGGCGGGGGCCGATCCCGACGCCGAACGGATCGAAAAGGCCGAGACACGGCTGAGCTTCGACCAGGCGGTCGGGCTGGGCGAGGGGATGATCGCCCTGGTGCCCTCGCCGGAACAGCCCGACGCCGCCTTCGAGGCGCGGCTGGCAATATGGCGAAAGCGCTGGCTGGATGACCTGTATCTGGCGGCGGCCCCCCTGTGGCGGGGCGATGACCGCAAGCGGCTGAACCGGCTGGCGGCGATGGCGCACCGGACCGGCGCGCCGATGATCGCCACCAATGCGGTGCTGTATCACCACCCCGACCGGCGGATGCTGCAGGACGTCCTGACCTGCATCCGCGAGGGCACGACCATCGACAGGGCGGGGCGGCTTTTGCAGGCCAACGCCGAGCGGCATCTGAAGCCCCCGGCGCAGATGGCGCGGCTGTTCCGGGGCCATGAGGCGGCGCTGGCGCGGACCATGGACGTGGCGCGAGCCTGTAGCTTCTCGCTCAGGGAGCTCAGCTATCAGTACCCGGACGAACCGGTGCCGGCGGGCCATTCGCCGCAAGGCTGGCTGGCGCGGCTGACGCTGAAGGGGGCGAGGGCGCGCTGGCCCGGCGGGGTGCCCGACCGCATCCGCGCCACTATCCTCAAGGAGCTGAAACTCGTCCGGACCCTGGGGTATGCGCCCTATTTCCTAACCGTCCACGACATCGTCGCCTGGGCGCGGGCCCGACCGGATCCCATCCTGTGCCAGGGCCGGGGATCGGCGGCGAATTCGGTGATCTGCTTCTGTCTGGGGATCACCAATGTCGATCCGACCAGCCAGGACATGCTGATCGAGCGGTTCATCTCGGCCAACCGCTCCGAGCCGCCCGACATCGACGTCGACTTCGAGCACGAGCGGCGCGAACAGGTGATGCAGTATGTCTATCAGCGCTATGGCCGCGACCGGGCGGGGATCGTGGCGACGATCATCCACTACCGGCCGCGTTCGGCGATCCGCGACGTGGGCAAGGCGCTGGGTCTGACCGAGGATGTCACCGCCCGCATGGCCGACACGGTCTGGGGCTCCTGGGGGGCTGAGGTGAAGCCCGACCATGTCGACCGCGCCGGGCTGAGCCGGGACGACGTGCGCCTGGGTCTGGCGCTGGACCTGACGGCGGAACTGATCAAATTTCCTCGCCATCTCAGCCAGCATGTCGGCGGCTTCGTGCTGAGCCAGACACCGCTGATCGAGATCGTGCCGATCGGCAATGCGGCCATGGCCGACCGGACCTTCATCGAATGGGACAAGGACGACATCGACTTCCTCAAGCTGATGAAGGTCGATGTGCTGGCGCTGGGCATGCTGACGGCGATGAAGCGGGCCTTCCGCATGATCGGCGAGACCTATGGCCGTCCCTTGCCGGATACCGCGGCCGTGCCGAGGGAGCGGCGGGGGGTGTACCGGATGCTGTGCAGGGCGGATTCGGTGGGCGTCTTCCAGGTCGAGAGCCGGGCGCAGATGTCGATGCTGCCGCGCCTGAGGCCGAAGGAATTCTACGATCTGGTGGTGCAGGTGGCGATCGTCCGGCCCGGCCCGATCCAGGGCAGGATGGTGCACCCCTATCTGCAGCGCCGGGCCGAGCGGCGGGCGGTGGAGGCGCGCGGGCAGGTCTATGCGTTCGACATGCCGGGATCGACGGCCGACCCGCAGGAGCTGAAACGGGTCCTGCGCAAGACCTTGGGCGTGCCTCTGTTCCAGGAACAGGCGATGAAGATCGCCATGGTGGCGGCCGAGTTCACCGGCGAGGAGGCCAACGGCCTGCGCCGCGCCATGGCCACCTTCCGGCATGACGGGACCATCGGCAATTTCGAGGACAAGATGGTCGGGCGGATGATCGCGCGCGGCTATGATCCCGAGTTCGCCCAGAACTGTTTCAACCAGATCAAGGGGTTCGGGGAGTACGGCTTTCCCGAGAGCCACGCCTGTTCCTTCGCCCATCTGGTCTATGTCTCGGCCTGGGTGAAATGGCTGTACCCCGATGTGTTCGCGGCCTGTCTGCTGAACAGCCAGCCGATGGGCTTCTACGCCCCGGCCCAGATCGTCCGCGACGCGCGCGAGCACGGCGTCGAGGTGCGGCACCCGGATGTGAACGCCAGCGCCTGGGACGCCACGCTCGAGAAGCGCCCGCGCCGGAAACGCCATGCGCTGCGGCTGGGCCTGCGCTCCATCGACGGGTTCAAGACGGTCTGGGCCGAGGCGATCGTGGCGGCGCGGGCCGACGGCCCGTTCGCCGATCTCGATGATCTGCGTCGTCGCGCGGGCCTGACGCCGTCGGCGCTGGACCGGCTGGCCGAGGCGGATGCCTACGGTTCGCTGGACCTGACGCGCCGGCAGGGGCTGTGGGCGGCCAGGGGAGCGGCCCCGGCGTCATCGGCCCCGCTGTTCGAGGCCATGGGGCTGAACGAGGCCGACGGCCGCGCCCCTGAGGCCCTGCCGGTGCTGGCCGCGTCGGAAGAGGTGGTCAGTGACTACCAGACCCTCCGCCTGTCGCTGAAGGGCCATCCGGTCGCCTTCCTGCGCGAACGGCTGACGCGGGCCGGGGCGCTGTCGGCGCGCGACTATCCGGCGCGACCCAACGGCCGGAGGGTCGCGGTGGGCGGCGTCGTGCTGGTGCGGCAGCGGCCCGGCACGGCCAAGGGCGTCTGTTTCATGACCCTCGAGGACGAGACCGGCGTGGCCAATCTGGTGGTCTGGCCCGATGTGTTCGAACGGTTCCGGCCGGTCGCCATGGGCGCGCGCATGGTGCTGGCCCGGGGCAAGGTGCAGACGGCCGAGGGCGTGACCCATCTGGTGGTTGAGGATCTGGAGGACTGGACCCCGATGCTGGGAGACCTGACGCCGGAGTCCGCGCCGGGATCCGGCCATGCGCCGGCGCGGGGACGGCACCCAAGGGATGTGCGGGTGCTGCCGGGGTCGCGGGATTTTCACTAGGCAGGTGAAACGGCAACGACGGCTGCCGCGGGCCCGGATGCCGCCTGCGGACATCAGATGGCTGTCGACGCGGACAGGCTCCCCGTGGCCGAACGTGCCAGACGCTCCAGATTGGCGGCCGCCGGCCATGCCCGGTCGCGAAGGTCCAGCAGCACCGCCATCTTGTCGGCCTCGTCCGGCGTCACCGCCTTGACCACCTTGGCGAAGCCGTCGAGGCGGCTCTCCCGTATCCAGCGGCGCAGCTCCGGCTCGCTCGACCAGACCAGCTGGTTGCGCAGATTGGCCAGTTCGGCCTGCGGATAGTCCCCGACCTGATCGGGCAGGCCGCCGGTGGCGCACAGCTCATTCTGGCGGGCTTCATTGGCGATGTGGACCTCGACCCAGGCGGCCAGGGCGGCGCTGAAGGTCGGGGCTGGCACCCGGACCATCTGCAGGGTGATGCGGTCGCCCTCGAAGATCGGCACCGGCGGGCGACGGGTGACGGCCGAGGCGGTGCAGTCGATATACAGGGCCCCGTCCTCGACCGGGACAAAGGCGTCGTCGAAGCGCAGTCCCCCGGCCTCGATCGCACGCACCCGGCCATGGCGGAGGACATCGGTGATCAGGCGCAACGTCTCGACCTCGCCGGTCGAAATCGTGGCGCAGTGGAACATCTGCGGGCGGACAGACCGGTCGATCCGCAGCATATTGCCCGCTGCCTCCAGCTGTTCGAACAGGGCATCGATGGTCGGGGCCGTAGCGAAGGCCTGGTAGGCGCGGGCCTGGGCCCCGATCGACTCATGGAAGAATTCAGCGCCCGGCTGGGTGGTCAGACGGTTGATCAGCCAGGACTCGCGCGGCCGGACCCAGGTGATCCGATCCGCCGGCACGCCGGAGCCGATCAGCCAGACCCCGACGTCCATGGCGGTCTTGCCCGCCCCCAGAATGATGTAGCGCCCGGGGGTCGGACCGCCCTGCTGCGCCAGATGGGGCAGGGCGTTCGGCGTCACCAGCCGCACCCCGTCGGCGACGCTGAAGCCCGGCGTGTGGGTCGAGGGGACGGAGGTGCCGAACCAGGTCGCATCGACCGTCTTGCGCCGGACCTGCACCCGGGTTTCCTCCCCCGTCAGCAGGGAGACCATGCGTCCGTCGCCACGCCAGTCCGTCATCGGATAATAGTCGACGCGACCGCTGGCCAGCAGCCGGCGGCGCATCACGGCGTCGAAATAGCCGCACACCTCCGGGCCGGACGCCAGCTCATACAGACCGGCATTGAGCCCGTGCGTGTCCTTCAGCCCCGACCCCAAAGGCAGGGAGTTGACGCCATAGAAGGCCGAGGGCTGGTGCAGGGCCACGAAGGCATAGGCGTCGTTCCAGTGACCACCCGGCTTGCCATGCCGGTCAACGATGGTGATCCGGGCCTCGCTTTCCGTCAGCAGGGTGTCGGCAAAGGCGAGGCCCACGGCCCCACTGCCCACAACCAGATAATCCGTCTCGATCCGGGTCGGGTCTGTCATCTGGTCTTGCTCCCCCGGCCCCCCGGTCTCATCATCCGTAGCGACCGGCGTTATCGTCCACAACCCGCCGGGCCGACAGGTCAGAAGAGGGCGCTCGATGCAGGACTGGGACTTTCTGATCGACCGGACAGAGCTGTCCCTGACCGAGATTCGCCCTCTGCCTGCGCCGGACACGGTCACGCTGGAGGACGGCGAACTGGTGCTGGAAGTCGAGCGGTTTTCCCTGACCGCCAACAACATCACCTATGGCGTCTACGGTGATCGTCTCGGGTACTGGAGGTTCTTTCCGGCGGAGGGAAACTGGGGCCGGATTCCGGTCTGGGGCTTCGCCCGGGTGCTGCGTTCGACGGTCGACTCGATCGCCGTCGGCACCCGCCTGTTCGGCTATCTGCCGATGTCGACCTGGTGGCTCACCCGGCTGGAGCGCAAGGCCCGGGGGGTGGTCGATGTGTCGCCGCATCGCGCCGATCTGCCGTCAGCCTACAACAGCCTCGTCGAGGCCGCGCCCGGCCCGCTTGACGACCAGATCGCGCTGCTGCGCCCACTGTTCCTGACCGCCTTCCTGCTGGACGACTATTTCTCCCACCAAGGGGACTTCGGCGCGACCACCTTCATCCTGTCCAGCGCCTCCAGCAAGACCGCGCTCGGCCTTGCCTGGCTGCTGGCCCTGCGCGGCGTGCGCGTTATCGCCCTGACCTCTGCGCGCAACACCGGCTTTGTCGAAAGCGTCGGCTATTTCGCTGAAACCCGGACTTATGACACGCTCGTGGACAACCCGGTCGAAGGGCGCGTCGTGTTCGTCGACTTCGCCGGTAGCCCTGAGGTGGTGGCCGCGGTCCATCACAGCCTCGGCGAACAACTGGTTCACAGCGCGGTCGTCGGCAGCACCCATCAGGCCGGAGGCGCGGTCGGCCCGGGCCGACTGCCGGGACCCAGACCTGTCTTCTTCTTCGCGCCGGATCGGGTGCGCCAGCGCATCAAGGACTGGGGCGGCGAGATGTTCAACGCCCGGATACAGGTGGCGCTGGAAGGATTCATCGCCGCCAATGGCTGGTTGCGGGTTTCGAGTCATGAGGGCCCGGAGGCCCTTGAAACTGTCTATCAGTCCGTTCTTACCGGCCAGGCCCGCCCTGAAGAGGGAAACATGGTGTTGCCCTGTTCCCCCGCCGGGCCCTGAAGGTGGGGTCACCCGCTGACCACGATCCGATGGCCCTGGAAGCGGCTCAGACAGCAGCCAGGCGGCAAAGAAACGGCCTGTCTGTCAGCTGACAGGCAGGCCGAGCGGCCTATCCCCGCCGATGATGCCGCCATTTCCAGATGCGATAGCCCAAAATCGGCGCGAACCCGCAGACGAGGGCGGCGGCGAGCACCGTCCAGAAGCCGCCGCCGAGGCCGTATTCGCCGATCAGGGCACCGACCACGGCCGCCAGAACGGGTCCCAGCCAGGGCAGCCAGGCCGGCGGGCCGAAGCGGAACTCAGGCATCCACCTTGATGACGCCGCGCCGGATCTGGTCCAGCTCGATGGAGTCGAACAGGGCCTGGAAATTGCCCTCTCCGAACGCCTGGTTGCCCTTGCGCTGGATGATCTCGAAGAAGATCGGTCCGAAGGTGTCCTGGGTGAAGATCTGCAGCAGCAGACCGTCCTCGTCCGAACCGTCGATCAGGATGCGGTTCAGCCGCATGCGGGCGACGTCGTGGCCGTGGCCCGGAAGGCGTTTGTCGATCAGGTCGAAATAGGTCTCGATTGTATCCTGGAAGGGAATGCCGCGGCGCTTCAGCTCTTCCACCGTCTCGAAGATGTCGTCGGTGGCGAGCGCGATATGCTGGATGCCCTCGCCGTTGTAGCGGCGGAGGAACTCCTCGATCTGGGAGTTCTCGTCCTGGCTCTCGTTTAGCGGAATGCGGATGGCGCGGTCGGGCGCGATCATGGCCTGGGACAGCAGCCCGGTCGCCTTGCCCTTGATGTTGAAATATTTCTGCTCTTCGAAATTGAAGACGTCGCCGTAAAAGCCGGACCAGGTGCGCATCTGGCCGCGGCGCACATTGTGGGTCAGGTGGTCGAGCATGTGCAGGCCGACGTTGTTCTTGCGCTCGGCCTCTTCCCAGCCCTCGATCTCGTCCCAGCCGTCGTACAGCGAACCGCCGTCGCCATACTGGTCGACGAGGTAGAGCAGCGAGCCGCCGATGCCCTGCAGGATGTAGGGATAGCCGCCGCCGAGCGCACCGCCGTCGTGGCCTTCGGCCGGACGGCCCCCGCGCGACACGGCACCGTCGAAGGCGGCTTTCGCGTTGCTGACCCGGAAGGCCATGCCGTTGGCCGAGGGGCCGTGCTCGGTGGCGAACTCACCCGCCTGGCCCTTGTGCGAGCGGTTGACCAGCAGGGTGATGTCGCCCTGTTTCAGCCGCACCGCGTCGTTGGCCGGGCTCACGTGCGTCTGGGTGAAGCCCATCAGCTCCAGCCGGGCGACCATGGATGCGGGATCAGGACCGGTGAACTCGACGAACTCGAAGCCGTCGACGCCGAGCGGGTTTTCCGTGTCGAGCCGGGCGGCGGCGTCGGTTTGGGCGGCGTCATGCATCGGGGCGTCTCCTGAGGTCGTGCGGCGTTGATCGCCACTTTCGAGCGGAACCTAGTGATCCGCGATGGTTAAGCCAAGCAGCGGCTGGTCACATGGGCGTTGGTCGTCCTTCCCCCATTTCGGGGGAAGGTGGGCCGCGGAGCGGCTCGGATGGGGGCTCTGTCGGGCGCGCCGTCCCTCGTGCGAGACTTCGCCGCCGCCAGCCCCCATCCGTCAGGCTTCGCCTGCCACCTTCCCCCGTGAAGGGGGAAGGAGTCTGTCTCACGGTCTTCCCACCACCGCATCGACGGAATTGGTCGTCACCGGGTGATAGCCCTGTCGGGCCCGGGCATAGAGCGGTGTGGCGATGGCCCGGCCCCAGTCGCCCTCGGCCCACAGGCTGGTGAACAGCGGCAGGACGAATTTGCGGCGGCCCATGGTGGTCAGGAAATGTTCCAGCGTAGGCACGGCGGGCTGGTAGCGATGCTGGACCGCGATCTGCAGCCAGGCGAAGACGACCTCGGCATTGCCTTCCTGACGCAGGTTCAGCGTCGCTTCCAGATCGGCCAGTTGGGCCGGCGTCAGCCAGTCGGTGCCGTCGACCCGGGCCGCCGGACGCCAGGCGAGGAAGCGCTGCCGCTCCTGCGTCGACCAGCCGGCCCAGGCCACGGCTGGGGCAGGGCCGCCGGCATGGAAGGCCAGGGCCGCGGCATCCACGGGAACGAAGGCGTTGGATACCGGGGCTTGCCAGTTCGACGGCATGCCGGGCTGGTAGATCCAGGCGTCCATCAGCAGCTGGTCCTCGAGCGCGCGGGTCGTGACCAGATGGGTGCGGATGTCCTCGAGGAACAGTTCAGTGGTCATGGGCCGGAAGGCGTTGCGCTCGAAATAGCCCTTCAGCCAGGCGTCGAACCGCGCCCGGCCGACGAGGCGCTCGATGGTGAACAGGAAGGCGGCACCCTTTTCATAGGCGACGTCGGTCAGGCCCTCGTCGGGATCGCGTCCCTCGAGGTCGAGGTGCAGCCGGGTGTCGGCCGGCGGCAGGTCCGCCATCTCGGTCTGCAGGTCGCCCCAGCCGAGGGCGCGCAGCATCAGGGCGCGGTCCTCGCCATAGAGGGCCTCCATGATGCGGTTCTCGAAATAGACGGTGAACCCCTCGTTCAGCCACATGTCGTTCCAGGTGGCGTTGGTCACCAGATTGCCCGACCAGCTATGGGCCAACTCGTGGGCCACCAGACTGACCAGCGACTGGTCGCCGGCGATGATGGTCGGGGTGGCGAAGGTCAGGCGCGGATTCTCCATCCCGCCGAACGGGAAGGACGGCGGCAGGATCAGCAGGTCGTAGCGGCCCCAGCGATAGGGGCCGTACAAGCCCTCGGCGACGTCCACCATTCGCCCCACGTCCACGAACTCTGCTTCCGCCGCGTGCAGCATTGACGGTTCGGTCCACACGCCGGTGCGCTCGTCGATCGGGGCGAAGGCGAGGTCTCCGACGGCGATAGCGATGAGATATGGCGGAACCGGGTTGTCCATTCGGAAGCGCCAGCGGAACCCGCCGCCTTCCGCCGACCTGATGTCGTCCTTCAGCAGCTCGGCGCTCATCACGGCGTTCATCCCGGGCGGGGTCGTGATCGTCGCCTCCCAGGTCTGGCGGATGCCGGGGCTGTCCTGTGTCGGAATCCAGGTGCGGGTCAGGATCGCCTGGCCCTGGCTGAACAGATAGGGCTTATCGCCCCCGGCCGTCTGGCTCGGGGTCAGCCATTGCAGGGCGGCGGCATCCGGGCGGGTCGAATAGGCCACCACGACACGGCGTGTCTCGCCCGCCGCCAGGGCCGGGAAACGGATGGTCAGGGGCTGACCCTTGATCGCGTCATTGGCCCCGGTCTCGTACTGCAACGGGGCACCGGCGGCGTCGGTGACGTTGCGGATGTCGAGGTTCTTGACGTCCAGCACGACCTCATTGGCACCGGGCGCGCCCTGGATATCCAGCGCCGCCGTGCCCGACAGGGTCCGGGTGGCGAAGTCGGCGGCGAGGTCGAGGGCGACGTGGCGGACACGGGCGATGTCCGGTTGGGCGTAGGAATGGCTGTCGCGGGCGTATTCGATCGGTGCCGTCGCCGAGGCCGGCAGCGGCGGCATGTCCGAGCGAGAGGCGGTCACAGGGCCTGACATGGCGGCACAGCCTCCTATGGCAGTGGCGAGGGCGAGGGCGGAGACCAGTCCAAGCGTGCGGATCATCGGGAGTCCTTGACCAGAAGGCCCGCCGGCCTCGCTGGGGCGGTCGGGTGGGGTTCGTTTTCTGCCGGGACAACGCTCCGGCGAGCGAAAAAGATCAAGAGGGGGCCGGAACCGGGACGAGATTGCGCGCCTTGAACAGCTGGCCGCGTTCGGCGACCAGGACACAGGCCAGCGCGGTCAGGCCCAGCGAGACGAAGCCGACGGTCATGGGCACGGCCGAGCCGTTGAACTGCTGGCCGATCAGGAAGCCCAGTGTGGCTCCGCCCGTTGTCGAGATGAACCCCTGGGCCGAGGAGGCCGTACCCGCGATATGGCCCATCGGCTCCATGGCCATGGAGCCGAAATTGCCGGCGATGAAGCCGAAGCAGAACATGGTCAGGGCCTGCAGGACGGCAAAGGTCCAGATCGTCTCATGGCCGGTCAAGGCGACCACCGTATGGATGCCGGACATGGTGATGAAGCCGAGCAGGGCCGTGTGCGAGATCAGGCGTGAGCCCAGCCGCTCGACCAGCCGCGCGTTCAGCAGCGAGGCCACGGCAATTCCGCCCGCGACCGCCCCGAAGACCAGGGTGAACAGCTGCGGCTCATGGAAGACATCGAAGAAGATCTGCTGGCTGGAGTTGATGAAGCCGAACAGCGCCCCCGAAATGGCGGTGATGGCCAGGGTATAGCCGATCGACTGGCGGTTGGTGAGCGCCTCGCGGAAGGCCGAGGTGACGCGGCCGACCTGGATCGGCATCCGGTCCGCCGGGTGCAAGGTCTCGGGCAGGCGGATGGCAGCCCAGACGGCGAAGGCGGCTCCGCCGGCGGCGAGGACGCCGAACACCCAGGGCCAGGGGGCTACGCTCAGGATCACCTGACCCAGAGTCGGGGCCAGAATCGGCACACCGAGGAAGACGAGGAAGCTCAGCGACATGACCCGCGCCATGGTCCGACCGGCATAGCGGTCGCGTACGATCGAGACGGCCAGCACGCGCAGGGCCGCCGCGCCGACGCCGGTTCCGACACGCGCGGCGATCAGCAGTTCGAACGTCGGCGAGAAGGCCGCCAGCACGCTGAACACGACATAGAGCGACAGGCCGACCATCAGCACCGGCTTGCGGCCATAGCGGTCCGCCAGCGGTCCATAGATGATCTGGGTCACGCCGAAGCCCAGCAGATAGGCGGTGATGACCCACTGACGGCTGTTCTCGGAGGCCACGCCGAGCGCCTCGCCGATGGCGGGCAGGGCGGGCAGCATGGAGTCGATCGCGAGCGCATTGAGCGCCATCATCATGGCGATCAGGGCGACGAATTCGGGGAAGCCGGGCCCCTTGAAGGCGGGTGCGGTGGGTTCGGCGGCAGACGCATGCATCGGTCGCAGATGGGGCCGGGGCATGGGCGCGCAACCGCCGGGGCCCAAATAGCCCTGACGAAAGCCGGCTGTGCCGGTTGCCCGTCACGGGGTTGATCGGGGTTTTGTTTCGGATATTCTGGAAATATGGAAATAATCGATGCCGTGAAGAGCCTCTCCGCCCTGGCCCACGAGGGTCGGCTCAAGGTCTTTCGCCTGCTGGTATCGGCCGGGCCGTCCGGAATGGCCGCCGGCGAGATCGCGCGCCGTGTCGGGACGCCGGCCAACACCCTCTCGTCCAATCTCGCCCTGCTGGCGCATGCCGCGCTGGTGCAGTCGCGGCGGGACGGGCGGTCGATCATCTATGTGGCGCGATTCGAGCGGATGGGCGCGCTGATGGCGTTCCTCGCTGACGATTGCTGCGGCGGGGCGGCCGAAGTCTGTGCCCCGGTGGCTGCAGCCGCAGCGCGATCGCGCTGCGTTTCCGTGGAGGCTTGAGACATGTCGGTCTTTGAACGCTGGCTCAGCCTCTGGGTCGCCCTGTGCATCGGGGTCGGAATCGGCCTCGGCTGGCTGGTCCCCGACGTGTTCGCCGCGATCGCCCGGATGGAGGTGGCGCGGGTAAATCTTCCGGTCGCCGGCCTGATCTGGCTGATGATCACCCCCATGCTCCTGCGTGTCGACTTCGCGGCCCTGGGTCAGGTGGGGCGGCACTGGCGCGGCATTGGCGTGACCCTGTTCGTCAACTGGGCGGTCAAGCCCTTCTCCATGGCTCTTCTGGCCTGGCTGTTCATCGCGCTCCTGTTTCGGCCATGGCTGCCGGGCGACCAGATCGACAGCTATATCGCCGGTCTGACCATCCTCGCGGCGGCACCCTGCACCGCCATGGTCTTTGTCTGGAGCCGACTGACCAACGGCGAGCCGAACTTTACCCTCAGCCAGGTGGCGCTGAACGACGCCATCATGATCGTCGCATTCGCCCCGATCGTCGGCCTGTTGCTGGGGCTTGCGGCCATCACCGTGCCGTGGGCGACACTGCTGATCTCGGTCGGCCTCTACATCATCCTGCCGGTGATCGTGGCCCAGATCGTGCGACGGATCGTCATGGCGCGCCAGGGCGAGGCGGGGCTGGAGCGGCTGCTGACTCGTCTCGGCCCGGTGTCGACCACCGCCCTGTTGGCCACCCTCGTCTTGCTGTTCGGCTTCCAGGGCGAGCAGATTCTGGCCCAGCCCCTGGTCATCGGCATCCTTGCCGTTCCGATCCTGATCCAGGTCTATTTCAACTCCGGCCTCGCCTACTGGCTGAACCGGGCGACCGGCGAGGCGCACTGCGTAGCCGGGCCGTCGGCCCTGATCGGGGCCTCGAACTTCTTCGAACTGGCCGTCGCCGCGGCGATCAGTTTGTTCGGTCTGCACTCAGGCGCCGCTCTTGCGACGGTCGTCGGCGTGCTGATCGAGGTGCCGGTCATGCTGTCAGTCGTCTGGATCGTGAACCGGTCGAAGGGTTGGTACGAGGCCGGACCCGCCGTGCGCAAGAACGCCATAAAGGAACACTAGATGTCCGACCCCTTCCCCATCACCGTCTTCCACAACCCCGCCTGCGGCACGTCGCGCAATGTCGTGGCGATGATCGAGGCCGCCGGCTACCGGCCAGAGGTCGTCGACTATCTGCAGGCCGGCTGGACCGCCGAACAGCTGAGCGCCCTGTTCACGGAGGCCGGGCTGACGCCGCGGACGGCACTGCGCGAGAAGGAGGCGGCCGCTACTGTTCCGGCCCTGCTGGACCCCGCGACCCCGGACGTCGCCATCCTGGCGGCGATGCTGACCCACCCGGTTCTGGTCAACCGGCCTCTCGTGCGCACGCCACGTGGCACCGCGATGTGCCGGCCGTCGGAGAGGGTCTACGGCCTGCTGGACAGACGGCCCGATCGCTTCGTCAAGGAGGACGGAGAGGTCGTCACCCTCGCCTAGGGACGGGGGTCAGTCCGCGCGGGGCGTGGGCCAGACCGCATGCCCCGCACGCTGATACTGAACCGGCATGATCTGCGGCACGCCCAGAGCGACCGCGGCGTGGTGGCCCCAGTTCGGATCGTCGAGCGCCGCGCGGGCAATGGCGATCATGTCGGCATCTCCCGCAGCGATGATCGCCTCGGCCTGGGCCGGTTCGAGGATCATGCCGACGGCGATGACGACGGCTTCGGGGACGGCCTGTTTGACCGCCCGCGCGAACGGCACCTGATACCCCGGCTCCGTGCCCGGAATAGGCGCCCCGGCGACATTGCCGCCCGAGCTGACGTGCAGATAGTCATAGCCGATGTCATGCAGGGCACGGGCGAAGGCCTGCACCTCCTCGATGTCGACGCCCTCCTCGACCCAGTCGGAGCCGTTGAAACGGACCCCCAGGGCCCGGGTGCGCGGCCAGGCGTCCCTCAGGGCCTGCGCCACCCGCAGCGGAAACCGCATCCGGTTTTCGGCCGACCCGCCGTAGTCGTCGGTCCGCCGGTTCGACACCGGCGACAGGAATTCGCTGAGCAGATAGCCATGGGCCGCGTGCAGCTCGACCAGGTCGAAGCCCGCGCGTTCGGCCCGCCCTGCCGCCTGGACGAAGGCCGAGATCACCCGGTCCATACCGGCCTCATCCAGCTGTGTCGGCTGGTGCCAGTCGGGTTTGAAGGGGATGGGGGAGGGCGCGAATGTCTCCCACGCCTTGTCCGCAGGGGCCGGTCCGCCGCGATTGATCCACGACGGACTGGTCGCGGCCTTGCGTCCGGCATGGCCCAGCTGAATGCCGATCGGCGTGTCCGAATAGGTGCGGATGTCCGCCAGAATATCGGCGAAGGCGGACTCTTGGGCGTCGTTCCACAGCCCGGTGTCGGCCCAGGAAATCCGGCCCGCAGCCTCGACCCCCGTCGCCTCGACGATCAGCAGCCCGGCCCCCGAGATCGCGAGTTTGCCCAGATGCTGGCTGTGCCAAGGCTGCGGCACGCCCTCGATCGCGGAATACTGGCACATCGGTGCGATCACGATGCGGTTGCCGAGGGTCAGGGGACCGACCGTCTGCGGCGTGAAGAGTGGGCTCATGGGGACCTCGTTTGTCGGGTCCGTAGCTGGGGCTGTTGCAGACGATAACAAGCCCTTCCCCGCGGCAAGGCTCCAATTCAGTCATGATCCGGGTCCCGGTCGTTCGGGCGATGGTGCGGGTGGCCGGGGTCGAACCGGCACTCCTTTCGGAACTGGATTTTGAGTCCAGCGCGTCTACCAATTCCACCACACCCGCGTGCCGTGCGATGCCGAGGCACCGTGGTCGACGTGACCTATCCGCTCGTCCCGCCGTCGGCAAGCATCGGGCGTTCCGGCCGTTCGAATGAATCGCCACAGCCCCTCTTGCGTTTCATCACGCTGTAACGCATCTGCCTTGCATGAGCGCGCATCCCTCAAGCCTGCCCGACCTGGCCGTCGTCTATGAACACCCGCAGTGGTTCGAGCCCCTGTTCGAGGCGCTGGACCGTCACGGGGTGTCATATGTGAAGGTCCCGCTGGCGGGCCATGTGTTCGATCCGGCGGGATCGCCGGCACCGGCGCGGGTGGTGTTCAGCCGGGTGGCGATGTCGTCCTTCCTGCGCGAGCCCGAGCATCCGATCTTCTACGCCCAGAGCCTGTTCGCGCATTGGGAGGGGCAGGGGACGCGGGTGGTCAACGCCTCGGCCCTGGACATCGATACGTCCAAGGCGCGGCAGATGTCGCTGATCGCCCGACTGGGCCTGACGGGACCTGCGACGCGGGTCGCGCACCGTCAGGCCGATATTCCGAAGGCGGCGGAGGGGCTCCGGTATCCGGTGCTGGTCAAGGCCGACATCGGCGGGGCAGGTGCGGGCATCACCCGTTACGAGACTCCGGAAAAGCTCGCCGAGGCGGCCGGTGAAAAATGGTGTCCCGTCGGGGTGAACGGCATCTCGCTGGTGCAGGAATATGCGCCGCGCCGGGGCGGCCGGATCACCCGCGTCGAAACGCTGAACGGCCGGTATCTCTACGCCATCGACATCGAGAGCCCGGGGGACGCCTTCGATCTGTGCCCGGCCGACGCCTGTCTGGTCAGGCCCGGCGCGCCGACCCTGACAATGACGAAAACCACCCCGCCCGCCGAGATTATCGATGCGGTCGAGCGGCTGGCCGTGGCGGGGGGTCTGGAGGTCGGCGGCATCGAATATCTGATCGATGACCGGGATGGCTCGGCCTTGTTCTACGACATCAACGGCCTGTCGAACTTCGTCGCGAAACCGATGGAGATTCTGGGCTTCGATCCGCACGACAATCTGGTCGACTGGCTGGTCGGCATCATCGACCAAGAGAAGAAGGCTGCGGCATGAGGTACGGCTACTGGGCTCCCGTCTTCGGCGGCTGGTTGCGCAACGTCGACGACGAGCGCGCGGCGTCGTGGGAGAACCTGTCGCGGCTGGTGCGGCGGTCGGAAGAGATCGGCTGGGACCTGACCCTGATCGCCGAACTGAACCTGAACGACATCAAGGGCATCGAGGCCCCGGCCCTGGACGCCTGGTCCAGTGCAGCGGCGCTGGCGGCGGTGACGAAGACCATCGAGCTGATGGTGGCCGTGCGTCCGAATTTTCACCAGCCCGCCCTGTTCGCCAAGGCGGCGGCCAATATCGACCAGATTTCGGGCGGGCGGCTGGCGCTTAACGTGGTCTCGTCCTGGTGGGCGAAAGAGGCCGAAAGCTATGGCCTGCAGTTCGACCAGCACGACGATCGCTATGCGCGGACCACGGAATGGCTGCAGGTCGTCGATCGTCTGTGGACGGAGAAACGCACCGATTTCGAGGGCCGCTACTACACGCTGAAGGACGCCATCGTGGAGCCCAAGCCGACCTCGAGCACGGCCCGGCCGCGACCGGTGATCTATGCCGGCGGCGAGTCAGAGGCGGCCAAGACCCTGATCGCCAAACACTGCGACGCCTATGTCATGCACGGCGACGAGCCCGAGCATATCGCTGCCAAGGTCGCCGACATGAAGGCGCGCCGCGAGAGCTTCGGCCTGCCACCGATGTCGTTCGGCATGGCCGGCTATGCGGTGGTGCGCGACAGCCAGGCCGAGGCGGATCGCGAGCTCGATCGTATAACGAGCATCCCCGGCCTGGCCAAGGGCACGCCACCTCCCGGCTTCGCCAATTTCGACCAGTGGCTGGCGGGCACCGAGCTCGAGCGGGAGCTGAAGATCCGGGAATACAGCGTCTCCAACCGCGGCCTGAGACCGGGCTTCGTCGGCACGCCCGAGGTGATCAGCGAGCGGGTCGCGGCGTTCGAGGCGGCCGGCCTCGACCTGTTGCTGCTTCAGATGTCGCCGCAGGAAGAAGAAATGGAGCGGTTCGCCGCCCAGGTCATTCGCCGCTAGCCCGCCGCGCGGCGGCGCGTTCTTCGCGTTCCCGCGCCCGGTTCTCGCGCCGGGCCCGCTCCTCCTCCCGCGTCTGATAGCCCGCCACGACGAAATGGGTCTGGTAGAGGATACGGGTCGTCGGTACGGGCCCTTCCGGGTTGGCAAGGTTCCGGACCCGTGCGTTACGGGCCGATGCCAGCATCGCCTCGCCGAACCTGCCATCGCGCGGATGCTCGGATTCAATGGCATAGTCCCGCAGGCTGCCGTCTGGAATGGTGACGCAGGTCGCAACGGCGAAGCCGCGGGCGTAACTGGTTCTGGGGAAGCGCGGCGTTGGGCGTACGACCCAGGTCAGGTTTGTCGGCACGCCGTTATCTTCCAGAGCGCCCAGCTCGACGTCCCGCGGATCAACAAGTGGGCGGCCGCAGGCGGTCAGCGTCTGGTCGATCGACGCGGACGAGGCAGGAAGTTGCAGATCGTAAAGCAGATTTCGACCACCCGAGGCACCGCCAGGGACCTGAATCCGCAGCCGCCCGCCAGCACGAAGTTCGCGTGCGAACGGGGCCGGAAGTTGGGCAACCGCCACGGTGTTGTCGGTGGCTACCGTCCACCGGCTATCGTCCAGTTCTGCGTCGCCAAAAGCGATCCGCAGGGGTCGGGTCGTCGCCGGGCCCGCGGGCGGCAGTCCCGTGATCACCGCCTCGAACCCACCGTCGATGCATCGCGTAAAAATTCCGACGCCGTTGTTGAACCACGTGGAGGCGGCAACCAGCTTCTTGCCGGGATCCCGCAGCACGTCCCAGTCGCGGGTCGCATCCTGAGCGAGCGCCGGAAGGGCGACAGCGCAGGCGAGGAGGGTGGTCAGTGAACGCTTCATGGTGACAATCCGGGCGGGTCTCGAGACACAACCTTTTGGCGTTCGATGCGCGTGGTCAAGCCATGATTGAAAGAGCGCCGGTATCGTGCGTCTAGCCCGCAGTCTCCACATGGTCGTCGGGCCGCCCCGCCATGATCCGGCGCGCCCGGATGAACATCTCGACGCGCTGGACGATGATCAGGCCCCCGGCCAGGAGCAGGAAGGCCTGTTCCACGGCGACGACATGCAGGCCGAGGCTGTCGGCGTGACCTTCCATCCAAGGGCGGGCTAGGGAGCGGACGGCGATCAGGGCGATGATCAGGATGATGCCCAGCGGCGAGGCCTGGGCCTTCAGCACGCCGTCGGCTTCCTTTTCGATCACCACCATCCGCCCACGCCAGTAACCGCCGATCGCACCCAGTACGGCACCACCCGCCAGCAGCGCCCAGTCGGCGGGACCGTAGGGGGTCAGGTCCGCGCCCGGGGCCTGACGCATACCCCAAAGCCCCAGGCCGATCAGGACGGTGAAGACCGCCGGCAGGATCCACATCAGCCCGGGACGCAACGTCCGCTTCTGTCGATTGCGCAGCAGGATCACCACCAGCGCGATGCCGATCCCGATCAGCGGGCCGTATTGTTGCGGTGTCATCGGCGGTGTCCCCCGGCCCGAAAGCGGCCGCACAGCTGTCAGAAGCTTAATCCCTCGCGCGCATCCGTAAAGCGCGGTCGCAGCCTCTGCTCCGGAAATCGGAGGTCGAGATGAAACGTGTGATGCTGGCCGTGATGTCGGGCCTGCTGCTGCCCTGTCAGGGACCGGCGGCGGTGCTGGCACATGAGGCGCGGCCGGACGCGGTCGGGTCGAGCGGCGCGAATGTGCGCGCCGGCTCACCCGGGGGCCGGACACCCCGGACTCTCTTCGGTTCGCCCTGTGATCACAGGCCGGAGGCCTGATGTCCACATGCGACCGGCGAGCGCCGCCACTGACGTTTGCGCGGGTAAGGCGATGCTGAAAGCGTGGACCGTGCCTTCAGTCTGACGCTAGTCGCCGTTGCCCGCCGGGAGCCGACTGGGCGCTGGAGTCAGGCCGGGTCCCCCGTCAAGAGAATAGCGGGTCACAAAGGTAATCCGGCGGTCGGCGATGCTGCCGATGGAGCCCGCTGAAGCTGCGACCTTCGCGGTCTGGTGAGCCCCAAGGGTGGCAGCGCGACCAAAACCGCTTCCTTCTGGAAACTCACTTTCGGCCGTGCAGTCCCTTAGCCCGCCGTCCGGGCGAACATAGCAGAGAATGGCGGCCAGTCCGCTGCCGTAGCGGGCGCGATCGGGGAAATTGATCTCGGGCGATCTGACCCAGACCATCCCAGCGAAATCGGCACCGCCGGGGGCGGAGACCTGTCCAGGTGGCTCGAGATCGTGGCCGCAGGCGCGGAACACCTGGCTGATTGACGAGTCTGATGCGGGTAGATCGACGACGAAACGCCGCGCCGTTTCACCGTCTTGCGCCGTGATCGAAAGGCGGCCGCCCCGGCTCAGTCGGGTCGCGACCGAGCGCGGCCAGATGGCGAAGGCTGAGCTGCTGTCGCTTCCGGAAATCCAGCGCGCCTCCGTCTCGGGGTCATCGCCCATGCGGTACCGAAGCGTGCGTTCTCCCGACGCGAGAGGCAGTCCCGACAAGACCACGCTGAGATTCGTGTCCATGCACCGGACGGCGACACCGAAATTCGGGAACGTCACCGCGGCGATCGAGAGCTTGCGCGCCGGGTCGGCACCAAAGTCCCAGTCGTCTTCCCCATCCTGTGCGGCTGACGGACCGTTCGACAGTAGAAGGCAGCCGGCCAGCACGGCCCGAGCTATCGTCCCAGCTTTCACCCGCGATCTCCCCGTATTGGGTTTCTGATGACGCTAACGGTTCCTGCTGATCAGGGCGTAACGCCGTTGACTCAAACCTTTTCCACCGTCTGTTCGATGGCGCCGAAGATGGAGTGGTGTTTGTCGTCCAGCATCTCGATGCGGACCGTGTCGCCGGCCTTGAGGAAGGGCGTCTCGGCCTGGCCGCGCAGGATGGTCTCGACCGTGCGGACCTCGGCGATGCAGGAATAGCCGAGGCCACCCTCGGCAACGGGCTTGCCGGGGCCGCCCCCGGCGTCGCGGTTCGAGACCGTGCCCGAGCCGATGATGGTTCCGGCGCACAGGGCGCGGGTCTTGGCCAGATGGGCGATCAGGGTGCCGAAGTCGAAGGTCATGTCGACGTCGGCGTCGGCCTTGCCGAAGTCCGCGCCGTTCAGCTGGACGCTGAGCTCGCCCTTCAGCTTGCCGTCGGCCCAGCGGTCGCCCAGCGCCGCGGGCGTGACGAACACCGGCGACAGGGCCGAGGCCGGCTTGGACTGGACGAAGCCGAACCCCTTGGCCAGTTCGGCCGGGATCAGGTTGCGCAGGGAGACATCGTTGACCAGTCCGACCAGGCGGATGTGCTCCAGCGCCTCTTCGCGGGTCACGCCCTGGGGCACGTCGCCGGTGACCACCACGACCTCGGCCTCGAGGTCGCAACCCCAGCTTTCGTCAGCCAGGGGGATGGAGTCGCGCGGGGCCAGGAAGCCGTCCGAGCCCCCCTGGTACATCAGCGGGTCGGTCCAGAAACTGTCGGGCATCTCGGCGTTGCGAGCCTGCCGCACCAGGGCGACGTGGTTCACATAGGCCGAGCCGTCGACCCACTGATAGGCGCGGGGCAGGGGGGCCGCGGCCTCGCGCTCATGGAACCGGCCGCGTGGCACGCCGCCGTGTTCGAGGCTTTCCGCCAGGGCAAGAAGGTCGGGTTCGATGCGTTCCCAGTTGTCCAGCGCGGCCTGCAGGGTCGGCGCGATCAGGAAGGCGTCTGTGAACCAGTGCAGGTCGCTGGAGACGAGAACGAGGCGACCGTCGCGGCCGTGCTTGAGCGAGGCGAGTTTCATGTCTCAAGGTCTAGGCGGTTTCTCCGAAGGACGAAACCGGGTTTTCAGTGCCCACCGTGGGAGACTTTCCCGCTGCCGGATGATCCATGGCTGGAGCCCTGGTTCGACAGTTCCGCATGGGCGTCACGCAGGTCGCGGACGCGCTTCTGGCGGAGGCCCCAGTGATCGTTGAAGTTGCCGATGGCGACCCGCAGCGCGTCGTTGCGTTCCTGGACGCTGAGGCTCTTTTTGCCTTCGTGCGGCGCATGGCTGTCGTGGGTGCCTGTATGGCTGTTGTCGGTGTTCACAATCACAGTGACGGCACCGACCGGGGCCGGTCCGGGCTCGGGATGCCCGGGCTTGTCGCCATGACCCGCAGCATGGCCAGGATTGCCATGCGGGGCGTGCGGCGGGTCACCGGCCTCGCCTTTCAGGGCCAGGTCGAGCGCCTTGATCGCCTTGCCGGTGCCACCGGCCACGCCCAGGGTCTTTCCCAGTCGCCGGTCGATGGTTCTACGCAGCGCCGCCGCCCGGGCGGGCAGTGAGTCGCCGTCGGCCTTCATCGCCTCCTTGGCGGCGTCGTCGATCTCTTCCCAGATTGAGTCCGCGGCATCCACGCGGGAACGTCCGGCGCGTTGGCCGAAATACCAGCCGATCAGCAGGGCGGCGGCCAGCGCCAGCAACAAGGCCCCCCAGAGGGCCGGATTGGCGCCGATCATGATCGGAGCATCCAGCGGGGCGTTGGCGGGGTCGGCGTTGGCGAAGTCTGCGCCGTAGGACATGCTGCTCCCCCTCGATGGCCGTGAACCGTTCGGCGCGCATCTTGCCCCGACCGTGACGCTTGGCAACGACAAAGGTTAACGACGCGACGGATTCTCGCTGAAGGCGAGTGATCAGTGCGGCGGGGTGATCAGCGCCTTTGTTTCGGCTCCCGTGCGGGCACCGATGTCGCGGACCTCGACCTCGACGACAATCGCGCCCTCAGGCTCGTGGGCCCAGAGGTAGCGGCGCTCGATCTCGACCTCACGGCCCGAAGGGGCGGTGCCGACGAAACTGTCGCCCCAGGGCGTGATCTTGACCAACTCGGGCCAGATCAGGCTGCAGGCCTGTTCCAGCTCTTCGAGGGCCATGGCCGACAACTCGTCATCGCTCACAGCCACCGCCGCACCGCCTGGCGATAGGCGTCATAGGCGGCCCCGAATTTGGCGGACAGGTACCGTTCCTCGCGCTGGATGACGAACCGGTCGACCACCAGCAGGCAGGGGACCAGCAGGATGAGCGCGATCCAGCTGTCCATGGCGATCGCGAGGCCGAGATAGGTGATGGCGAAGCCGACGTAGATCGGGTTGCGGCTGAATCGATAGGGCCCCTCGATGATCAGGGCGGTCGAGGGCTTCCATGGTTCGACCGCCGTGCCCCGTCGGCGGAACAGGCCGGCCGCCATGCCGTCCAGCAGCAGGCCGCCGATGATCAGCGTGAGCGCCGCGCCGCGTCGGGTCGCGATCTCGAGATCAAATCCCGCGGCCAGCCAGCCGAACCCTGCCGCGACGATCTCTGGCCGGGCCCCCAGTGCGCTGACACCCCATCCCGCCAGCAGAAAGCCGAGATAGATCAGGGGCGGCGGGGCGATGACGCCGGGGTGGTCGGTGTCCGACATCAGATCGTCTGTCCCTGCGGCGCGGTGAAGTTCGAAGCGGGCGCGTCTCCGGTGTTGATGACATCCGACGGCTCGAAGATCAGCACTTCTGCCTCATCATCAGCACCCGTGCGGTGCTCCACCCCGCGCGGTACGACGATGAACTGGCCGGGCCCGAGCGTCTCGATCCGGTCGCGGAACTCGACGCGGAAGCGGCCCTTCCAGACAAGGAACATCTCGTCGGCCTCGGCATGGCTGTGCCAGGGGAAGACGCCCTGCACCTTGACCAGCCGGACGTCCTGCCCGTTCAGCCGGGCGGCGACCCGTGGCCGCCAGTGATCCGAGAAGCCGGCGAACTTCTCTGCCAGGTCGATGGCCGAGTCCTGGTTCATGGCCGCAGGGCCTCGTCGCCATAGATCGCGACCCGGGCCGGCGCGCTGGAGGACACCGCGCCGCGATACATGCCCGAAGTGGTCAGGGCGAAGGCCGGGCGGCCCGCCGTATCCATGACGATCACGCCACCGGAGCCGCCCAGCAACAGGGCATCCTCGACCTCGGCCTGACCGGCGGCCTGACCCGTGGCCCCCGCCTGAATGCGGCCACAGATGTCACGGGCGACCGAGGCGCGGATGTAGAACTCGCCGTCGCCGGTCGCCGAAACGGCGCAGCCGTCGCGGTTGGAGGCATAGGTGCCCGCGCCGATGACCGGCACGTCGCCGACCCGGCCCCAGCGCTTGGCGGTCATGCCGCCGGTCGAGGTGCCGGCGGCCAGATGGCCCTGGCTGTCCAGCGCAACGGCCCCGACCGTTCCGAACTTCCGCTCGTTCAGCGGCGGCGCGACCTCCGCCATTGCGCCGGGCGCAGGTGCGGCGGGTACCCCGGCGGGCCGTTCCGGGATCGGCAGGTTCTGTGCCCGCAAGGCCGTCTCCAGCCCCTGCCAGCGGCGTTCGGTGAAGAAGAAGGACGGCGCGACCTGCTCCAGCCCGACCGAGGCGGCGAAGCTGTCGGCACCCTGGCCGATCAGCATGACGTGCGGGGACTGTTCCATGACGGCGCGAGCGGCGGCGATCGGATGGCGGGTGGTGGTCAGGCCCGCGACGGCACCGGCGGTCAGGTCCGCGCCGTTCATCACGGCGGCGTCCAGCTCGTTGCGGCCGGCGGCGGTGAAGACCGCCCCGCGCCCGGCGTTGAACAGCGGGTCGTCCTCCATCAGCTGGATCGCTGCCTGGACGGCGTCCATTGCGGTCCCGCCGCTGGCCAGCACGGCCGACCCTGCCTCCAGCGCCCGGTGCAGGGCGGCGCGATAGGCGACATCCTGGTCCGGTGTCAGGCTGGCGCGCTCGATCACCCCGGCCCCGCCGTGGATGGCGAACGACCAGCCGGGCGCGTCCTGGGCGACGGCGGGCGAGGCGAACAGCAGAACCGCCAGCGCGGTCGGGATCAGACGGGGGATGGGCATGGTCGGCCTCTCGAAAACGAACGCCGAGCCTCGGGCAAGCGCGGCCCTAACTCAAGGGGTGACCGCAGCAGGGACAGCCATCGACCTCGACGCCGAACAGGGCGCGGATGCGGTCGGGTGCGAGGGCATGGCGCGGCGCGGCCATTTCGGCCTGGTCCGGCCCCAGCGCCAGCACCCGGTCGGCGCGGGCGGCGAAGGGCAGATGGTGGGTCGAGGCGATGACGATTCGGCCCTCGGCTGCCAGCGACCGGATCGCGGCCTCGACCGCGCGGGCGTGGGCCGGGTCGAGCAGGGCCAGCGATTCGTCCAGCAGACAAAGCCGCGCATCCTGCACGAACAGCCGGGCGATCAGGACCAGCTGTTGCTGGCCGCTGGACAACCGGTCGAAGGGGCGGTCGGCCAGGTCGCCGACCTCCAGCCGATCCAGTGCCGCCCGGGCCGCCTCCATGTCCGCCGGGGCGAGGCCGGAGGACCAGCGGCGCAAATGCGCCCGTCCCAGCGCGGTGACATGCAGGGCCGTGAACCCGGCCCCGACCGCGCCGGGCGGCGGCAGATAGGCGGCCCGCGGTCGGGCGACCGAGCCCGACAGCGGTGCCAGAAGGCCCGCGAGGGTCTTCAGCAGCGTGGTCTTGCCTGCGCCGTTCGGGCCGATCAGGGCGATGATCTCGCCAGGCCGGATCGTCTGGTCCAGCGGCGGCAGGCGGAATCCCTTGCCGCTCCGGCCCGGGCGTCCGGCCACCAGTCCTTCGAGGTGCAGATCGCTCATGACCGCCTCGACGTCAGGACAAACAACAGCAGGAAGGCGGGGGCCCCGATGGCGGCGGACAGCAGGCCGACCGGGATCTCGGCCGGACCGAAGGCGGTGGCCAGCCGATCGATGACGATGGCGAACAGGGCCCCGATCGCCATCGAGGCGGGGATCAGCTGCCCGGCCCGCTCACCCACGATCAGGCGCGCGGCATGGGGGGCCAGCAGGCCGATCCAGCCGACCACCCCGGCCACGGCGACGGCCGCCGAGGTCATCAGGGCGGCGGCGGCGAGGGCCATCAGGCGCAGGCGTCGCGCGGGCAGGCCGAGCGACCGCGCCTGCTCATCGCCCAGCGACAGGACGTCCAGCCGAAAGCCGAGCCAGAGCAGGGCAGCCGCGCCTAGGCAAACGGGTGCGAGGGCGATCAGCGCCTCGACCATCGTGGCGCGGGTAAACGAACCCAACAGCCAGTAGGTGATGGCGGGCAGCTGCGAATAGGGCTCGGCGACGATCACCACGAGACCGAGCCCGGCCGAGGCGAGGGCCGCCGCGACCACGCCGCACAGGATCAGGGCCAGTCGGCCATCGCCGCTGCGGGTCAGGGCCGCGCAGGCCAGGGCCAGGGCACCGGCGGCCAGACCGCCGGCGAAGGCCGCGCCCTGAACGATGGCCGCCCCCGCCCCGGCCAGCAGCGCCAGGGCCGCGCCGAGGCCGGCCCCGGACGAGACGCCCAGCAGATCGGGGGCCGCCAGCGGATTGCGAAACAGGATCTGGAATCCCGCCCCGGCTCCCGCCAGGGCCGCGCCGCAGGTCAGGGCCGTCAGCAGGCGCGGGCCTCGCAGGGCCAGGGCCAGTTCGGCATCGGGTGCGCCGTGGCCGAACAGGGCCGACAACAGCCCGGCGGGGGCCACAGCGAGCGGGCCGGTCGACAGCACCACGAGGGCACCGACGATGGCGAGAAGGGCGAGGCCGCACCCCGGCAAGACGGCTTTCAGCCGGCTCAAGCGATCCAGCTCGGACGCGGGATTTCGGACGGTGCCATGCCGTACATCCGACGGCTCAGTGAGGCTGCGGTCAGGATCGACCCCTCCGGATCGGCCAGCCAGGCACAGCCCAGCAGACGGTTGATTGAGGGGGGGCGGTCGATCCAGCCGAAGGGTCGGTCCGGCAGCAGCAGAAGGCGACGGCGTCCCCCGCTGCGGCGTCTGCGCCAGACCGGATCGGCGCGGGCGGCTTCGGCGAACGCGGGGCTGAGGGTCACAATCACCTCGGGATCCCAGGCGGCGACCTGTTCGCGGGTCACGCCGCCGATATCCCGCGAGCCTTCTGCGACATTGGTCCAGCCTGCGCCTTCCAGCACCTCGGTGGCCAGGGCACCCCGAAACCCGGTTTCAAGCCCGTTCGCACCCCGGGCATAGTAGAAGCCGGGGCCCGACGGTGCCCGGCCCCAGCGGTCCAGCACGGCTTCGGCCTCATCGGCCAGTTCGCCCGCGGTCGGTCCGGCGTCGAGCAGGCGCGCGGCCTCGCGGATCGCAGCCGGAATGCGCGTCAGCGCGCCGTCGATCAGATGCCAGTCCACACCCAGACGCGTCTGCATCCCCTGCGCCAGCGCGCGGTATTCGGGATCGGTGTCGCCATAGTCGATGACGAGCCTGGGCTTCAGCGCGGCGATGGCTTCCAGATTGGCCGGCCGGCCGCCGCTGGCCATTGCACCCAGTTCGGGCAGGCCGGCGGCCAGGGCAGGCAACATGGCCAGTGCGGCCGGAGCCGGCTTGCGCGGCCACCCGGCCAGCCGTTCGCGTGCGACCGCCCAGACCAGCAGCGCCGCCGGCGCTCCGGCCGCAACGACATCCCGTGTCCTGACAGCGACCGCGGACGGGCCGCGCGAGCAGGCCGAAACCGCCAGGGCACCGCCCATGCCCATCAAGGCTGCCCTGCGTGTCGTGGTCATCCACCGCTCCATATCGCCGAATCCCGCCATCGTGCCGATGCTCCGCGCCGGCCGCCACCCTGCAGCCAATTTACCCTTAACTCTTGTCCGGTCTTCCTCACCGTGCTGGTTATGCGCCTTTCGCGCGTCAGGTGGGGCGCAGCATCAAGGGAGTGAGCCGTTGAGTACGACGGACGCAGGGGGCGCGGTTACATCGCGCATCGGGATTGAAGCCCGGACAGTCGCAGGAGCACGGGCATGAACATCGTTATCATCCTGGGCCTGATCATTACCTTCGCCACCGGCATCCCGGTGCTGCTGCAGATTCTGAAGGGCCACCCGCGCGGCCTGATCATCCTGTTCTTCGCCGAGATGTGGGAGCGGTTCTCCTACTACGGGATGCGCGGCATCCTGATCTTCTTCCTGACCCAGCATTTCCTGTTCGATGACGCCATGGCGGGGTCGACCTACGGGTCCTACACCTCGCTGGTCTATCTGCTGCCGCTGGTCGGCGGCATTCTGGCCGACCGCTACATCGGCACGCGCAAGGCCATCGCCTTCGGTGCCCTGCTGCTGGTCGCCGGCCATGGCCTGATGGCCTTCGAGGGCCGTCCCGCGACCGAAACCCTGACCTACGGCGGTCAGATCTATGAAATCTCGGCCGAAGGTCGCGGTGCCGACCGGGACGTCAACATCGTCATCGATGGCCAGAAATATGCCTTCGGACCGGCCGAAGGCGGCGGCATCGCCGTGGCCGGCATGCCGGCAGCATCGCCCCTGCCCGCCACCCTGGCGGAGGGGTCGTATGTCATGACCCAGACGCGTGACATGAACGGCGTCAACGTCTTTTATCTGGCCGTGTCGCTGATCATCATGGGCGTTGGTTTCCTCAAGCCGAACATTTCGACGATCGTGGGCCAGCTGTATCCGCAGGGCGACCCGCGGCGGGATTCCGGCTTTACCCTCTACTATTACGGCATCAACCTCGGGGCCTTCTGGGCTGCCGTGCTGTGCGGTTATCTGGGCCAGACGGTCGGATGGTGGGCGGGCTTCGGCCTGGCCGGCATCGGCATGGCGCTCGGTTGGGTCGTCTTCATGCTGGGCAAGCCCCTGCTGGAAGGCCATGGCGAACCGCCGAATCCGGCCGCTCTGAAGAAGCCGTTCCTCGGGCCGCTGAACCGCGAATGGTCGATCTATCTGCTGGGCACGCTCGGCGTCGGCCTGATCTGGTTGCTGGTCCAGCGGAACGCCCTGGTGGGCTCGGTCCTGACGGCCGCGACCGTCGCCTCGCTTGTGTTCATTCTCTACGTCATCATCAAGGTGTGCCAGACCAAGGCGCAGCGCGAGCGGATGATGCTGGCGGTCGTGCTGATCTTCGGGTCGGTGGTCTTCTTCACGCTGTTTGAACAGGCGGGCACATCGCTGAACCTGTTTGCGGACCGCAACGTTGACCTGAGCCTGACCCCGACGGCGTTCCAGTTGCTGGGCGTCACCGTGGGTACGCCGGCCCAGCTGGCGGCCGCGGGCATCGCCACGCCCACCGGCTTCTGGATCGACGCCACCATCACGGCGGCACAGACCCAGTCGTTCAACGCGGGCTTCATCCTGATCTTCGCGCCCATCATGGCCGCGCTGTGGGCCTTCCTTGCCAAGCGCAATATGGACCCCAATCCGGTGATGAAATTCGGCCTGGGCATCATCCAGGTCGGGCTCGGCTTCATGGTGGTGGTGTGGGGCGCGGGGATGGCCGATTCGGCCTTCCAGATGCCGATCATGCTGCTGGCGCTGCTCTATCTTTTCCACACGCTGGGCGAGCTGTTCCTGTCACCGGTCGGCCTGTCCGAGATCACCAAACTGTCCATGCCCTCGGTCGTCAGCTTCATGATGGCCGTCTGGTTCCTGGCCAGTTCCATCGCCCAGTTCGTGGGCGGTTGGATCGCGGGTCTGGCCGGCACGGAGACCGTCGGCGGTCAGGTTCTGGACCCCGGCCTGGCCCTGCGCACCTCGCTCGAGATCTTCGAGAAGCTCGGCTGGGGCGGCATCGCCATCGGTGTGTTCTTCATCCTGATCAGCTTCCTCATCAAGAGCTGGTCGCATGGGGCCAATGACGCCGGAAACCATCCCGCGACCGACGCGACGAAGGTCTGATCCGGGCGTTCGTGCCAACAGAAAGGGCGGGGCCTCGCGGCTCCGCCCTTTTTCGTGCGCGGAGGAAGCACACGACCGTTGAGGGGATGTGGGGCGCCTTGTTCAGAAGGTCTTTCTGATCTGGACGAACAGCCAGGGACTCATCTGCGTGCGGCGCACCTCGCGGAACGCCAGCGGGGCGGTGTCGCGCGGGCCGGCATGGATGTCGCGATCATAGCCCTGGCGACGGTTGGTGGCGTTGCCGAGATCGACGCGGACGGTCAGGTCGGCGCGCGGCTTCCATTGAGCGTAAAGATCGACGTCGGGCTCGGCATAGGACCGGCGGATCTCGCGCACGCGAAAGGCCGTGCCCCTGTCGATATTGCAGCCGTGGCGGAAACCCCACGACCAGCGACCGCCGCGAAGGTCCTGATTGAAGCTCACCCCGCAGCCGAAGGCCTGGTTGCCCTGGAACCGGCGTTCCTGGCCGGTCACCGGATCAACCACGGATGTTTGCGACCAGCTGCCACGCACCTGCAGGCGCCCATTGGGCACGCCCAGATCGTCCATGGGCAGGGTCAGGCGGGTCTGGAAGAAGTTCGACCGGCCGTCGCCGATGTTGCCGACACCATCGAAGCCTCCGGTCAGGGGAATGACATCCACCACGTCCTTGATCTCGGCATGGCTGAGGGTGAAATCGAGCACGCCTTCGCCTCGGAAGCGCCGCTCGTAGATCGCTTCGATTACGGTGGACTTCTCCGGCTCGAGATCGGGGTTGCCGCCCTCGACCTGGCCGATGTCGATGTCGGCCGAGGCGACGAAATCGCCGAAGTCCAGCTGTCCGACCTCCTGTTCCGCCCGGAACCGGAACTGATGGCCCGTCCACGGTGTCCAGGTCAGTTGCAGGCGCGGCTTGGGGAACACAAAGGATTTGGACTGGTCGCTGTCGCCGGACTGGCTGATCTCCGACACCTCGACCCGAACGCCCGCCTCGAGGGTGAATTTGGGGCTCGGTCGCCAGGTCGTCTGGCCGAAGACCTCGCCGCGCAACTCCTCGACCCGGACCGAGGCGGACGGCAGGGGAATGACCACACCGTTCTCTTCAAACGCATTCTTGCTGTCGAGGAAGTTGAAGGCGACCTCGCCTCCGGTTTCGACGGCGAACCGGTCGTCGGGACGGTAGCGCAGTGCGGCGCGAGCGATCGATTCGCCCGCGGTGGCGTCGCCGGTGAAGGTCGAGCTGCCGCCGGCACCCGTCGAAACGCCGGTATAGGCATCCGTGGAATAGCGTTGCAGGCCGGTCAGCTCGAGGCCGAGGCGCGGGCTCAGGTCGCGGGTCCAGTTGACGCCGATCTCGCCATCGACCGAGTCGGAATCCTCGTCGTTGAAGCTGTCAGTTCCGACACCTGAGCGGATCAGCAGGTCCTGGGCGTTCTCGTGTCCGAACCAGCTCAGCAGGCCGTTGACCTTCAGCAGGCCGCCGCCCGCGCGGCGCTGGACGGCACCGGTGGCTCGCACGGTACGGATGCGGTCCCACAGCACCAGATCGGCGTCCTGGATCAGATTGCCGGCCGGGTCATAGCGACGACGGAAACCGTCGCTCGTGCCATCGGTGCGGTCCGAGAAGGCGTTGATGGAGCCCTCGATCTGGTTGTCGCCCTCGCGCCGCGACCAGCGGGCCGAGACCACGGGGCCGATGTGGCCGTCGGGATAGAAATAGGCGTTGGTCTCGATGACCCGCTCGGTGACAACCGTCCGGACCAGGACGACATTGGCGATCACCGACCGGCCCTGCATGTCGATGCCCGGTGCGCCGCCGCGGATCAGGTCGATGCGGGCGACGCCGGCGGCGGAGATGCGGCGCAGGATCTGCTCGAGATCGTCGCTCTTGGTCGAGGGTCGGACGCCGTCGATCAGCACATTGCCGGCGGCCCCGGCGAAGCCCCGGGTACCGCTGTCACCGCCGTCCAGACCGAAGCCGGGCAGGCGGGCAATCATGTCCAGTGCCGTGTCGGGACGGGCGTCGGCGAAGAATGCCGGTTCGAACACCAGCAAGCCCTGCTGGGTTGAGTCGGCCTCGGTCGCGCGGCTCGCAGGACCGGTGGGGATCGGTGCCTGTGCCGCCGACGGCGCGGTCTGTGCCATCGCAGGAGCGGCGAGCGCACACAGGGCCGCACCCGCCAGCCAGACTGTTTTTCTCATGGAACCTCTCCCCGTTGCGGCCTAGGTGCGCGACCGTGCGCGGTGCCTCCAGTTAAAAGCGGGACAGGTGGATTAATTCGGCGACAGGCTTGGGGCGGCTCCGGGGCCATCGCCGCTTTTGGCTGCCGTGCCTAGAAGGTCTTGCGCAGCCGCAGCGACACGAAGGTCCGGGGGTCGATGTAGCGGTTCTCGACGAAGGCGATCGGCCGGGCCGCCGTGCGGGCGGCGAAGACCATGCGCTGGACCTCGAAATCGTCCCAGAGGTTGACCTGGGCACGCAGCGACAGGGTGGCCGTCGGCTTGTACTCGGCCCAGAACTCGAAATAGTTCACGCCGCTGAATCCTGAAGTCTGGTCCGGATCGAAGCTCGTCTGGCTCAGCTTGGCGATATAGGCCCCGCCCCACTGAAGTTTCCACGACGCAATGTCCTGGGCGACGGTGAAGGTGGCCTGCGACGGACGCACGCCCGAGATGGCGCGGGTTTCGCCGGTGGTCGGATCGGTGACCTCCGTGTGGCTCCAGGTGTTGCGGAAGCCCAGCCGGCCACCGGTGAAGCCGAATTTGTCGGTCGGCACCAGGATGTTGAGGGCCAGCTGGTCCAGGGTTCCGTCGCCGATGTTGCCGACCGCCGAAAGGCCGCCGTCCAGCGGGATCACGTCGATGGCGTCGACGATCCTGTCGTGCCGAAGGCCGAGGCTGACGATACCGTCGGTCCAGAAGCGCCGCTCGTACGTCGCCTCGGCGATCCAGCGCTGCTCGGGCTCCAGGTCTGCATTGCCGCCCAGAACATTCTCCTCGTCCAGATCTGACGAGGCGGCGAAGTCGCCGAAATCGAGCTGACCCAGTTCGCGTTCAAAGCGGAAGCGGAACTGGTTGTTGGCCATCGGCGTCCAGGTCGCCAGCACCCGGGGCTTGGCGAAGAAGAAGCTCTTTTCCTGATCGGCGTCGCCGGACTGGGTGATGGTCGAGGCCTCCAGGCGCAGGCCACCTTCCAGCATCAGGTCGGGGCGGATGCGCCATGTCGCCTTGCCGAAGGCTTCTCCCCGCGTTTCCTCGACGGTGACCGAGGCGGACGGCAGCGGCACCGCGACGCCACCGACGGTGAAGGCCTGTTCGGTCTCCAGCATATTGTAGGCGACCTCGCCGCCGCCTTCGAAGGTCAGGGCGGCCGACCGCTCGAAGCGCAGCAGGCCGCGGGCGATGGTCTCGGACGCATTGCCGTCGGAGATGAAGCGCTGTTCGGGGCTGTCGACGCCGCTGACGCGGTTCCGCGAGGTCGAGACGTTATCGAAGTCGTTGAACTGGTGGATGAACCGGGTTTCCAGGTTCACGCGCGCGCTCAGGGGGCGCGTGTACACAACGCCGAATTCGCCGCCTGAGCCGTCTTGCTCGAACAGGTTCTCGCGCCGGGTCGTGGGCGAGGTTTGCAGGTTGATGCTGTAGTAGTCGTTGACGCCATATCGCGCCGTCAGATCGATCTTGCCGCCCATCAAGGGCGTGGCGAAATTGCCCCGGATCGAGGTGCCGCCGCCGTACTGGTCGTTGAAGAAGTCTTCCTGGCGAATGATCGCGCCGCTGGCGTCGCGGCGGATGACCGGTCCCACCCCGTTGGCGTCGCTCATCGATATCCCGTCGCTCAGCGTCACGCCCCAGGTCCGTTCGCCCTCCTTGGCCGTGAACTGATAAGAGCCGCCGAAGATATCCTGGCCACCCGCGAAGATGTTGCCGTTCAGGGTGAGCACCGACTGCCGGCTGGACTCGGTTCGTGTGATGACATTCACGACGACCGCGAAGCCCTGCATGTCGATGCCCGGTGCGCCGCCACGCACCAGTTCGATACGCTCGACCTGGCTGGCCAGGGTGCGCGAGAGGACGGCCGAGCCCGTGTCGTTCTTGGACGCCGGCCGCGAACCGTTGACCAGGACGTTGCCGACCGAGCCCTCGAAGCCGCGGCTACCGTCGCCGTCGACGACGCTGAAGCCCGGAATCCGGCCCACCATGTCCTGGGCCGTGTTGGGCCGCTGGTCCGTGAAGAAGTCGGGGGTGAAGACCAGAACGCCCTGCTGGTTCGCGTCGACCTGGGGGGCGGCGTGCGGTGTCGCCGGAGCCGGAGCGGGCGTCTGGGCCGACGCGGCACCGGCCGTGAGCAGGAGCGCCGTCGTCGCCAGCACAATGGTCTTCGTCATTGCAGGATTCCCCTCGTCATGTGGTGAGAGGTGTGGTCGTCTGTCGCGGTTGTCTCCAGTTACAAGACAGACAGGTGGATTAAATATCCGCCATCATTACATGCCGGTAAGGTATAAGTGCCTTTTTCGCCTTCTTTGTACTTGAGATATCAATGATCAGGTGGGGATGTGATCATGTCTTATAAAGTCGCGGCAGCCGTTGCTGCCTGTGCCCTCGCGCTCACGTCTGCTTCGGTGCCGGCGCAGGCGCAGGCGCAGGCGCAGGCGCAGACCGGGCCGGAGACCGAGGCGACCCAGCTGGACGATGTGGTCGTGCTGGCCCGGCGATCCCAGACCCCGATCTGGGAGGTCAGCCGGGGCGACCGGTCGCTGATCCTCGTCGGCGGCATCCGGGGGCTGCCCCGGGATTTCGCCTGGAATCCCGAAGGCCTGGAGGCGGCGACGGCCCGCGCGGACCGAATCCTCTATCCGCCCGAGGGCCGCGTATCGCCGGCCGACATCATCCGCCTGATCTGGCGTGGCCGGTCGGTGGCGCGGCTGCCCGAAGGCACCACGACGGCCGACTGGCTGCCGGCCGAAACCCAGACCCGGCTTGAGGCCGTCATGGCCGACGAACGCAATGACGACTGGCGCAAGCAAGGGTTCTTCCTGATGCAGTTCAGCCTGCTTCAGGACAAGGCCGGCTTCCGACGCGGCGGCCGCGATGTGGAGGATGTGGTCAGGCGCGCTGCGCGCGGGGCCCGTATCCAGGGCGAATCCGTGGGCTTTGTGCGCGGTGACGAACTGGTCGATGACCTGATCACCGCCACGCCTTCGGCGTCCGCCCCCTGTATCGCGGCGGCGGTTCTGGCGGCGGAGGCGGGGCCGACGGCCTTTCTTGATCGCGCCGAGGACTGGCGCGGCCTGCGGGTTCCCGATGTGATCGCCAATCCGCTCGACGTCGCCCTTGGCCAATGCTGGCCGTGGGGCGATCCCGAGATCGGGACCCAGCTCCGGGGCCAATGGCTGACGGCCCTGTCGACCGCGCTCGACCAGCCTGGTGTCACCCTGGCGGTCGCCCCGCTGAGGCTTCTGGCCGAGCCGGGCGGGGTTCTGGACGGGCTTGAAGCGCAGGGGTTCGAGGTGGTGGGGCCGGAGTGGAAGGCCGACAAGACCCGGCATTCGCCCGGACCGGGGATGCACCGACCATGAACAAGTCACTGCTGGTCTCGGCGATCATCCTCACGCTAGTCGTGACCTTGGCGCTGTCCGCCAAGGTACAGGCCCAGGAAGAATCGGCGACCGTGCTGGACGACATCGTCGTTGTCGCCCGTAGATCGGGCGCGCCGGTCTGGCTGGTACAGAACGGGGAGGCGACGGTGATCCTCGTCGGCTCGCTGGCCGGCGTGCCTGCCGACACGCCGTGGCGTCCCGAGGCGCTCGAGGCCGCCGTGGCCCGGGCGGATTCGGTGATCCTGTCCCAGTCGGCGACGATGACCCTCGGTGACTATTTTCGGCTGCGGCGCGCCCGGGCGCATCTGCCGGAAGGCAAGACGACGGCTGACTATCTGACTCCCGAGTGGCAGACCCGTCTTGCCGACCGGGAACGCGCCCACCGCCGCGACTACGAGACGCGCGGCCTGACCTGGATCGCCGACGACCTGCTGGGCGCGCAGCTCAGGTATCGGCCGGGCACCGGCCGGTCGGCCAGCGACGTCGTCCGGGACGCCGCTCGACGGTTTCGAAAGCCGGTCGACGAAGTCGGCAATATGAACGGACGTCACATCGACGAAGCGGTCGCCGTCCCGGACGAGGGCCAGGTCGCCTGTCTGACGGCGGCGATCATGACCAATGAGAGTGGCGTTGAGGGCGTGCGGGCGAGAGGTCTGGCGTGGACGCGTCAGGACGTACCCGCAGTGCTGGCGAATCCTCGGGAATGGGCGGCGGACCGATGTCAGTGGTTCGCCGACGAGACGCTGATCGCCCAGGGGCGCACCCAGTGGTCCGAGGCCGTCGGCAAGGCGCTGGCCGGCGCAGGAACGACGATGGTCGTCGCGCCCATCTCTGTCGTGGCGGAACCGGGCGGACTGCTTGATCAAGCCGAGGGGCGCGGCCTGGACGTGGTCGGGCCGGAGTGGAGGCCGGTGCCCTAGACCGCCGTGCCGCCCACCGTCAGGCCGGTGATCTTCAGGCTGGGCTGGCCGATGCCGACCGGGACGCCCTGGCCGCCCTTGCCGCAGACCCCGACACCGGGGTCGAAGGCGAAGTCGTCGCCGATCATCTGCACCCGCTGCAAGGCTGTGGCACCGTCGCCGATCAGGGTGGCCCCGCGCACCGGGGCGGTGATCCTGCCGTCCTCGATGAGGTAGGCCTCGGTGCACTGGAAGACGAATTTGCCGTTGGTGATATCGACCTGGCCGCCGCCGAAATTGGCCGCATAGAGACCGCGCTTCGTCGAGGCGATCATGTCGGCCTGTTTGTCCTTGCCGCCTTCCATGAAGGTGTTGGTCATGCGCGGCATGGGCATGTGGGCGAAGGACTGGCGGCGGCCGTTGCCGGTGGCGCGGGCACCCAACTGACGCGCCGACATCCGGTCGTGCATCAGCCCGACCATGATGCCGTCCTCGATCAGGACCGTGCGCGAGGTCGGCGTCCCCTCGTCATCGACCGACAGGGACCCGCGGCGTCCGGCGATGGATCCGTCGTCGACGACGGTGACGCCCGGTGCGGCCACGCGCTGGCCCATCATGCCCGAGAAGACCGACGACCCCTTGCGGTGGAAGTCGCCCTCGAAGCCGTGGCCGATGGCCTCGTGCAGCAGAACGCCGGGCCAGCCGGCACCCAGAACCACGTCCATCTCGCCGGCCGGACAGTCCACGGCCTCCAGATTGACCAGGGCCTGGCGCAGGGCCTCGTCGACCTGGGCCTGCCAGCGGTCGGGGGCGATCCAGGTCTCGAAGCCCGCGCGGCCGCCGGCCCCGGCCGAGGCGCTCTCGCGCTTGCCGTCCTTCTCGACCGTGATCGAAACATTCATCCGCACCAGCGGGCGCAGGTCGCGCACCAACCGACCGTCGCCACGCAGGATCTCGATCTGGCGACGCTCGCCGATCAGGCTGGCCGAAACCTGCACGACGCGCGGGTCGCGGGCGCGGGCCCAGGCATCGATCTCGGACAGCAGGGCGATCTTGTCGGAAAAAGGGGGGGAGGCGAGGGGGTCGATAGCCTCGTAAAGCTGCTGGTTGGTGGCGCGCGGGGCCTCGGCGGTGGTGCCGGCATGGCCGGATTTGGCGAGGGAGGCGCTTTCGGCGGCGCGGCGGATGGCGGGGCCGCTGATCTCGTTGGCGTGGGCATAGCCGGCGGTTTCACCCGCCACGACCCGCAGGCCGAAACCCTCGCTGGCGTCCCAGGCGGACGATTTCAGCCGGCCGTCGTCGAAGACGAGGGATTCGCTCTCGGACCGTTCGAGGAACAATTCCCCGTCGTCGGCCCCTTCGAGCGCGCCTTGCAGGATGGAGAGGGCTTCGTCGGCACCGATGTCGGCGCTGTCGAGGATGGCGGGGGGCGATACGAGGACGGTCATGGCTCCTAAGTAGGGGCTGACCGCCCTCGCGTCACCGGGTCAGTTCTGGCTGATGTCGCCGGACCCCGAGATAGACTGCTGCAGATTGGCCGGACGGCGGGTCAGATCGACGTCGCCGGACCCGGAGATATCGATGCGGGCCGAGCCGGTGGGGCCGACGCTGACATCGCCGGAGCCGGAGGTATCGACGTTGGCGTCGGTGGTCCGAAGCGCCGTCAGATCCGAATCGCCGGATCCCGAGATGTCGATGGTCGCCGTTTGCGTCTGGCCGGCGGCGTCGACATCACCCGAACCCGAGACGGTCAGGGCGAAGGTCGGCTGGTCATAGGCGCGGATCGACAGGTCGGCGGAGCTTTCCAGATCGAAGGCCTTCACCGACGGGGCAATAATGGTCACCCGCATGCGGTCGCGGACGTTCCAGCCGAACACGACCTGGTCGGTGTGCTCGTCCGTGCCGGTCCAGGTCAGCCGGCCGTCGATCAGGGTGACGCGGTCGACCATGGACTTCTGGCCGGTGACCACGACCGAGGGCGTATCCCCCTGCATGTAGACCACCTCGCCGGGGACCTCGACCGTCAGCCGGTCACCGCCGGTCCAGGTCAGGTTGCGGGTGACGGACGGGCCGTCGTCGCCGCGCTGGAAGTGGACGGTGCGGTCGCCGCCGTCGTCGGGAAAGGTCCAGGTCCAGCCGTGGCGGGCCAGGTCGTTGCCGCCGATGGCGGCGGCTCCGGACAGGGCGGCGACGCAGAGCACCAGAGCGGCGCCCGTGATGATGAGAAGGGTGCGGATCATGTCAGTCTCCCTGGACCTGAGCGTGGGGTTCGAGCGCCGGCTTGAGCAGGCGATAGTGCAGGCGCGCGTACCAGACGGTGGCGTTGACCAGCAGGATGGTGGCGACGGCGGTCAGGGCCCCGACCGCGGTGGCACCGGCCATCATGCCCAGCCCGCCGAGAATGGCGGTCATGACCCCGCCGGGGAAGCCGGCGACAGGGCCGGCGATCATGACCACACCCCCGCCGACGAACACGCCGATGGCAGCCATGAAGAAGCCGAACAGGACCCCGACCACGCTCATGAAGATGGGCAGCAGGATCAACAGGTCGATCGCGCCGAGACCCAGGACCGCGAATACGGCTCCGGCAGCGGCCGACGGGTTTTTTTCCTGATGCCAGCGCTGGGCCCCGGCCTCAGCGCGTAGTTCGCGGGCCAGGCGATCGGGATCGCCCAGGGCGGCCGCGACCTCGGCTTCCGAGCGTCCGGCGGCGGCACCGTCCTCGAAATGGGTCTCATAGTCCGAGGCGATATCGGCGGCGGCGGCGGTCGGCATGCCGACCAGTCCGCGGCGCAACCGGCCCATGAATTCGGCGCGTGTCATAGTTCAGCTCCCTTGTCGGCATGTTTCGCGGCGGGCGCGGCGGCGGGTAATGCCCCGTCGAGAACGGATTCGACCGCGCGGGCAAAGGCCCGCCATTCGGCCGTCTGGGCCTCCAGGGCGGCGCGGCCACCGTCGGTCAGGCGATAGTATTTACGCGACGGCCCGGACGCCGATTCGACCATATAGGTCTCGACCTGTCCGTCGGACTGCATCCGCCGCATCAGCGGGTAGATCGTCCCTTCCCCCATGTCGATCGCGTCCGACAGGGTTGCGGCGATCTCATAGGCATAGCTGTCATGCCGGTTCAGGAGCGCCAGAACGCATAGCGTCAGCACCCCTTTCTTCAGCTGTATCTCGATTGTTTCGGGCACGTGGCGTCCTCCTTCGATGCCCAAGACGTATCGCAAGGTATCTGGTGACGCAAGGTAGCTGTCATAACATGACGATGATTTAATCTGCGGACCGATGGCCGCAGCCGCTCGCAATCTCATGCTGATCGCTTGGCAATCGCCAGACAGGGCGATATGCACCGCCCGCAGAACGGCTGAGGACACCATGTCCAGGGGTCAGCTTGCGATTGTCTCGCAAGCGTTTGCGACGAAGCGGTAATATGAGGATGTTTCGTATGGGGATGGGCACGCGGGCCCGGGCGTCGATCGGCGGTGGTTTCACCGCCCTGTGCCTGGCCGTATTCTCGGCCACGCCGACCTGGGCGCAGGACCTGATGGGTCAGCCGACGGACGGCGGCATCGGTCTGCAGCCGGCGGCCTCGCCGCTGAAGGTCGAGGCGATCTTCTTCCACGACGTGATCCTGATGCCGATCATCACCGGCATCACCCTGCTGGTGCTGGGCCTGATCGTCTGGCTCTGCATCCGCTACAACAAGAAGAGCAACCCGGTTCCCGCGAAATGGAGCCACAACACCCTGGTCGAGATCATCTGGACGGTGCTGCCCGTCCTGATCCTGGTCTTCATCTCGCTGTTCTCGTTCCGCCTCCTGTTCGCCTATCACGACATGCCGACGCCGGACCTGACGGTGAAGGCGACCGGCAACCAGTGGAACTGGTCCTACGAGTATCCGGACCAGGGCATCGCGGAATACGTCTCCAGCATGCTGCCTGAGGACGAGATCGCGTCGCGCGGCATGCCGCACAGCCTGTACCGCCTGGCCGCCGACGAACCGATTGTGGTGCCGGTCGGCAAGACCGTGCGCGTGCTGGTCACCGCCGCCGACGTCATCCACGCCTTCGCCCTGCCGGCCTTCGGCCTGAAGACCGACGCCGTCCCCGGCCGGGTCAACGAGACCTGGTTCCGCGCAGACCGCGTAGGCACCTTCTACGGCCAGTGCTCGGAGCTTTGCGGGTCCGAACACGCCTTCATGCCGATCCAGATCAACGTCGTCACCCAGGCCGAGTTTGAAGCCTGGGTCGCCTCCAAGGGCGGATCAATGACGCCGAAGACGGCCGAACAGGCCCCGGGCGGCACGACCGCCCAGGTCGCCGCCGGCACCACGGGCGCGCCGACGGTGACCGACGCTGCCGTCACCGCACCGCCTTCCAGCCCGACGGCCAACGCCGCCACCGCCCAACCCGCTGCCTCCGCCCCGGCTCCCGCCGCGGCCCCGGCGGCCCAGTAACGATACGCGAGAGCCCACAGATCATGGCCACCGCAGCCGAAAACCTCGCCCATGACCACGACGGTCATGACGACCACGACCACAAGCCGGGTTTCTTCACCCGCTGGTTCCTGTCGACCAATCACAAGGACATCGGCACCCTCTACCTGCTGTTCGCCATCATGGCGGGCCTGGTGGGCGGCGTTCTGTCCGGCCTGATCCGCCTCGAGCTGGCGGAACCGGGCATCCAGTATTTCGTCCAGGGCGGCCTGGTCGACAAACTGGGTATCGTGGAGGCCTCGAACCACGGCTACAACGTCACCGTCACGGCGCACGCCCTGATCATGATCTTCTTCATGGTCATGCCGGCCATGATCGGCGGCTTCGGCAACTGGTTTGTCCCGATCATGATCGGCGCGCCGGACATGGCCTTCCCGCGCATGAACAACATCTCGTTCTGGCTGCTGGTCGCCGCCTGGATCCTGCTGTGCCTGTCGATGTTCGTCGACGGCGGACCCGGTAAGGGCTTTGGTGGCGGCTGGACGATCTATCCGCCGCTGTCGACCAAGGGCCACACCGGCCCGGCCATGGACCTGGCGATCTTCTCGCTGCACGTGGCGGGTGCCAGCTCGATCCTCGGCGCGATCAACTTCATCACCACCATCTTCAACATGCGCGCGCCCGGCATGACGCTGCACCGGATGCCGCTGTTCGCCTGGTCCGTGCTGGTCACGGCCTTCCTGCTGCTGCTGTCGCTGCCGGTTCTGGCCGGTGCCATCACCATGCTGCTGGCCGACCGTAACTTCGGCACCACCTTCTTCGATCCGGCCGGCGGCGGTGATCCCGTCATGTTCCAGCACCTGTTCTGGTTCTTCGGCCACCCCGAGGTCTACATCCTGATCCTGCCGGGCTTCGGCATCATCAGCCACATCGTCTCGACCTTCTCGAAGAAGCCGATCTTCGGCTACCTCGCCATGGCCTATGCGATGGTCGCGATCGGCTTCGTCGGCTTCATCGTGTGGGCGCACCACATGTACACGGTCGGCATGAGCGTGAACCTGCGCGCCTATTTCATCGCCGCGACCATGATCATCGCAGTGCCGACGGGGGTGAAGATCTTCAGCTGGATCGCCACCATGTGGGGCGGCTCCATCAGCTTCAAGACGCCCATGCTGTGGGCGATCGGCTTCATCTTCCTGTTCACCCTCGGCGGCGTGACCGGCGTGGTCCTGTCCAACGCGGGCATCGATTACAGCCTGCACGACACCTACTATGTGGTGGCCCACTTCCACTATGTGCTGTCGCTGGGTGCCGTCTTCGCGATCTTCGGCGGCTTCTACTACTGGTACGAAAAAATGTTCGGCGTGAAGTACAACGAGTTCCTCGGCTGTGCGCACTTCTGGATCATGTTCGTCGGTGTGAACCTGGTGTTCTTCCCGCAGCATTTCCTCGGTCTGCAGGGGATGCCGCGCCGGTACGTCGATTACTCGGACGGCTTTGCCTACTGGAACATGGTCTCGTCGGTCGGTTACGCGATCACGGCCGTGGGCGTGCTGGTCTTCCTGATCATGCTGGCCGAGTCCGCCATCCGCCGTCGTCCGGGCGTCGCCAACCCGTGGGGCGAAGGCGCCACGACGCTGGAGTGGACCCTGTCGTCGCCCCCGCCGCATCACCAGTTCAACGAACTGCCGGTGGTCAAGACCGACGAACACTAGGACCGGACACACTGGAACGGACATACCGGGGCCGCTCTTTCAGGTGAAAGGGCGGCTTCCGGGTTTTTGAAAGCGCCATGACCGACACCACCACCCACCCCGCAGTCTCGATGGCCCGGCCGGAAGACTTCTTCCAGCTGCTGAAGCCGCGCGTCATGTCGCTGGTGATCTTCACCGCGGTGACCGGACTGGTCGTCGCGGGCGGGGACATCGACTGGATCTCGGCCGTCATCGCCATCCTGTGCATCGCCGTCGGCGCGGGCGCGGCCGGGGCGCTGAACATGGCGATGGAGGGCGAGATCGACGCCCTGATGCGGCGCACCCGCGGCCGGCCGGTGGCGGCGGGGCGGGTCGGCAAGAACGATGCGATGGCCTTCGGCGTCATCCTGTCGATCTTTTCGGTCATGCTGCTGGGCATGACGACCAACTGGCTGGCCGGAGGCCTGCTGCTGCTGACCATCGTCTATTACGCCGCCTTCTACACCCTGCTGCTCAAGCGGCGGACGCCCCAGAACATCGTCATCGGCGGCGCGGCCGGTGCCTTTCCGCCCGTGATCGGCTGGGCCGCCGCGACGGGCCAGGCACCCTGGCAGGCTTGGCTTCTGTTCCTGATCATCTTCCTGTGGACCCCGCCGCACAGCTGGGCCCTGGCGCTGTACTCGGCCGGAGACTACGCCAAGGCCGGCATTCCGATGATGCCGGTGGCGCGGGGGGCGAAAAGCACCCGGCTGCAGATCCTGCTCTACAGCCTGGTGCTGGTGCCCGTGGCCGTCGCGCCGGGCCTGACGGGTCTGGGCGGGTGGCTCTATCTGGCGGTCTCGGGGACCGGAGGCCTCGGCTTCCTGTTCCTGGCGGTGCGTCTGTTCCGCAGCCGCGCCGGCGACCAGCCCGACAAGGCCGAGGCCGTGGGACGAGAGGCCGCATTGTATGACGTGCGCGCGGAGGCCAAACCGGCCCGCAACCTGTTCGCCTTCTCGATCCTGTATCTGATGGCGCTGTTCGCGGCCCTGCTGGTCGAGAGCGTCGCCGCCATCCCTGGACTGTAACCACCATGAACCGCCTGACCCCGGACCAGCTGAAAGCCCGCACGAACCGCAACAGGGCCATCGCCGGCGTCTTGGTGGCCTTCATCGTGCTGGTGTTCGGCGTGACGGTGCTGAACCTCAAGCGCAACATCGACGCCCGCAAGGATGCGATCGCCGCGGGCCGCCCGGTCGGCTACGCCGGATGAAGCTGTCCCGAAATGCCATCGCCCTGGTCTGCGCCGCCGGCGTCATGGGCATGACCGGCGCGGCCTTCGCGGCTGTGCCCCTGTACCGGATGTTCTGCCAGGTCACGGGCTTTGACGGCACGGTCCGGCGGGCTGAGAAGGCACCGGATCAGGTGCTGGACCAGACGGTGCTGATCCGCTTCGACACCAATGTCCGTGGCCTGCCGATGACGTTCCGCGCCGAACAGGTGAGCCAGCGGGTCCGTATCGGCGAGACGGGCATCGCCTATTTCGACGTGACCAACACCTCGAACCAGCCGATCCACGCCAAGGCCGCCTACAACGTCGTGCCGGAACGGGCGGGACCCTATTTCCAGAAGCTGCAGTGCTTCTGTTTCGACGGCCAGACCATCGCGGCCGGCGAGACCCGGAAATTCCCCGTCCAGTATTTCGTGGCACCCGAGCTGGCGACCGATGCTGAAAGCCGGGGCGTGGGCGAAATCACGCTCAGCTACACCTTCTATCCGACCAAGGACTTCGATCAGGCTGCAAACAGCGGTTCTGCTACTGGCGCGGCCGGATAGCCGACGCTATAGCCTCCTTCCTACGACTCTCGACAGTTTCAAGAGACCCTGATGGCCGACGCCCACGCCGCCCCGCATCACGACTACCACCTGGTGAACCCCAGCCCGTGGCCTCTGGTCGCCTCGCTCGCCGTCACGGTGATGATGGTCGGCGCGGTGGTCTGGATGAAGGGGCTGGTCACGGTTGAACCGGATGCCGCCATGTCGGTGGCCGGTGCCCTGCTGGCCAAGGGCGACATGGCCCTGTTCTTCGCCGGTCTGGCCGGCGTTCTGGTCGCGGCGGTCGGCTGGTGGGCCGATGTGATCAAGGAGAGCCAGGCGGGCGATCACACGCCGGTCGTCTCCATCGGCCTGCGCTACGGCATGATGCTGTTCATCGCGTCGGAGATCATGTTCTTCGCGGCCTTCTTCTGGATGTTCTTCGAGATGGCGGTCTTCAACGAAGCCCGCGCCCATATCCCCGAGATCAGCGGCTGGGCCGATACGGCCAAGGCCTGGTCCACCTGGCCGCCCAAGGGTATCGAGACCCTGGATGCCTGGCAGTTGCCGCTGCTGAACACCGTGATCCTGTTGCTGTCGGGCACCACGGTCACCTGGGCGCACCATGCGCTGCAGGTCGGCGACCGCAATGCGGCCAAGATCGGCCTGGTCATCACGGTCGTGCTGGGCGCGCTGTTCACCGCCGTGCAGGTCTATGAGTACCAGCACATCCTGCACGAAAACCTGTTCTTCAACGCGGAAGCCGCCAACTCGGGCCTGTACGGTTCGATCTTCTTCATGGCGACGGGCTTCCACGGCTTCCACGTCCTGCTCGGCACCATCTTCCTGCTGGTCTGCCTGCTGCGTCTCATGGCCGGCCAGATGACGCCGCAGAAGCATTTCGGCTTCGAGGCCGCCGCCTGGTACTGGCATTTCGTGGACGTGGTCTGGCTGTTCCTGTTCGCCTTTGTCTACGTTACCTTCGGGTGACCGACGGCCCCACAGGGCTTGATCTTCAACCGGCGCGGATCGACCCGATCCGCGCCGGTCTTCTTTGTCGCTGTCCCAACTGCGGCAAGGGCCCGCTGTTCGCGGGCTTTCTCAAGGTGGTCGACCGCTGCGCCGTCTGCGGTTTCGACTTCACCCACATGAACACCGGTGACGGTGCCGCCATCTTCATCATGCAGATCGCCGGCGGGATCGTGGTGTTCGGGGCCCTGTTCGTGCAGGTCGCTTACAATCCGCCCATCTGGGCCATGCTGGTCGTGGCCCTGCCGCTGGTTCTGGCGCTCTCGCTCGGGCTGATGCGGCCGGGCAAGGGCGTGATGATCGCCCTGCAGATGCGCAACAAGGCAGGCCAGGCGGGCCATGACGACTGAGCCGACCCGCGCCCGGTTTCCGTTCGGCCTCACCCTCTTGGCCGTACTCGTCTTCGTGCTGCTGTGCGGCCTCGGCGTCTGGCAGGTACAACGGCTGCTGTGGAAGGAAGGCCTGATCCGCCAGTCGGAGGCCGCCGCCGCCCTCACGCCGGCATCGCTGGCCGAGGTTCTGGCCGCGCCCGACCCTGCGTTCCGCAAGGTGGCGATCGACTGCCCCGGACTGGCGAGCGCCCGCTACGTCGAACTGCAGACGATCCATGACGGGGTATCCGGCGTGCGGCTGTTGTCGCTCTGCCGTCCCTCGGGATCAGCGGAGGTGTTTCTGATCGACCGCGGCTTCGTCGCCGGGGAGGTCTCGGCCCGGCCGCCGGTTTCGCAGACGGTCGCGCCTGTGCGCGTCATCGCTGAACTGCGCCAGACGCCACCGCCGGGCCCCATGGCCCTGCCGGTCGACAAGGGCCAGTTCTTCGCCCGGGACAACGCCGCCATCGCCCGGGTCCTCGGTGCGAGGACCATCAACCCCAACACCCTGTTCGCCGTCACATCCTCCAATCCGGAATGGCTGGCGCTTCAGCCCTCCGCGCCCCCCGCCGCCTTCTCCAACAGCCACCTCGGCTATGCCCTGACATGGTTCGGTCTGGCGCTGGCCCTGGCGGGTTTCTACATCATCCTGCTTCGTCGAAGGCTCACCTCCTGACCGCTACCCTGCACACCCTTTCGAATGGCGTCCGTGTCGTCTGCGATCCGATGCCCGGCCTGCGCACCCTGGCCCTGACGGTCGCCGTGCGCGGTGGAGCCAAATGGGAGACCGAGGCCACCTCGGGCTGGTCCCACTGTCTAGAACATCTGGTGTTCAAGGGCGCAGGCGACATGGGCGCGCGCGAGATCGTCGAGCGGATCGAGGCCGAGGGCGGGTCGCTGAACGCCTCTACCGGCTATGAGCGCACCAGTTTCGAGGTGCGGGCGCTGGACGGGTCCCTGCCACTGGCCATGCAGGTGGTGTCGGATCTGGTGTTCCACCCCAAGCTGGACACGGACGAGATCGAGCGCGAAAAGGACGTGATCGCCCAGGAGATCGCCGAGGCGTTCGACACGCCCGACGATCATATTTTTGAAATGGCGCAGACCAAGGCCTATGCCGGCCAGCCGCTGGGCCGGCCGATCCTGGGATCGGTGAAGAGCCTGAAGCCGATCACCCGGGCCTCGATCAGCGATTGGCGCGCACGGCTGTATTCGCCCGACCGGATGGTGGTGGCCGTGTCCGGTGCCGTCAACGAAGCCGAGTTGCTGGCCCTGGCCGAGCGCTGGTTCGGGTCCGCGACCGCCACGGCCGCCGCTGCACCGGACATCCCGCGCTTCACCGGCGGAGATGCAGCCCTGTCGCGGCGGATCGAACAGGCCAATATCGTCTTCCAGCTGCCGGCCCCGGCGGCCAGCGATCCGGCCTATGCGGCGGCACGGCTGATGACCGAGATCCTCGGCGGCGGCATGGCCTCGCGCCTGTTCCAGAGCGCCCGCGAAGAGCGGGGGCTGGCCTATGCCATCGACGCCTATCACGAGCCCTATGAGGACGCCGGCATCCTCGGCATCTATGCCGGTGCCGCCGCCGAGCGGGCGGTCGAACTGGCCCAGGTGTGCGCGGCGGAACTGAAGGCGCTCGCCGAGGCCGGGCCGACGGCGGCGGAGCTGTCGCGCGCCAAGGCCGTGATGAACGCAGGGCTGTGGATGTCGGATGAGAGTCCGTCGGCCCGCGCCGGGCGGGCGGCGGCCCAGGTCCTGATTTTCGGTGCCCCTGTTCCGTCCGAGATCATGGCGGAACGGATGCTGGCCCAGACGGTCGCCGACGTGCGCGCCGCCGCCGCGGCCTCGCTGGTGGCCGGCAAGGCCGCGACGGCGGTGTTGGGCCCGAAGACGGCCGCGCCCGCCGGTGTGGCCTTCCGCGAAGCCCTTTTCGGCTGAGCGTCGCCCGGCCGTCACCCTCGGGCTTGACCCGAGGGCCGGACGTCGTCGCAAGCCCGGTGTCCGTGATGGCCCCGGGCCGGCTGAGCCCCCCTTCACCCCCCCGCGCACCGGATCGTCTGGTCCTCGGGTCAAGCCCGAGGATGACGGGGGAGGGGGAGGGGAGGTTTTCCCTTCGAGAACGCTGGGCTAGAACAGCGCCATGGCTCTGCTGGATTGGATCAACGAGGCGACCGGTCCGGTGGTGAAGGGCGCGGGCGTGACGCTGAGGGCACCGCGCGCTGCGGACTATGAGGCCTGGGCCCTGCAGCGTCAGGCCAGCCACGCCTACCTCCAGCCGTGGGAGCCCAGCTGGCCCGAGGACGATCTGACCCGCGCGGCCTTCAAACGGCGATTGTCGATCTATGCCCGCGAAACGGAGGCCGGCAACGCCTGGCCCTTCTTCATCTTCGCCGACGTGGACCAGGCCCTGATCGGTGCCATCACCCTGTCGAATATCCGGCGCGGCGTGGCCGAGACCGGCACGCTGGGCTACTGGATCGGTCAGCCGTTCGCGGGCCGCGGGTATGCGACAGCGGCGGTCCGGGCCATGATCGGCTTTGCCTTTCAGGATCTGAACCTGCACCGGCTCGAGGCGGCCTGTGTGCCGGGCAACACAGCCTCGCGCCGCGTCCTCGAAAAGGCGGGCTTCGGGCTCGAAGGTGAGGCCCGGGCTTATCTTAAAATTAACGGCGCATGGGCAGATCATCTTCTGTTCGGCATCGTGAATCACGGAGCCGGGCGCGGCGGCTGATTCCGGTCGTCCTGTCGGGACCCTGCAGGCGTTGAACACTCGCTCCAGAAGTCTGGCCTGGGACGCGACGACCGCCATAGAGGCGCTTGCCGCCGCCGACTCGGCGCTGTGGATATGGACCCCGGCCGACGACCAGATGCGATTCACCGGCGCGACACGGTCGCTGGGCCTGGGGCCGCTGGCACCGGAGTGTTCGGGCGCGGCCTTTACGGCCGTCGCCGTCCCCCAGGACCGCTCGCTAGCGGAAAAGATTCTGAAGCCGCAGGCCGAGGGGACCGAAGTCGCGGTCCGGCTGCGCATGCGGGACGCCGAGACCTGCATCTGGCGTGGGGTCTGGCTGGAAGACGGCCTGCGCGCCGCCGGCGTTGTGGCGCTGGAAGCCAAATTCACCGCCTCGCATCGCGATCACCTGACCGGGCTGCTGGACCGCCGCACCTTCCTGGCCCGCGCCTCCGAAACCCTGACCCAGCCCGGCGACTACGAGCTGGTGGTGGCGGACGTCGACCGTCTGCGCCGTCTGAACGAGGCCCTGGGCCATGCCCGGGCCGATCTGGTGCTGGCGGCCCTGGGCTCGCGCCTGAACGCAGCCTTCGCCCATGATGCCAATGCCGCCCGTATCGGCGAGGACGAATTCGCGGTTCTGGCCCCGCGCGGGTCGGTCACGGTCGCCGAACGCGTGCGCGAGGCGCTGGAACAGCCGCTGAGGGTCGCCGGCTTCGACATCTATCCGACCGTCTCGATCGGCTCGGCGACGGCCGAGGGCGGACCGGATGCGGCCGATCCCGCCGAACTGCTGCGTCGCGTCGAACTGGCCGTCGAACAGGCCAAGACTGCCGGTCGCGGCGGCGTGGCCGCCTATGGCAAGGCGCTGGAAAGCGACAGCCTGTCCCGGCTGGCGCTGGAGGCGGATCTCAGGAACGCCTTTGTCCGCGGCGAGATCGAGCCCTTCTATCAGCCGGTCGTGAACCTGCTGACCGGGGCGGTGGCCGGGTTCGAGGCCCTGGCCCGCTGGCGTCACCCCAAGCGCGGCCTGGTGCCGCCCGACGAATTCCTCGGCTTGGCCGACGAGATGGGCCTGATGAACGAGCTGGGCCTGCTGATGATGACCTCCGCGTCGCGTCAGCTGGCCGAATGGCTGAGGCGCCATCCCGCGGCGGGCAAGCTGTTCTGCAGCGTCAACCTGTCGGTCGGCGAGATCGAACGGCCGGATCTGGTCGACGATGTCACCCGCATCATCGCCGAAGCCGGCCTGCCCAAGGGCGCGCTGAAGCTGGAGGTGACCGAGGGCGACATCATGCGCGACACCTCGCGCGCGGCGGACACCCTGACGCGCCTGCGCGAGGCGGGCGCGTCGCTGGCGCTGGACGATTTCGGCACCGGCTTCTCGTCGCTGACCTGGCTGGCCAAGCTGCCGTTCGATACGCTGAAGATCGACCGCTATTTCGTCCTGACCATGGACAAGGACGACGGCTCGGCGAAGATCGTGAAATCCGTGGTCAATCTGGGCCGCGACCTGGGCCTGGACGTGGTCGCCGAGGGCGTCGAGAACGCCGGCCTCGCCAAACTGCTGCTGGACGCCCAGTGCCACTATGGACAGGGCTTCGGCTATGCCCAGGCCCTGCCGGCCCAGGAGGCCGAGGTCTATCTGAACGAATCGCTGGCCGACGGCTCGGCCCCGATCAAGGCAAGGTCGGCCTAGAGCGAAATCTGAGCCTTGATGGACGCCGTCCATCAAGGCTCAGATTTCGCTCCGGATTGATTCTGGACCATTTTTTGGATTCAGGTCGATTCGACCTGAAACAAAAATGGTCTAGGCCCGGCCGATCTGGCCGGACAACCGCGCCGGATCGATGCCCAGACCGGCCAGCACCCGGACCCATTTGCTTGCGTGGTCCGCATCGAAGATCAGCTCGGGATCGGCGTCGGCGACCAGCCAGACGTTCTCGCCCAGCTCATCCTCGAGCTGACCGTCGCCCCAGCCGGCATAGCCGAGCAGCAACACGGACCGGTGCGGACCGGTCGCCGGATCGACCATGGCCAGCAAGGCCTCGCGCGTTCCTGTCATGGCGAAGCCCGCGCCGAAGGCCAGCGAGGCGTCGTCGATCAGCCAGTCGTCGGTGTGCAGCACGAAGCCGCGCTCGCGCTCGACCGGCCCGCCGATCAGCACCGCCCGGCTGTCGGCGTCGTCGGGCACGGGGGTGGAGAGTTTGGTCAGCACCTTCTTCAGGTTCACGCCGGGGGCGGGCCGGTCCAGCCTCAGACCCATGGCGTGATCCGGGCGGTGGGCGCAGATCAGGATGACCGCGTGCTCGAACCGGGGGTCGCTGATGCCCGGCATGGCCACCAGAAGCCGCCCGGCGAGGGATTGGAAATCGTCCATGACCCTATCATTGGCACGGACAGCGGCGTCCGCAAGGCGGACAGCGGTTGGCGAGAGCGACGGCAAGGCCTATCTGGTCGTCTGCCTTCCTCCTCATCCCCCCTCCGGAGCCTGCCCATGACCGTCCAGATCGGCGACCGCATTCCCTCGTCCAACCTGACCCGCGCCACCGACGACGGCCCCAAGCCGGTCACCACCGACGACATCTTCGCCGGCAAGACCGTGGCCCTGTTCGCCGTCCCGGGGGCCTTCACCCCGACCTGTTCGGCGCGCCACCTGCCGGGCTTCAAGGATCATCGCGAGGAGATGGTCGCCAAGGGCGTCGACACCATCGCCTGCGTCTCGGTCAATGACGCCTTCGTCATGGGGGCCTGGGCCGACAGCCAAGGCATCGGCAAGAACGACATCGTCATGCTGGGCGACGGCAATGGCGACTTCACCCGCCAGCTGGGCCTGTCCATGGATGCCAAGGGCTTCGGCATGGGCGAGCGCTCGCAGCGCTACTCCATGCTGGTCAAGGACGGCGTCGTCGAGCAGCTGAACATCGAACAGGGCGGTGAATTCCGCGTCTCGTCGGCCGAGCATCTGCTGGCGCAGCTTTAACCTCTCTCCGAGCACCCCGGCGACTGTCGGGGTCCAGATCACGAACGCGGTCGATGGGATTGACCGATCAGTCCTTCTGGTCCGCCTTCGGCTTCAGCCATCTGGATCCCGGATTGGCTGCTGCGCGCCGCCCTTCGGGTCGTCGGGATGCACGGTGATGGGTAAGGAGCCTGCCCTGATACAGCGCCGTCAGGCGGCGACGGTGTCCGCCCGGGCGGCCTCGTCGGGCTGGGACAGGGTCATCACATGGGTGATGGCCCCCAGCAGCATTGGCGGGGTGATCGGCTTGGGCACGAAATAGGTCATGCCCGCCGCCGTGCAGGCTGCGATGTCCTCGGCGGCGGTATCGGCGGTGACGGCAATGATCGGTACGCCGGCGTTGGGCCCGTCGCCGGCGCGGATGCGGCGGGTGGTCTCGCGACCGTCCAGCTCGGGCATCCGCACATCCATGAAGATCAGGTCGAAGGCCGTGTGCTCGCAGATCCTGAGCGCGGCCATGCCGTCGGCCGCCGTGGCGATATCGCAGCCGAGCGGCTGGAGGATCAGCTGGATAGCGCGGCGGTTGATGTCGTGATCGTCGACCACCAGCACCCGCATGGGCCGGCCCTCGTCGTCGTCTTCCTGGTCCGGCTCGGAGGTGGCCTCGACCATCAGGGGGGCCGGGGCGGGCGGTGCCTCAAACAGGGGCTGGGGGGCGGCGATCTGCTCGGCAGCGGCCGAGCGGCGACCGGACAGGGCGAGGGCGACCGCGTCGCGGCTCTGCTGGTCCAGGGCCGGCGTGGCTATGGCAACGACCTCACCCGGCAGAAGGTTCAGCGACAGGGTGAAGCGGGCCCCGGCACCGGGCTCGCTGCGCGCCGTCAGACGCCCGTCCATCAGCTGAACCAGCTGTTGGCTGATGGCCAGACCCAGGCCGGTGCCGCCGTGGACGGCACTGACCCCGGCAATGGTCTGGTCGAAGGGCGTGAACAGCCGCGCGAGCTGGTCGGCGGTCATGCCCGGACCGGTGTCGGCGACCTCGATCAGAACTGCGTGGCCCGCGGGTTCGTCCGCCCAGGCGTTCAGGCGCAGGGTGATCGAGCCGGTGTCGGTGAACTTCATCGCATTGGAGATGAGGTTGTTCAGGACCTGGCGCAGACGCATCGGATCGCCGCGCACGGCCTGCGGGATCGAGGCGGCACCCTCGACGCGGATCTTGAGGCCCTTGGCGCGGGCCGGGCCGCGCCACAGGCGGACCGTCTGGCTGAGAAGTTCGCGCAGATTGAAATCGATATGGTCGACGGTCATGTGGCCGGCGTCGAGCTTGGCGTGGTCCAGAAGATCGTCCAGCAGCGCCTTCATCATGAAGCCGGCGTCGGTGATCAGCTGCGCCTGGGACCGCGCAGAGGCGTCCATCGCGCCGCGCTCGAGTTCGCTGGCACCGGCCAGGATGGCGCTGATCGGGGTGCGAAGATCATGCCCGATGGCAGCGAGGAAGGCGCTGCGGCCCTCCATGATCCGCTCGGCGTCCATCCGCTTCTGATCAGCTTCCACGCGCGCGGCACTTTCGGCCAGCCGGGCGATGTTCATGCGCTGCCAGGTCGACAGGCAGTAGGTGACGAACACGCCCACGGCGATGGCGGCCGCGGTGACGAAGCCGGTCGACGCGCCGTAGATGGCCATGAAGACCGGCGTGGACGCCAGATAGAGAAACTGGACCGAGGCGGTCATCAGCATGACGGCGCGTGATCGCGGGGCGTTGATCACGGAATAGATGGCACCGGCTGACAACAGCATGGCGGCGCAGATTCCGCCCATCGGTCCGCCCAGCAGCCACATCGGGACCGACAGGCTGCCAAAATAGGCGGCGTTGAGCAGCAGCATCAGCCAGCCGGCGACCTTGCGCATGCCCTTCAGCTGGTCCGTTCGCCCGCTGTTGACCGGCGAGAAGACCCAGACGTCCAGTCCCTGAACGATGAAATAGCCGATGACCCAGCCGACGCTGAGCGGCCAGCCGAGCATGGGGCTGAAGATCAGCGCGCTGGCCGCGCCCATGCCCAGCCGCTGCAGCAGCGCCTTGCGCCGCTGGCGAATCGCACTGGCCCAGTCCCCCGCCGTCGCAGAGGTTCGAGCTTGCGTTTCGGCCGTTGGGATCGCCATGCAGTTCCCCGAACAAGGCGTTTTCGCCCTTGGGGACACTATGCCGACGTTGCCCTAACGCTCCGTCAACGGGCGCTGGATGCGGCTTCAAGCACTGTGGAAAAGCCGTCCGCACGGAGCCGTCCCGCCAAGTCCCGCTTGATGCGGCCGATGAGTCCGGGGCCTTCGTAGATCAGGGCCGAATAGAGCTGGACGGCACAGGCGCCCGCCCGGATGCGGGCATAGGCTTCGGCCCCGGACCCGATTCCGCCGACGGCGATCAGCGGCAGACGTCCGGACGAGGCTTCGGCGGCCGCACGCAAGGCCGCTGCCGCCCGGGCCGTCAGGGGGGCACCGGACAGGCCACCGGCCTCGTCGCGATGTCTTGAGCGCAGGCTGTCGGGTCGATCCAGTGTGGTGTTGGAGACGATCAGGGCGTCGATACGATGATCCAGGCTGGCCTCGACGATCAGGGCCATTTCATCGGCCGTCAGATCGGGCGCGACCTTCAGAAAGACGGGGGTCGGATCGCCGGCGCGGGCCTCGGTCAGCCGGTCCAGCAGGTCGTCCAGCGCCGCCCGCCCCTGCAGGGCGCGAAGGCCCGGCGTATTGGGCGAGGAGACATTGACGGTGACATAGTCGCTGAGGCCTCTCAGGCGCGTCAGGCCGGTGACATAGTCCGCTGCCTTGTCCCCGGTGTCCTTGTTGGCCCCCAGATTCGCGCCCACCACGACCGCAGGCGGCCGGTTCGCCAGACGGTCGGCGAAGGCCTCGAGGCCCAGGTTGTTGAACCCCATCCGGTTGATGATCGCGCGGTCCTCGGAGAGGCGGAACAGGCGCGGCTTCGGATTGCCCGGCTGGGGCAGGGGGGTGACCGAGCCGCACTCCAGGAAGCCGAAGCCCAGGCGCGACAGACCGCGCAGGGCTTCACCGTTCTTGTCCAGCCCGGCAGCCAGGCCGACCGGATTGGGCAGGTCGAGACCCGCGATGGTCGTTTTCAGGACCGGGTCGTCAGAGGGGGCGGGCGGCAGGGGCACCATCTGGAGGGCCCGGATCGCCAGCCCATGCGCGACCTCGGGATCGAGCGTCCGGATCAGGGCGGCCCCGAGATCGGTCACGGCCATCCCGTGGCTCCGTCGTCAAAGCGCATGAGACCGTCGGCGTCGACCGACAGGGCCCGCTCCCCGGTCGCCGCGGCGACGGGCAGGGGCGCATACAGATGAGGAAACAGGGCCCCGCCGCGCGACGCCTCCCACTTCAGATCATCGCCGAGGCCCGCGAGATCCACGGTCACCAGAACGAGGGCGTTGCGGCCGGCATAGTGCCGGCGCGCGGTCTCGGCCAGTTGATCAGCACCCGACATGTGGATGTAGCCGTCGGCCAGATCGACGGCAGAGCCGGCATAGACTCCCGCGGCGCGGGCGGCCGTCCATTCCGCCTGATCGACCAGCTTCCAGGCGACGTCGCTCATTCGCCGGCCAGATCGCGCGGCTGCAGGAAGCCCTCGAAGGTACAGCGCCCGGCTACGTCCACGGTGAAGATGGCGGCGGCACCGGGCGGAAAGCCGCCGCTCATCCGCTCCAGCACCGACGGCGAGGCCGCGCTTTCGACCAGATAGTCCACGGCCAGAAGGTGGATGCCCGGATTGTGGGCCACGACCATGAGGCAACCCGCCTCGTCCTCGGCGCTTTCGACGTAGTGGCGCAGGGTGTCGGACCCGCCGTTGTAGAGGGGCTCGTCCTCGCGCACCTGAACATCGCCGAAGGCGTCATGAAGCAGGTCCCAGGTCTGGCGCGTCCGGGCCGAGGGCGAGATGAGGGCAAGGTCGGGCCGCATCCCGCGGCTCGCCAGGGCGCGCCCCATGGCGGCGGCGTCGGTGCGTCCCCGATCGGCCAGCGGCCGGTCACGGTCGCGTCCCGAGGCGGACGTCTTTTCCGCCTTGGCGTGGCGCATCAGGATCAGTCGCTTCATGATCCCGGCTTTAAGGGCGTTCGCGCATTCCCGCCAGATCGCCGCCTGCCGGATTCTGGCGTGGCGAGCGCGTCGCGGGCTGCGGCTGGAGGGCGGGGGTCAGGACCGGCACCGTCGCCACCGCCCCGCCGGGGCGGATGCGGGCATAGGCCTGACGCGTTGCCTCCAGCAGGATGACCCCGGCCGCGCCCGGCATGACCCGTTTGCCGATCTGTTCAAAGCCGTCGGCCAGCGGCAACAGCGGCCCCCAGGGCGGAACATAGAGGGTCTGCGACCAGGCCGTCGGTTCCAGGCCCGCTTCGCGAACCAGCCGCTCGAGCTGGCCGCGCGTGAAGGGACGGCCGTGGCCGAACGGCGTCGCCTCGGCGCGGGCCCAGAGTCCGCCCCTGGCCGCCGCGACCAGAATGATGCGACCGGCCGGCGACAGGGCGCGGACGGCCTCGGCCATCAGGGCCCGGGCGTCGTCGGCCTCCTCGAGGGCGTGGACCAGAAGGATGCGGTCGAACGCGCCGGCGGCGAAGGGCAGGCGGCGATCCTCGACCAGCAGGGTGCGGTTCTTGCCGACCGACGGCCACAGCTCGACGCCCTGACCGCCCGGCATGGCCGCGACCACGCGCCGCGCGCCGACGAAGGCGTCCAGCCAGGGCGTCGCATAGCCGAGGCCCAGGACATCGCAGTTGGTGGCCTCGCCCCAGGCATCGTCCAGCCGGCGCGCCAGCAGACGGCGCGCGAGGGCCCCGGCCGGCTCGCCGTAGAAGATGCGAAGGTCCTCGATACTGCGCCGCATGCCGCCAGCATAGGCCGGGTCGGAGCGGGCTGCTAGGATGTGCGCATGACCCTCGACGTGCGCCTCTTCCCCTGCCTGAACGACAACTATGGCCTGTTGGTGCGGGACGCCGGCTCAGGCGTGGTGGCGACCATCGACACGCCGGACGCCGACGCCATTCTGGTCGATCTGGAGCGCTCGGGCTGGGGCCGGCTGGACCTGATCTTGAACACCCACTGGCATCCCGATCACACCCAGGGCAATGCGCGGCTCAAGGCCGAAACCGGCTGCGAGATCATCGGCCCGGAAGAGGTGCGCAGGGCCGCGCCGATCGACCGGATCGTGGCCGGCGGCGACACGGTCATGCTGGGCGAAACCGTGCTGGAGGTGACCGACACGCCGGGCCATACCCTGGGCCATATCGTCTACCGCTCGGCTGCCGAGGGTCATGCCTTCGTGGGCGACGTGCTGTTCAACCTGGGCTGCGGGCGGCTGTTTGAGGGCACGCCGGACCAGATGTACGCCAGCCTTCAGAGGCTGGCAGCCTGGCCGGACGAGACGGTGATCTGGTGCGCCCATGAATATACGGCGGCCAACGCCCGCTTCGCGCTCAGCCTCGATGACCGGCCTGAAATGGCGGCGCGGGCCGAAGAGATATTCGCGATGCGTGAGCGGGGCGAGGCGACCGTGCCGACCACGATCGGCGCGGAAAAGGCGTTCAATCCGTTCCTGCGCGCCATCGACGTCGCGGACTTCGCGGCGCGCCGGTCTGCGAAGGACGTCTTCAGGGGCTGACGACCGACCCTAACGACGGACAGACGGGGCCGGTGTGAGGAAGGCCTCGACCACGCGCGCCGAGGATGGCCGGCCCGCCACGCCCTGGACGGGCGAAACCACGATCCGCAGATCGCCCCGGGCATAGGTCACCGAGGCGCGCGGTCCGTCGACGATGGTGATGCTGCGCAGCCGTTCCAGCGACGCCCGGGCGGTCGGCGAGCGGGCGATGCGGAGGGCCGCGTCCGTCGACAGAATCAGGGCCTCGACGGTCAGGCTTTCGGCGGCGGCGTCGGTGTCGACATTGATCTCGATCAGCCGCCCGAGCGACTGGCTGAGCATGGCGCTGCGCCGGGTCATCAGCTGGAACATCTGCGCCGGGCCGAGGGTAGGGGGGGTCAGGCTCTGGCCGGGGCCGGAAAGGGAGGCGGGCGATCCGCCGGGAGCGCCCGGCGTGTAGACGGTCATGCCGCCGCCGGGGGTGACCCGCAGCAGCTGGTCGCCGGCATCGTTGCGATAGATGACGTCGCCGCGCGGGGCGGCGCTGGGGCGCAGCACCCAGGTCTCGTCGCGTCGGTCAAAGCGCAGCAGGGGCCGTTGGCCGGACCGGTCGAGGATGAAGGCCTCGCCCGATTCCGCGACATAGCGGCCGGTGGGGGGCAGGGACCGCGAGCCGCCGCCGCCGTTTCGCAGCGACTGGCTCTGCTCGGCCTGGGCGTTGCCCCAGTTTTGCGCCTGGGCCTCGGAATCAAGCGCACTCAGCAACAGCGCCGCCGCCGCGAGGGCAATCGCCATCGCGGCCGGAGGCGGCGTTCGCGCCGTTCTGGACCCTGCCGTCAACTCCATGGCGGCCAGTGGTGAAACCGTCCCGCGGCGGATTTTGGGCAGGTCCGGATCAGCCGACCAGATACTGACCGCCGTTGAGGGACAGGGTGCACCCTGTGACATATCCGGCACGTTCGCCCGACAGCCATGACACCATGTCGGCGATTTCCTCGCCTTTTCCGAGTCTTCCTACCGGAATCTGGGCGATGATCCCGGCCAGGACCTTTTCGTCCATGGCTCCGACCATCTCGGTATCGATATAGCCGGGCGCGATGCAGTTCACCGTCACCCCCTTGCGGGCGTTCTCCAGCGCCAGGGCCTTGGTGAAACCGATCATGCCGGCCTTGGCGGCGGAATAGTTGGTCTGGCCGATCTGGCCCTTCTGGCCGTTGATCGAGCTGATGTTGACGATGCGGCCGAAGCCCCGGTCGCGCATGCCGTTGATCACCTGACGCGTCATGTTGAAGACGCTGTCCATGTTCACGCGGATGACGTCGGACCACTGGTCCGAGGTCATCTTGTGGAAGAAGCCGTCGCGTGTGATGCCGGCGTTGTTGATCAGGATGTCGATGGGGCCGAGGTTCGCCTCCACGTCGGCCACGGCGCGGGCGCAGTCTTCATAGGAGCCGACATTGCCCTTGACGACCATGACGCCCAGTTCGCGGGCCGTCGCCTCGGCGGCCTCCGCATTGCCGGAATAGCCGCAGGCGACGGCCATGCCGTCCTCCTTCAGCCGTTGTGCGATCGCCTTGCCGATGCCGCGGGTGCCACCCGTGACCAATGCCACTCGAGCCATGTACGTTTCCTTGTCCCTGACGGCCGCGTCTGACGCGCAGCCTGTTCAGGAACCGGTGTAGCCGGATGCTTGTGGCGCGGGAAGGGCAGGCGGGTGACTGGTGATTGGTGGCTGGGCGACGCGGCTATCCCGCCACCAGCCACCAGCCACCAATCACCCCTTCAGATCCGCGCCATATCCAGCACGAAGCGGTAGCGCACGTCAGACTTCTCAAGCCGGGCGTAGGCCTCGTTGATCTGGTCGGGGGCGATCACCTCGATGTCGCAGGCCAGGCCGTGCTCCGCGCAGAAGTCGAGCATTTCCTGGGTCTCGCGGATGCCGCCGATCAGCGATCCGGCCACCGACCGGCGCCGCCACAAAAGGCCCATGGCATAGACCGGCAGGCCCTCGGTGGTCAGGCCCAGCATGACCATGGTGCCGTCCTTGGCCAGCAGGTTCACGTGGCTGGCGATCTCGTGCGTGGCCGAGACGGTGTTGATGATCAGGTCGAAGCTCTCGCCCGCCGCCTGCATCGCCGCCTTGTCGGAATTGATGAGGAAATGCTTCGCCCCCATCCGCTCGGCGTCGGCCTTCTTGCGGTCCGAGGTCGACAGGACGGTGACCTCGGCCCCCATGGCCGCGGCCTGTTTGACGGCCATATGCCCGAGCCCGCCCAGGCCGACGACGGCGACCTTCGAGCCGGGCCCGATCTTCCAGTGGCGCAGCGGCGAATAGGTGGTGATGCCGGCGCACAGCAGGGGCGCGGCGGCGTCCAGCGGAATGCTGTCGGGGATGGTCACGACATAGTTCTGGTCGACCACGATGGCGGTGGCATAGCCGCCCTGGGTGATCTTCTGGCCGACGGCGGCCCCCTTGGGATCCGGCGAGCCATAGGTCTGGGTCATGCCGGGGACGCAGTACTGCTCCTCGCCCTCGAGGCAGGGTTTGCACTGGCGGCAGCTGTCGACCATGCAGCCGACGCCGACCCGGTCGCCCACCTTGAAGCGGGCGACATTGGCACCGACGGCCGTGACCACGCCGGCGATCTCGTGGCCCGGCACGATCGGATAGGTCGTATTGCCAGGTCGTTCTTCACGATGTGAAGGTCCGAGTGGCAGACGCCCGCGAATTTGATCTCGATGGCCACATCGTCCGGGCCCGGATCGCGCCGGTCGAAGGCGTAGGGCGACAGCGGTGCTGTGCTGGAGGTGGCGGCGAAGGCGCGGGTGGCGATGGGCATGGGGGCTCCTGAAAAGGCCTCGTTCAAGTGTGGGAGCCGAGGGGCGGATGCAACGCCTCAGCCCAGTTTTTTGATCAGCGCCTGTGCCGCCGCAGGGTTCCGCACCTTCGCTCCGGCGATGAAATAGGCGAAGACGTCGCCGCGCTCAGCCCTGCCCCGGGTCTGGTCGACGATCGCCTCCAGCTCTTTCGAGGTCATGCCGGCGGGCTCGTCCTCCCGGCTGGACATCAGCCGGGCGTAGCTAAAGTCGGCGGTCGGCTGGTCGATCCGGGGCCACTCCGGTGCCTCGTCATCCACGGCATAGATGATGGCCGCGCCGTATTTCGCCGCCAGATCATGGAATTGCGGCGTGTCGAACGTCGGGTTCCGCACCTCCAGGGCGTGGCGCAGGCGCACCCCGTCCTTCTCTTGCGGCAACAGCTTGAGGAAGCCCTCGAAATCGACCGGGTCGAACTTCTTGGTCGCCATGAACTGCCAGTTGATCGGTCCCAGCTTGTCGCCCAGCGCCGTCAGCCCTTGGTCGAGGAAGCGACCGACGCTCTCGCCGCCCTCGGCCAGGATCTTCCGGTTGGTGCAGAACCGGCTGGCCTTGACCGCGAAGACGAAGCCGTCGGGCGTCTCGTCGCGCCATTTCATCCAGGTCTCGGGCTTGAAGCCCGAATAGTAGGTGCCGTTGATCTCCAGCGACGTTGTAGTTTCCGACATAAATTTCAGCTCGGATTTTTGGGCAAGTCCGGGAGGGTAGTGGACCCCTCGCCACGGCTCGAACGTCCACCCTCCCGTGCCGATGAAGATTTTTCCGACCATCGGCGATCTCTTGAAAGCGCAGTGTGATCCGCGCAAGGCTAAGTCCGCTTTGAAGCCTTTGTCATGGACTTCACAGCGACTGCACGCCGAACACCACCTCTTCATGTGGGTCAACAGCTACAAACTACCTGCCCTGCACGAAAAGCTTTCAGAAAATGGCATGTTAGATCGGATGGTAGTCGCGCCAGGCTATATTGCGGTGTTGCGCGAAGCCACAGGACGGGATGCGGGTTAGTCAGGCCGTGCGAGGTATCGGCTGGTGGCCGGTTCCCTGTCCGCGATCCGCCGGATTTCCTGCGCGATTTCCTCAGGCGTAAGGATGAAATCGATGCAGCCGCTGTCGATTGCGCTCTGTGGCATGTCAGGCTGGACCGCAGTATCGACCTGCTGGGCAATCGTTATGCCGCCCACCTCTCGAATGCCGCACAAGGCCGCCGCGCCGTCGCCGTCGAAGCCAGAGACGATAACGGCGACAAGCTGGCCGGACCAGTTGTCTGTCAGTGAGCGCAGAAAGACGGTGATGACGTCGGGCCAACCCCTCGGTTTCGAGATCGGCTCAAGTCTGAACTCACCGTTAAGGACGTGCAGATCACGGTTTTCCGGGATGATGAACACGCAGTTCGGGCGGACGACCAGCCGGTCTGAAATCAACTCCACGGGCATGGGCGTGAAGCCCGGAAGAATTTGGTGAAGCCTCGTAGCAACGGTTCGGATGTGATTGACGATGACGATTGCCACGCCGAGGTCACCCGGCAGATTTTGAAGTAGCCGTGTGTAGGCGTCGAGACCGCCAGCGGAGCCGCCGACACAGACGATCGGGAAGTTGCTCGTCATATCCTGGCCTAACTGTGCAACTGGCAGAGAGCCCAAAGTCCAAGCCAGCGCACTTTGCGACCAAAGCGCGTTCACCGGCGCACCATCGACAATGGGGAGACGATTGCGGGCCACTCGCACTCAGGCAGCTAACAGGTTTAGCGGGCTGCGGGCCAGTTTTCGATAACTTTTTGCGCCGGGCAGTCGATGCGCCACACCAAACCTGTCGGCGCGAAGTCAATCTCGGCTTCGCAGCCGAGGCTCCTGTTCGTCATCAAACTGATCAGGGTCGAACCAAAGCCGTGACGCGAGGGCTTCATGACCGGCGGACCGTCCCTCTCGACCCAAGACATCGTGAATCTAGAAACTCCCCCAGCATCGGAATGTTGGCCCCAGATAACGCTCACCTGGCCTGTCGCGTTGGACAAAGCGCCGTATTTGCTAGCGTTGGTAGCAAGCTCGTGCAGGGCCATGCCGAGCGCTTGCGCCGCAGATGCGGTGACCTCGATCGACGGGCCATCGATCATGACGCGACTGTCGAGCTCGCTGCCGAATTGGGAAAGCTGAGAGCGGACCAGGTCGCCGATCGGCACGGCTCTCCACGAGTTCGTGACCAGTACGTTCTGGCTCGCTGCGAGTCCCTGGAGACGCTCATCGAAACTCTTCATAAATTCAGCCGGCCCCGAGTGTACGGTACGCGCGGCGATCGCCCGGACAACGGTAAGCAGGTTCATTGAGCGGTGATTGACCTCCCCCATTAGCAGCGCGATTTTTGCTTCCTGTTCCTTGCGCTCCGTAATGTCAAAGTTGACCCCGACCATTCGTGTCGGCTCTCCCTTGGTCTCCTCGGTCACCCGACCCACGCCGACGAGATGCCGTATCTCACCATCGGGTCTTCGAATACGAAATTCCTGGTTGTATTGGGTCCGGCCCGCGACGCTGGCATTAAACTGCTCCACAACCCGGGTGACGTCGTCTGGATGGACATGATCGAAAAACAGCGCGGGCGATGCCGCGCAATCGTGATCAAGTCCGAGAAGATCGAACATCCGGGGTGTCCAAACGGACGTGCCCGACGTCAGGTCGGCGTCCCAAGCGCCTAAATCAGCTACTTCACAGGCGAGTTGAAGTCGGCTCTCGCTTTCCCTCAGCACATATTCGCCTCGCTTGCGCGCGGCGATGTCACGGGCCACGGCCGAGGCTCCAATGATGACCCCTCGCGAGTCGCGGATGGGTGAGACATTTAGTGACACGTGAATGATCCGGTCGCCTTTGGTCACCCGGCTGATGTCGATGTTGGTGATCGCCTCACCCCGCCGCAGGCGGGCCAGATTGGCCGGCCATTCGTCAATTTGCACATCGTCGAGCAGTGTCGACATCGGCTGCCCGATCATCTCCCTCGCCGCGTAGCCGTAGATTTTTTCTGCACCATCATTCCAGCTGGTGATCACGCCGTCGAGATCGTGACTGACGATCGCGTCCTCGGAAGAAGCAACAATGGCGGCAAGGTGGGCCCTGTCCCGCTCCAGCTTCTTGCGGTCCGAAATATCGATGAGTGTGATGACAACGCCATCAATGACATTGTTCAGGTCGCGATACGGCTTCACGCGAACCAAATAGGTCGCGGAACCATCCTCGGACTCCGCTTCTCGTTCGATCGAGCCCAAATCCCGCAGCACCGTGACAATATCTTGGGTAAGGGTGGAGCCGGCCAAGCGGGAGGAAAAATCGCTGATGAGGCGACCTTCGTCGCCTTCACGCACGTTGAAAATCTCAGTGATTGCCGGAGTAAATCGCCGGATATGTGATCCGTTGTCCAGAAAGAGTGTCGCGATCGATGTGCTGTCGAAAAGATTGGCAAGATCGCTATTGGAACGCACAAGGCTGTCCGCTCTGTTATTCAATTCAGTATTGACTGTTTGTAGTTCCTCATTGATGGACGACAACTCCTCCTTCGAAGTCTCCAACTCTTCTACTGTCGAATGTAATTCTTCATTTACGGATTGAAATTCCTCATTGGAACTCTGTAGTTCCTCATTCGCCGTCTCCAATTCCTCGGTGATGGTCTGCAGCTTTTCCCGCGCGGCGACGAGTTCACTATGTTGGAGATCGGAAGACGGAGTGGCATCGTCCGGCTTTGCAACCTGTGCAGCGAGCGTGGACAACTCCTGGAACGCCAGCAATACGCAGCGCCGCCCGTCGATCGGCTCCGCCATCGGTTCGGCGATGAGGTTGATCGTTTGCCCACGGCCGGCGACTTGAAAAGTGACGGCCTCCTTGGCTGGCCGTTGGTGCTCAAGCGCTTTTCGAACAAGGCTGCGGACGGGCGACCGCAATTGGGTGTGCAGCATCCGGAAGAGGTTCAGACTGGCACCGCCGCTCACTGGCTGCATGAACTTTTCGACGGGTCCAGAGAACCGCTGAATCTCGTGCTGACTATCGAAGACGAGATAGGCGGGAGCGTATTGCGCTATCATCCGCGTCGCCTGCTCGTCGATGGTCTCGGCCTCGGCGCTTTGCTGAGGCGGGGATGCCGGGTTCATTCGGCCACTTTGTTGAACGCGCGGGATTTGAGGGGCAACGTCGAGCCGCCTGAACACCTTGGTCCGCTTGTCGACCACCTTGAACAGACGCCCGCTCGCGGCGATCGTCTCTGAAGGACCGAGCCAAAGGAAGCCATTAGCCTTGAGTCCATAGTGGAAGGTTGCGATGACGCGTTGTTGTAATGATGGCTCGAAATAGATCAGCAAATTTCGACAGGTGACCATGTCGATCTTCGAGAACGGCGGATCCTTGACTAGGTCTTGCGTTGAGAAAACACACATCTCGCGTATGTGTTTAGCGACGCGATACCGCTGACCTTCTCTAAGGAAATTCTGCTCCAGCCGAATGACCGTCGTATCTGCTTCGATTGTATCGCTGTAGAGGCCTGCCCGGGCAACCGTGACCGCCCGGTCATCGACGTCGGTGGCGAAGATCGTGACCTTTCGCGGTGATTCCTCGCGGGCCAACGCCTCCGAGAACAGGATAGCCAGGGAATAGGCCTCCTCACCCGTCGCGCAGCCGGCGACCCACACGCGGATCGGCTCCTTAACACTGCCGTTGGCGATTATCTCCGGCAAGACGGTCGTGGCCAAAGTCTCGAACATGGTTGGGTCACGGAAAAAGCGGGTTACGCCAATCAGGATTTCTCGAAACAGCAGCTCAGGTTCATTCGGCAGACTACGCAGCTGGACGATGTATTCCAGAGGGTCGTCGATGTGCAGCACCTGCATTCGCCGACGAACCCGGCGCATCAGCGTGCTGGACTTGTATTGCCCAAAATCTCGACCCAGCCGACTGTTGAGCACCGCGCAGATTGTCGTCAGGTGGTTGGCGCGGCCGGAGGGACCCATGGGTTCGTCGAGGTCATGAGTGCCCCCTCGAGACCTGAAATTTCGATGCTCCAACAGGCGTGCTGGCATCTCCTCGGGCCGAAGGACGTAGTCGACGAAGCCGCCGGCGGTGGCGCTCTGTGGCATCCCGAACTTCGCGCGGTGGTCGAACGCTGCTTCGCTGAGGGTCAGGCCTCCCCCCTCCTTGATTGCCTCGATTCCGGCCGTCCCGTCGCTCCCGAAGCCCGACAGGATGATCCCGACAGCGTTTTCACCCTGATCTTCAGCAAGTGAGACGAGAAAGGTGTCGATGGACGACCGCCGCGCCGTCGGGCTCTCGGGAAGAGCGACCCGCAAGACGCCGCCCTCGATTTTCAGGATGGCGTTCTCGGGAATGACTGCAATGGTGTTCGGCGCGGCGACCGTTCCGTCCGAGGCCTGCACCACGGGCATCGCGGTGCACTCACCAATGATTTCGGCCAAGGCGCTCTTGTAGTCCGGGTCCAGGTGTTGAACCAGGACGAAGGCCATGCCGCTGTCGACCGGCATCAGCGAGAAAAAGGCTCGGAACGCGTCAAGCCCGCCTGCCGAGGCGCCGATGCCCACGATCAGGTGTTCAGAATGCTCTGTTCCGCCGTCGATCGGGCCATCACCGAGCGCAGCTTTTGCCGCTGAAGGCTCCGCCGTCGCGGCTTTACGCCGTCCAGTTGCTCGTGGATTGGCCATGCCCATCAGTCGGCCACCATTTTGGCTAGCGCAATGACATTGTTCGGATGGGGTCTAATCGCTGGTCAATAAGCCGTCAGTCCGATCCGCCGGAAGAGGACTTTTCCGTGGCCGCCTCGGACTCAGGACCGGACAGGCCGTTGGGTAGCGTACAAGTTGGGTACACCCGTGCGTGACGGCCCGGTGTTACGTCCCGACACCCGCTGCCGTGTCACAATAGCCTTCCAGGTCGCCCGTTGTGACGGACGGCAATAGAGTCCACCCGAATGTTACAACGGGAGGGACGATGGCGAGGATCGGCTACGCGAGGGTCAGCAGCGCGGGACAGGACTACCAAGGGCAGATCGACCGCCTCGCCCACGACGGATGCGCGCCTATCCGGGCAGAGAAGGTGACAGGCTCCGTCCGAGAGGGACGCGGCGAACTGGGAGCGGTCCTCGATTTCATCCGCGCCGGAGACGAGCTGGTTGTCGTCCGGCTGGACCGGCTCGCCAGATCGACGCGCGATACCCTCAACATCGTGGCCGAACTGGAGGCCAAGGGGGCCAGCCTGCGCGTCCTTGAGCCCGAGATCAGCACCGGCGGCGACCTCGGACGCATCGTCATCACCACGCTCGGCATGGTCGCGGAACTTGAACGGTCCTTCCTGCGGGAGCGCCAACGAGCCGGGATCGTCGCCGCCAAGGCGCGCGGTGCCTACAAGGGCCGCCGGAAGTCAGTCGATGGCGCAGCAATCGCGGTGCTGGCGGCTGACGGTCTCGGACCCACTGCCATCGCGAAGCGACTGGGCGTTTCCCGGATGACCGTCTATCGCGAGATGAAGGAGGCCGTCACAGCCCCCTGACCCAGACCCTGAAAGCCTCCGCTTCGCCCAACTACTACAATCGTGCTGTCTGCCCGGCGACGGGATGCGCTGGTTTAACCAGCGACGAAGCGTCAAGCTGATGGTGACCTGTATTCGAATGTGACATATTTTAGAACGTCTGATGAACGTTACGATTATCGTTGACGAGTTACTTCATCCGGACTACGTCGACCGCAGCTTGATTTCAGGCCGTCTCGACTTCGGGACTATGGACGTCGCGCCCCGTGCGCGTCGGCAACGCGGTGGCCCTGCGCCCCGCAAGCGGTGGTTCGATTCCCCGCACGTCCACCAACGGGTTCGGTTTTCCGCACCATTCTGGCTGCCCCGGTCCCGTTGATCGGAGTACAATACGATGTCGATTATCACGATCACGCCGGGCTCACGTCTGGCCAACATCGGCACGCGCCTGTCTGCCGACATGGCGGGTCAGCTTGCTAGCGATCGTACCCGCAGGAAGTGTATCTCGAAGCCGCAGTCACCTACGCGGCGCTCGGCGGCCACGAGAGCGCGGAGCTCATCGACGCCAGCACAACGAACGGCTCGATCAAGAACAAGATGGGTTGGGAAGGCCGCTGGCTCATGGCGGGCCTGACCGACACCAACTGGCACAGCTTTCCCGATGAAGATAAAGACGACCGGAACGACCAGCTCCAGAACCTCGCAGGTATCATCCGCGCGTCCATCTACAAGGCGGGTGGCTTGACGGAGTTGGCGGTCATGACCGTCTCTGATCTCGACTCCAAGTTCGAAGGCAGTTTCCAGAAAGCCGTTCGACAGGCCCTGTCAGATGAGGCAAAGGGCAAGGTGCCAGCAGGAGGCATGGTCGACACCGACGTCACAGGTGAGGACGAAGCCGCGCTTCGGCAGCAGGAACTCGACCTTCTTAGGGAGGTACGTAATCTCGGTTCGGTCGAGACGCTTCCCAATTTCCGCCCCAGCAGGCCCGGCCAGCCCTTCCTGCTGGTCGGCTACTGGGACGAGGCCGGAAGTCATATCGCGAGAGAGATTTCCGTCAGCATGAGCGCGCTCAGCGCGATGCTTCCGCCTCCGAACCTCGACGACCTGGACGACAACGTGAACGGCATCAGCGAGCATATCCTTCTGACGAAGGCCTTGTTGCCGAACCGTCCCAGTCAGTCTCCCGAAGACGCACAGACGGAGACTGTGACCGAGGCGACCCCCATGCGGGTCTCGGGTCGGACCACGATGCTGCGGGGCGACCGTCTGGACACCAGCCTGAGCCATATGAGTTCGGCGGAAATGGTGATCACCACGAAACTCTCTAAGGGCGCGACGCTACCTGCCGGCCCCTTCATCTTCCACGCACCGGCACGGGCAAAATTCGAGAAGGACGTGGCTCCTGAGAAATTGCGTCAGCACTTCACCTTCGGCGACATCACGCAGGACAAGAAGCTGAGTTCGCTAACCTTTAAGCGCGCGAACAGCGAGAAGCCCGTCAAAATCGGGCTCGTTCCAGCGGGCGACTGGGGGAGCAATAGGCGTTGTAATCCGTTCGCTTACCGACTGAGTGACACATACAATGATGTCGGTATCCGGTCGATCGGCGGCGAAGCATTAGCGCGTCTGAAGTCCGAAGTTCTCGACAACAAGCAGGCTCGCCAAGCCACCGACATCGAGGTTCGTGTGAAGGAGGGCAACCTGCTGCTCAAGGCCGGGAAGGCCTCGTCGCTCCGGTACGAGGCCGGGCTCGACGGCAAGGCAACGGATGAACTGCGCCTCTCGATTCCGACAGACGACTTCCGGGCCGCTATGGACGCTGCTGTCGCGGGAACTACTGACGGAAAGGTCGGCATCTCCGGTGATAAGCGAGGCGTGGTCTGCGTGTCGTGGACAGGTCGTGGCGCGACGCACGGCGTCTATATCGCCAGCGTCGCCGCAAACGGATCGCGGGACCATGCAGGCCTGTTCCAGCGTTTCGACAAGACCTCGTTCTAGGAAGGCAAAGGGACGGCGGCGCGGGTCGCCGTCCCGCCGGCACATCATGACAAATCTGATCCTGAACCCTGATCGGGCGCAGTATGCGCCCGCCCTTCAGCTCGCCTTTATCAAGGGCGCGGCTGGTCCGCATTCCCGGCCTCTGCCCGCTGGTTTAACCAGCGGGGAACTCAACATCCTGCAACCGGGGTCGCCGGTTTTCACACCATTCGCATTGGTCAGCTACGGTCAATTCATCAGTAGCATCGGAGCGCCCGCACCCGGCATTATCGCCACCCGCGACAGGGCGACGACAACGATCATCGGCGATAGCGGCGGCTTCCAATTCATCAGCAAACCCGATCTGTATCAGGGCAGGCCGACCGTTCTGAAGGCGATGGGCTGGCTCAAGGCGAACTCCGACATCGCGATGACCGTCGATATTCCTACGCGCGCTGTCGGCTCCGCGACATGGCCCACATTCCAGGCTTGCTTGAGCGACACCTTGGCGAACCTAGCGGTCCTGAGTTCAGCGCGGACGCCGGGCCGACCAAGGTTCCTGAACGTCCTGCAGGGCCGCGACTGGAAGGAGTGCCGGGCTTGGTACGATGCCGTGAAGGCATATCCGTTCGATGGCTGGGCCTTCGGCGGCGGTTCGCGTGAACTGTCCATAATGCTGCGCCTCCTCGCGCTTATGAGGCAGGAGGGGAACCTCGGCGGCCAGTACGGTCACGTTCATATCCTCGGGACGAGCAGCCTGTCTCGGGCTGTTCAGTTCACCCAGATCAAGCGGGCCCTCCGGGATGCTGGACTGACCGTGGAAGTCACGTTCGATACCGCGACGCCCAGCCATTATGTGAAGTTCGGCAAGATGATCGCGGGAATGAACCCCGGGAAACTCACTGCTTCGACTGCCCGCGTTCCGCTGTCGCCGACTTATCGTGGCTCGACCCTATCCCTTCCCGGCCGGACTTTCGTGGCCCGCCACGCGCAGGTGGGCGACCTGCTGGGCCCATCGGCCCCTAGCCATTCCAGAAATGCTTTGAGTGCGGGATCGGTGGCTTGCCACTGCCACGCGTTCAATAGCTCTAGCGGTGAGTCCGCCCGGTGAGTGAAGCCGCTCATGCTGCAATCCCCGCGGCATAGTCGGCCAGGCGTTGCCGCACCGTCCCCGCGGTCTTCACAGCCGCGACCGCAAAGATAAGGTGTTTGACGCCGCCGCGTTTGCCCAAGGGGAAGGACGAACGCTCGGGCGCGAACGTGGTCTCGGCCACCCGCTCGAAACTCTCACCGGAAACTCGAAAAAGCGCCATCTGCCCACCCTTTGTGAAAGTCCGATTATTGATCGGGCTGGCGTTTGGCACGACCAAAAACATCTGTGGTCGATTTGAGCAGTGTAGACTTGCCGAAATTCAGCCCGGCCAAACCAACTTTCATCCCCTAAAACTATGGTTGTGACGCTCGAATTATTTTCGGGTCAGTCTGTGGTCGCATATTTGGACGACGGCATTAGAGCGGCGACATCGACAACCACAACGAGGTGTTCATGTCCCTTCTGAAATCCCTGAAACTGTCTGCCGCAAAGCCGCAATCCCAGCCGGCCAGCCCGCAGGAACGCGATCGCGAAAAGCTGCGCGGTTATCTCGCTGAACAGCGAGCGCTGGTCGAAGCGACCATCGCAGGCAAACCCTATGCGGTCGTCCGCACGGTCACCAAGACGGACGAGGCCGGAAACCGGACGCGCGTGGAAGTCCCGCGCACCGTCCGCAAGGGCTGGTTCACGGGCGACGGCGGCAAGGTCTACTTCCAGCTCCGCTACGGCGGCCGGCCCCTGGAACTGGCCAAGGGCATGACCTCCGTCGAAGCCGAGGGCCTGGCCGCTATCGGCCCCATCATCGACACGCTGGATCAGGCAGTTCTGGCCGGTGAGTTTGATGCCGCCGTGGCCGCCGCTGCGCAGGCGCGCGCCGCGACGATGAAGGCCGCGAAGGCGAAGAAGGCGGGCTAACCTGTGCCAGAATAGATGGGCGGCAATGCCGCCCATCACCCTTTTTCCGGCAGGAAGACATCATGGCCCACGTCGTCGTTTTCGATCTTAAGACCATTCCCGATCTGGAAGCCGTTTCGCGCATCCACGCGATCGAGCCGCACGACGAAGATCAGGCTCAAGAGATCGTCGGCACCAAGTTCTGCAAACTTCCCCTGCACCGGATCGCCTGCATTGGTGCCTTGATCGCGGAGAGCAGCGACAATGGCTGGATCGTCCGCTCGCTCGGTGCGCCGCACATAGGCGACCGCAGTGAAGCCGACCTCATCGCCAGTTTCGCTGACCGCCTGAACGACCTGCGGCCATGCCTCGTGTCGTTCAACGGAAGCGGCTTTGACCTGCCGGTGCTGCGCTACCGGGCGATGGTCAACCAGTTGTCGGCGCCGGGCTTGTATGCGCGCGGCTATTTCAAGCGGTACTCCGACGACGCAGTGGACCTGTGCGACGTGCTGGCCAGCTTCACCACCCAGGGCAAATGCAAGCTGGATGAGCTGGCGCGCATCCTCGGCCTGCCCGGAAAACCCGACGGCGTCGATGGCTCCAAGGTGGCCGAGTACGTGGCCACGGGGCGCATTCAGGAAGTCGCCGACTACTGCGAAACCGATGTGGTGAACACCTATCGCGTCTGGCTGCGATACGAGTTGATGCGGGGTGCGCTGACCGCAGAGGCGTTCGAGCAAAGCGAGCGAAGCCTTTCCGATTTCATAGACGCCCGGTCATCGGACAGACCCCACCTCGCTCCTTTTGCGAGGCCTTCCTCGTTGCCGGACGATGCAGCTGGGAGCGCCTCGAATTAGTTTAGGGTTCAGCAGCACGGCGTGGGATCTGGCCTTCAGCGAAGTGCGGGCCGAAATCCGAAACAGCAGGAATGGCCGCGTCCGAGTTGAACTTTGGGTCAATGCCCTCCTGTATGACGGAGAGGACGAAGGCGTGTTGCCGGAAGTGGCCCCGAACGTCGTATCCCTTTGCCGAGCGCGACTGGAGCTGACCCGGCACTTAGTTGCGGTGATCGACGTGCGGCATCGGGTATTGAAGCGATATCCCCTCCTGGCCGTCTTGGCAGAAACCCATGGCTGGGAGCCGGAGGCGCTAGGTCTGGCCTATCTTTGCCATCTGTGGCGAAATCTCGAAGCCGTCAGCGAGCCCCGCACAGGGCCAAAACAGTCTGGGGGCAGCGTGTAGCCCTGCGCATTGTTGAGGGGCATTCTGAGGGTCCGTAGGGCGCAACGAACTAGTTTTCGGACCGGGCAATCAACGCATCGAGATTGCCAGCGGCTCGAGTGGCTACGCTCAGCACACCTTCTCTCATTCCGGGAACGCCGGACTTGAGTTGGCTCATCACTCCTGCTCGACCGAGAAGTTCACCCCGATTGCTGAACTTGAAGCTGAGGGCACCGCCTACAAGTATCATGGTCAAGGTCTTCTGAGGTCGGTTGGCGTTCTCCTCTGCGCCAAAGTGATCTTCCGGGTCGCACACGACCATTTCCACAACGCCCTTGATCGCTTCGTGGACTTTTTGGCGAGCATCCAAGCACGTGTCGAAATCATCGCTGCTCATTGCGTCCTTCACACTCAGGACGCGTTGAAGATGGCCATTCGGACCTATCTGCCCCTTCGCTAGGATCAGGGCTTCGTCGGCGTCAACGACCCCGGCTTGTGCGAGGGTCAGCTCATCGACGAGACGGTCGTATTTCTCAATCAGCGGTGCCGGGTCCTTCACCAGCGACATTGTTGTCGTAATGTTATCCAGGCGCTCGCGCACCACCTCTACTGCCTTGCGGGCTTCCGCCAGTGCGATGTTCGCTGCCAGTGTTTCACCGGGCTTCTGGAAGAAGCTGTCGTCCAGGGCTAGGTGCAGGATTTCGGCGAGCGCAGCCTTCTCGAAATCGAGATAGCGGTACATCACCCCGCTGTCGCATCCCCGCCCGAGACTGGCGTTCGCGCAGTGAAGGTATCCCGGCCCTGCATGTTTGTTTTTCGCGCTGCTAGGACCACGCTGCATGGTCACGACCCCGCTGCACCGACTGCACCGCATGACGCCCATAAACAGATTGCCGTAGGCGTTGATGTAACGGCGGCCGCCGGTCTTTCGACGACCCATCCGGCCAGCGCGAGCGCGTGACACAAGGTCCGCATCGACGATGCGGGGGTAATAGCCCACTACCCGTTTGCCGTTCTCTTTCTTCCGGTTGGCGAAGTACGGAATCATGTCGCCTTCAGGCTGAGGCCCGTCAATCCACCGCATGATGTGGGTTGGCGTGAAGCCGTTGCCGCCCGTATCGCCCCACGGCTTTGCTGTTCCGGCCAGCCGTTTCGCAATCCGGGCAATCCCATCGCCGGCGGCAGTCCATTCGTAAACGCTCCGGATAACGGCAGCTCGTTCCGTGACGATCCTGAAACTCGTACCTTGGTCGCCTTGACCGATTTCGACCGGCGTTAGCCACCCGGGACAACGAGCGGTCATTACCTCGCCCCGCTCGGCTTTCTCGGTCAATTTTCGGTGCCAAGCTGCACCAACCCGCCGTCCCTTTTCGGCACTCTCGTCCATTGCCAGTTTGGCAGCCATCCAAACTTCGATGGCATCGAGCATACTATCGAGCGAGGCGTCGTCGTATTGTTTGTCGTGCGTGGAAACGGCGACAACCATCCCGCACTCAATGACTTTCTCAAGCCACCGTCGAGCAAGCCGGTGCCCCTGCCTCGAAAGACGGTCAAGCTTTTCAACGACGAGAACAGTGCCGGGGGCGAACTCCCCGGCCTCGATCCGCTTCGTCAGCTTCCCGAGATTCCCACCGAGCAGATGATCGCCCTTGTAGGCGGAACGCCCCTTGTCGCTGATCCACTCGACAACTGGCCAACCTTTCCGGTCACAGTAGGCGCGGATGTCAGTTTGCTGGCGCTCTAATGAATCACCGCGTTCCTGTTTGGGCGTTGAAAATCGTAGATAGCCCAATGCGTTAGGCATGCTTGTCCCTTCTGCTTGAGCTAGCTTAGCACAAGTTAGGTAACTGCCACGCCCTGCTCGATGCTGGTCAGGGCGCGGGAGGCGAACTCCAGCTCCTTCTTCTGGCTCAGCTTGTCCGGATAGAAGACCCCGCGCCACGGCTCATAGGTCCAGCCGCCGATGCCGACGCGAATGGGATGGGTCATTGGTCGCCGTCCGTTCTGCTTTTTGAGCCAAGCGGGTCATTCTGCCAATCTTCATGGCCGTGCCGTACGCTCAGGATCACCACGCCGTCGGGCGTGTCTTCATAGATCACGACATGGGCCTTGAACGAGAACGCCCGGATGGCAGGGGTTATCTCAGACCTGACGCGGGTCATGCCGGGATTGTCCGCAAGCTTCTGAAACAGCGCATGTAGGTCGTCATGATAGCGATCCGCCTGCCGTTCCCCGAACAGTTCATACCCTTGGAGATAGGCTGCCAGAATGTCATCGTCGGCGCATTGCGTCAGCCGATAGACGCTCATGCGGCGGCGTCTCGTGCCGCGATCCGGGCCTTCGCGTCCGCGCGGATGTCTTCCATGGTGCGGTTGCTCAGGCCGCTTGCCCGGGCCTCGTCAACGAGGCGCTGCATGTGCGCGATCTTCTCAGCCTTGATCTGTTCGCGGCGGATCAGGTCGCGGACATAGTCGCTGGAGTTGGCATAGCGCCCGTCCGCAGACTGCGCCTCGACCCACGCCTTCATCTGGTCCGGCAGGGAAATGTTCATCGTGGCCATGGGGGGCTCCTTCGACGCAAAACGTCCGTTCTTTGGCAAACCTTGTCAATCCGTCGTGAACCGGATCGAGCCCACGGCCAGCTCGCCCGCCTCAAGGCCGTTGCCGAAGCCGCTGGACGAGATCACCACAGACTGAGCGCCGTCGCTGACGACGGCCCAGAGGCATTCGCCGGCGGCGGCGTGGAAGCCGGTTTCCGGGTCGCTGATGCCGCAGGTGACCACGGCGCGCAGGCCGGCGTGGCCGTTCACCTCTAACGGCTCGACCGCGACGGGCTCGAACCGGCCGTAGGTGGTGATCAGCCGGCCCTCGGCGTTGCGCACGAAGCCCGCCTCCGCCGCCGCGACGGTCTCAAGCGGGCCGGCGTAGGCCTGGACGCTCAGGAGGTCCCGCATAAATTCTTCAGCGGCCGGATCGAACAGGATGATGCAGCGCGGCGTCTCCTCATCGCAGGGACGCATCTGCAGACCGGCGGCCCGGTCGAAGGCGAAGCCAGGACGCGCGGGCGGTCGGGGTGCCGCCTGCGGGGCTTCAGGCGCGGCGACCGCGGCGGGCTCCTGGCATCCGGCCATCCCTAATGCGGTCAGAACCGCGACAAAGCCCAAACCGTTCATGACCCGCCTCCCGCCTGTTGCTGCCAAGCCTGTCCCCGGTGAGGCCGGCGATCAAGGCCTCAGTAGGCGAAGTCCCGGTACATCCGGCTGACATCGCCCTGCCACTCGCCGTGATACAGCTCCAGCAGCCGGTCGGCGGGGGTGATCCCGCTGTCAGCGATGTCTTCCAGCTCTGACAGATAGCCGCGCTCGTCGACCATGCCGCCGCTGAATCGGGCGCGGCTCTTCAGTCCCTGTTTGGCGATCGCCACCATGTCGACGGCGATGTCGCGCACCGAACGGCCCGCGACCTTGGCCTTGAGGCCCAGCCGGGTGACGTCGCGGCGCAGGCGTTCGTGGTCGGCGATGTCCCAGTCCTTGACCAGGTCCCAGGCCGCTGCCAGGGCTCCCCCGTCATACAGGATGCCCGCCCACAGGGCCTGGAGGGCGCAGATCCGGCTCCACGGACCGCCGTCGGCACCGCGCATCTCGAGATAGGACTTCAGCCGCACCTCGGGGAAAAGCGTGGTCAGATGGTCGTTCCAGTCCTTCAGCGTGGCGCGTTCGCCGGGCAGGGCGGGCAGGCCGTCAGTCATGAAGCCGCGGAACGACTGACCCGACAGGTCGACATAGGTCTCGCCGCGCTTGGCGAAATACATCGGCACATCCAGCGCATAGTCGGCGTAGCGCTCGAAGCCGAAGCCGTCGCGGAAGACGAAATCGAGCATGCCGGTGCGGTCGGGGTCGGTGTCGGTCCAGACATTGGCCCGCGCCGACAGGAAGCCGCTGGGCTTGCCCTCGATGAAGGGCGAACAGGCGAACAGGGCGGTGGCGATCGGCTGCAACGCCAGGGAGGTGCGGAATTTGGCCACCATGTCGGCCTCGGAGTCGAAGTCCAGGTTCGACTGGATGGTGCAGGTGCGCAGCATCATATCGAGACCCAGTCCGCCCTTCTTAGGCATGTAGGCGCGCATGATGGCATATCGGCCCTTGGGCATGACGGGCACGTCCTCGCGCCGCCACAGCGGGTCGAAACCGGCCCCGATGAAGCCCAGGTTCATCTGGTCGGCGACCTGTTTGACCTCCATCAGATGGCGGCCGGTCTCGTCGCAGATTTCGTGCACATCCTTCAGGGGCGCGCCCGAGAGTTCGAACTGGCCGCCGGGCTCCAGACTGATGGAGGCGGTCATGCCGTCGGTGTTCTTGCGCTCAAGGGCGATGACGTGGCCCGCCTCCTCGACCGGAGACCAGCCGAACCGCTGCAGGCCGGTCAGCATCGCCAGGATGCCGCCTTCGCCCTCATAGGCCGGGCGGCGCAGGGTGGTGCGGTCGAAGCCGAATTTCTCGTGCTCGGCACCGATGCGCCATTGCGCCTTTGGCTTGGCCCCCTTCGACATGGCGCCGATCAGGTCTTCCCGGGAAAGCGGTTCAGCGTCGGCCATGTGGATCTTTCAGCCCCAGAAGCCCGAAGGCTGTCGTGGCGGCTAGATGGGGCGAAACGGCGCGATGCTCAAGAGTTGTCGCGATGGACCGTGCCGTGTTTCCGCCGGAACGTGAGCGGTGTCATCACGCTGACGAAGAAGGCGACCGACCAGCCAAGCAAAATGGCCCCTGCCACGCCCTCCATGGCCCCCAGCAATCGCCACTTCGGTGCCATCAGTTCGTCGCTATAGCCGATGGAGCCATAGCTGATGCTGGAGAAATAGACGGCCTCGCGCAGGTCCGGCACCGCGCCGATCAGCCGGTACACGGCGGCGTACATCCAGATCTCCACGCCATGGATGACGAACAGCCCCAGGACCACGGCGATGGTCAGCAGGGCGTGTCGCCACAGCGGTCCCTCGACATAGGACCGGCCCGCCCGGATTTCGTAGATTTCCAGGACCCGCCCGAGGCTGAGCAGGCCGAAGCCGTGCAGGCTGACGGCGGTCAGGGCCAGAATCGTGGACAGGGCCAATTCGTTGAACATGCCATATCCTGCACCCAAGCCGTCGGCCCGGCTAGCGGTCCCAGTCGCCCACAGCCGCCTGCCACAGCGTCAGGGCGGCGACGGCGGCCGTGTCGGCGCGCAGGATTCTCGGCCCCAGCGAGACGGCGGCGGTCAACGGCATCGCCCGCAGGCGGTCACGCTCCTCCGGCGAGAAACCGCCCTCCGGACCGATCAGCACGGCCCAGGGGCCTTCGCCCGCCGCGTGCAGGGCGGGGCCGGCCGCCGCACCCCCCGTCTCGTCGCAGAACATCAGCCGTCGCTGCCCGTCCCAGCCGTCCAGCAGGTCCGTCAGCTTCACCGGCTCGTCGATCATCGGCAGATCCACCCGCCCGGTCTGTTCGGCGGCCTCGATGGCGATGGCGTCCAGCCGGTCCATGCGCACATGCGAGGTCTGGGTGCGGTGGGTGACGACCAGCCGGATGCGCCGTACGCCCAGTTCGACCGCCTTTTCGACCGCGAACTCCAGGGCGCTCTTCTTGACCACGCTGATCAGCAGTTCGACGTCGGGGCCGCAGGACTGGGGCCGCACCTGTTCGTCCGCGCGCAGAACGACGCCCTTCTTCAGGACTTCGGTCAGGGTGCAGCGCCACTCACCGTCGCGGCCGTTGAAGACCAGCAGCTCGTCGCCGATCTTCAGCCGCATGACCTGGGTCAGATAACGCGACTGGTCGAGCGTCGGCAGGACGGCGGCGTCCGGGGACAAGTCACCCGCTACAAACAGTCTGACCACACTGATCTCCGCTCATCCCCGCGAAAGCGGGGACCCAGTTCTTTCGTCGCGCACCTTGGCGGCTGCAACCGATTCAGAACAGATCGTCGAACAGATCACGCCAGCCCGGATTTGTCTTTTCGATCAGTTCCAGCTTCCAGACCCGGTTCCATTTCTTGATCTGGCGCGCCCGGACGAAGGCGGCGTGGCGCGTCTCATGCCATTCGTACCAGACTAGCGTCGCGCAACCGTATCTGGCGGTGAATCCCCTGAACACCTTGTCCCGATGCTGGGCCGTCCGGACAATCAGCGAATCCGTCGACCCCGTGTAGAGCGTGCCGTTCCGTCTGCTCGCAACGATGTAGGTGTAAAACGCCACAGCCTGTCTCGCGAAAGGACTGGGTCCCCGCTTTCGCGGGGATGAGCGGGATGAAAATCGATCCTACAAGGTCCGCGCGATCAGCAGCTTCATGATCTCGTTCGTCCCGCCGTAGATGCGCTGGACGCGGGCGTCCTTGTACAGCTGGGCGATCGGATATTCGTTCATATAGCCATAGCCGCCGTGCAGCTGCAGCATCTCGTCGATGACCTCGCCCTGGATGTCGGTGACCCAGTATTTGGCCATGGAGGCCGTGACGGCGTCGAGCTCGCCCTTGAGCAGCAGGCCCATGCAGTGGTCGACGAAGACCTTGGCCACCGTCAGCTTGGTCTTGACCTCGGCCAGTTTGAACTGGGTGTTCTGGAAGTCGATGACCCGCTTGCCGAAGGCCTTGCGCTCCTTGACGTAGGCGAGAGTCTCCTGGAGCCCGCGCTCGGCCGCGGCCACGCCCTGGACGGCGATGTTGAGCCGTTCCTGGGGCAGTTGCTGCATCAGCTGGATGAAGCCCTGACCCTCGCCGCCGCCGATGATGTTCTCGCCCGGGACCTTCACATCGTTGAAGAACAGCTCGGAGGTGTCATTCCCCTCCATGCCGATCTTGTGCAGGTTCCTCCCGCGCTCGAAGCCCTCTGCCCCGTCCGTCTCGACGATGATCAGGCTGGTGCCCTTGGCACCCTCGGACGGGTCGGTCTTGGCCACGACGATGATGAAATTGGCCAGCTGGCCGTTGGTGATGAAGGTCTTGGACCCGTTCACCACATACTGGTTGCCGGTCTTGACGGCGGTGGTCTTGATCCCCTGAAGGTCGCTGCCCGCACCGGGCTCGGTCATGGCGATGGCCCCGACCAGTTCGCCCGACTGCAGCCGCGGCAGCCAGCGCGCCTTCTGCTCTGCGGTGCCGTAGTGCCAGATGTAGGGCATGACGATCGCATTGTGCAGCGAGATGCCGAAATGGTCCGCGCCCTTCCAGCCCAACTGGCGCATCAGCACGACTTCATGGCGATAGTCGCCGCCCATGCCGCCGTCTTCCTCGGGCATGGACAGGCCCAGCAGGCCCGCGTCGCCTGCGTCGTTCCAGAGCTTGCGCGGCACGGATGAGTTGGCCAGCCAGGACTGCACCGCCTCGGGCGCGGCATGCTCGTCGATCCATTTGCCGACACTGTCAGAGAAGAGGGTGATCTCCTCTTCCTGCATGAAGGCGGGCTCGGGGACGTTGAGGACGTTCATGGCATACGCTCAGCTTCTCCCTCCCTCTCCGAGGGAGGGTGGCCGCGAAGCGGCCGGGTGGGAGGGGCTGGGCGACGAGGGCGCGGCTGGATTGCCGAGCCCTCCCCACCCCGTCGGCTTCGCCGACGACCCTCCCCCGGAGGGGGAGGGAGAAGTCAGTCCGTCGTCAGAACGCCTCGGCCGGCATCTGCATCAGCACCTCGGCGCCCGTCTTCATCTTGATCAGATGGGCCCCCGTATCCGGCAGGATGCGCTCGACGAAATAGCGGCCGGTCATCAGCTTGTTGGCGTAGAAGGGGTCGGTTGACCCCTCTTCGACATTGGCCTGCGCCGCCTTGGCCATCTGGGCCCACATATAGGCCAGGGCCGTCAAACCGAAGATGTGCAGATAGTCGGTCGAGGCCGCGCCGGCATTGTCCGGGTTCTGCATGCCGTTCTGCATCAGCCACATGGTGGCCTCCTGCAGCTTCTTCTTGGCGTCGGTCAGGCCGTCGACATAGGGCTTGATGGGCGTCTCGCCGCCGTTCTCGGAGACGAAGGCGTCGATGTCCGCGAACCAGCTCATGATGGCCCGGCCGCCGTTGGCCGGCAATTTTCGGCCTACAAGGTCCAGCGCCTGGATGCCGTTGGCACCCTCGTAGATCATGGTGATCCGGGCATCGCGCAGATACTGGGACGCCGCGAAATGTTCGGTGTAGCCGCTGCCGCCGTGCACCTGCATGGCCAGCGAGGCGACGTGGAAGCCCTTGTCGGTCAGATAGGCTTTCAGCACCGGGGTGATCAGACCCATATAGTCATGGGCCTTCTGCGCCTCGGCCGCGTCGTTCGAGTGTTGCAGATCGGCCTGGAGCGCGGTCCACAGGGTGAAGGCCTGGCCGCCTTCGACGAAGGCCTTGGCCTCCAGCAGCATGCGGCGGACATCGGGGTGGACCAGGATCGGGTCGGCGGCCAGTTCGGGGTTCTTCGGTCCCGTCAGGCTGCGCCCCTGCAGGCGGTCCTTGGCGAACTCGGCGGCGGCCTGATAGGCGGCGGTGCCGATCGACAAGCCCTGCAGGCCGGTGCCGAGGCGGGCCTCGTTCATCATCACGAACATGGCGGCCATGCCCTTGTTCTCGGTCCCGACCAGCCAGCCCTTCGCGTCCTCATAGGCCATGACGCAGGTGGCGTTGCCGTGGATGCCCATCTTGTGCTCGAGGCCGGCACAGGCGGCACCGACGTTGCGCTCGCCCAGCGAGCCGTCCTCATTGACGAAGACCTTGGGCACGACGAACAGGCTGATGCCCTTGATCCCCTCCGGCGCGCCCTCGATGCGGGCCAGCACCAGATGGATGATGTTGTCGGTGAAATCGTGCTCGCCCGACGAGATCCAGATCTTCTGGCCGGTGATGTTGAAACTGCCGTCGCCGTTCGGGACCGCCTTGGTGCGGATCAGGCCCAGGTCCGTGCCGCACTGCGGCTCGGTCAGGTTCATGGTGCCGCCCCATTCGCCCGAGGCCATCTTGGGCAGGTACATGGCCTTCTGCTCGTCCGAGCCGTTGGCGTTCAGCCCCCAGTAGGCCCCGGCCGTCAGGCCCGGATACATCGAGAAGGCGGCGCTGGCGGCGGCGGTCATCTGGCCGAAGGCCATGGCTACGACCGACGGCATGCCCTGACCGCCGTGCTCGGGCAGGGCCGAGAGCGCGGGCCAGCCGGCGGCGACCATGGCCTGGTAGGCTTCCTTCCAGCCGGTCGGGCCGGTGACCTTGCCGTCGACCCATTTGCAGCCTTCCTGATCGCCGATGCGGTTCAGGGGGGCGATGACCTCCTCGGCGAATTTGGCACCTTCCTCGAGGATCTGGGCAACCAGATCGGACGAGACGTCGGCGAAGCCGGGCTGGTTCGAATAGCGGTCGATTTCCAGCACCTCGTCCAGAATGAACGTCAGGTCGCGGACAGGCGCCTTGTAGGCCATGATCAGGCTCTCGCTTTGAAGGGCTGGTGGTGGGGATCGGGGTTCAGCCGGGCCTTGAGCAGGCTGGCATATTCTTCGGCACCCGGCAGCAGGTCGGGCCGGTGCTCGCCGAGCTTGCGCTCCATGACGGCGCAGGCTTCCTCGGCGGTCTCGATGGCGGCGTCGAGGTCTTCGCGCTGCTGTTTCAGCGCCGCGATCTGGGCGCGATGACGGCGCAGGGCGACGGCCATCTGATGGGCGTTGTGATCGTCGTGGTCGTAGAGATCCAGCATCTCCTGGATTTCCAGCAGGCTGAAACCGATGCGCCGGCCGCGCAGGATCAGCTTCAGCCGGGCCCGGTCGCGGGCGTCGTAGACGCGCGTCTGACCCTTGCGGGCGGGCGTCAGCAGCCCCTTGTCCTCATAGAATCGCAGGGCCCGCGCCGTCGCGCCGAACTCGCGGCACAACTGGCGGATCGAATAGGTGCGATGATCGTCGGCGGTCGCCATGTGTCCGTCATAACTTGACGTGGACGTAAAGGGAAGCCTTTAGGTCGGCATGGCCCGCAAACACGTCAATCTCGGCTCGGCTCCCGACAAACGCGATCTGCCGCAGAAGACCTGCGTCGTCTGCGGCCGGCCGTTCTCATGGCGCCGCAAATGGGCGCGCGACTGGGAGAGCGTGAAAGTCTGCTCGGACCGGTGCCGGGCCGCCGGACCGAAGGCCTAGCGAACCTCGCGGGCCCGGAACCAGAGCACGGGCACGGTCATGGCGATCAGGACCAGATTGGTGATCGCCGGCCCGGCGTCCATGCCGACGGCGTGGAGAGCCAGCATCACCGTCTCCAGCGCCAGCAGACCGCTCGTCGCCATGACCAGCAGCGGGCGTCCATGTTTCCACGAGACCAGCGGGGCCAGAACCAGCAGGGCCAGGATGATCTCGGCCAGGCCGAGGCCGCGCACCAGGTTCGGCACGACCAGCGCAGGCCAGCGCATCAGGTCAATCAGGTTGGACATCGGCTCGCTGAGCTTGGCGTAGCCGGCGGCGACGAAGAACATCGCGATCCAGCCCTGGAGCGTCCAGAGCGTCAGGTTGCGGTAGCTGGCGTTAAGTCGTGAACGGGCGGGTGTAAGGGTCTGGATCGTCATTTTTCTGACGCCGGGGAGGGCGCTCTTTTGATTGGCAACAGTGGCGATGTCGGATCGCATGAGCCGTTCCGCAAGAGAGCGAAGCGAGAGCGTAACCATCCGTGACCGCCTTCTGCGAGAGCTACGGGGCCGAAGCGTGGCCGTATGCATAATTCTCTGTAATGCGAGCGTGGTTGCGGTGGAGTTAAGGTCGGGCCGGAAACGGATCGCCCATACGGCGGGACGCATGCGACGCCGGGTTTGCGCCGCTTGCCCGCAGTCAGCGTGCGTTAAGCGCCCAGGTCTCGCCGCTTTCGCGCAGGCGATGCAGCTTGGCTTCGAACGGCCCCCAGTCGTCGTCGGCCTCGATTGCCGCCCAGATCGCTTCGACCTCGTCGATCAGCATCTCTTCGGGCTCGGGCCGGGCAAACATCGGATGTTCCAGCCGCTCCGGCCGGTTAGGCGCGTGCTCGAACAGGGCGAAGCGGAAGGCGTCGAACGTCTCGCCCTGCCAGAGTTTGCCGCGCGGTCCGCCGAGGGCGCGGGCGGATGACGCAAAGCCGCAGAACCAGTCGAAGAAGAGCGGCTCCCAGCGCAGGGCTTCGCCGCCCTCGCGCAACAGCGCCAGGGTCGCGTCCAGCAGACGCTGGTCCGCCGCCTCGCCGAGACTGAGCACCCCCAGCCGGGCGAGGAAGGCAGCGCGCAGTTCTTGGATGTATGCCGGCCCGAACGCATTGAGCGCCTCGGTCAGGGGTTCAGCATCGGCCACCAGCTTCAGGGCCCCGCCCAGCTGGGTCAGGGCCCAGAATACCGCCTCCGGCTGACGCGCGAAGGCATAGAGGCCTGAATGGTCGAAATAGGCGGCGGTGAATCCGGGCTCATAGGACGGCAGGAACCGCCACGGGCCATAGTCGAAGCTCTCGCCCGTGACATTCAGGTTGTCGGTGTTCAGCACACCGTGGACAAAGCCGGCGGCGATCCAGCTCGCGTTCAGCCGGGCCGAGGCCTCGACCACCGCCCGCAGAAAGCCCGGGACATCTCCCGCAGCGACGTCCGGGTGATAGAGGCTGCGGGCGTGTTCGACCAGGGCCTCGACCATGTCCTTGCGGCCCAGGTATGCGGCGCGCTGGAAGGTCCCGAAGCGGATGTGGCTGTGCGACAGCCGCACCAGCACCGCGGACCGCGTCGGTGACGGCTCATCGCCGCGTTGCAGGGCCTCGCCGGTCTCGATCAGGCTGAAGGCGCGGCTCGTGGGCACGCCCAGCGTCTCCAGCATTTCCGCGGCCAGAATTTCCCGAACGCCGCCCTTCAGCGTCAGCCGCCCGTCCCCGGCCCGCGACCACGGCGTCTGGCCCGATCCTTTTGTTCCCAGATCGAGCAGCCGGCCCCGATCATCGCGCATCTGTGCCGCCAGGAAGCCGCGCCCGTCGCCCAGATCGGGGTTGTAGGTGCGGAACTGGTGGCCGTGGTAGCGCATGGCAATCGGCCCCGGCTGCCCGGGCAGGGGCTCGAACCGGCCGAAATGGGCGGTCCACTCAGCGTCGGTGAGGGTCTCGAGCCCGACGGTCGCCGCCGCCCGATCGTTGCGGCGGCGCAGGAGGGCGGCGGGAAAGTCCGCCGGCCGTGCGGGATCGCCGTATTCATCGCCCAGATCGGCGAAGCGGGGCTCAGGTTGATAGGCGGCGGACGTCGGCATCCGCCGCAGATGCCGTTTCGAATCTTGCGGCGCAATAGTTGAACCTGGCGCGCCGACCTCTATTGTCGCCGACAGAGATCAGGCTGCCTTGCGCAGCCAGGCCGGCGCTCCTTTCAAGGGGCCGAATTCGGTCCGGCGTCCGTCGATAACCTGACGCCACGACAGACCTTTCCGATTCGGAGGCGACCGTGGCCCGTAACCTGACTCTCGACTTCCTCAAGACCGAGGCCGGTTCTGGCACCGTGCTGGGCCTTGCGGCCCTGTCGGCCCTCGTCGTCGCCAACTCGCCCTGGTCTGCGGCCTATTTCGGCTGGCTGAAGAGCGAACATCTCCTGCAGGTGGGGCCGCTGCTCCTCGAGCTGTCCATTTCCGAATGGATCAAGGAGGGGCTGATGGCGATCTTCTTCCTCGTGGTGGGGCTGGAGATCAAATACGAGATCCTGCGCGGCGAGCTCAGCGATCCGCGCAAGCTGGCCACGCCGGTGCTGGCCGCGGCCGGCGGCATGCTGGCACCCGCGCTCGTCTATCTTGCCTTCTCCGGCGTCATGGGCGGGCCGCACGGTGGCTGGCCGATCCCGCTGGCCACGGACATCGCCTTCGCCCTGGCCGTCTTTGCGATGGTGGCGCGGAACCTGCCGTCGTCGTTGCGGGTCTTCCTGCTGACCCTCGCCATTGTCGACGACCTGGGCGCGATCGCCCTGATCGCCGTGCTCTTTTCCAGCGGCGTCAGTCTTCTGCCGCTCGCGGGGGTGGTCGCCCTTCTGGTGGTCGGCTTCTTCGTGGCGCGGACGCGCAAGATACCGGCCCCCTTCTGGGTGCTGGGATTCGGCGTGGTCTGGTATCTGACCGTGCGGGCGGGGCTGTCGACGTCCCTCACCGCAGTCGCCTTCGCCGCCATCGTCCCCGTCGTCGAACGCCGCTGCGACGGCCAGAGCCCGTTGCAGGAGGCCATGCACGATCTGCATCCCTATGTGGCGTATCTGGTCCTGCCGCTGTTCGCCTTCGCCAAGGCGGGAGTCAGCTTCGCCGGCCTGTCGCTCGACCAGATGCTGGCTCCTCTGGTACTCGGCATCGCCTTTGGGCTGTTCGTCGGCAAGCAGCTCGGGGTGCTGGGTGCCGCCTGGCTGGCTTCGGCGCTGAAGATCGGCCGCAAGCCGACCGGCGCGACCTGGCTGGAAGTCTATGGGGTCAGCCTGCTGTGCGGTGTCGGCTTCACCATGAGCCTGTTTATCGGTGCCCTGGCCTTTCCCGGCGCGATCGACTCGCCGGAACAGGTCGAGGTCAAGCTGGGCGTGCTGCTGGGTTCGCTGGTTTCCGGCATGATCGGTGCCGGGGTTCTGGCCGCCGCGGCCCGGCGGCGCAAGAATTTGGCTCCAGAGGGTGCCGATACTACTGCCGGGTAGGCGAATATTGACGCAGCGTCATTGGTTTTTGTCGCTTTTGCGTCACACTGGAGCTTTCGCTATGGCAGAAAGGGGGCCGGTAACGGCCCTTTGCCTTGTCGCTGAGTCCGGCTTGGACTACGCCGGATGCTGGATTTCCGCGCTCCGTCAAGAAGAGCACGGGCCAGGGATCAGGAAACGCCGCGGTCGCCGTCATTGACGGGGCTCCGGCCCATGTCGGGGAGCGACCATGCGCCTAACCAACCTTCTTCGTACCACCGTGTCGGCCGCCGTCGTCGGTGCCTGCGCCTTCGGCTTCGCCGGGGTGGCTTCGGCCCAGTCGACGCCGCAGGACGCGCCGACCACCATCGACGACATCATCGTCACCGCCCAGAAGCGCGAGCAGAACCTGCAGGACGTGCCGATCGTGGTCACCAGCCTGTCGCAGGAAATGCTGGAGAACGCCGGTGTCCGTGACATCAAGGACCTGCAGATCCTGACCCCCGGCCTGACGGTCACCTCGACCTCGACGGAAGCCTCGACCACCGCCCGTATCCGCGGCGTCGGCACGGTCGGTGACAACCCCGGCCTGGAAAGCTCGGTCGGCGTCGTCATCGACGGCGTCTATCGTTCGCGCAACTCGGTCGGCTTCGGCGATCTGGGTGAACTGTCGCGCATTGAAGTGCTGAAGGGTCCGCAAGGCACGCTGTTTGGCAAGAACACCTCGGCCGGCGTTATCAACATCATCACCGAAGCCCCGTCGTTCACGCCCGGCTTCAACGCCCAGGTGGACGTCGGCAACTACGGCCGCATGGGTGCCTCGGGTTCGGTGACCGGCCCGATCAGCGACAAGCTGGCGTTCCGTCTGTACGCGGGCCGCAACGTCCGCGACGGCTTCATGAACATCGACCGGGGTGACGGCCAGCGCCCTGAAGCGACCGACAACAACTCCGACTACGGCACCGTTCGTGGCCAGTTGCTCTGGCTGCCGAACGACAACACCTCGGTGCGTCTGATCGCCGACTACAGCGCCCGTGACGAGTTCTGCTGCGTGGGCGTCAACATCCGCACCGCCAACACCTATCCCTTCGTCGACGGTCTCTCGACCGGCACGGGCCAGCGTCCGCCGGCCGCGGGTAACGGTCCGCTGCCGTTCTCGCGCAATGCGTTCGCCAACCGGTCCACGGCCCAGGAGATCGAAGACAAGGGTGTCTCGATCGAAGCCAACTTCGACATGCCGTCGATGTTCGGTGGTGCCACCCTGACGTCGATCACCTCGGCGCGTCGCTGGACGACCTCGAACGGCCAGGACGCTGATTTCAGCGGTGCCGACTTCGCCTACCGCGTCCAGGACGGAGACTTCAGCGTTGCCATCGACAACCTGACCCAGGAATTCCGTTTGGCCGGCAAGACCGACCGGCTGGACTGGCTGGTCGGTGTGTTCGGGACCCAGGAAGACATCGAGCGTCGTGACAGCTTCTACCTCGGCGATGACTACACCCCGCTGCTGTCGTTCCTGCTGTCGGCTTCGCTGAACGCGTCCGTCCCGGCGTTCCCGATCAGCCCGTCGACGATCGGCTGCTACACCCGCGTCGCTCAGACCTCGCCGGGCTTCCAGGGTTGCCTCGCCAGCGGTGGTGCCGTCGGCGGCGGCGGTATCGGCTTCACCGTCGGTCAGACCTTCGAAGACGTCTACAATCAGGAATCCACCTCGTTCGCGATCTTCACGAACAACACCTTCAAGGTGACCGAGGCCTTCGATATCACCCTCGGCCTGCGCTACACGATGGACGACAAGAGCCTTGAGGGCCAACAGCGCAACACCAACAACAGCGGCAACACCTGCAACGCCGCCCTGGCCAACGCGACTGCCATCAGCGGTGTTCTGGGTGCCTCGACGTCCAGCATCCTCGGCCGCTTCTGCCTGCCGTGGACCAACTCGGCCTATGCCAACCGCAACATCTCGGAATCGTTCGACGACGGCGAACTGACCGGAACGGTGAAGGCGGCCTACCGTATCAGCCCGGAAGTCATGTTCTATGCGTCGGCGGCTCGCGGCTACAAGAGCTTCGGCTACAACCTCGACCGCGTGCAGAACGGCATCACGCCGAAAGCCTCGACCCTGTTCCCCTCGGAAGTGGTCGACAGCTACGAAGCCGGCGTGAAGATGACGCTGCTGAACCGTACCCTGCTGCTGAACGCTACCTACTTCGACCAGACGTTCGACAACTTCCAGCTCAACACCTTCCTCGGCACCGCCTTCGTGGTGGAATCGATCCCCGAACTGACCTCGCGCGGCGTCGACGCCGACATGGTCTGGTTCACGCCGATCGAGGGCCTGAGCTTCCAGGGCGGCGTCACCTATACCGACGCCCAGTACGGCAACTTCACCGCTGCTGACCTGGTGACGCCGGGCAACTTCCCGCAGCTTTCGCTGCTGCCGGGTGCCCGCGCCTCGTTCGCACCTGAGTGGTCGGGCAGCCTGGCGATGAACTTCCAGCGCAACCTGGGCAATGGTCTGCGTGGCGGGTTCAGCCTCGCCGGCAAATATATGTCGGACTACAACACCGGTTCGGACCTGCTGCCCTACAAGCAACAGGATGCCTTCACCACGCTCAACGCGCGCATCACCCTCGGCACCGAGGACGAGCGCTGGACGGGCGAGTTCTGGGTCCAGAACCTGACCGACGAAGAGTACGTCCAGGTCGCCTACAATGCCTTCCTGCAAGGCAGCGCCTTCCAGACGACCGTCCAGGCGGCCGGAAGCAACCCGGGCACCTTCTACGACGCGGCGAAGGACACCCAGACCTACAACGCCTTCCTCGGCGCGCCGCGCACCTACGGTGCGACCCTGCGCTTCAAATACTAGACCGCACGCCGCAAGGCGGACGGATCAGCCGGCCGGGGGCAACCCCGGCCGGTTTTGTTTTGTCCGGCGGACGGTGGCTCCGGGGCGATGTTCAATCGACACACAGCAGAGCCACTGATCGTCCATCAGACAGCGTCTTTCCGGGGCCGCGGAGCGGAACCCGGACTCCAGGGGACCGGACTCGACACGGGATCACGGGGCGGGCGGCGGCGTCCGGACTCCGGGATTCTTGTCGCGGCTATGCCGGTCCCGGCCCCGCAATGATGCGGCAGGGCAGGCGGGGTATCGATGTCTGAATGTCGAATGCACCGGGTTACGTCCGTTCGCGCGACGTCCGGTCGGGGCTCTGACCGGGGCCACCGCGGTGGCAGCCAGTCGTTCCGACGCATCCGCCCTGATCTGGCGCAGAACCCTTGAGGCGGGTCGCTGAAGACGGCCCGCCTCATGGGTTCTGCGCCTGAACCGACCGGCACCCTGCCGGTGGCCGCCGGCTACTCCGCCGGCAGATCTTCGGCTGGATGCTGGTGATGGAAGCGACGGGCCATGACCCGCTCCAGCCGGGTCTTGATGCCGTCGATCAGGCTGAACACCACCGGAACGAACAGCAGGCTCAGGCCGGTTGAGGTGATCAGGCCACCGATCACCGCAATGGCCATCGGCGACCGGAACGCCGTGCCCTCGCCGATGGCGGCCGCGATCGGCAGCATGCCCAGGCCCATGGCCATGGTGGTCATGATGATCGGCCGCGCCCGCTTGTGCGCAGAGTCCATCAGGGCCTCGCGGCGCGCCATGCCGTCTCTCATGGCGATGATGGCGTAATCGACCAGCAGGATGGAGTTCTTGGCGGCAATACCGGTCAGCATGATCATGCCGATCAGCGCCGGCATGGACATGGACTTGCCGGTGAGCCAGAGCGCCAGGAAGGCCCCTCCGAACGACATCGGCAGGGCCGCCAGAATGGTGATCGGGTGCAGGAAGCTGCCGAACAACAGCACCAGCACGACGTACATCAGCACGATACCGGTCAGGATCGCGAAGCCGAAGCCCACGCCGAGTTCCTGGAAGCTTTCCGCGTCCCCGGAGGGCTGCTGCGAAACCCCGTCCGGCAGCGCGCGCATGGTCGGGAGCTGGTTGATCTCCGTCGTCATCTCGCCAAGGGTCCTGCCGGCCAGCTCGGCGGTGATATTGGCCACCCGACGCCGGTCCAGCCGGTCGATCTGGTTGGGGCCGGCCCCGAAGGTGACGTCGGCGACGGAAGACAGCGGCACCACGCCGCCCGAGCTGGTCGGCACCTTCAGGTTCTCGATCACGCCCAGATCGCTGCGATAGGCTTCGTCCAGCATGACCCGGATCGGCACCTGACGGTCGCCGAGGTTGAATTTCGGCAGCAGCTGGTCTGCGTCACCCAGGGTGGCGACGCGGGCGACCTGGCTGATGGTCTGGGCCGACACGCCCTGAAGGGCCGCGATATCGGCCTTGGGCGTGATCAGGATTTCCGGACGCACCAGAGCCGAGGACGACACCACATTGGCCAGGCCGGGCAGTTCACGCATCTCGCGTTCGACCCGTGCCGCCAACCGTTCCAGGGTGGCGGGGTTGTCGCCGACCAGGGCGACGCTGATCAGGCCGGAGCCGCCGCCGGCAACGCCGAACTGGATTCGGGCCCCCGGCACGCTCTTCATCTCCTGGCCGATTTCGCGCTCGAACTCCTGCTGGGTCAGCTTCCGGTCCCAGCGGCTGACCAGGTTGACGGTCATATTGGCCTTGCGAACCTCGCCGGCGCTGCCTCCACCGCCGGGCCCGAAACTGACCGTCGCCGAGCCGACCGACGAGAACACCGACGCGACTTCAGGCCGGGCGTCCAGCAGGGCGGTGATGCGGCCGACCGTCTGGTCGGTCTCCTGCAGTGTGGTCCCCGGCGGCAACTGGACCGTGATGTAGGAACGCCCGACGTCTTCCACCGGAATAAACTCTCCCGGCAGCTTGGTCACCAGGAAGCCCGAGAAGGCGAAGAACAGTGCGCCCATGCCGATGACCCACAGCCGGTGATCCAGCAGGCGGAAGACGATCTTGCGTCGCACCCAGCTGCCGCGACCCGAGGCATGGTCTTCGTGGAGGGCCGGTGACGCGGAGCTGCTCAGGCACCAAGACAGCCACCCCAGGAACGGGGTCATCCAGAACGGATCCTTGTGTTCCTTGCCCTGGTCGCGCTTCAGCATATAGGCGCACATCAGGGGGGTCAGGGTCCGTGCCACCAGCAGTGAGAACAGAACGCTGACGCAGGTTGCGATGGCGAAGGATTTGAAGAACTGGCCCACCACGCCCGGCATGAAGCCGGTCGGTGCAAACACCGCGACGAGGGTGGCCGTGGTGGCCAGCACCGCCAGGCCGATCTCGTCGGCGGCCTCGATCGATGCCGGATAGGGAGCCTTGCCCTGGCGGATATGGCGAACGATGTTCTCGATTTCGACGATCGCATCATCGACCAGGATCCCGACGGTCAGTGACAGGGCCAGTAGCGTGACAATGTTGAGCGACTGGTTGGTCAGGTCCATCACCCAGAAGGTCGGGATCAGCGACAGGGGCATGGCAACGGCGGTGATCAGCGTGGCCCGCCAGTCCCGCAGGAACAGAAACACCACGACGATGGCCAGCAGGGCCCCGAGCAGCAGCGCCTCGACCGAGGCGTGGAAATTGTTGATGACGTCCGAGGTGCTGTCGGAGATCACCTCGAAGGTGACGTCCGGCCGTTCCTCGTCGAGCGCCTCGATGGCCTTGATGGAATTCTTGTAGACGTCGACCTCGCTGGAACCGATCGAGCGGATCACGCCGAAGCCGACAACTTCCTGGCCGTTGAAACGGGCCCGTCCGCGGGCTTCGGACCATTCGTCGGTGATCTCGCCCAGATCATCGAGGCGCACGGTCCGTGACCCGACCGGGATCAGGGTCTCGCGCAACTGTTCGACGGTGCGGGCCGAACCGACGGTCCGGATCGCCTGTTCCTCGCCACCGACTTCGCCGCGACCGCCCGGCAGGTTGACGTTCGAGGCGCGCAACTGGCTGGAGACCCCTGCGGCGGTGACGCCGGCGGCTTCCAGGCGGTCGGGGTCCAGCTTGATGCGGATCTCGCGATTGACCCCGCCGTCGCGGTTGATCTGGCTGACCCCGGATACCGAGAGCAGCCGTTTTGACACCGTGTTGTCGACGAACCAGCTCAGCTCCTCGGGGCTCATCGCCGGAGCGCGCACCACGTAGTTGATGATCGACTGACCCGTGAACTCGACCCGCTGGATGATCGGTTCCTGGACGTCGGCCGGCAGGTTCTGGCGAATTCCGGAGATGGAGTTGCGGACGTCGTTGGTCGCCTTCTCGAGGTCGACGCCGAGTTCGAACTCGATCGTGGTCGTCGAGACGCTGTCGCTGACGGTGGAATTGATTTTCTTCACCCGCCCCAGGCTGGCGACGGAATCCTCGACCAGGCGCGTGACCTGGGTTTCCAGCTCGGTCGGCGCCGCGCCCGGCTGGATCACCGACACCACGACGACCGGCAGGGCGATGTCCGGGAAGTTGTTGGTCCGCAAGTTGAAATAGCTGATCAGCCCGGCCATCGTCAGGACGATGAACAGCAGCACGATCGGGATCGGGTTCCGGATCGACCAGGACGAGATATTCTGAAAGCCCATGGTGCGGCCCCTAGTTTCGGGTCGCGGCGGGTTGGCCGGAGGCGGGCGTAGCCGTTCCGACCGTGACCAGATCACCCTCGCCGAGGAAGCCGGCTCCGTTGATCACGACGCGCTGCCCGGCCTGGATCGCGCCCGTGACGGCGATCAGCTGGCCGGCGCGCGCGCCGGTGCCGACGGTGACAAAGCGCACCGCATCGTTGCGCCCGATGACATAGACGCCGGCCTTGCCTTCACGGAAGACGATGGCTGCGGCCGGGACCACCAGGGCCGGGCTGGCTCCCACATCGATCTCGGCGCGGGCAAAGTTGCCGGCCTTCAGCCCGCTGCCGGATGGCAGCGTCACACGCGCCACGCCCAGTCGCGTCTGGGCATCGACCTCGGGCGTGACGATCCGGACCGTGCCGGTGCTGCGGCCCTGTTCGGCGCTGATCAGTGCCGTCTGCCCCGCGCGGATCAGCGGCAGGTCGGTTTCAGGGATCTGGGCGTCCAGCTCCAGCCGGCCGTCGCGAACAATGCGGAACAGTTCGGTTCCGGCGCTCACGATCTGACCGCGCGTGACGTTGCGGCTGATCACCTGACCCGAAACCGGGGCCCGGACGGTGGCCTGTGACAGGCGGGTCCGGGTCTCGGACAGCGAGGCCTGGGCGGCCGCGACGTTCGCTTGAGACGACCGCTGATTGGCGAGGGCCGTATCCAGCGACGCCTGGCTGAGGAAACCGCGCCCCTTCAGTTCCTCGGCCCGCGCCAGCGCCGCCGTGTCTCGCGCGAGGTTGGCCCGGGCGGATTCCACACCCGCCTCCTGCTGCCGCATCTGGGCCCTCAGCAGGGCGTCGTTCATCTGCACCAGCGGCTGGCCCTGGCGGACGAAGCGTCCCTCGTCCACATAGACCGCCGTGGCCACCATCCCGCCTGCCTCGGCGCCGACCGGCACCTCTTCCCACGGCGAGACGGTCCCTGACGCGGTCACCACGCGGGGCAGGGCCGTCAGCACGATCGTCGCGGCCGTCACGGTCTGTCGCGACCTGGGGGCCGCCGAAGCGTCCTTCTTGTCGCCGCCGCCGCAGCTGGCCAGCGCCAGTGCAGTCACTACGGCCAGCACCATACCCAGAGCGGGTTTCGCAATCGCCACGTCGTTATCCCCTGTAGAGACCCGGGCGGGAGAACCCGGGCCGCGCCTGTCCGGACGCGGACAGGCAAGCCGTAGGCGGCTTCTTATCGCTTAAGCCGTCCAGTCTCAAACGGGAGATCGGCTTGTTAACCGGAAGTAATGCCGGGGGCCCGTCGGGCGAGAGGGGTTCGCCTCTGCGGGAAAATTGCTTTAGAGGCGCGAGCCATGACGACCCCTCCCATCGACCGCATCCGCAACTTCAGTGTGGTGGCCCACATTGACCACGGCAAATCCACCCTGTCCGACCGCCTGATCCAGGTGACCGGCGGCCTGACCGCACGCGAAATGTCGGCGCAGGTTCTTGATAATATGGATATCGAGAAGGAGCGGGGGATCACCATCAAGGCGCAGACCGTGCGCCTGAACTACAAGGCCCGCGACGGGCTCGACTATGTCCTGAACCTGATGGACACGCCGGGGCACGTCGACTTTGCCTATGAGGTGTCGCGCTCATTGGCCGCATGCGAGGGCAGCCTGCTGGTGGTCGATGCGTCGCAGGGGGTCGAGGCGCAAACGCTTGCCAATGTCTATCAGGCCATCGACAACAACCACGAGATCGTCCCCGTCCTCAACAAGATCGACCTGCCCGCCGCCGAGCCCGAGCGGGTGCGCCAGCAGATCGAAGACGTCATCGGCATCGACGCCTCCGAGGCCGTCCTGTGCAGCGCCAAGTCCGGCATCGGCATCGAGGAGGTGCTCGAGGCCATCGTGACCCGCCTGCCGGCCCCCAAGGGCGATCCGAACGCGCCGCTGAAGGCCCTGCTGGTCGACGCCTGGTACGACCCCTACCTCGGCGTCGTGGTGCTGGTCCGCGTCTTTGACGGCACGCTCAAGGCCGGCCAGCGCGTCAAGATGATGCAGCACGGCTCGACCCATCTGGTCGACCGCGTCGGCGTCTTCCTGCCCAAGAACACCCCGGTCGACCAGCTCGGCCCCGGCGAGATCGGCTTCTTCACCGCCCAGATCAAGGAGGTGGCCGACGCCGCCGTCGGCGACACCATCACCGACGAGAAAAAGCCCACCGCCGAGGCCCTCAAGGGCTTCAAGGACGTCCAGTCCGTGGTCTTCTGCGGCCTGTTCCCGGTCGACGCCGCCGATTTCGAGGACCTCCGCGCCGCCATCGGCCGCCTGCGCCTGAACGACGCCAGCTTCACCTTCGAGATGGAGTCCAGCGCCGCCCTCGGCTTCGGCTTCCGCTGCGGCTTCCTCGGCCTGCTGCACCTCGAGATCATCCAGGAGCGGCTCAGCCGCGAGTTCAACCTCGACCTGATCGCGACCGCCCCCTCGGTGGTCTACAAGATCGGCCTGCGCGACGGCACCGAGATCGAGCTGCACAATCCGGCCGACCTGCCCGACGTGATGCAGATCATGGAAATCAGCGAGCCGTGGATCAAGGCGACCATCCTGACCCCCGACGAATACCTCGGCGGCGTCATCAAGCTTTGCCAGGACCGCCGCGGCTCACAGGTCGAACTGTCCTACGTCGGCAGCCGCGCCCTGGTGATCTATGAGCTGCCGCTGAACGAGGTCGTCTTCGACTTCTACGACCGGCTGAAATCCATCTCCAAGGGCTATGCCAGCTTCGATTACGAGCTGACCGACTACAAGGTCGGCGACCTGGTCAAGATGAGCATCCTGGTCAATGCCGAGCCCGTCGACGCCCTGTCCATGCTGGTCCACCGCGGCCGGGCCGAGACGCGCGGCCGGGGCATGGTCGAGAAGATGAAGGAGCTGATCCCGCCCCATCTGTTCGTCATCCCCATCCAGGCGGCCATCGGCGGCAAGATCATAGCGCGCGAGACGGTCAGGGCGTTGCGCAAGGACGTGACGTCGAAATGCTATGGCGGCGACGCGACCCGCAAGAAGAAGCTGCTGGAGAAGCAGAAGGCCGGCAAGAAGCGCATGCGCCAGTTCGGCAAGGTCGAGATCCCGCAGGAGGCGTTCATCGCCGCGCTGAAGATGGATGACGATTGAGGGGGGATATGGCGTCAGTCGCCCACTGTATGTTTAGCGGCGAGCCCGTATCAAATGACGAGCATATAATTCCGAAATGGATGCAGCGTCGGTACAATCTCGCCAATCAAACCTATCACCTACCAAACGGATCAAAGATTGCCTATCGCAACGCCAAGGTTCCGGTAGCTGAAGAACACAACTCGAAATTCAGCGAAATTGAAGGACGAATTTCAGACGGTTCAGCGTCACTAAAAGATATATACTTGTGGGCTTTTCAAATTCACATTGGGTTGATCTATAAAGATTCTGCTCTCAAAGTTGATATAAAGAATCCCGGAGCTGAGACATTCTGGAATGTCGATGATTTTGATGAAGAGATTCAGATATTCCGGCAGCTTTACAGCGCGTGGCGCGGCGGCCTGAACATCGAACCAAAGCCGTTTGGTTCAGTTTTCGTCTTGGACGCCGTCACGCCAGAGGACGATTTCGACTTCATTCACGACCTCCGATCAGGTCATCTGTTCTTCCAGCTTGGTCACCAGATCGTCTTCGTGTCTCTCTGGGATCAGTGCGATGGAATGATCTCGAATATACCGGATGTGATCGAGGGCTATCGTGCGTTTGTTTCGAGTTTGCCTTTAGAAGAGCGGCAAACGAGGGCCTACGTTGGTCAGCGAGTGTGGGCCTGCGAAGCCGCCTACGTTCTCTATCGCAGTCGCCGCCAACTCATTCTGATCAAGGGTGAGAACGCTCTCTCCGCCGTGCCCAAACTAGGCCCGCCGCGGGTCAGGCCGCCTCAAGAAGCTGAACTCGCCTCGTTCTGCCGAACGTTTGGGCTTCGTCTCGTGCGTTTTGGCGGAGAAGTTGGCAACGCGTTCGAGTCTTATCAGCCGGACTAAGCAAACCGCCTATGTAGCTGAGGGCGGCAACGGCTGAGTCGTGCCGGGCGGATTGGCTACCGGCTGGGAACCACTACATGATCCAGCGGGGCTATCGCGACGCTAAGCTGTCAGACCTGATCAGTGCTGCGGGGTAATGCCGGGTGCAAGCCGGCACGCGTGTGGCGACGAGGTCCCGAACACGCGTAGGGCCGGTGCCAAGACGGCCGTCAGAACGTCGCGCGCCAAGTGTCTGCCGTGAGCCGAACGAATGATTCAAGGGGGGGCTGAATACAGAAGATGCCGGGCGTCTTGTCGAGGTCGTGCAATCTGTAGAGCCGCCAAATATCAGGCTCCTCCTCGCAGACGGCTCGCTCGGTCCGGGTGAGGAAGAATGGGGTGGTTTTCGAGCCGTTGGTCGTCTTGACCTCGATCTTCCTGGGCTCGCCGTCAGTGCTGAAGCTAAGGATGTCGTAGCCGACGCCATCGCCCTTTTCCTGTGAGGTCCACTCGACCTTTTCAGCGAACTTGGAGCCGGCCTCCGTCAGGAGCCTTTTTTCGCGGTGATAGACGAGCTTCTCGCCAAGATAGCCAAGGCGGCGGTTCTGATAGTCCCGCTCAGCGTGATTGTACTTACGGGCAATGCGCTCCATCGCGGCTTTCGGCGGAGCGGGGGGTGGTCCCAACGGCGGCGGGGAGTCCTCTGATAGATGCATATCTACGTCGATAAGCTTTGCTGCGACAGTGTCATCAAGCCATTCGGGATGACGATCTAGGTAGCGCTGAACCGCATCGGCGAGCGGGATTTGGAAATGATCGTTAGGCGCGAAGCCTTCCATCCATTCCATGTCGAGACCGTCGAGCACCCCCGAGATATTCATCCGCTTCCGCTCGATGGATCCCTTGGTTCGGGCCGTAAGAGTCTGGAGTTCTCGATTTCGTTCGAGACGGTTGATCTTTTCGCCTGCCAAAAGCCTGCCGAACATATCGAAATAGTCGGCGACGATCAGGTCGTTCTGCCAGTCGGTCCAATCGATCCGAGGTTCGGGTGGGATTGTCATGCAGAGCCTCAAGCATAGCGAGGGGCAAGGCTAGCCTGTGAATCCCTAGAATCGGAAGCCCAAGTTCGCCGTCAGCAGGATCGTCACGATCCCTTGTGCGAAAACGCAGAGAGCGAGCGCGATCACCATTAGGGCTTCTTGCCAATCGCGCTTCATCTCCGCCCCTCCACCTGTTCAATGAATTCTCGCCGGTGCTTGTTGAACCAGCGGACCCGGAACCACGCTTCCTCACCCTCGAACTCCGGGAACTCACCGGGGCTCACGAAGGCCAAAGCGGGACCGGGCTTCCCGTCGTAAGTCATGGTGCAGTAGACGGTCCCAGTGCCGTCATGAGGCAGTAAGCGATGGCGGGCGAGGTGGACTGTTCGGATGTCAGGCATCCAAAACAGTTCTGGTTTTGTTCACGAAAAGTCAACGTGGTCACCCCTTGATCCACAGATCACTTTTAGACAACCTATCCTGGTATTTTGTTAGCGGCTATGAGCCAGTTTGTGCGCGCCTCGAAAGACCGGGGCGCAGAGAACGGGCGCGAACAAGTGAACTATTTGGCGACGGGGCGGAGGCTCTCGGTCATGCGGGTGCTGATCGCCTGCGAGTACAGCGGGATCGTCCGCAACGCCTTTCTCGACCTCGGCCATGATGCGTGGTCGTGCGATTTGCTGCCGAGCGAAGACGGGTCGAACCGCCATATCGTCGGGGATGCGCGCGATCTTTTGAATGATGGGTGGGACCTGCTGATGGTCGCCCATCCGCCCTGTACCCGGCTGTGCAATTCCGGCGTTCGGTGGCTGACCGTGCCGCCGCGCGGAAAGACAGTGGAGCAGATGTGGGCGGACTTGGACGAGGGCGCGTCGCTGTTCTCGGACTTCTGGAACGCACCGATCGATCGCATCGCGATCGAGAACCCGGTGATGCACCGGCACGCCAAAACCCGGATCGTCAATTTTGAGGACTTCGCCCAGAGCATCCAGCCTTGGCAATTCGGTCACGGCGAGACCAAGCGGACCTGTCTGTGGCTGAAGAATCTGCCGCCGTTGGTGCCGACCGATATAGTCAGTGGACGCGATCCCCGGGTTCACCACATGCCGCCGTCCCCGGACCTCTGGAAAGAACGCTCCCGCTTCTATCCGGGCATCGCCAAGGCGATGGCTGAACAATGGTCCGAGGTCGCGATGGCAGAGGCGGCGTAAGGCCGGGACCCAGCGGCGCCGGAGGCGATCTGTTCAGGCAGGGTGTCCGCGACGGCTTCGCGCTCTCGCGCGCCGCTGGGTTCCGGGTCTTCGCTGCGCTCCGCCCGGAATGACGACAGGGGAGGGTGACGCTCCGCTGACAATCCGCGAACCTGTAGTCGGGATGGCGCGAAAATCCCCCGCCCTTCCAACGCCCTGACGATTTCTCAAACGGAATCATTCGTCGCCCTCAGACCGCCCCTATAATTCCCGCATCCCGTCGGTGGGGAGGGCGTCGGATCCACGTTCTCGATGGCGGCGGGCTGTGGTCGAGCGATGGAGCCCGGGGGATGGATACTCCGGGGGTCCTTGAGGACGTCGATGGATGGCGTCCACCTGCTCGCCGCGCGCTTCCCGTGCGGGCTGCTGACGGCGCATTCGCCGTCATGTCCGCCGCGCGTCGTTGCCTGCAAGGGCTTCGGCGTGATCCGGCGAGGTCCGAAGTCAGGGCCGCCAACCGGAGGGCGCGTGGAAAACGGCCGCGCGGGGCGATCTGTCTCGTCGAAACGGTACAAACACATAGCACCGGGCGAGGCCCGGTCGCCCCGCGCCCTCCCCACCCGCTTGTCCGCAAGCGGCGAAGAGTCATGCGCCAAACCTCTCCCTCCCCCCCTGGGGGAGGGTCGTCGGCGCGAAGCGACGACGGGGTGGGGAGGGCTCGGCGAAACCAGCGCCGGTGCTCGCCTCGCCAAAGCGCCCCCACCCGGTCGCTTCGCGACCACCCTCCCCCGGGCGGGGGAGGGAGACCGAAAGGACCTGCCATGAAATCCCGCCTCGAGAGCCGCGCCCGTCGCGCCGTGCCGCCCGCGCGGAAGGCACCGCAAGAGGCGCGGCCCAAGCGCCCCGAGGCCGTGGCGGCGCGGCTGTTCGACGGGATCGAAGGGATCGAAATCGCGTTGTCGGGCGATCTGGAGGCGCTGGCGAGGCTGGCCACCGTGACCTCGGGCCGGGCGATGACCGGGCGGCTCTGGAGCGAAGCCAGGGCGCTGGCGGGGCTGGCCGAGAGTTATGCGCGGCTGGGCGAGCGGGCGGCGGACGGGCGGGGTGGGGGCGGGTCGATCGCGACGATCGATCTGGGGCTGCTGCTGGAGATCATCGTCGATCCGGACGGGGCGGTGACGAAGCGGTTCGAGCGCAAGGACGAGGGGGCGAACGATCCGGACGCGGCCCTGAAGGCGCACTACTGGGACTATCAGGCCGCGCGGCATCGGGCGGTGGGGAACAACACCCGCGAGCTGATGATGCGGGCCGTCTATGCCGAGAAGCGGCTGGGCGAACTGGGGCATCCGGCGCGGGTGAACGTGACCGACGTCGAGATCGAGGGCTGGGTGCGGGACTGGCTGTCGGCACCGCCGAGCGAGGCCAATCTGGACCGGCGGACGAAGCTGGGCGAATGGCCGTGGCGCTGAGTTTTCCGGCCCCCGTCCAAGGCCATCGGGGCTTCGGATTTTTCGGTGTAGCGTTTGCGGGCGGGCGTGTAACCCTGTGGGCCTCCGCGTCGTAGATGAAGTCGAACGTGCTCGATCGGGAAACGCAACTCAAAGCCCTGATGCTGAAAGGCCTCGACGGCGACGCGCGGGCCTGGCGCGTGCTGTTGTCGGATCTGGCCGCGCATCTGCGGCCGTTTTTCAAACGTCGCCTCTTCCACGGAGAGAGCGATGCGGAGGACCTTGTGCAGGAGACCCTGATCGCCATTCACGGAAAGCGCGCGACGTGGGATCGCGGCCAGCCGTTCACGGCCTGGGCCTTCACCATCGCCCGCCACAAGCTGATCGACCACCTGCGCCGGCAGGGGCGGCGGCTGACTGAGCCGCTGGACGACGCCGCCGAGCTGATCGCGGACCATACGGTCGAGGACGGGGCGGCGCGCCGCGACCTGTCGCGCGTGCTGTCGATCCTGCCGGCCCGTCAGCGGGCCCTGATCCACGACGTCAAGGTGCAGGGGCTGAGCATGGCCGAGGCGGCCGAGCGGCACGGCTATTCCGTCGCCGCCGCCAAGGTCAGCATCCACCGCAGCTTCAAGACCCTGACCGGGCGGTTCGCCGACGGGACGAAAGGGGCCGGTCATGAAGACGGATGACCTGATCACCGGGCTGGCGCTGGACCTTGAGCCGACGCGGCGGGGGCAGCTGGAGCTGCGGCTGCTGGGCTTCATGCTGCCGGCGGCGGCGATGGTGATGGTCGGCATCCTCGCCGGGATGGGCCTGCGGTCCGATCTGGCGGCGGCGGTCGCGGGGCCGACCTTCTGGCTCAAGGCGGCCTATACGATGGCCCTGGGGGCGACGGGCTTCTGGATGCTGGACCGGCTGGGACGGCCGGGGCGGTCTGCGCGCGGTCCGATCGTGCTGCTGGCGCTGATCGTCGGGGTGGCTGTAGCCTGCGCCGGGATCGAGCTGGCGCTGGCGGCGCCCGCGGACCGGATGGGGCTGATGATGGGGGTCTCGGCCCTGGTCTGCCCGGTCTACATCCTGGGCCTGTTTGCCATGAGCGCGCCGTTCATCTTCTTTGCCGCGCGCCGGTTTGCGCCCGTGCGGCCGGGCGCGGCGGGGGCGGCGGCCGGGCTGGTCTCGGCCGGGCTGGCGACGACGCTGTACGGCCTACACTGCCCGGAATACACGGCGGCCTTTGTGGCCCTCTGGTACAGTCTGGGGATCGCCCTGTCGGTCGGCGCCGGGGCCCTGATCGGCAAGGTCGCCTTCCGCTGGTAGGCGCGTGAACGCTTTGTCATGCGGTGACCGGTTGTGATGGCGCGCGCACCGGGGCATGGTTCTCGAAACCGTCTGGGGGAACTGGCGATGCGTATCCGTTTGATGTTGGCCGGCGTGGCGGCCGCGGGCCTGATGGCGTTTCCGGCGATGGCCGAGGACGGCCAGTACGGGCCGCAACTGACCCGCATCCTGGCCGAGGCCGCGAACGGCACCTGTCTCGCCGAGCTGATGCAGGACACCCTGCTCAACACCTGCAACGCCCAGGTCAGCGGCATGGCGGCGGGGCTTTCCGCCCTCGGCGCGATCGAGGCGATGACCTTTGTCCAGGCCGAGGATACGCCCGAGGGCCGCGTCGAGATCTGGAGCGTCAAATACGCCGGCGGCCGGACCCTGAACTGGGTCATCGGCGGTCTGCAGGACGGCAAATTCAGCGCCGTCGGAACGCGGGCCTAGGCCGCGCTGTTGCACAGTCTTGCAGGTCTGTGGCTGGCGGGCCTGATCGCGGTTCAGCCGGGTGTGCCATCACGCCCGCAGACGCCGCCGATCTTTCAGCCGGGCGCGCCGGGGGCGGCGTCGCGGGTCATCACCGCCGGCGAAGCCGTGGCGCTGGGCCGGACCAGCTTCACCCCGGCCGATGTGGGCTTCATGCAGCATATGATCGTGCACCACGCCCAGGCGGTGGAGATGGTCGGCCTGTTGCAGGCGCAGGGGGAGAACGCGACCGTCAAACGGCTGGGCCAGCGCATCGCCCTGAGCCAGGAGGCCGAGATGGCGCTGATGCGCGACTGGCTGACGGCGCGCGGCCAGCCGCTGGAGATGGCGGGGATGGGCCATGCGATGCACGCGGGTCACGCCATGCCGGCCAGCGACACGCCGCTGATGGCGGGCATGCTGTCGCCGGCGCAGATGCAGACCCTGGCCGCCGCGCGCGGGCCGGCCTTCGACCGCCTGTTCCTCGAGGGGATGATCCAGCACCACCAAGGCGCGCTGGACATGGTCGACACCCTGCTGGCCACGCCGGATGCCGCCCAGGACACGATGCTGTCCGACTTCACCTCCTCGGTCGTCGCCGATCAGTCGGCCGAGATCCTGCGCATGCAATCCCTTTTGTCTGACCTTTGAACCCCTTCACGAAAGAGCGGCCATGAACGTTCGCAGCCTTCTGCTTTCCTCCGTCGCGGCCCTGGGGCTGGCGCTCGCCGCCACCGCCGCCGCCGCCCAGGCGGGCCAGACCATCCAGGCGGATGCGCGCACCGCCCTGTCCGGCGGCCTGCGCGACGCCGGGCAGGCGGCCTCCGGCATGGTGCTGGAATCCTCGCTCGAGCCGGCTCCCGGCTTCTTCGATCCCGAGGCCCTGTTCGCCCCGCCCCAGACCGAGGCCGAGGGTGAGGCGTACGCGGCCCGGATGCGGGACAATCCCCCCCGCTACGGCCCGCTGGCATTGGCCAACACCGATATGGCGATCTCCAATGGCCGGCTCTTCGTGGGTAATTTCAACGGCTTCAACGCCTATGACATCTCGAGCGGCCCGCCCCGGCTGGTCATGTCGGTGGTCTGCCCCGGCGGTCAGGGTGATGTCTCGGTGCACGGCAACCTGCTGTTCATGTCGGTGGAGCAGAACCGCGGCCGGCTGGACTGCGGCACCTCGGGTGCCGAGGGCGACGTCAACGCCGAACGCTTCCGTGGCGTGCGCATCTTCGACATCAGCGACCTGAACGCGCCGCGCCAGATCGCCGCCGTCCAGACCTGCCGCGGCTCGCACACCCACACCCTGGTCCCGGACCCGACCGATCCGCGCAGCCTGTATGTCTACAACCAGGGCACCTCGGGCGTGCGCAAGACCGGGGAACTGGCCATCTGCTCGGACGGCCAGCCGGACACCAACCCGGACACCGCCCTGTTCTCGATCGACGTCATCAAGGTGAACCTCGACCGGCCGCAGGACGCCGCGATCGTCAACCGCCCCCGCATCTTCGCCGACGCCAGCGGCCGCGTCGCCGGCTTGTGGCGCGGCGGGGCCGCCGGCCTCGCCAGCCAGCGCACCGCCCAGACCAACCAGTGCCACGACATCACCGTCTATCCCGAGATCGGGCTGGCCGCCGGCGCCTGCAGCGGCAACGGCATCCTGCTCGATATCTCGGACCCGCAGAACCCGACCCGGCTGTCCGACATCTTCGACCCCGACATGGCCTACTGGCACTCGGCCACCTTCAACAACGCCGGCGACAAGGTCGTCTTCACCGATGAATGGGGCGGCGGCATCGGCGCGCGCTGCCAGGCGACGGACCCGGCCACCTGGGGTGCCAATATGGTCGCCACCATCGACAACCGCACCCTGACCGGCCGCAGCTTCCACAAACTGCCCTCGGCCCAGGGCGCGACCGAGAACTGCGTCGCCCACAACGGCAATCTGATCCCGGTCCCCGGCCGCGACCTGATGGTCCAGGCCTGGTACCAGGGCGGCGTCTCGGTGATGGACTTCACCGATCCGCTGAAGCCGGTCGAGATCGCCTGGTTCGACCGCGGTCCGATCGACGCCGACAAGCTGATCGTCGGCGGCTCCTGGTCGGCCTACTGGCTCAACGGCCGCATCTACAGCAGCGAGATCGCGCGCGGCCTCGACGTGCTGAAACTGGTTCCCGGCGACCAGCTGTCGGCGGCCGAGATCGCGGCGGCTGAAAGCGTCATGGCCGACGAGATCAACCCGCAGACCCAGACCCGCTTCGCCTTCGCCGACCACCCGGACGTGGCCGAGGCCTATCTGGACCAGCTGGCGCGCGCACCGGGTGCCGACACGGCCCTGAACGACCGCATTCGCGCCGCCGTCGGCCAGTGGCGCGCGGGCCGGGCTGACCGGCGCGGTTCCGCCGCCCTGGCCACGGCCCTGACCGCCGCGGCGGACAAGGCCACCGGTGCCGACAAGGGCCGGATGACGGCGCTGGCGGCCATGTTCGGACGTCGGGCGGGCTGAACGATCCGTTCCGCGGGCGGTGGCGGCCGGAACAGCCGCCGTCCGCGAACGTTGTGCATCGGAACCGAAAGGGTTTCCCATGTACAAGCTTGTTCCGATTACCTCCGCTCTTCTCCTCGCTCTGGCCGCGCCGACGGCGGTGCTGGCTGACCCTGGCAACGGCAAGGGCGGCGACAAACAGGAGCATGGGCAGCGGGGCGGCGATCAGGAGCGCGGTCATCGTGGTGGCGGTGAAGCGCGCGGCAATGGCAACGACGGCGGCAATGGCCGCGGCGAGGCGCGCCGGGCCGAGCGCCCCGACATGCGGGCCGATTTGCGCCCCGATATCCGGATGGCCGACGTCGTTCGTGGGAGCGGCAATGACGATCGCAACGAGGATCGCCGCGACATCCGGCGCGCGGTCGAGCGCGAGGTTTTCCAGACCCGCGACGGCCAGCCCGTGGTCTATTTCCGCCGCGATGATGACCGCGGCCTGATCGCCGGCTGCCCGCCTGGACTGGCGAAGAAGAACAACGGCTGCCTGCCCCCGGGTCAGGCCCGCCAGATCGCCCGCGCCGTCGGAGCCGACCGCTATGACTGGATCTGGCGCGGCCGCGACGACGCCAACCGCTATGAGTACCGCGACGGCTATCTGTACCGTTCGAACCCGCAGGGATCACTGCTGGGCTGGCTGCCCGTGCTGGGCGGAGCGCTGTCGCCCGGTTCAGCCTGGCCGAGCCAGTACCAGTACCAGCCGGCTCCCGACTATTATGCGAGCTATTTCGGCCTGAACCAGAACCAGGACTACCGCTATGCCGACGGGGCGCTGTACGGCGTCAATCCCCAGACCAATACGATCAGTCAGGTCGCCGCCCTGCTGACCGGCCAGAACCTGGGCGTTGGCCAGCGTCTGCCCAGCGGCTATGACGTCTACAATGTGCCCTATGCCTATCGCGATCAGTACGCGGACAACGCCACGTCCATGTACCGCTACAACGACGGCTATGTGTACCAGGCCGATCCCAAGACCCAGCTGATCACGACCGTGATCCAACTGCTGACCTGAGCCCCGACGACACAGGGACCATGACCATGAACATGAAGATGCACTGGGCGGTCGCGCCCCTCTGCGTGATGACCCTCGCCGCCTGTGGCGGGGGCGACGGCAAGGCCGACGGCACGGCGGCCGCCACGCCCTCGAACCGGACCCTGGCCGCGACGCTCAAGGGCGACCGGGCGTTCGGCACGCTGGAGCGGGTGCTGGACAACGCCGCTCTCGGCGCGGTGCTGGAGGGCAAGGGGCCCTATACGGTGTTCGCCCCCTCGGATGCGGCCTTCACCGCCTCGGCCGGCGATCTGGGCGACGAAGCCATGAAGGCCCAGGGGGCCGCCATGCTGCGCGCCCATATCGTGCCCGGTGCCCTGACCCGCGCCGACATCCGGGCCGCCATCGACCGAGGCAGTTCAGGCACGGCCGAGATGCGCACCATGGCCAACAGCCTGCTGACCTTCTCGAAGGACGGCGACACCCTGACCGTCACCGGCGACAACGGCGCACGCGGCCGTCTGACGGGCGACGAGACCCTGGCCAGCAACGGCGTGGTCCAGCCGGTGGATGCCTTGCTGGTGAAGGCGGCGGGGTAGGGGGCTCGCTCCCCGGACGGCGAAGCGTCCGTGCCTCCCCGCGTTCGCGGGGCGGCCCGGCGTTTGACGTCGGCGCGGACACGCTCGGACCTCGACCCCGTTGACCCGCCCGCCGGCGCGGCCGACCCTGCGCGCCGCTCCCGCCCCCGAAAGACACCGCCATGCCCGCCGACGCCAAGCCGCCCCGCCTCGCCGTACTGATCGACGCCGAGAATGCCTCGGCGCGGATCGCCGAGGCGCTGTTCACCGAGATCGCGACCCTGGGCGAGGCCTCGGCGCGGCGCATCTATGGGGATTTCGCCAGTCCCCAGCTGGCCGGCTGGACCCGTGTGCTGGCCCGGTTCGCCATCCAGCCGCAGCAGAATTTCGCCAATACCAAGGGCAAGAATTCGGGCGATATCGCCCTGGTCATCGACGCCATGGACCTGTTGCACTCGGGCCGGTTCGACGGCTTCTGCCTGGTCTCGTCGGACGCCGACTTCACCCGGCTGGCGTCGCGGATCCGCGAGGAGGGAGTCGATGTGTTCGGCTTCGGCGAGCAGAAGACGCCAGAAAGCTTCCGTCAGGCCTGCACGCGTTTCATCTACACCGAGAACCTGAGCGCGCCGGTGAGCGAGGCCCCGGCCCCCGCGGCGGGCGGGCGCCGGGCCGAGGCGGTCGCGGCACCGGCACCGGGCAAGCGCAAGCCGGTCGAGGCCGCCCGGCTGATCGCCACGGTGATCGCCGACATGGAAGAGGACGGCGACGGCTGGGTCACCGCCGGCGGCATCGCCAACCGGTTGAGGAACGCCTATCCGGACTTCGACCAGCGGACCTATGGCCACGCCAAGCTGTCGGACCTGATCCGGGCGACCGGGCGGTTCGAGGTCGAGACCGGCTCGGGCGGGGCCATGCGGGTGCGCGACAAGGCCTAGGGTCAATCGACATTCAGGCGTCGGTACCCCCGCCATCCCTCCCCGTCATTCCGGGGCCGGGACCGGCGCAGCCGGGACAAGAACCCGGGATCCAGGCGTCTGGACGCCGCCGTCCGCCCCAGGTTCCAGAGTCGAGTCCAGTCCCCCTGGGTTCCGAGTTCCGCTCTGCGGCCCCGGAAAGACGGTGTTTGATGGACGACCAGACCATTTTTGTTTCAGGTCGAATCGACCTGAATCCAAAAAATGGTCCAGAATCAATCTGGAGCGAAATCTGAGCCTTGATGGACTGCGTCCATCAAGACCGATTTCGCTCTAGCGGCTCTGCTGAATGTCGATTGAACCTATGGCCGACGGCGTCAGCGCACGCCCAGCAGGTCGGTCCAGCGCCAGTCGCCGCCGCCCAGCGCCAGCCGGGGCGCGGCCGGACCGTCAGCCAGGGCGATGACGGCGAGGCCGCGCATGGGCCGGGTCCGGCAGTCGCGCGGCGAGAAGGCGATCTCCAGCGCGATGGCCTGACGCACCCCGGCCAGACCCTTGCCGGTCTGGGCCGGATCCTGGATCCAGTCGCCGTTCCAGACCAGGATGGCGCGGCCCGAGGCGGGCATGGCACGGTAGGCCCGGGCCACGGCGGCGCGGACCTCCGGATCGGCCCGCAAGGCGTCCTGCAGCCGGCGGACCATGTCGCAGGCCCCGCCGCCGGTCCCGCCAGAGCCAGAGCCGCCCCCGCGGGCACCGCCTGAGCCGGTGCCCGCGCCCTGACCCGTCCCGGCCCGGAGCGCGCCGGCCAGCTGGGCCTCGCCGATGGTGGCCATCGGCGCGACCACGGGGGCGGGGTTGGCGGGCAGGGTCGGCACCTCGGGCGGCGGGGGCGTGCGGACCGGACGGGGACGCGGCGCGGCACGCGCGGGGAGGAGGCGCGGGGGGGCGGACGAGGGGGTGGCCGCGGTGGGCGTCGGCTTGACCGGACCCGGCGGCGGGTCGGCGATGACCGGGGCCGGAGGCGGCGGCGGCGGGGGCGGTGGCCGGGTCAGGGTGACGACGACGGCGCGCGGTTCAGGCGCGGGCGCAAGAATTGTGATCGGCCCGGCGCGGACCGATACCAAGGCCAGCAACAGGACCAGATGGGCGGTCAGGCTGAGGGCGACGGCGGGGGCCCAGGCCCGCAGCCGTGGCGCGGCCCCGGTGGGCCGGCGGGCCGCGGGCGGCGGCCCGTCCGGTGATTTTCCTGTTGGCGTCTCGTGGCTTGGCCGCACGGCAGGGTCTCGTCCGGCGGGCCCGGCTGCGCCCGCGACGACCTGAAGACCACCCGGCCGCGTCAACAAGGTGGCGCCGCGGCGGCATCACCGCGCACGGTCCCCGCACAGCTCAGCTAACGGTCAAGGTGACGTGATTTGGCCCCGCGCCGGTCATCACTCCGCCGTCCGGGTTACGGCACCGTCACGTCCGCGCACCGATGCGGGAGCGGCGCCCCGCCCATCAGGAGACGACAATTGACCCGAACGAAACTCAGGACGGCGGCCATGACCGGCGTGGTTCTCGCCCTCGGCCTCGCGGCCAGCGGCTGCGCCAGCCACCAATTCGTGCGTGAGAATCTGGCCGTGGTCGACACCCGGGTGACCCAGGTCGAAGGCACCGCCGGACAGGCGCTGGAGCGCGCCAATGCGGCTCACAAACTGGCCGAGGGCAAATTCCTCTATGAGGTCGTGCTGTCGGACGACTCGGTGAAATTCCCCACCGACCGCCACGCCCTGTCGCCCGAAGCCGAACAGCGTCTGGCCGCCCTGGCCCAGCGCCTGAAGGGCGAGAACCGCAACGTCTATCTGGAGATCCAGGGCTATACCGACGCCAGCGGCGACGCCGAATACAATGAGCAGCTGGGCGAGGCCCGGGCCGAAGCCGTGCGCCGCACCCTGAGCCGGCAGGGCATCGCCCTGAACCGCATGGCGACCATCTCCTATGGCGAGGACTCGCCGGTGGCACCGAACGAGACACCCGAAGGCCGGGCGCAGAACCGGCGCGTGGCGATCGTGGTGCTCAGCTAGGGCCAACCCGCAAGCGGGCGGCCGGACCTGCGGGCCCGGTCGCCCGCCTCCGGCCGGTCTGATCCGACGGGTCAGAACCCCCGTGTCAGCGAGACGCTGAGCTGGTTGTAGTCGTAGGTATAGCCGCTGCTGACCGGCGTATTGCTGTGCACCACGGCGGCCTTGACGTACCAGTCGCGGTTGATCTTCGGACTGGTGACCGAGGCCTCGAAATAGCGGGCGGCGCGCCAGTCGGAGCCGGAGTCGCGCTGCGCCCCCAGACCGACCGCGACCTGATAGCGCCAGCCGTCGTTGAAGCGCTGGACCTGCACCACCGGCAGCACTTCGACGTACCATTCGGGCGAGAAATAGTCGGCCTCGCCCGGGTCGGTGTTGTAGAAGGCGCGGGTCCGGATCTGGGCGCTCAGGCCCCACTCCGGCTTGACCACATGGACGTAGCGGGCGCGCAGATGGGTGCGCAGGTTGTCGCCGCCGAATTCCTGCACGCCGGCCAGGGCGGTGAAGGTGTTGAAGTCGTCGACCGGCAGGTCGAAGGCCGCGCCGGCAAAGGTGAAATACAGATCCTGATCGAGACCCTGACGGGTCTCGAGGCGATCCCGTTCGACAAAATACTCCTGACGGACGCGGGCGTCGTTGTGGACGCTGAACGATCCCAGCACGGTGTCACCATTGGTGCCGATCATGCCGGTCGAGGACCAGGTGCGGCCCTCGCGGGCGAACCGGGAATAGACGCGCTGCTCCTCGGTCGGGTCTCCGCCGGGCGGTGTGAAACGCGCCGTTTCGAGGCGGACGCCCTGATAGCGGTCGGGGCCTTGATACTGCCAGTCCAGATTGACGCCGGCCTTGACCGTTTCGGACTCGTCGGCGTCGCTTGCGTAAAACAGATCGGCTCCGACAGCCGGGTTCACCGGCCGCCGGCCGGTGCTGTCCTCGTAATAGGGCCGTTCCCCGGCGACGGCGGTCGAGGCACCGGCGAGTGCGGCGGCGGTGATGATGAAGCGGGCGGCGCGGATCATTTGGTGCCCCAGGTCTTTCTCAGGCCGGCGAGCTCGGCGAAATAACCCGCGACGCAGACCGGTTGCATCAGCAGGCTGTAGGCGAAGACGTAGAAGAGGAAGCCGCCCGGGTTGCGGCGGACGCGCAGGCCCTGGGCGCGGAACATCCTTCGCTGGACGCGGAAGATGAACCAGTTCCACAGCGCCGCCAGCGGCAGCACCGCCAGCGTCAGGGGGCCGGCGATCCAGTAGATGCCGAACACCGCCAGAATGAGGCCCGGGATGAAGGCGAAGGTGTAGACCAGGTCCAGCGGCAGGAAGAGCAGGTTCCACCAGATGAACAGGGTGGACAGTCGCCACTGGAACAGCATCGGCCAATGGGCGGCGAAGGCCTCAATCAGGCCGCGCGACCAGCGCCGTCGCTGATTGGCGAACTGGCGGAACTCGTGCGGGACGTTGGTGAACACCAGGGCGTCCTCGGCATAGCCGACGCGATAGCCCTTCCTCAGCAGCGCCCAGGTGACGACGATGTCCTCGCCGACGCAGTGCGGCCAGCCGCCCACGCTTTCCAGCGCGCGCCGGGTGTAGAGCGAGAAGGCCCCCTGGGCCACGAGCGTGCCGTGGAACATGCTCTGCATCCGCTTCACCGCGGCGATGCCGTGGAAATAGTCCCACTCCTGCGCCCGAGTCAGGAGGTTGCGGCGCGAATTGCGCACCAGGACCGATCCGGCGACGGCCTCCGTCCCGGGCGGGTCCGACAGCATCCGCTCGACGATGCGGGTCAGGGCGTCGGCGCGCAGCCAGCAGTCGCCGTCGACAGTGACGATCAGGTCATGCGCGGCGACGCCGAGGCCGCGGTTGAGGACGGTCGACTTGCCCGCATTGGCATCGAAATTGACCAGCTTCATGCGCCCTCGTGTCCGGGGCCTCAGCCGGCCGATGATGCGGGCGGCCACCAGCATGGAATCGTCGGTCGACCCGTCGTTCAGGACGATGATCTCGAACGGCCCGGGATAGTCCTGCGCCGCCAGGCTGGTCAGGGTGTCACCGATGTTGAGCGCCTCATTGTAGCAGGCGACCAGAATGCTGACTGGCGGATAGACGGCAGGCTGTGCGTGCGGCGGGCGCCGGTCGAGGATGATGGTGCTCATCATGAAGGCGTTCATGAAGCCCGGCACATAGGCGATGAAGCCGATGATGATCAGCGCGCCGGGGCGGCTGACAATCCCGGACAGATCGGCGACCCAGCCCAATGACAGGCAGACACTGAGCGCTGTCCAGGCGATGGCGAAACACAGGGCGACTGTGAATTTGACGTGGACCGGCACGTACAGCGCGCGGCGCGCCGGGGTCGGCGCCGCGGTCAGCGCATCGGCGCCGACGGGTCGGATAATCGGGAACGCGAGGGAAATAAGCCTGGACCAAACATACGCGGTCAGGCTGGTACTTCAGCTACCGACGATCTGCGGTACCAACGCTTTAAAGCGAAACAGGATCAACACCACGACAAGATAAGGGCAAGTATATCGGTGTTCCGTATACAGCTTATGGTCAAGGTTAGGGCGTCAGAAGCGGATGACCGTTCTGACAGCCTTGCCGTCGGCCAATTGATCAAAGGCGGCGTTGATGTCCGACAGGGCGATTGTGCCGCTGAGCAGGCGGTCGACCGGCAGGCGGCCCTGTCTGAAGAGGGCGACATAGCGGGGGATGTCGCGGCCGGGGACACAGGTGCCGATGTAGCTGCCTTTCAGCGTGCGCTCCTCGGCCACGAGGGAGACGACGTTGACGGCCAGCGCGGCCTCGGGTGGCGGCAGGCCGGCGGTGACGGTGGTCCCGCCACGCCGGGTCATGCGCCAGGCGGCGTCGAGGGCGCGGACCGAGCCGGCCATCTCGAACACGAAATCGGCCCCGCCGCCGGTCAGGGCCCGCACCTGTTCGACGGCGTCGGCGTCGCCGGCGTTGACGGTCAGGACCGGGCCCAGCGTGCGGGCCAGCGCCAGCTTGTCGCCGGAAAGATCGACCGCGACGACCGGGGAGGCACCGGCGGCCAGCGCGCCCAGCACCGACGACAGCCCGACTCCGCCGAGACCGACCACGACGGCGCTCTGGCCCGCGCGGACGCCGGCGGTGTTCACGACCGCTCCGACGCCCGTCAGGACGGCACAGCCGAACAGGGCTGCGTGCTCGAACGGCAGGTCGGCGTCGACCTTGACCAGCGAGCGGCGCGAAACGACCGCATGCGCCGCGAAAGCCGAACAGCCGAGGTGGTGGTTGAGGTCGCCGTCGGCGTCATGAAGGCGGCGGCCGCCGGTCAGCAGTTCGCCCTTGCCGTTGGCGGCGGCACCCGGCTCGCACAGGGCGGGACGGCCCTCGGCGCAGGGGTTGCAGTGTCCGCACGAGGGCATGAACACCATAACGACGTGGTCGCCGACGGCGAGATCGTGGACGCCTTCGCCCAGCGCCTCGACGACGCCCGCGGCCTCGTGGCCGAGTGCCATCGGAAGCGGCCGGGGCCGGTCGCCGTTGATGACGCTGAGGTCCGAATGGCACAGGCCCGCGGCCTTGATGGCCACCCGCACCTCGTCCCGGCCGGGCGGGTCGAGCGTCACCGACTCGAGCGACAGCGGGCGGCTGTCGGCATAGGGGCGGGCGGCGCCCGTGGTCCGGAGAACGGCGGCGGTGGTCTGCATGAAGGGAGGCTAGGCGCTTGACGCCGCGTCCGCCAAGCCCAAGGCTGGAAACAGGCGCGCCGAGACGCGCGGAATCAAAACGTGCTCAAGCAGCGAGGCACCGCGCGCCGAGCGATAGCGCCAACCAAAAGGGAACGACGTGACGGGTACCATCGAACGGACGAAACGGAACGACTATCGCCGGTTCCAGGCCATTTCCACGCGGTGGATGGACAATGACGTCTACGGCCATGTGAACAACGTCGTCTATTATTCGTGGTTCGACACAGCGGTGAACCGGCTGCTGGTCGTCAACGGCGTGCTGGACATCCATAATGGCGCGACCATCGGCCTGGTCGTCGAGACGGGCTGCCGCTATTTCTCGCCGACGGCCTTTCCGGACGAGATCCAGGCCGGGGTGCGCGTCGCGCACGTCGGCACCAGCTCGGTCCGCTACGAGATCGGCCTGTTCCGCAACAATGAGGAAGACGCGGCCGCCGTCGGGCATTTCGTCCACGTCTATGTCGACCGCAAGACCGAGCGGCCCGTACCGGTCGATGACAAGATGCGCGGCTTTCTGGAGAGCCTGAAGGCCTAGTCTTCCAGCCGCCCCATCAGCGCCAGAGCGCCCACCGCGGTCAGCACGCCCAGCGTAAAGGCGGCGATGATCGAGCCGGTCGCGACGGCGGTCGAGACCTGGACGGGCCGGGCTTCATACCATTCGACGATGTCGGCCTCGTCGAGGTCGTCGTCGGCATAGGCTTCGGCATCGTAAAGGACGTCTTCGGCGGTCATGGAAACGGCTCCGGTTCGGTTGCAGACAGAATGTCCCCGCGCGGCGGCGGTTCCGGAGCCGTGACACCGCGTCCGCCATCGGCTAGATGCCCTGCCTCGATCCAAGCCGTGCGCGCTCATGCAGTGAGCCGCCACGCGGCGAACGACAGCGCCCAATCAAGAGAGCTTCATGGCCGGCCATTCGAAATACAAGAACATCATGCACCGCAAGGGACGCGCCGATGCGGTGCGCTCCAAGCTGTTCTCCAAACTGTCGCGCGACATCACCGTGGCGGCCAAGCTGGGCATGCCGGATATCAACATGAACCCGCGCCTGCGTCTGGCCGTCAACAACGCCAAGGCAGAGAGCCTACCGCGCGACGTGATCCAGCGGGCCATCAACAAGGCCGCGGGCGGCGATGTCGATACGATGGAAGAGGTCCGCTACGAGGGCCGCGGTCCCGGCGGCGTGGGCATCATCGTTGAGGCCCTGACCGACAACCGCAACCGGGCCAACTCCAATATCGGCACGGCGTTCAAGAAGAACGGCGGGGCGCTGGGCGAGATGAACTCGGTGGCCTTCATGTGGAACAAGGTGGGCCGGATCATCTACAAGGCCGAGGCCGGCACCGAGGACGCCGTCATGGAGGCCGCCATCGAGGCGGGTGCCCAGGACGTCGAGAGCGATCTGGTCAAGCCCGACATCTATGAGGACGCGCCCGGCCACACCATCTGGACGACGTTCGAGGACCTGAACGAAGTGGCCGAGGCCCTGTCGAAGATTCTCGGCGACGCCAAATCGACGGCGCTGGTCTGGCGGCCGCAATCCGAGGTGCCCGTCACCGGCGAGGCGGTCGGCACCCTGATGAAGCTGTTCGATGCCCTGGACGCCGAGGACGACGTGCAGAACGTCTATTCGAACGAGGACATCTCGGACGAGGACATGGCCAAGTACGCGGGCTGAATGGAACGGCCAACGGTCGGGCGGGTTAGGGCAGGCGAACCGCAACGCTTGCCCACGGACCCCCATGGACATCACCCAGCTGATCCTCGACGACCACGCCGAACAGCGCCGCCTGTTCGCCATCCTTGAGCAGATTGATCCCAAGGACACGGACGCCCTGACCAAGGTCTGGGGTCGGCTGTCGGCCTTCCTTGATGTGCATGCCGAGGCCGAGGAGCGGTTCTTCTATCCGGCGCTGATCAAGGTCGGCGAGGCGGCCAACGACGCCGAGGGCGACGATGCGGGCCCAGAGACGATTGACGCCATCGAGGATCACAACAAGCTGCGCGATGCGGTCAAGGCGGTGGCGAAATATCCCGTCGGCACCCAGGCCTGGATCGAGGCCGTCGGCAAGGCCAATGTCGTCAACTCAAAGCACATGGGTGAGGAGGAGCGGCAGGGGCTGACCGACTTCCGCCGCACCGCCTCACTGGTGACGCGCCACGAGCTGGCGGTCAAATTCGCCGCCTTCGAGGCCGACCATATCACCGGGGTCAAGCCGGTGAACAAGGACCCTGAGGCCTATGTCGAGACGCACGGCTGAGGCCGCGTCTCAGCGCTGCATCGCATAGGCCTTGACCAGGTCGAACAGGAAGTCGCGGCCCTCATAGAGACTGCGCACGCGGATGCGTTCGTTCAGGCCGTGGGCCCCGCCGCCGTCCGGATCAGCGAACATGCCGGTGACGCCATAGGTCGGGATGCCCGCCTTGTTGGTGAAGCGGCCGTCGGTGGCCCCCGTCGACATGGTCGGCACCACCGGCACGCCGGGCCAGATGCGACCGGCGATCTGGCGGATCGGATCGATGATGGCCGGGCTCAGCGGCGGGGGAGGCGAGGTCGGGTCGGGCTCACCCACGGTGGTGATGGCGATGGCCGGATTATTCAGGACGCGGGCAATCTCGGCCTGGGTCTCCTCGATCGTATGACCGGGGAAGATGCGGCAGTTGACGTTGGCGGTGACGCGCTGGGGCTGGGCGTTGGGAGCGTGGCCGCCGGAGATCAGGGTCGGGATGCAGGTCGTGCGCAGCGTGGCGTTCCAGACCGGATTGGCGGCCGACAGACGCGCCGCCGCCGCCGCATCCGGCGTGTCGGTCGCCGTCAGGGCGCGCAGGTCCGCGGCGTACTGCGGCGAGGTCTCGGCCACGGCGGCGAAATAGGCCCGCGTGACGGGGTTGAGCTCCATGGCGAAGTCATGGTCGCCCAGCGCCGCCAGCGACCGGGACATGGCGGCAATGGCGTTGTCCTTGCGCGGCCGGGCGCTGTGCCCGCCGGGGTTGGTCAGTTCGAGGGCGTAGTCCTGATACAGTTTCTCGCCCGCCTGAACATTGAGGGCGATGCGGTTGCCCTGGGCGTCCAGCTGGCCGCCGGCACCCTCGTTAAGGGCGAACCCGGCCTCGAGCGCGTCGGGGTGTTCGCGCAGCAGCCATTCGACCCCGTTCCAGGTGTCGGCGGTCTCCTCGCCGCAGGTCAGGGCCAGTTTGATGTCGCGGCGCGGGCGGAAGCCCTGCGCCTTCAGCCGGACGAGGGTGTCGACCCAGACCGAAGCCTGGGCTTTGTCGTCGGTGGCCCCCCGGGCGTAGAAATAGCCGTCCTCCTCGACCAGGGTGAAGGGGTCTCGGGTCCAGTCGGCGCGGTTGGCCTCGACCACGTCGATGTGGGCCAGCAGCAGCATCGGGGCGGCGGCGCGGTCTGTACCGTGCAGGACCGCCGACAGATTGCCGTCCTTCGGGCGATCGGCTGGTGCCAGCACGCGCACGTCATCCGCCGGGTAGCCGGCGGCGAGCAGGCGCGCGCCCATCCGCTCGGCGGCGAGGGTGCAGCTGCCCTCGGACAGGGTGGTGTTGGTCTCGACCAGTTCCTCATACAGGTCACGGAAGGCGGCCTGATCGGGCCGGAGCGGTGCCGCCGTCTGGGCCCGGGCCATAGTGGCGGCCAGCGCGAGGACGGCCATGGTGCCGAGGGCGAACAGGATCAGGAAGGCGCGGCCGCGCCGCTGGCTGCGGAAGGCAGCATAGGCGCCCTCGTCCAGCCAGTAGGTCTCCGAACCGGTCTCGATCACCGCCCCGCGCCGCACCAGCCGACGCAGGGCACCGCGCTGGACGACGCGGGGAGGATGCAGGACCGTGGCGCGCGGCGCGGAGGTCGCCCCCGCGCCGCGCAAATGTTCCACGATGCGGCGCTCGGCCCGCATCGAAACCGCCACCGCCGCCGAAGCCCCGCCGCTGGTCATGACCCTGGTTCCCTCTGCTCGCTACCACGCTAGAGCGAAATCGAGCCGCTGTCGCGGGGGTGCCGTCGCCGTGACTTGCGGTCGCGGGAGGTTGCGGCCTAGGTTGAAGAATCGTCAGTCTTCGGAGTGTTTTCTTGATCGATCTGAACCTGGCCTGGCCGGTCGTTGCGGCGATGACGGCCGGCGGCCTGATCGGGGTGGAACGGACCTACCACGGACATCCCGCCGGTTTCCGGACCCATATCCTGGTGTGCCTGACCTCGTGTCTGCTGATGCTGGCGGCGATGCACCAGAACACTTGGGCCTTCACGGCCCTTCCCGGCCAGACCGTGGTCGTCGACCCGACGCGGATGGCGCACGGGTTGCTGACCGGCATCGGCTTCCTTTGCGCCGGGGTGATCTTCCGCGAGGGCTTCTCGGTGCACGGCCTGACCACGGCAGCCTCGCTGTGGGTGACTTCGGCCATCGGCGTGCTGTACGGCGTCGGCATGCTGGATCTGGCCCTGCTGGGGTCGGGCGCGACCCTGGCGGTTCTGGGGATCCTGCGTGTGCTGGACGCCAGGCTGCCGCACGTCGGGGTGATGGACGTGACGCTGCGCTGGAAGCGCGGCGAGGCCCCCAGCGGCCTGGCCGTCCGCGAACTGCTGCGCTTCAGGGGGGTGAAGGTGGTGCGTCTCGGCCATGTGATGAGCCACGACGGAGCTATCCATGAGCATCATCTCAAGGTGAAGGGGCATGTACCGATCGATATCGACGGTTTGGTGACCCAGCTGAGCGCCGAGGACGGGCTTGCCGGCTTCTCGATCCTGCCGCGCGAGGAGTGACGGCCCGTCCTTTGTGCCTCAGGTCGATTCGACCTGAGGCACAAAGGACGGGCAGGCATTCATCCTCAGCGCTCAGGACGTCCTAGCCGAGGAAGCCCAGACCGCGTGTGGGGAAGTTTCTCAGGTTCGGGAAAATGGAATCCAGCCCGGATTCCGAGACCCCCAGCCAACGGCCCATGGTGGCCGCGTACTGGTCGACCGAGGTGGTCGGGATCAGCGAGCCGCGGGAATTGTCGGGGTTGTTGAAGGCTCCGAGATCGACGCCCAGTGTCGGGTACTGGCCGTAGATGTCGCCGCCCCGGACACTGCCACCCATCACGAAATGGTGGCCGCCCCAGGCGTGGTCGGTGCCGTCGCCGTTGGTGGTGAAGGTGCGCGAGAAGTCCGAGGCCGTGAAGGTGGTCACGGCGTTGCGCATGTTGACCCCGCCGATACTGGCCAGGACGCTGTCGAAATAGGCCATGCCGTGGGCGACCTTGGCCAGATTGTTCGACTGGGTCGTGTTCTGGACGTCGTGCGTGTCCCACCCGCCGAGGCTGACAAAGAACACCTGCCGGCGCACGCCGGTCGAGCCGGAGGCGGCGATCATGCGGGCGACCGTCTGCAACTGGGTCGCCAGGGTGTTGGTCTCGGTCGCGCCGGTGATCGGATTGACATAGGCCGTCGGGGCCGGAATGGCGGTCACAACGGGCTGGGTGAACAGGCCATTGATCGTGGTCGCTGCGCCGATCGACCGGTTGGTCACGGTGGCGTAGTCGGCGGCGAAAAGACCGGCGGCGCTCTGGTCCTGGATCAGCGACCGGACGCGCGAGGGGGCCACGGTCGATCCGAACAGCGAGGCACCGGACTGGCCGTTGATGACCACGGCCGGCTGGGCCGCGGTGGTCATCTGGTACTGGATGACGCTCTGTCCCGACAGGAAGACCGCGTTGCCGGCCGTGGAGATGGCGGTGAACAGCGTATCGGTGCCGTTCATCCCCGCCAGCATGTCGCCCATTCGCCCGCCCCAGCCCACGCGGGCCCCCTCGGTGACTCCGGCCTGCCAGGTCGACTGCTGGTCGTTGTGCGAGAACAGATTGGCCGGGAAGGCGACGGTGCCGCCCTGGAACTGGGCCTTGGTAATCGGCCGGATCAAGGTCCCGACATTGGCCACCACGCCCAGGCGTCCGGCGTCGAACAGGGTCTTCAGCGGTCCCAGGAAGGGATGCAGGGCAAAGGTCCTGACCGTGGCGTTGGTGCCCGCCGGGATCGGGTTCGGGGTTCTGGGCACGATCGGCAGCACCCCGCCCCAGGCCTCGGGAGAATCGGCGGTGGCCACGCGCCCGGTGACCGACGATGTGGCGCCGACCGGTGTGGGCGGCGTGCCCGGCGGCATCAAAGCGATCGGGGCGTTGCCCGTATTGCGGGCCGAGAAATAGCGACCGAAGGAGTCCGTGTCGGTCGCCAGCACGGTGTTGTGGGAGTCGTTGCCCCCGAACAGGAAGATGCAGACGAGGGCGCGATAGTCAGGCGCGCTCTGCGAGGCGGCCGAACCGGCGGCCGCCATCTGCAGGGCGAACGGGGCGGCGGCGCCGAGGATCGACAGGCCGCCTCCGACCCTGAGCAGGTGACGGCGGCTGGGAGAGAAACCGGTCATTGTGTCGTCCTCACCGCTGGATCAGATATTCGGGCGAGACCATCGTCATATAGACGGCCAGTCTGGCGCGATTGAGCAGGGCCGCGTCGATCTGGGCCTGGGTGGAACCCGCTGCGGGGATGGCGATGCTGTTGATGCTGTCGGTCAGGGCCGTCCGCAGGCCCGAGGACATCTGGCCGTACAGCAGCATCCGATCCATGCGGTTGACCAGCGCCACCGCGTCCGACGCAATCGCGACTTCGGACACATAGGCGGACCGGACGTCCGTGGACGTTCCGATGCCCGTGCCGATCGCCGTCTGCATGGTGTTGGCGTAGCCGGCGACGGTCACCTCGTCGACGATCTGGAACTCGGGTGCGGTCAGTCCGGCGGTTCCCAGCCGGGTGTTCGGCGGGATGTAGCCCGGCCGGTAGAAGTTGAAGACCGACGGTGAGGCGAGCGCCGACTGTCCCAGAGAGGTCGTGGCGCTGGTCGAGTTGAGCAGATAGCGGCCGCTGACCGAGGTCGCGCCGAACGTCCGCATCCAGTTGGCCATCCGCACCATCGGCTCGCGCACCTTGCCGAAGGAGGGGCCGGCGGCGACGGATACATCGCGCGCTTCACTGTCCAGCAGGATGGCCCTGACCACCGCCGCCATATCGCCGCGCACGCCCGCGCCATTGTTGTTGAAGACGGTGGCGACGCGCTGGACATAGGCCGGGCTGGGGTTGCTGGTGACCAGCCGCTTGATCAGCTGCCGGCCGATGAAGGGGCCGACGTTGGGATGGTTGAAGATGGTGTTCAGGGCAAACTGAAGATCACCGGGGCCGTCGGACGTCGTGCTGACGCCGAGGAAGGTCTTGGTCGAGGTGGAGTGGAACGCCGGGTAGAAGATCATCGAGCGGGCCGAGGCATCCGGATCGCGGTTGCGACCGAAGAAGGTGTTGTTGCTTGGTGTCGGCGAATACCAGCTCAGGCCGGTGAAGACCTTGGCCAGGCCCGAGATGTCGGCCGCGGTATAGGCGGGGATGGGCGCGCCGCCGCTGGTCCGCACGGTGCCGTCGATGTTGAGCTCGTCCACGCCGATGGTCATCAGCTGCATCACTTCGCGGGCGTAGTTTTCGTCCGGATTGCGACCGGTCGCAGGATCTTCTCTCTGATTGGCCAGATAGGTCAGATAGACGCCCATCATGGGATGCAGCGTCACCTGTTCCAGCAGGGTGCGGAAATTGCCGAAGGCATTGGCTCCGAGCATGTCGTAATAGGCCCCGGCACCGCGGGTATCGACGTTGGGATCGACCATCGAAATCACGAAGATTTCCGACAGCGCCAGCTTCATCCGTTCGCGCAGCTGGCTGTTACCGGTGGCGGAATACAGCCAGAAGCTCTCGTAGAAATGGTTCGCGTTGAGTGTGGCCGTCGGCGTGGTGAGCCGCAATTGCGCCAGCCGGTTGTCGAGGTAGTTCAGGTGCGACGGCGACACGGTAGCCATCTGCTGATCCAGCCAGGCGCGATAGCCGAGCAGCTTGAGCGTGGCGATATCGGCGTCGGTCGCCCCGAAGGTCGTCTGGGTCAGGAACCGGCCGGCTTCGGCGTCGGAAATGCTGATGGCGGTCGGCGCTGGCGACGTCTCCCCGGGGGCCTCGCCGCCGCCGCCGCCGCATGACGTCAACGCCACTGCGAGAATGGCCGGTGCGATGACCGCGCGCAGCTTGCGCCAGATGGACCCTATAGACACGACATCCCCCCCACAGAGCCGACGTTTTCGAACGCTACACGATTTCGAACGCGACGGAACACCGGAATCCGTCGCCCATTCGGGGTCGAGGGAGAAGACTGGAGGCCGGTCATTGTTCGTCAACCTCGTTTGAGGCATGAATGGAACGAATGACGAACACTCTGATTCCTGATGGATCGACCCGTATCCTTGGACTGGATCCCGGCCTTCGCCGTACCGGCTGGGGCGTGGTGGTGGCCGAGGGGTCGCGCCTGCGATGGGTCGCCCACGGGGTGGTGACACCGCCCGAGGCCGCGCCCTTCAGCGAGCGGCTGCTGCATCTGCTGGAGGCGGTCGGCGCGGTCTGCGCCGCCCACGGCTGCGACGAGGCGGCGATCGAGGAGGTGTTCGTCAACATGAACCCGGCCTCGACCCTGAAACTGGGCCACGCCCGGGCAGCGGTCATGCTGGCGCCCGCGCGCTGCGGCCTTCCGGTGGCGGAGTATTCGCCCAATCTGATCAAGAAGGCGGTGGTCGGAGCCGGCCACGCCGACAAGAGCCAGATCGCCTTCATGGTCAAACGCCTGCTGCCGTCAGCCGGCGACGTGAAGGCCGACGCCGCCGACGCCCTGGCGGTGGCCATCACCCATGCCCAGCTGCGCAAGCGGGCGCTGCTGACGGCCTTGCGGGGTGCCGCGTGATCGGGCGGCTGAGAGGGCTGCTGGCCGAGGTCGAGCAGGATCACTGCCTGATCGACTGCGCCGGGGTGGGCTATGTCGTGGCCTGCGGGGCGCGGACCCTGCAGCGGCTTCCCGCGCCGGGCGACGAGGCGACCCTGCACATCGAATCCAGCTGGTCGGCCGAGAACGGGCCGCGGCTCTACGGCTTCCTGACCCGCGACGACCGGCGCGCGTTCATGACACTGACGGGCATCCAGGGCGTGGGCCCCAAGGCTGCCCTGTCGGTGCTGGATGTGCTGCCGCCGGGTGATCTGGCGGCGGCGGTGGCGCGCGAGGACAAGGCGGCGGTGGCGCGGGCCAATGGCGTGGGCCCCAAACTGGCGCTGCGGATCGTCACCGAGCTGAAGGGCAAGTCGCTGGGGGAGGTGTCGTTCACCCCCGGCGGGTCTGGCCTGCACATCGAGGTCGCGCCGCCGGTTCCCAGCGTTACGGGCGAGGCCGTCTCGGCCCTGCTGGGTCTGGGTGTGGCCGAGGTCAACGCCCGCCGTGCCGTCGACCAGGCGCTGATCCGTCTGGGCGATGAGGCGGATCTGTCTGCGGTCATCCGCGCGGCCCTGCAGGAGCTGGGGCGGTGAGGGTCTCGGGGCCTGGAGTGAAGAGTGTTAGTGAGCAAGAGGTGAGCCGCAGCGAGGAGGCACGCTCACTCCCGTGCTCACGGCTTCGCTCACTTTTCACCCGTCCCTCGCCCGTCACACTCCGGAGCGGTCATGTCTGACGACCGCATCATCTCTGCCGATCCCGCCCCCGGCGAGACCCACGACCGCGCCCTGCGGCCGCAGACGCTGTCCGAGTTCGTCGGACAGGAGCAGGCCAAGGGCAATCTGAAGGTCTTCATCGACGCCGCCCGGGGTCGGGGCGAATCCCTGGACCACGTCCTGCTGTTCGGTCCGCCCGGATTGGGCAAGACGACGCTGGCCCAGATCGTCGCGCGCGAACTGGGCGTCGGCTTCCGCGCCACCTCGGGCCCGATCCTGGCCAAGGCGGGCGATCTGGCGGCGATCCTGACCAATCTCGAACCGCGCGACGTGCTGTTCATCGACGAGATCCACCGGCTGGCCCCGACGGTCGAGGAGATCCTGTATCCGGCCATGGAAGACCATGTGCTGGACCTGATCATCGGCGAGGGGCCCTCGGCGCGGTCGGTGCGGATCGATCTGGCCCCCTTCACCCTGGTCGGGGCGACGACGCGGGCGGGCCTGCTGGCCACGCCGCTGCGCGACCGGTTCGGCATACCGCTGCGGCTCGAATTCTACACGCCCGACGAGCTGGTGCGGGTCATCACCGGGGCGGCGCGCAAGCTGGGCGTGGCGATCGACGACGAGGGCGCGCGCGAGATCGCCAGCCGCGCGCGGGGCACGCCGCGCGTGGCCGGGCGGCTGCTGCGCCGGGTGCGGGACTTCGCCGAGGCCGAGGGTGCGCCGAAGATCGACCGGCTGGCGGCGGCGCGGGCGCTGGCGCGGCTGGAGGTCGACGAGGCCGGTCTGGACGCCAACGACCGCCGCTTCCTCAAGGCCCTGATCGAGAACTACGGCGGCGGCCCTGTCGGCATGGACACCCTGGCGGCGGCCATCGCCGAGGCCCGCGATGCGGTCGAGGATGTGATCGAACCCTATCTGCTGCAGCAGGGCTTCATCCAGCGCACGCCGCGCGGACGGATGGCCTGCGCCCGGGCCTATGCCCACCTCGGCCTGACCGAACCGCCCAAGGGACCGGACCCGGGGGGACTGTTCGGCGGCAAATGATCCGTTCCCCAACCCCCGTTCATACGGGCTTGCGCCGGGATGCACGGAAAGAGAGGGCGGCCTCTTCACGCCATCACCGAAGCCCTTCATGGTCCCCTCGAAGGAGACGGCATGGCGCGAAAGGCGATCCGGACAGAGCGGCTGATCGCGGTGCTGGGCATCGTGGTTCTGGTGCTGGGCGCTGTGGCGATCTGGGTGGCCACGCGCGGGTCGGGTCCGGGCTTCGTCCAGGAGCCGCCGGCCAAACGGGTACTGCGGCAGGCGCGCGAACAGCTGGGACGCGGGGCCGAGGTGCAGATGATCGAGCCGGGACGCGGGCGGGTCGTCTGCGGTTATGTGGCGGCCGAACGGCGCGGCGAGGCCGTGGGCTTCATCTCGCGCCCGAACCGGATGCTCCTGAGCGACGACCCGTTGAACCGCGAGTTCCGGGCCATGATTGACGCCGACTGCCCGGGCTTCCCCGAGCCGCCGGCCCTGCCGGTGGCCCCATGACCGCGACCGACGCCCCCACCGCCGGCCGTTTCGAGGGCCGCGAGCATCGCCTGCCGGTGCGGGTCTATTATGAGGACACCGACTTCACGGGGCTGGTCTACCACGCCAACTATGTCCGCTATTTCGAGCGGGGGCGGTCCGACTGCCTGCGGCTTATGGGGATCGGCCACGCCGACCTGCTGGACGGCGACCAGCCGACGGCCTTCGTGGTCACGAAGATGGGGCTGAGCTTCCTCAAGCCGGCGCGCATCGACGACGCCCTGGTGGTTCGCACCCACTATGACTCGGTCAAGGGGCCGCGGCTGCTGATCTCGCAGACGATCACGCGCGGCGAGGATGTGCTGTGCCGGGCCGAGGTCGAGGTGGTCTGCATTCACATGGACGGCCGGCCGCGCAGGCCGACGAAGGCGCTGGTCGAGAAGGTCGGGCCGTGGCTGGCGCGCGAAGCTTGACCATTTCCCCCGCCTGACGCGTGCAGAGAGGTGACGTCGCGGCCACACCTCGCTAGACCCGGTGGAAATCGCCACACAACCGCCACGCCCGTCCGGTGCACAGGGATGGACAGACGGAAGGACGCTGAATGACCACCGCCGCTGACGCCTCGATGCTGAACCCGCTGGCCCTGTTTCTCGAGGCCGACCCCGTCGTCAAGGCGATCATGGTCGGTCTGGTGGTGGCGTCGCTGTGGTCGTGGGCGGTGATCATCGACAAGGCCTTTCGCTTTTCAAGCCTGAACAGCCAGGCGACCAGCTTCGAGGATGCGGTCGGATCGGGTCGGTCGCTGGAGGAGGTGGCCAACCAGGCGGGACCCAATCCCGCCCATCCCCTGCCACGCATGCTGGTCGTCGCCCTGGCCGACTGGCGCGAGGCCCGCACGCGCGGGCCGCTGACCGAAAACCAGGCGAATCTGCTGATGTCGCGCATCGACCGGGCGCTGGACAGCCTGATCGCCCGCGAGAGCCAGAGGGTCGAGAACGGCCTCGGCGTTCTGTCGGTGGTGGCGACGTCTTCGCCTTTCATCGGCCTGTTCGGCACGGTCTGGGGCATCATGAACGCCTTCGGGGCCATCGCCTCGGCCGGCAACACCAATCTGACGACCGTGGCCCCGGCCATTTCCGAGGCCCTGTTCGCCACGGCCCTGGGTCTGGCCGCGGCCATTCCGGCCTATATCGCCTACAACAAATTCTCGATCGACGCGGGCAAGTTCACCGGCCGGCTGGAAAGCTTCGCCGATGACCTGCAGGCCGCCGTCGCGCGTCGGCTGGGCAGCGGTCCGGCCAGCCCCGCGCCGCAGCCCACCCGGGAGCTCTGAGCCATGGCGCTGGCAGGCGGCGGCGGTGGCGGACACGTCCGGGGCCGCAGACGGCCGCGCAAGCGGCCCCTGAGCGAGATCAACGTCACGCCGCTGGTCGATGTGATGCTGGTGCTGCTGATCATCTTCATGATCTCGGCCCCCCTGCTGACGACCGGGGTCGAGGTCGAACTGCCCAAGACCGAGGCCAGCGCGGTCGACACGGATCAGGAGCCGGTGGTGGTCTCGATCGACCGCGACGGGGCCATCTTCGTCGCCGACAGCGAAGTGCCGTGGGACCGGCTGGTCCTGGCCGTGGCCCAGGAAGGTGGCGAGGGGGCTGGCGAAAAGCCTGTGTTCGTCCGGGCCGACGGCCGGGCACCCTATCAGGCCGTGGCGCGCGTCATGGCGCGACTGTCGGGTGCCGGCTTCAGCAAGATGAACCTGATCACCGACACCTCGGCCTCGGGCGGGAGCTGAGACCCTGGAACGGCCCGGCCCGGCCCTGATCGGTTCCATCCTGCTGCACGGCGGGGCCATCGCCGCCGTGCTGGCGGCGGGCCTGCTCGCGCCGCGCACCGAGCCGCGTCCGATCATGAACGCCGTGCCGGTCTCGATCGTCTCGGACATGGTGATCGAGGCCGCCGCCGCTGACAATCCGAGCGAGGAATTGGTCACCGAGGATGCGACGACGGCCCCGGTCGCCGCGCCGCCCGAACCCGTTCCCGCACCGCCGGAGCCGAAGCCGGTCCCGCCGCCCTTGCCGACACCGACCCCGGTGAAGAAGGCCCCGCCACCCCGGCCGACCCCGCCGCGGCCCACCCCGCCGCGCGCCCAGCCGACCCCGCCGCGGCCCACCCCGCCGCGCCGCGAGGAAACCCTGGACCTTGACTCTCTTGCCGGCCCGCCGCGTCCCGCGAACCGCCCCGGCACGCGCCCGGCCACGGGGCAGCAAGGGCAGGGGTCGGCACCGCGGGCAACGGGCCCGCAGATCTCGGCTATCTTCAACCAGGTCTATCCCAACTGGATCCTGCCCTGCGACATCCCGGGTGCCCGGGATCTGCGCATCCAGATGGACGTGACGCTGGACGCCCGCGGTCGGATCATCGCCGGTCCGACGCTGCTGGGGGCCCGTTCTGACCCGGTCTGGCGCGCCGCCGCTGACGGCGCGGTGCGCGCGATTCGCCAGACGGCGCCCTTCGACGTGCCTGCGGGCTTTGAGGGCGGGCCCTTCCGTCCCACCTTTGTGACGGAACGCGCCTGCGCCAATCGCTGAAGAACCGCGACGGGGCCTGAAAGTCGCCCCATTCACCGCCATGCTGGCAATATGCGCCCGGTCTGGCGATAAGGACCGGCGTAGGTCTGAAACTGCGGGAGCTCCTGATGCGACTGAACCGACTTCTGGCGAGCGTCGCCCTGGTGGCGATGACGGCGACCTCGGTCACGGCGCAGACCCCGCCCCCGCAATCCAGCGACCCCGTCGAGGTCGAGATCGATCAGGGCGTGCTGCGGCCGCTGCAGATCGCCGTGGTCAATTTCGACGGCCAGAACGGCACCGACCTGGGTGGGGTGATCCGGTCGGACCTGCGCCGCTCGGGCTATTTCGAGCCGATGGACCCGGCCGGCTTCGTCGAAACCGGCCTGACCCTCGCCAACGCCCCCAATTTTCCGCAGTGGACCTCGATCGGGGCCCAGGCGGTGCTGTACGGCGCGGTGACGCCCCGACCCGACGGTCGCAATGACTTCGGTTTCCGCCTGTACGACCCCTACCGCCAGTGTCAGCTGGCCTCGTACCAGTTCACCGCCACGCCCGAGCAGTGGCGGCGGATCGGCCACAAGATCGCCGACCTGATCTATCAGCGGATGACCGGCGAGACCGGCCTGTTCGACAGCCGTGTGGTCTTCGTTTCGGAAAGCGGGACCCAGCTTAACCGGCTGTCGCGTCTCGCCATTTCCGATCAGGACGGGTTCAACCCGGTCTATCTGACCGGCGGCGACGAGATCATCATGTCGCCGCGCTTCTCGCTGAGTGACCCCAATGAGATCACCTATGTGGCGCTGGGCAAGGATTACAGCCGCATCTACCTTTACAACCTGTCGACCGGCCGCCGCGAAAGCCTGGGCGAGTTCGACGGCCAGGTGCTGGCGCCCCGTTTCTCGAACGACGGCTCGAAGATGGCCTTCTCGATTATCCGGGGCGGCAACACCGACGTCTATGTGATGGATCTGTCCAGTCGCCAGGTGCGGCGTCTGACCAGCGATCCCGGCATCGACACCTCGCCCTCGTTCAGCCCCGACAACAGCCAGATCGTCTTTACCTCGGATCGTTCGGGCAGTGCCCGTCTGTACGTCATGCGTGCCGACGGCACGGGCCAGCGCGCCATCGCCCGTGGCGGCGGCCTGTACACCGCCCCGAACTGGAGCCCGCGCGGCGACCTGATCGCCTTCACCAAACAGGGCGGCGGCCGCTTCTCGACCGGCGTCATGAATCCCGATGGCTCGGGCGAGCGCATCCTGTCGTCCAGCTATTTCGAAGAGGGTCCGTCCTGGGCTCCGAACGGCCGCTACATCATGTTCGCGCGTCAGTCGCCGGGTGGTGACACACGACTGTGGACCGTCGATCTGTCGGGCCGGGTGGTGTCCCAGGCGGGCTACAACGGGCGGGGTTCGGACCCGGCATGGTCGCCGCTGCTGGACGAACAGCCGTCCAACCTCGGCGGCGGCGGACCCGACGGCTGCCCGACCTGAGCACAAACAAGAGCCTTCTGGCTCAATCCCTCGTTATCGCGACTGGCGAAACCGGTGGCGCGTCAGTACCAAGCGTTTAAAGCCAAGCTGGAGGCCCAGGCCTCACCTGAAGGAGACGACCCGATGATGAAGCCCTCGACCCTGGTCCGTCTGGCCGCCGTCGGCCTGGCCATGACCGCCATCGCCGCCTGTACGCCGCGCCGCGCCGTCGTAACCGGTGCCGGCGAGACCGTGCCGCCGGTCGCCAACGAGCCTTACAACCCCGGTCCCCGCGGTCCGATCTCGGGCGGCAGCATGGGTGCCGCGGCCCCGGGCTCGGAACAGGATTTCGTCGTCAATGTCGGCGACCGGGTCTATTTCGACCTCGACAGCTATCAACTGCGGTCGGAAGTCTATCCGCGCATGGATGCCCAGGTCGCCTGGCTCCAGCGCTATCCGAACGTGACCATCCGGATCGAAGGCAATGCCGACGAACGCGGCACGCGGGAATACAACCTGGCCCTCGGCGCCCGCCGCGCCGAATCGGTCCGCAGCTATCTGGTCGAGCGCGGCGTCAACGCCGGCCGTATCGACACCATCAGCTACGGCAAGGAACGTCCGATCGCGGCCGGCTCGACCGAAGAAGCCTTCGCCCGCAACCGCAACGCCCATACCGCCATCGTCTCGGGCGCGACCCGCTGAGCCCGACGCGGCGTCGATAACAGAAAGGGCGGCCGGGTCCCGGCCGCCCTTTCTTTTTGACCTGTGTTTCGCCGCATCGCACAATCGCACGCAGCATTGCGGGGGCAGTTATGGACAGTCTTGAGGCCGCCGGCGGTCTGATCACCGGCGGACTGATCGCAAAACTGCTGTCGCGGCGGGAAAACCGTCGCAACGAGTCGGCGGAGGATCACCCCGGGGTCTGCAGCGACTGCGGCGCACCCGTCTCCGGAAAATACTGCCCGGAGTGCGGCCAGCCCACCCACGTGCACCATTCGCTGCTCCACCTGGGCGAGGAGTTGCTGCACGGCGTCATGCATTTCGACGCCCGCATCTGGCGGACCCTGCCGCTGCTGGCCATCAATCCCGGCCGGCTGACCCGGGAGTGGGTACAGGGCAAACGCACCCGGTATGTCTCGCCTTTGGCGATCTTCCTGTTCACCATCTTCCTGATGTTCTTCGTCTTCAGCTTCAGCGGCGCGCTGGAGCCACGGATAACGACGCCTCTGCCGGAACGCATCGCCGGGGCGCGGACCAATCTGGCCGAGGCCCGGGCAGAACTGACCGAGGCGGAAACGGCGGCCGCGGCGGCACCCGGCTCGGAGGCTCTGGCACTGACCGCGCGAGCGCAGCGCGCCCAGGTGGGGGTCCATGAGCGTCGGCTGGAGGCGCTGACCGGAACGGGTCCGCAAGCCGCCCGTCCCGACGGGCTGACGCCCGGCAGTTGGCAGGCCGAGATGGCCGACGCGGTCCAGGAAGACCGGGTCCAGGTTCGGGGCGACAGCAAGTGGGTCGAGAAGGTCAAGCACAAGCTGAGGAACCCCGATCTGCTTCTCTACAAACTTCAGCAGACGACCTACAAATTCAGCTTCCTGCTGATCCCGCTATCGATTCCGTTCGTAGCGCTGCTGTTCCTGTGGCGGCGCGGGTTCACCCTGTATGATCACGGCGTCTTCGTTCTGTATTCGCTGACGGCCATGTCGATCCTGGTGATGATCACGTCCGTCCTGGGAGCGATATGGAGCGGGTTCGGGGTGCTGGGGGCCTTGGCCTTCGCCTTCGGCGTTCCAGCGCACATGTTCGCCCAGTTGAAGGGTGCCTATCGGCTTTCGTGGTTTTCCGCCGCGTGGCGGACCGTGCTGCTGCTGCTGTTCTGTATCTTCGCCCTGACGCTGTTCCTGTTGGCGATCATCATGCTGGGGCTGACGGGGTGACGCCTTGCGGACGCCTCAAATCGGTGAGACGACAATCATCATGCTGAAGCTGCCTGCATCCCTGCGCACCCGCAACGCCATGCTGACCGCCCTCGGCGTGGTCCTGATCGCCGGGACCACGACCGTCGTGGCCCAGACCGCCCCGCTGGAGGCGGTCCAGTGGGACAAGCGCCGGCTGGAGCAGCTGGATCGGAATGTGCGTCGCCTCGAGCGCGCCGTGACCCAGCGCAACGCCGCGGGCCAGCCGGTGATCATCGAGCCCGATCCCGAAGTCATCGCGCTGCAGGGCCGCGTCGGCCTGATGGATCGCCGACTGTCGGACATGGAGGCGACGGTCCAGCGCGTGAACGGTGATCTTGAACGGCTGACCTTCCAGCTGGACGAGGCGACGCGCGACAACGCCGCGCTCGGCATCCGCGTCCGCGACGCCGAAGGCCGCATCCGGGCCATGGAACTGGCCGCGGCCCGCGAGGCTGAGCTGAACGCCCCCATCCCGACGACATCCCCGACCGGCGACGCTGTCCGCGACCTCACCGCCGCTGCCCGGCTGGCCGCCACGGACCCGGCGCGCGGCGACCGGGCGCTGCAGACGGTCGTCCTGGCCTGGCCCGACACGCCCCAGGCCCAGGAGGCCAACAGCCGTCTGGGCGATCTGAGAATCTCGGCCGGCGATCCGGCGGGGGCCGTCTCGGCCTATGCCGCCGCGCTGCGCGGCTGGCCGACCACGACCTGGGCTCCGGCCACGACGCTGGAGCTGGCCAATGCGCTCAACGCCACCGACCGCAAGGCCCAGGCCTGCACGGCCCTGACCGAGTTCGGTCGCCGCTATGCCGAGGCCGCCGCTCCGGCGGTGCGCACGCGGGCGACCGAGGCGCGGACCCGCATCGGCTGCGCCGCCGCGCCCGCCGCCACCCCGCTGCGGCGGCCGGGCTGATCCAGACCTCTGACGACTGGACCGGGCCGGTTCTGGCCCGCCTGTCCGAGCGGCTGGAAAGTGACGTCGATCATCCTGTCGCCCTGGCCCTGTCGGGTGGCGGTGACTCGATCGCCCTGCTGCAGGTCGCCACTGATTGGGCGAGGTCCCACGGACGCCGGCTGCTGGCCCTGACCGTCGATCACGGGCTGGGTCCTGACAGCGCCCGATGGACCGCCTTCGCCGAAGCCGCCGCACGCGCCGCGGGGGCCGACTGGCGCGGCCTGGCCTGGACCGGGCCAAAACCCGCCACAGGCCTGTCTGCCGCCGCCCGCAGGGCCCGACACGGCCTCATTGCCGACGCCGCCCGCGAGGGTGGGGCGCGCGTGGTCCTGTTTGCCCATACCGCCGACGACATCGCCGAGGGCCAGGTGATGCGGGCCGAGGGCTCGACGCTGGGACGGTTGCGCGACTGGTCACCGTCCCCGGCCTGGCCCGAGGGGCGCGGGCTGATGCTGTTGCGGCCGATGCTGCACGCGGGGCGGGCCGGGGTGCGCGATTGGCTGGCGGCGCGGGATGCTGACTGGATCGACGATCCCGCCAATGACGATCCGAAATACGCACGGAGCCGGGCACGGGTGGCTCTTCGCCTGTCGGGTGAAGCGAGAATTCGGGGGTCAGGCGGCGAGGCCGCTCCCGGGCCGTCGACCCTCACCCCTGAGCGCAAGGACGATGGCCGCGACGCCGTGAGCGCAAGCCTTCTGCCGACGGGAGAGGGGTGGTTCCAGCTTCCCCGGGACATCGACCCTCACCACCTCGCCGCCGCGCTCGTCTGCGCCGGCGGCGGCGACCGCCTCCCGCGCGGCGAACGGTTGACCGCCCTTGTGGCTCGCCTGCGGTCAGGCGAGGCGTTCACCGCGACCCTCTGCGGGACGCGGATCGCGGCCGGTGGCGATCGTGTCTTCGTGACCCGCGAACCCGGAGAGCTGACCCGCCGCCCGCCGCTGGCCCTGCCGCTCGATCCGGGGCGCGAGGCCGTCTGGGACGGGCGCTGGGCCGTGACGACGACCGAAAGCGGGTGGTCTGTCGTGCCCGCCGCGGGTCGCAGCGCCGCCCTGTCCGAGGCCGACCGCGCGATCCTGAAAGCGCTGCCGCCCGCGGCCCGCGGCGGCCAGCCTGTGCTGATCCGGCACGCCGGCGGTGCCCCGGTTCTTGCAGGGACGGCCGCGAGCGCACGGTCGCTGGTCGAGGAGAGACGGGCGCTTGCACTGGACCGAATGACGCATGAAAGGGACCTTCGCGACGCCATCCATGGCGCAACGACCCGGAACCTCCTATTTTCGATCTGACATATGTGACAAGGCGCGTTTGCGCCCAAGGGACGAGCGAGCATGAACCTGCGCAATCTGGCCATCTGGGGCGTCATCATCCTGGGCGCCATGGCCTTCTATGTGGCCGTCAGCCGTCCGGGCGGCATCACGGCCCCGGCCGGGACAAAGGCCGCCGCCGAGCGGCCCGTGGAGATGACCTATTCCGATCTGCTCAAGGCGCGCGACGCCAATGCCATTGCCAGCGTCGAGGTGCGGGGCGAGACGGTGAAGGCGACGTTGAAGGACAACCGGGTGGTGACCACCACCACGACCCTGCCCAATGCCGATTTGATCAACAGCATCCAGGCGACCGGCGCGGCCGTCGACGTCAAGTCAACCCGCCAGTCCCTCTGGGTCAGCGCCCTGATCGGCCTGCTGCCCTTCGTCCTGATCATCGGCCTGTGGATCCTGATTATGCGCCAGATGCAGGGCGGCGCGCGGGGCGCGATGGGCTTCGGCAAGTCCAAGGCCAAGCTGCTGACCGAGCACAAGGGCCGCAAGACCTTTGACGACGTCGCCGGCGTGGACGAGGCCAAGGAGGAGCTTCAGGAGGTCGTCGACTTCCTCAAGGACCCGGGCAAGTTCCAGAAACTGGGCGGCAAGATTCCCAAGGGTGCCCTGCTGGTGGGACCTCCCGGCACCGGCAAGACGCTGCTGGCCCGCGCCGTCGCGGGCGAGGCCGGCGTGCCCTTCTTCTCGATCTCGGGCTCCGACTTCGTCGAGATGTTCGTGGGCGTCGGTGCCAGCCGCGTGCGCGACATGTTCGAACAGGCCAAGAAGAACGCCCCCTGCATCATCTTCATCGACGAGATCGACGCCGTCGGCCGTCACCGCGGTGCCGGTCTGGGCGGCGGCAATGACGAGCGCGAGCAGACGCTGAACCAGCTGCTGGTCGAGATGGACGGTTTCGAAGCCAATGAAGGCATCATCCTGATCGCTGCCACCAACCGTCCCGACGTGCTGGACCCGGCCCTGCTGCGTCCCGGCCGCTTCGATCGCCAGGTCGTGGTGCCGAACCCCGACGTCAACGGCCGCGACCGGATCCTGCGCGTGCACATGAAGGACGTGCCGCTGGCCTCTGACGTCAACGTCAAGACCATCGCCCGCGGCACGCCCGGCTTCTCGGGGGCCGACCTGGCCAATCTGGTCAATGAGGCGGCCCTGATGGCGGCCCGCAAGGACCGGCGCATGGTCACCCACCGTGACTTCGAGGACGCCAAGGACAAGGTCATGATGGGCGCCGAGCGCAAATCCATGGCCATGAACGAGGAAGAGCGCCGCCTGACCGCCTATCACGAGGGCGGCCACGCCATCGTGGCCATGAACGTCAAGATGGCCGACCCCGTGCACAAGGCGACCATCGTCCCGCGCGGCCAGGCCCTCGGCATGGTGATGCAGCTGCCGGAAGGCGACCGCTATTCCATGAAGTTCCAGCAGATGGTCGATCGCATCGCCATCATGGCCGGCGGCCGCGTGGCCGAGGAGCTGATCTTCGGCAAGGAGAACATCACCTCGGGTGCCAGCTCCGACATCCAGCAGGCCTCCAAACTGGCGCGCCGCATGGTGACCCAGTGGGGCTTCTCCGACATCCTCGGTACGGTGGCCTATGGCGAGAACGAGCAGGAGGTCTTCCTCGGCCACTCGGTCGCGCGCAGCCAGAACGTCTCGGAAGAGACGGCCCGGATCATCGACTCCGAGGTCAAGCGCATTGTCGGTGCCGGCTGGGACGAGGCTCGCCAGATCCTGACCGACAAGGCCGCCGATCTGGAGACCCTGGCCCAGGCGCTGCTGGAGTACGAGACCCTGTCCGGTCAGGAGATCAAGGACCTGCTGGAGAAGGGGCTTGCCCCCAACCGCGACGAGAGCAACTTCCCCAACGCCGGACCCTCGGTCTCGGTGCCGATCACCCCGGTGTCGGACGGCACGAGTGTGGAGGTCCAGACGGTCCACTGACAGTCTGAAACGATCGAACCCGCCGTGGGCCAGGCTCGCGGCGGGTTCTTTCTGGTGAACTTGTTTGCATTTTAAACTAGTCTATGAGATACGCTCTTCATCAAGAGGGGAGCCGCAGCCATGTCTTCATCCGAAACCCGTCCGTCCGAACGCCTGCACGGCCTCGACGCCCTGCGGGGCACCGCCCTACTGCTGGGCGTCGTCCTGCACGCCTCCATGTCGTATTTCCCGGTGACGATCTGGATCGTCCCGGACACCGTGAACTCGCCGGTCGCCAGCGTCCTCTTCTTCGCCATCCACCTGTTCCGGATGACCAGCTTCTTCCTGATCGCCGGCCTGTTCGCCCATATGATGCTGGGGCGGCGAGGCACCCTCGGCTTCATCAGGGACCGGCTGTCGCGCATCGCCGGGCCGCTGTTCGGCCTGTGGTGGGTGATCTTCCCGGCCTTCATCGCGGTGATCGTCTGGATGGCGGCCATCCGCAACGGCGGGTCCATCCCGACCGACGGTCCGCCCCCACCGGGACTGACGCTGCAGAATTTCCCCCTGACCCATCTGTGGTTCCTGTGGATGCTGCTGATCCTCTATGCCGCCGCCCTGGTCCAGCGCGCGCCCTTCGCGATGGCGGATCGCGACGGGACATGGGGCCGGTTCGTCGACCGGATCACCGGTGCCCTGATCGGCCCGTGGAGCCCCGCGCTGATGGCCGCGCCCCTGGCGCTCGCCTTCTGGCTGGCACCGAACTGGTTGCCCTTCTTCGGCATACCGACGCCGGATACGGGACTGGTCCCCAATCCGGTCGCCCTGACGGCCTTCGGGTCCGCCTTCGGCCTTGGTTTCCTGCTCGACCGACGTCGCGATCTGCTGGGCCGCATCGAGCGGCTGTGGCCGGTGTTCACGGTGGTGGCCCTGGGCGTCGGGACGGCGGCCATGGTCTTGGTCGGCGGACCGGTCCCGGACCTGACGCCCGTCACCGATCCGGATCTGAAGGCCCCGCTGGCGGCGGTGATGGCCCTGGCCGTCTTCGCCTCGACCTTCGCGGTGCTGTCGCTGGCCCTGCGTTTCGCCTCAGGCCATAGCGCGGTCCGCCGCTACCTCGCCGACTCCTCCTACTGGGTCTACATCGTCCATCTGCCGCTGGTCATGGTCGGACAGGTCCTGCTGCTGGACGCGCCCCTGCCCTGGTGGGGAAAGCTTCTGACCGTCGTGGCCGGAACCATGGCCGTGGCCCTGATGACGTATGAGCTGCTGGTACGTCACACCTTCATCGGCCGAAGGCTGAACGGCCGCCGTATCCCCTGGCGGCGTCAGCGGGACCCGGAATTCTCGCCCGCCGAATGACTTGCCATTACCTGCCGGCTCGTCCACCCCAGGGGCGAGCCGGCTCCGGAGAATCGTCATGCCCGCCAAGCCCCGCCTGCATTCCCCCGAGGACGACCTCGCCTTCATGCGCTCGATCGTCGAGGGTGCGGGACGCCCGCCGATGACCCTGGCGGTCTGCTATCTGGCGGGCGGACTTCTGTACGGCCTGCAATGCCTGTTCCACGTCGGACAGGCGACCGGGCTGATCCGCTGGCCCGACCTGGTCAATCTCGCCTTCGTCGTCGGGATCACCGGTACCTTCCTGTCGATTCTGACCTGGGCCATCCTCAAGGATCGCAAGGACGGCGGCTCCAATCGGGGGCCGATGGCGAGCCGTACGCTCAACGCCGCTTTCAGCGCCACGGGCATGGCCAATTGCGCCGTCATCATCGTTTTCGGCGTCGGTGCGGTGCGGGATCAGGATTTCGCCATCTGGCTCTATTACGCGGCCATCGTCTTCGCCCTTCAGGCGGCGGCCTGGTACATGGCCTGGACGCTGAAGCGGAAGGGCTGGATGCTGGCCACGGCGCTGGGCGGCTGGGCCACCGCGGTGGCGCTGGGCGTGCTGGTGCGCGAACCCATATGGTATCTCGGCGTCTGCACCGTCGCCCTGTTCCTGCTGTTCGCCCTGCCGGGCTGGGTCCTGTTCCGCGACGCTCGCATCGCCCCGAAGGGGTCCTGAGCGCGCCATGGGTCTGGCCGATCTCGGACGAATCGACGAGGTCATCCACGGTCGCATGCGGCTGGGGATCATGGTCTATCTGGTGGACGCCGACGCGGCCGACTTCACCGAGCTGAAGACCGTTCTGGAAGCCACCCAGGGCAACCTCTCGGTCCATCTGAAGAAGCTGGAGGAGGCGGGTTTCGTCGCCATCGAAAAGAGCTTCGTCAACAACAAGCCCCTGACCCGGGTGTCGATCACCGACGATGGCCGCAAGGCCTTCTCCCTCTATCTTGACGCCCTTGGCAGCCTGATCGGGGGCAGGGACGGATGACCCGCCCCCGCGTCATGGGCATCGTCAACGTCACGCCGGACAGCTTCTCGGACGGCGGGCGGCTGTCCACGGTCGAGGCGGCCGTCGCGCATGGCCTGCGGCTGGCCGGACAGGGCGCGGATATCCTCGACATCGGCGGCGAGAGCACCCGGCCCGGGGCCGAGCCGGTCGATGCCGACGAGGAGCTGGTCCGTACCGTCCCCGTCATTGCCGGCCTGCGGGCGGCCGGCTGGACCGGACCGATCAGTATCGACACGATGAAGCCGGACGTGGCGCGCGCCGCCGTCGCCGCCGGGGCGACGATGTGGAACGACGTGACGGCCCTCGGCTTCGCGCCGGACAGCGCCGCCACCGCCGCGGACCTCGGCTGCGAGGTGGTGCTCATGCATATGCGGGGCGAGCCGGGCACCATGCAGGCCGACCCCCGCTATGACGATGTCGTCGCCGAGGTCGCCGCCTGGCTGGCAGCCCGGGCGGCGACGGCGATGGCCGCCGGTGTAGGGCGCGAACGGATCTGGCTGGATCCCGGCATCGGCTTCGGCAAGACGGTGGCGCATAATCTGGCGCTGACCGCCCATCTCGACCGACTGACGGCGGGCGGATTTCCCATGCTCTACGGGGCCAGCCGCAAGCGCGTGATCCAGTCGATCGATCCGTCGGCGACGGAGTCCGGCGACCGTCTCGGCGGCTCGATGGCGCTGGCGCTGGAGGCGGCGCGGCGGGGGGCTTCGATCATCCGGGTCCACGACGTGCGCGAGACGGTCCAGGCGCTGGCGGTCCAGGCGGCGGTGATGAAGGCGTCCGGCCCTAACTGACTTGTCCGTTCGGCCGCTCTGCCGCATGGGAGGGACATGCCCGACCAGCCCACCTATCGCGGACGCGTCCTGATCATCGCCGGCTCGGATTCGGGCGGCGGGGCCGGGATTCAGGCCGACATCAAGGCCGTGACGATGCTGGGCGGTTACGCCGCCACCGCCATCACCGCGATCACGGTCCAGAACACCCTGGGCGTCCATGGCGTCTATCCGCTGCCGCTGGACCTGATCGAGGCCCAGGCGCGGGCGGTGCTCGACGACATCGGCGCCGATGCGATCAAGACCGGGATGCTGGGCTCGACCGAGGTCGTCGAGCGAGTCGCGGCCATCCTCGACAGCAGCGACGCCCCTGCGGTCGTCGATCCGGTCATGGTCGCCAAGGGCGGGCAGAGCCTGCTGGACGCGGATGCGGTCTCTGCGGTCAAGGCGTTGATGATCCCGCGCGCCGCCCTGCTGACCCCCAATGCGCCCGAGGCCGAGGCCCTGACCGGCCTGGTCGTCGCCGATCTGGACGGCCAGCGCCGCGCCGGCGAATTCCTGCTCGGCCTCGGGGCCCGGGCGGTGCTGATGAAGGGCGGGCATATTCCGGGCGACACCGTCGTTGATGTGCTGGTGACCCCCTCCGGCGAGACGCTGCTGGAAGGCCCGCGCGTCGACACGCGTAACACCCACGGTACCGGCTGCACCCTGGCCAGCGCCTGCGCCACGGGTCTGGCGAAGGGCTTGCCGCTTGAGGCCGCCGTGGCCGAGGCCTGGGCCTATGTCGCCGAGGCCATCCGTCGCGCGCCGGGTCTGGGCAGCGGCCACGGACCGCTGGACCACGGCTGGCCGATGAGGCGGGATCGATGAGCGATCTGGAAGCGCGGCTGGTCGGGATCGTTCGCGCCGATCCCGGCCTGATGCATGTGCTGAAGGGCGTAAGGAGTCAGAACCTGCCCGACTGGCGGGTCTTTTCCGGCGCGGTCTATCAGAGCGTCTGGAACGCCCTGACGGGCCGGCCGGCGGGGTATGGCGTCCGCGACTACGACGTCGGCTACTACGATTCGGACACCAGCTGGGACGCCGAGGACGTCATCATCAAACGCGTCGCGGCGGCCTTCGAAGAGCCGTTCCGCAGCACCGTCGAGGTCCGCAACCAGGCCAGGGTCCCGATCTGGTTTCCCGCCCATTTCGGCGAGCCCTATGAGCCGCTCTCGGGGACGGATGAGGCTCTCGAGCGGTTCGTGGCCCCGGCCTTCGCCGTCGGCGTGCGGCTCGAGGCGGACGATGCCATCAGCGTGGCCGCGCCGCTGGGACTGGACGACATCTTCGCCCTGACCCTGCGTCCCAATCCGAACCGCACCCTTGCGAAGGACTGGCCGCGCGTCGTCGAGCGGGCGCGGGCGCGCTGGCCGGAATTGAGGATCGTGACATGATCGAAGTGATTGCCGCCGTAACGATTTTCGCTGCCGCGCAAGACGTCATCGGGGCGGACGTCTCCGGCAGCCGGCGTTGGCGGGTGGCCCTGGAAGGATCGGGTGGCGCAATCGCCTTCCTTGCGACAACCCGAACCGCCGATACCCGCGAGGTCGTACTGATGACGACCGCCTGGCTGGCCGATCGGCCCGGCGGGACGGCCGTGCTGTCGCAGCGCTTTTTTGAGCACACGATTGATTGTGCCGCGTTGACCCAGGCGCAGACCGGGTTCGGGCGGACCGACCCGCCACCCCGGCGCTGGACACCGGCGGACGGCCCGCCCCTGTCACGTCAGGTCCCTGTTCCGGCACCGGTACAGCCGAACACGGCGATGGCGATCATCGCCGAGGCGGTGTGTCGTGACGGCGCACCGGATCTGATTGAAATCGAGGGAGAATGGCCGGAGGTTTCCAGGGCCTTGCGACAGCGTGTCGAAGCGTCCCGGGCTGCGGCGGCTGAACAATGAAGCAGTGGACCGTCGACGCCTTCGCCTCCGAACCCTTCAAGGGCAATCCCGCCTGCGTGGTCGAGCCTTTCGACCATTGGCCCGACGCGGGGTGGATGGCGGCGCTGGCGAAGGAGAACAACCAGGCGGAGACCGCCTTTCTGCTCAGGACGGCCGACCCCGCGCGGTTCGGGCTGCGCTGGTTCACGCCGGGCATGGAGGTTGATCTGTGTGGCCACGCCACCCTGGCCTCGGCCCATGTTCTGGCGACGGAGCTGGGCCTCAATGTCGAGGCCGTCACCTTCGACACCCGCTCCGGCCCGTTGTTCGTACGGCGGGCGGGCGCGGGCTATGAAATGGATTTTCCCGCCGATCCGCCGGGCCTGACCGACTGTCCCGCCGGCCTGGCCGAGGCGCTGGGCGTGGTGCCGGTCGAGGTCCGGGCCGGGCGCTATCTGGTGGCGATCCTGAAGGACGCGGCGGCGGTACGAGCGGTCGATCCCGACATCCGGGCGCTGGCGACGATCCAGGGCGAGGCGGGCGAGACCGGCCAGGTCATCGTTTGCGCCGATGCGGACGCCGACGATGATGTCGACGTCGTCGACCGCTTCTTCGCACCTGGCTGCGGCGTGGACGAGGACCCGGCGACCGGCTCGGCCCACTGCATCCTGGGCCCCCTGTACGCCGACCGGCTGGGCCGCAAGGTCGTGCGCTTCCGCCAGGTGTTTCCGGGCCGGGGCGGCGATATCGAGACCGAGGCGGCGGGCGACCGCGTTCTGCTGCGGGGCCGGGCCGTGACGGTGATCGAAAGCCGGCTGAGGATTGCGGCATAGGAAAGGGCGCGACCCTTTCGGATCGCGCCCCCTGGCCCTCCTGGGAGGGAGGTCAGGTCCTAGTAGCGGCGGTTGTCATTGTCGCGACGCTCGGCGCGGACCTGCATCGCAAGGCGATCATAGCGGCGGTCCAGTTCGGCGCGCTCGCGAGCCGAGAAGCCCCCGCGCTGATAGCTGTATTCCAGCCGGACCAGTTGGTTCAGTTCGGCCCGCAGCCGGGTCGCTTCACGGCGGCTCAGCTGGCGATTGCGCTCGCCCTGGTCGATGCGGCGATCCAGCTGGTATTTGCGTTGCGAGATCGACTGCCAGCCGCCGCGATTATCGCGCTCATAGCGGTCGCCCCGATTGTCGCGCTCATAGCGGTCGCCGAGATCCTGCTCATAGCGGTCGCCGCGATCCTGCTCATAGCGGCCGCCGCGATCGTCACGATGCTGCGGACCATAGTTCTGGGCCATGGCGGGGACCGCGACGGAGGCCGCGGCCAGGGCGATGGCGGGGATCAGGAATCTTTTCATCGGTCGTCTCCTTGGCGGTTCACGCGGACCGGGAGGCCGGCGTTGATGTGGAGAAAACCATTTCCGGAATGAGCCATGCCTGAACAGTCAGGGTCAGCTCCCGTTCATGTCGATGACACCGCGCGCGGGCCATCCCGTCCCGGAAGGCCACAAGGGCGACCGGAAATGACGACCGGAAGCGATTGAGGACGGGGCGACATGGTGAAACATGTCTACATTGACCGTTCAGGCGGCGTTCAGAGCCGTCGCCCTATATCGTCTCGCATGAACCGGATTTGTACATTTCTGATCGCCGCCGTGGTCGCCGCCGCGCCGCTGTCGGCGTCGGCGCAGGACCGCGACGGTCGGGGTGACCGCGAACCCGGTCGCGACCGCAGCGAGCAGACGCGCCCGGCCGCGCGCCAGATCAGCGTGTCCGAGGCCCAGGGAATCGCGGAATCGCGGGCGCGCGGCGCCACCTTCGTCGGCTATGTCGGGACGCGGGGTGGGCAGTATGTGTTCCGCTTTGACCGCGACGGCCAACTGTTCGATATCGCCGTGCCCATGACGGGCCGATAGGGAAGCCGAGATGCGTGTCCTGCTCGTTGAAGACGACGTTGACCTGTCGCGCCAGCTGAAGACCGCCCTTGGCGACGCCGGCTATGCCGTCGACCACGCGGCCGACGGCGAGGAAGCCCATTTCCTCGGCGATGCCGAACCCTATGATGTGGTCGTGCTGGATCTCGGCCTGCCCAAGATCGACGGCGTCTCGGTGCTGGAGCGCTGGCGTCGCGACGGCAAGACCACGCCGGTGCTGATCCTGACCGCGCGCGGTGCATGGTCCGACAAGGTGTCGGGCTTCGACGCCGGCGCCGACGACTATCTGACCAAGCCGTTCCATACCGAGGAACTGCTGGCCCGCCTGCGCGCCCTGCTGCGTCGGTCCGCCGGCATCGCCTCGGCAACGCTGTCCTGTGGCGGACTGCGCCTTGATCCCCGCGCCGCCCGGGCCACGGTCAATGGCGAGCCGCTGCGGCTGACCTCGCTGGAATACCGGCTGCTGCACTATCTGATGATGCATCAGGGCCGGGTCATCAGCCGGACCGAGCTGGTCGAGCACCTCTACGATCAGGACTTCGATCGCGATTCCAACACGATCGAGGTCTTTGTCGGCCGGCTTCGCAAGAAGATCGGTTCGGACCGCATCGAGACGGTGCGCGGCCTCGGCTATCGCCTGACGCCGCTGCCGGGTGAGTCCATCGAAGGGTGACCGGGCCGTCGGGGGGCACGACAGGAACCGACGAAGCCGCGCCGGAGTCCCGGAACTGGGGGCGGTGGTTCGGCCGTCCGGGCCGCAGCCTGACCCGGCGACTGATCTGGCTGGCCTCGCTGTGGATCGTCCTGGCGCTGATCCTGGCCGGCTGGGCCCTGACCAGCCAGTATCAGGAGAGCGCGCTCAGACGGCTGGGCAATATGCTCGGTCAGACGATCGACGAGGTGGTGCTGGCGGCGAATGCCGCGCCGACCGGCGTCGAGGTCGCGGAGATCAAGGACGCCCAGACCCTGCGGCCCCTGTCCGGAAAATACTGGGCCGTGGCCGAGCCGGACGGGCGCGGCGGACTGAGGGTGCTGGCGCGTTCGCCTTCGCTGGCGGGTGAGTCGCTGTCGGTTCCGCCGGATCTGCCCGGGCGTCTGACCGATGCCTTCGGCCAGATGATCAGCTACAACGCCGACGGGCCTATCGGCCGGCCGCTGCGGGTCGCCGCCAGCATGAAGCGGTTGCCGGGACGCACGGAGCCGGTCGTTTTTATGGCCGGGATCGACCGGTCCAGCATCGACGCCGATACGCGCCAGTTCGCGACCTTTACCTGGACCGCCCTGCTGATCCTGGGCCTCGGGCTGGTCCTCGCCGTCTTCGTGCAGGTGCAGATCGGCCTGCGACCTCTGTTCGAGCTGCGCAACGAGATCGCGGACGTGCGAAAGGGCCGGATCGCCCGTATTGCCCGACGCTATCCGGTCGAAATCCAGCCCCTGGCCGAACAGGTCAACCGCCTGCTGGATCAGAATCAGGAGACGGTCGAGCGCCAGCGCACCCACGTCGGCAATCTGGCCCATGCGCTCAAGACGCCCTTGTCGGTCATGCTCGCAGAGGCGGGGAGCCAGACCGGCGACCTGCCCGACATGGTGCGCAAACAGACCGAGGTCATGAAGGCCCAGGTCGACCACCACCTGCGCCGCGCCCGCGCCGCCGCCCGCGCCCAGTTGCTGGGCGAGCGCACGCCGATCGCCGAGGTGCTCGATGAACTGGCCGTGATGCTGGAGCGGGTGTTCGAGACCAAGGGTGTCGAGATCGACTGGCGCGCGCCGGACGAACTGGGCTTCCGGGGCGAGCGACAGGACCTGCAGGAAATCCTCGGCAATCTGATCGAGAATGCCTGCAAATGGTCGCGTCATCGGGTCCGCATATCCGCCGGACCGACGGGCCTGGGACAGATGGTGGTCGTGGTCGAGGACGACGGTCCCGGCCTGCCGGAGGATCAGCGCGAGGCCGCGCTGGAACGAGGCGCGCGGATGGATGAAACGACGCCGGGTTCGGGTCTCGGCCTGTCGATCGTGGTCGAGCTGACGCGGGCCTACGGCGGTCGCATCACCCTGGCCGACAGCGATCTGGGCGGTCTGAAGGTGTTGCTGGAACTGCCCGCCGCCGAGGCCTGAATCCGGCCCTGCGAACAGCGATTGTTAACCTGGGCCGGGCAGTATGAAATGTGGTCGGCATTTTCCGGCCTGGGATTGCTGCATGGCCGGGCTGACCGTCGCCCACAAAGTCGCGATCGCCGCCATGCTTGAACTGTGCCCGGACGATATGCTCAGGGCTGTCGCGGGCGCTGTCGCTTCCCTGCCGGGAGGCAAGGCCGCGGAATTGCGGATCATGCTGGCCGACGAGCATCGTGACCGGGTCCGTCGCCGGTTCGTCATGGCACCCCTTGTTCCCATGTTCCGGGCTCGGCCGGATGGTGTCGAGGCCCTGACGTTCCCGCCCGCGGTGCTGGCCCGGCTGTGGAAGGCGGCCAGCAGCCGTGAACCGGAACTGTTGTCCCGTCTGGACGGCAATGAACCCTCTGTCGTGGTGGCCGACCGCATTTGCCTGGCCGCTGCCGCGGTCGTGCGCGATCAGCCCGGGTTGATCTGGCCCGGTGCCGACGATCCCGCCCGACTGGCCGCGCTTGAGGATCTCGCCGCCTGCCTCGATCTGGCCCATCTGGCCCGGCGCGGCCTGCCGTCGCTCGAGGTCTGGCTCAAACGCCCGGACGGCGACCAGATCGCCGAGCTGCGGCTGCTGCTGAAGGATTGCGCCGATATCCGGCTGGACGGCGCGCCGCGGGTGCTGGAAATTCTGTTCTCGAATCTGGATGACGCCGTCCTCATCCTGCGCATCCTCACCCAGACGTCCCGGGCCGTGGATCAGGAGAATTTCCTCAGCGCGTCTGAACTGGCCGGCTTCGTCGACAGGCTGATCGCCGGCGTGGATCTTCGCGCGGCACGGATCGCCGCCTTCAAGCCCGCGTCCGATATGGCGCGGGTCAAGGACGTCATCGCCGACCTGACCTGGTGCGCCAATGTTCTGGGCGAACTGGACGTGACCCTGACCCTGAATCCCAAGAGCCCGTGGGGCAAGGCGGTCCGTGACGGCCGTGTGGCCATCGCAGGCCGTCTGTCGGCGCTGCTCCGGGCCGCCGACAAGGCTGTGGATCAGGCCCTTCCCATGGAACGGGTGCAGATCGCCGGCCGCATGACCCGAAAGGCACCGCAACTGGCTGTGCCCATCGCCAGTGAGACCATTCTGGCCGCGCGCAGTCTGCTGCGGCTGGTCGGTTCGGTGCGGGGCCCGGCCTCGACCTTTGGCTGCGAGGCCGACCGGAAGGTTCTGGTCGAGGCCCTGACCGGGCGACTGAGCGACTATGCCGACCAGGTGCTGCGCATGGTCAATGATGCAGAGGTCCCCGACGAGGCCCGCGCCCTCGAGAAGATCGACTTTGTCGCCCAGTGCCTCGAGCTGATTGCCGCCGATGATGCTGCCCGCACGGTGCGGCGTCGGGCCGCGGTGGCAGGACGCCCCTCAGAGGGCGCAGAGGCCTCGTCGCGGGCCGCCTGATCGGCTACATCGACGGGCGATGACGATCTTCTGGATACTGACAGCCTTGCTGACCGCGCTTGCCGGCCTGTTGATTCTGGCGGGCGCGCGGCGTGGTGCCGACGCCGGCGAGGCGGTCACGACCCTGACCGCAGGGGCTGAACTGGACGAACTGGACCGGTTGAAGGGGCGTGGCCTTCTGGACGACGCCGGCTGGACCGCGGCTCGTGCTGAAGCCGGACGTCGCATCCTGGCGGCCGAGCGCGAAGCCGTGCCGGTACGGGCGGGATCGCAGGACCGGTTCTGGGTGCTGGCCGGCGTGGCGGCGACGGCGGCGGGCGCGCTGGGCCTCTATGCGTCGTTCGGGACCATCGGCCTGTCGGATCAGGCCTATGAGCGCCGGGTGGACGAATGGGCGACCCAGCTCGACACGCTTGAGGCCCCTCAGATCGCGGCCGTGGCGGCGAGGGTTGTGCGCGAGCGTCCGACCGACCATCAGGCCCTGGTCATGCTGGGGGCCTCCCGGTTCGAGGCCGGTGATCCGATCGGCGCGGCCTCGGCCTTCCGCCGGGCGCTGGCGCTTCAACCGGACGACGCCCAGAGCTGGTCCCGGCTCGGCGAGAGCCTGGTGCGCGCCAATCAGGGAAAGGTCGACGGCGACGCCGAGGCGGCTTTCGTCCAGGCCCTGCGGCGTGATCCCGGCCAGTTGGGCGCGCGCTATTTCCTCGGTCAGGCGGCGATGTCGCGCGGAGACTGGGCGGCGGTGCGGACCCTGTGGGGCCCCGTCATCGCCGCGCTGGATCCGGCCGATCCGCGCCGGATCGGCCTTGAGGCCCGTCTCGCTGCCATGGAGGCTGCAACATGAGCTGGTTGCCAAAATCACCCAAGGCGCGTCGTCGCCTCTGGGTCGTCGCAGCGGTGGCCCCCGTTCTGGCGCTGGCCGTCGGCCTGTCGCTGTACGCCATGCGTGACAATGTCACCTTCTTCTTCTCGCCGTCTGAAGCGACGGCTGACCGGGCCCCGTCAGGCCGGGTCGTGCGTCTTGGCGGTCTGGTCGAGACCGGCAGTGTCACGCGGGGCGGCGGCGGCGAAGTCGCTTTCGCCGTCACTGACAATGTCGCCACGACGCGCGTCGTCTACCAAGGCGACCTGCCGGATCTGTTCCGCGAGGGGCAGGGCATTGTGGCGCAAGGGGCCTTCCTTCCTGACCGCTCGTTCCGCGCCACCCAGGTCTTGGCCAAACACGACGAGAATTACATGCCCCGCGAAGTCGCCGAGCGGCTCAAGGCCAAGGGCGAATGGCGGCCTGATGGCGCGCCCGCCTCCGGGATGCCGCCTTCATGATCGTAGAACTGGGCGCTTTCGCCCTCGTGCTCGCCCTCGTCCTGTCGGTGTTGCAGACCGCCCTGTCCGTGGCCGGGCGGATCCGCCGCAGCCCGGTTCTGGCCGGGGCAGCCCAGGGGGCTGCCATCGCCGCCGCGGGCTGCGTCGCCGTCGCCTTCGGCGCGCTGATCTTCGCCTTCGCCGTGTCAGACTTCTCGGTCGCCAACGTCGCGTCCAACAGCCACACCGACAAGCCGATGCTGTACAAGGTGGCGGCCGCTTGGGGCAGCCACGAGGGATCGCTGATCCTCTGGTGTCTGGTGCTGACCGTGTTCGGCGCGGCGCTGGCGCGGGGCCGCAACCTGCCGTTCGGCCTGAAGGCCTCGGCCGTGGCGACGCAAGGGGTGCTGGGCGTGATGTTCCTCGCCTTCGCCGTCTTCACCTCCAACCCGTTCGCGCGGCTGGACCCTGCCCCCTTCCAGGGCAATTCGCTGAACCCGCTGCTGCAGGACCCGGCGCTCGCCTTCCATCCGCCGCTGCTCTACGCCGGCTATGTCGGGTTTTCGGTCTGTTTCTCGCTCGCGGTGGCGGCCCTGATCGAGGGTCGCGCCAACGACAGCTTCTGGCCCGCCTGGGGCCGCTGGGTCCGGCCGTGGGCCCTGGCCAGCTGGGCGTTCCTGACCGTCGGCATCACCCTCGGTGCCTTCTGGGCCTATTATGAGCTGGGCTGGGGCGGCTGGTGGTTCTGGGACCCGGTCGAGAACGCCAGCTTCATGCCATGGCTGGCGGGGACGGCCCTGCTGCACAGCGCGGTGGTGACCGAGCGTCGCGGTGCGCTGGCGGGCTGGACCACCTTCCTCGCCCTGCTGGCCTTCACCTTCTCCATGCTGGGCGCCTTCCTCGTGCGATCGGGCGTGCTGACCAGCGTCCACGCCTTCGCCGTCGATCCGGAGCGCGGCATGATGCTGCTGGCCATCCTCGGGGCGACCTCGGGTCTGGCCTTCGCCCTGTTCGCCTGGCGCAGCCCGCGTCTGAAGGGGGGCGGCCAGTTCGCCCCGGTCAGCCGCGAGGGCGCGCTGGTGCTGAACAATGTCTTCCTGACCGCCGCCTGCGCCACCGTGCTGCTGGGCACCCTCTATCCCCTGATCCTCGAGGCGGCCAACGGCGCGACCATCTCGGTCGGCCCGCCCTATTTCGCCCTGACCTTCACGCCGCTGATGGCGGTCGCCTTCCTGATCCTGCCCGCCGGGCCCTTGCTGGCGTGGAAGCGCGGGGATCTGAAGGGGGTTGGCCAACGTCTGGCCGTCGCCGCGGGGCTGGCCATTCTGGTCGCGCTGCTGGGCTGGATGGTCTTCGAACCGCGAAAGGCCCTGGCCGCCGCGGGCCTTGGACTGGGCGGCTGGCTCATCCTCGGGGCCCTGGCCGAGATCGCCGAACGGGTCCGGCTGTTCCGGGTGGGTCTGGCCGAAAGCCTGCGTCGGGCGCGCGGCCTGCCGTTCGGTGCCTGGGGCACCGTCCTGGCCCACGCCGGGCTCGGCGTCTTCGTGCTGGGGGCGGTGGTCGAGACCGGTTATCGCGTCGAGGCGGCGCAGACCGTGGCCGTCGGTGAGAGCGTCACTGCCGGGCGCTACAGTGTGCGTCTCGACAGCGTCCGCATCGTCGAGGGGCCCAACTATCTGGCCGAGCAGGGCAAGCTGACCGTGACCCTGGGCGACGGCGGTGCCGCGCGCGAGATCACGGCCGAACGCCGCTTCTTCCCCGCCGGGGGCCAGACCACGACCGAGGTCGGTCTGGATTTCCGGGGGCTGGACGACGTCTATGTCGTGCTGGGTGACCGCGGCGAGACAACCGCCCGTGCCCCGGCCTGGAGCGTGCGCGTCTGGTGGAACCCGTGGGCGCGGCTGATCTTCCTCGGCCCTGCCATCATGGCGCTGGGCGGACTGCTGTCCCTGATGGACCGGCGGCTGCGGCTGGGCCTCGGCCAGCGCAAGGCGGCGGCGTGAAACGCGCCCTGCTGATCGCCGTGGCCGCGGTCGGCCTGATGGCGGCCGAGCCACCCCCCACGCCCGATCGCCCGCTGCCGGACGCCACGCAGGAAGCGCGCGCCAGGGCCCTGTTCGCCGATATCCGCTGCGTCGTGTGCCAGCATGAAGCCATCGCCGACAGCCCCGCCGGGATCGCCGCCGACATGCGCCGGCTGGTGCGCGAGGAGATCGCCGCCGGCCGCAGCGACAAGCAGGTCCGCGACGACCTGGTCCGGCGCTATGGCGACTTCGTCCTGTTCACGCCGCCGGTGCGGGCAGGCACATGGTTGTTGTGGTTCGGACCGCTGGCCGTGCTGCTGGTGGTCGCGTCCGGATGGCTGATGCTCGGACGCCGCCGCCGGGACGAGACACTCGCCCTGTCGCCCGAAGAGGAGTCCCGCCTGGCCGATATTCTCGCCTCGGAGGGCGTTCGCCGCGATCCTGACGCAAAGGCGTCTGACGACTGACGTCTGGCGGGACCTATCATCGCGCGGTGCGTTGGTGAAACGAACCACCGTCCTATATTCATTGTCGCAACGGGCCGTCTCACGCCCGAGAGGATCGCAAAGAACTCCATGATGAAGCGCAAGGAATTCATGCTGGGGGCCGTCGCCGGTCTCGCCTTCGCCGCCGCGGCCACCGCCGGCGGCGTGATCGACTGGCCGAGCGCCGAGGCGAGCCCCGTCGCCGGCGTCAGCGGCCGGCTGGCTCCCAGCGCCGGAGCCGGCGGCCTGGCCTTCGCGCCGCCGCAGGGCGCGCCCCTCAGCTTCGCTGACATCTTCGCGCAGGTCGCCCCGGCCGTGGTTCAGATCGACGTCAAGACGCGGGTGCCGCGGTCGAACAGGATCCAGATTCCCGGCACCCCCTTCACCATCCCCAACCCCAATAGCGGGCAAGAGGGTGAGGACGGTGCCGACGGTGCCGACGGCGACGGCAGCACGACTGCCCTGGGGGCCGGCTCCGGCTTCTTCATCGCCGCCAACGGCTTCATCGTCACCAACAACCACGTCGTGGCCGACGCCACCGAGATCAAGGTCAAGCTGGCCGATGGTCGCGAACTGGACGCCCGTCTGGTCGGTCGCGACGAGAGCACGGACCTGGCGGTCATCAAGGTCGAGGGGACGGACTTTCCGTTCGTGAGTTTCGAAGAGACGGCCCAGCCCCGCGTCGGGGACTGGGTCATCGCCGTGGGTAATCCGTTCGGTCTCGGCGGCACCGCCACGGCCGGCATCGTCTCGGCCCAGGGCCGGAACATTCCCGATCCCACCTCCAACTATGTCGACTTCATCCAGATCGACGCGGCGATCAACCGGGGCAATTCGGGTGGTCCGACGTTCGACATCTACGGCCGGGTCATCGGCGTGAACTCCGCCATCTACTCGCCGACGGGCGGATCGGTGGGCATCGGCTTCGCCATCCCTGCCGCGGTCGCCAGGCCGATCACAGAGCGCCTGATGCGCGGCGAGACCATCGAGCGCGGCTATCTGGGCGTGACCATCGGCACACTGTCAGATGAGCAGCGGCAAGCCCTCGGTCTGGCCGGAACGGTAAAGGGGGCCATCATCGCCGATGTAACCCCCGGCGGTCCGTCTGACCGGGCCGGCCTGCAGGGTGAGGACATCGTCCTGTCGCTGAATGGCAAGGCGATCGAAACGTCCACCGAACTGACCCGGCAGGTCGCCAACGCGGCCAGCGGTGACACCCTGCGGCTGGAGGTTCTGCGCGAAGGCCGTCGCCTGACCGTCAACGTCCGCGCCGGACGCCGTCCCTCGCAGGCTGAACTTCTGGCGGGCCAGGGCGGCGATGAGGAAGGCTCTCCCGGCGCGCCTCAGGCACCTGCGGGTGTGGTCGTTGAAGGGATGACCGTCGCCCCCCTCACGCCCGCATTGCGGACGCGGTACGGCCTGCCGGATACGCTTCAGGGCCTGGTCGTTACGGCGGTGACGCCACGTTCGCAGGCGGGTCAGCTCGGAATTCCCGCCGGTGTCGTGATCCTTCGCGCCAATAACCGCGCTGTGACGTCGGCGGCGGAATTCCGTGCCGCCGTTGAAGCGGCGCGCACCGCCGGACGCCCCGGCGTCCTGCTGCTTGTGCGGACCCAGGGCTCCAATACGTCCGTGGTCCTGCCGTTTGCGAAGTCTGAATAAGCCGTAACTGCCCCCGTCGCCGCCGATGCGCTAACATCGGCGGCGATTCTCGTTTTGGGGGACTGATCGATGCGTATTCTGGTGGTCGAGGACGATGCCGAGGCCGCGACCGCGATGGTCCGGGGCCTGACCGAAGCGGGCCATGAACCCACCCACGCCGTGGACGGCGCCTTCGGTCTGCTGGAGGCGCAGAAGGGCGGCTATGACGTCTATGTCGTCGACCGTATGATGCCGCGCCTCGACGGGATCGGCATGGTCGAGACCCTGCGACGCGACGGCGACCAGACCCCGGTGCTGTTCCTGTCGGCGCTGGGCGAGGTCGAGGATCGCGTCACGGGCCTGAAGGCCGGGGCCGACGACTATCTGGTCAAACCCTACGCCTTTTCCGAACTGGTCGCCCGCGTCGAGGCCCTGTCTCGCCGCCGCGAGACCGGCTCGGTCGCCACCATGCTGAAGGTGGGCGATCTGGAGATGAACCTGATCTCGCGCTCGGTGCATCGTTCGGGTCAGGAGATCGACCTACAGCCGCGCGAGTTCCAGCTGCTGGAGTTCCTGATGCGCCATGCCGGCCAGTCCGTCACCCGCACCATGCTGCTGGAGAAGGTCTGGGAATATCATTTCGACCCCCAGACCAATGTCATCGACGTCCACATCAGCCGCCTGCGCGCCAAGATCGACAAGGGCTTCGACCACGCCATGCTGCAGACGGTGCGCGGGGCGGGGTATCGGCTGGAGCCCTAGGCGGGCAGACGCCATATTCTCCCTCCCCCTCCGGGGGAGGGTGGTCGCGAAGCGACCGGGTGGGGGGGGCTCGGCGACATGGCGATAATTGCCCGGGCTCGCGCTCTGCGAAAGAAGATGACGCCGGCGGAGGCTCGCCTTTGGGTTCGGCTGCGAGATTTGCGAAGCGAAGGGCTTCATTTCCGCCGCCAATCCCCTCGCCGCGGTTATATTCTGGACTTCGTCTGCCTCGATCGCAGGCTGATCGTGGAGGTGGACGGTGGTTCGCATCACGATGAAGATCGGGCGCGGAAGGATCGGGTTAGGGATGTTGTTTTGGCGCGAGAAGGCTTTTTGACGCTGCGATACGCAAACGAGGCCGTGCTTTTCGACATCGAGCGGATCGTCGAGGAAGTTCGGGCCGGTTGCCGAGCCCTCCCCACCCGGTTGGCGCGTTGCGCCAACCACCCTCCCCCGGCGGGGGAGGGAGAAGACGATCTATGAAACTCCCCTCCCTCCTTCGCCGCACGCCCTTCCGGCTGACGCTGCTGTTCCTCGCCCTGTTCGCGGCGGTGGCCAGCGCGATCCTCGCCTATGTCTATGTCGCCTCGGCCGACGAGGCGCGGACCAAGGCCGAGCGCGATGTGCGCGGCGAGATGCAGGTGCTGACCGGCATCTACAAGGCGCGCGGCTTTGATGCCCTGAACCGGGCCGTGATCGACCGCACCCTGCGCGACAGCAGCTTCCTCTACCGGCTGGAGCCGACCGATGGCGACTGGTTCGCCGGCAGCCTGACCATCTTCCCGATCGAGACGCTGGAGCAGGACCAGCAGTGGATCACCTTCCCCTTCACCGAGACGGATGCGGAGGGTCGGGTCCGCCGGCCGCAGGTGCGGGGCGTCCAGACCCGGCTGGACGGCGACGGGATGCTGTTCGTCGGGGCCTCGCTGAGTGACACCGAGGCCTATCTGGCGCGGCTGACCCGGGCCTTGTGGGCGGCCATGGGCATCGTGCTGCTACTGGGGCTGGGCGGCGGGATTCTGGTCAGCCGCAATCTCGAACGGGCGATGGGCCGGCTGGGCAAGGTCGTGACCGCAGTGCAGGAGGGCGATCTCAAGGCCCGTGCCCCGGTGCGGAATTCCGGCGACGAACTGGACGAACTGGGGGCCGGGCTGAACACCATGCTGGACCGGCTGGAAGGATCGATGGCCTCGATCCGGCACGCGGGCGACGCGATCGCCCATGACCTGCGCTCGCCCCTGACCCGGATGCGGGCCAAGCTGGAAGTGGCGCTGATCGACGCCGAAGCCGGCCAGATCGACGGCGTCGACGCCGTGCAACTGGCGCTGGACGAGGCCGACAGTCTGCTCAAGACCTTCAACACCGTCCTGGCCATTGCCCGGCTGCAGGCGGCCGCCGGCCGTACGCCGGACCCGAAGCTGTTCGACGCCGCCGACCTGGCCACCGACATGGCCGAGCTGTACGAGCCGGCCAGCGAGGACAAGGGGCTGGAGTTCTCGGCCGAGATCGAACGCGGCCTGATGATCCAGGGCAACCAGCCGTTCCTCGCCCAGGCCCTGGCCAACATCATCGACAATGCGATCAAGTACACGCCAACGGGTGGGGCCGTGATGCTGCGGGCGCGACGCCGCTCGTCGGGCGAGATCGAGTATTCGGTGACCGACACCGGCCCGGGGGTCCCCGAGGCAGACCGCGAACGGGTCATCGAACGCTTCGTGCGTCTGGACAACAGCCGCACAGAGGCGGGGTCGGGCCTCGGCCTCTCGCTCGTCGGGGCGGTGATGGAGGCCCACGGCGGCCGCATCCTGCTCGATGAAGGCCCCGGCGAATACGGGGGCTTCGGACCCGGACTGCGGGTCGCGCTTGTCCTGCCGGCCGCGGAATGACCCACGCCCTCGGCCCGCGGCTGCGCGCCTGCGGCCCCGTGATCGACGCGGACGCCGCCGCGCGCGCCCATGAACGCCTGTCCGAAGCGGCGGCCGAGGGCGGCTGGACATCGGCCCTGGAGGCGGTCTGGCCTGCGCTCGCGCCCGCCTTTTCGGCCTCTCCCTATCTGTGCGGCCTTGCCCGGCGCTGGCCTGACCGGCTGCGGGCGGTGCTGGAGGATGCGCCCGAGGATCGGCTGACGGAGATCCTGACCCGGACCGGGGCCCTGGGCGGCGGTGCGGACGACGCCCGCGCGCCCCTGCGCCGGCTGAAGGGCGAACTGCACCTGCTGACCGCCCTGTGCGATCTCGGCGGCGTGTGGGATCTCGACGCGGTGACCGGCGCTCTCAGCCGCTTCGCCGACGCCTCGACCCAGGCCGCACTGCGCGCCGTCGCCCACGACCAACGCGAGCGCGGCAAGCTGATCTCGGACGCCGACGACCCGCGCGGCCCCATCCCCGGCCTGTTCGGCTTGGCCATGGGCAAGCACGGCGCCTTCGAGCTGAACTATTCCTCCGACATCGACATCAGCCTGTTCTGGGAGCCCGAGGCGCTGGACGGCGCGCTCGCCGAGGGTGTCGAGCCGCAGAAATTCCTCGACCGCGCCGCCCAGGCCTTCTCGGCCCTGATGCAGGAGCGGACCGGCGACGGCTATGTGTTCCGCGTCGACCTGCGGCTGCGGCCCGATCCGTCATCGACCCCGCCCGTCGTCGCCGTGCCCTTCGCCCTGTCCTACTATGAGGGAGTCGGCCAGAACTGGGAGCGGGCGGCCTTCATCAAGGCCCGCGCCATGCTGGGCGACATCGGTGCCGGGCGTGATTTCCTGAAGGCCCTGACCCCCTTCATCTGGCGGCGCAGCCTCGACTTCCCGGCCATCCTCGACATCCAGTCGATCAAGCGTCAGATCCATGTGCACAAGACCGGCGAGGGGCTGGATGCGGCCGGTGCCAATCTGAAACTGGGTCGCGGCGGTATCCGCGAGATCGAATTCTTCGCCCAGACCCAGCAGCTGATCCTCGGCGGCCGCGATCCGGCCCTGCGCAATCCCCGCACGGTCGAGGCCCTGGCCCTGCTGCGCGACGCCGGCCATGTCAGCGCCGGGGCCTCCGCCGAACTGACATCCGCCTATGACACCCTGCGCGGGCTGGAGCACCGGGTTCAGATGCTCGACGACGAGCAAAGCCACACCCTGCCGCTGGACCCTGTCCGCCGCGCGGCGGTCGCGGCGTTGGCTGGCCAGGGGGATCTCGCCGCGTTTGACGCCGGGGTCGAGGCCCTGCTGGTCGGCGTCAACCGCCGCTACGGCGAGCTGTTCGAGGACGAGGAAGCTCTGTCTTCCCCCTATGGCTCACTGGTCTTCACCGGGGTCGAGAACGATCCCGAGACCCTGCTGACCCTTGAGCGGATGGGGTTTGCCGAGCCGGCGGGCGTGGCGGACACGATCCGCAGCTGGCACCACGGCCGTATCCCGGCAACCCGCTCGGTGCGGGGGCGCGAGCTGTTCACCCGTCTGGCCCCCCGCCTGCTGACCATGCTGGCCGACACCGGCGCGGCCGACGCCGCGTTCCGGCGGTTCGCGGTCTTCTTCGCCGGCCTGAGCGCGGGGGTGCAGGTCCAGGCCCTGTTTCTGGCCCAGCCCGGACTGTTCGAACAGGTGCTGGGCGTCATGGCCTTTGCGCCGCGTCTGGCGCGCACGTTGGGCCGCTATCCGGCGGCACTGGACAGTATGCTGGATGCCCGCTTCGCGCGGGGGATCGACGAGGATTCCGGCGTCGCCGCCCAACTGCTGGCCGACACGGCCGCCGCTCCGGACTTTGAAACCGCTCTCGACGTGGCGCGACGGATGCATCGCGAACAGATGTTCCGCATCGGCATTCACATCCTGACCGGCCGCGCCGACCCCGAGGCGGCCGGTGGCGCCTATACCGCGGTGGCCGACGCGGTGATCGCGGCCCTGGCGCCCGCCGCCATGGCCGAGGCGGTGCGTCAGGGCGGGGCGTTGCCGGGCGGGGCGGTCGCCGTGGTCGCGCTCGGCAAGGTTGGATCGCGCGAGATGACGGCCGGTTCCGACCTTGACCTGATGACGCTTTATGACGCGCCGGCAGATGCGGTCTCCGACGGCAAGGGATGGGCCCCGGGCGTCTTCTATTCCCGCTTCACCCAGCGTCTGATCGCGGCCCTGTCGGCCCACACGGCCGAGGGTGGCCTGTACGAGGTCGACATGCGGCTGCGCCCCGGCGCGGCCAAGGGGCCGGTGTCGCTGCGGCTGGAGGCGGTTCAGGACTATTACGCCACCGAGGCCGACACCTGGGAGTTCATGGCCCTGACGCGGGCCCGGATCGTCTGGACCGACGACGCAGCGTTCGGCGCGCGAACGGCCGCCGCGATCGAGGGCATTCTGCGCCGGCCGCGTCCCGGTGTGGACGTGGCGGCGGACGCCCGGCGCATGCGCGACCTGATGGCGCGCGAGCGGCCGGGGCAGGGGATGTGGGACCTCAAGCTCTCGCCCGGCGGCCAGGTCGATGCCGAGTTCGTGGCCCAGGCGCGCCAGCTGACCGGCGCGGCGACCGGGGGGCCGCTGACGGTCTCGACTCTGGAAGGGCTTGTCCGGGAGCCGGCCCTGGCCGAGGCCTGGCGGCTCCAACAGGCCCTGAACCAGATTCTCAAGGCGGCGTTCGATGACCAGCCTGATCCCGAACTGGAGCCCGAAGGCTTCCGGCGTCGCCTGGCCGGGGCGGCGGGCGCAGCGGATCTGGAAGCGCTGAAGGCGCGCCTGACCCAGGTCCGCGCGGCGGCCCGGGCGGCGTTCGATTCGGCCCTTCCGGCGATCCGCGACGGAAACTGACGCGGAGATCGTTCTATTCTGCGGGCTGATACAAACAGGTCGCGTCTGGCGGCCGGGGAGATCATCATGACGAAGAAGACGCTTCTGGTCGGCGGCCTGGTCGCCCTGACACTGACAGCCGCCGGCGGGATCGCGCTGGCGCAGCAGGCGCAAACCCCGCCGACGCGTGCGATGCGGGCTGACGTGGACGGCGACAGCCGCATCAGCCAGGCCGAATTCGTCGGCCAGCGTATCCAGCGCCTGACCGCTGCCGACACCGACCGTGACGGGTCGGTCACGCCGGCCGAGATGCGCGCCGTCGCCCAGGCCCGGATGGCCCAACGCGCCGATACCCGCTTCCAGCGGATCGACGCCGACCATGACGGGGCCATCAGCCGGGCGGAGTTTGATACTCAGCGCGCCGCCCGTATGGAGGCACGTCCGCAGCGTGCCGCGCATGCCGGCCGCATGCATCCCGCCGCGGCCCGCATGGCCCATCGCCGCCAGGGTGCAGAGGGCCGGGGTCCGGTCTCGATCGCACAGGTCCAGGCCAGGACCGAACAGGCCTTCACCCGCCTCGACGCCGATCACGACGGTTTCATCACCACGGCCGAACGGCAGACGGGCATGCAGGCGATGCGAGATCAACGTCGCGAACGCATGACCGAGCGCCGCGCCGCGCGTCAGGCCCGGATGCAGGCGTCGCCCGGGACGCCCGCTTCGGAGTAGGGTGATGGTCGGGGCGACGGTCACGGACCGAACGACCCTTTTGCGGATGATGGAAGAGGGCCGGTTTGGCGCTGATCGCCGACCCCGACGAGGAACTGGTGCGCCGCGTGGGTCAGGGCGATCCCGCGGCCATTCAGGCCATGGTGGCGCGCAAGCTGCCCCGGATGCTGGCGCTTGCCCAGCGCATGCTGGGCGATGCCGCCGAGGCCGAGGACGTAGCCCAGGACGCCATGTTGAGGGCCTGGAAACAGGCCCCTCGCTGGGTGCCGGGGCAGGCCAGGTTCGACACCTGGCTGCACCGGGTGGGTCTGAATCTCTGTTACGACCGGCTACGTTGTCGTCGCGAGGTTTCGACCGAGGCCCCCCCGGACCGGCCCGACGACGGGCCGTCTCCGGACCGGGGTCTGATGGCGGCGGATGTCGGCGGACGGGTCAATGCTGCGCTGGCGCTTCTGCCCGAACGTCAGCGAGAGGCGCTCGTCCTGTGTCACTATCAGGAGCTGACCAATATCGAGGCCGCGGCCCTGATGGAGGTCAGTGTCGATGCGCTGGAAAGCCTGCTGTCGCGTGGACGGCGGGCATTGAGACGGGCCCTGGCCGATATTCGGCCCGGTGCTGAAGGAGTTTGAGCGTGATGACGTCGGAACGGTTCCTCGCCCTGATCGCAGCCTGGGGTGCGGATGCGCGCCGCTGGCCGGAAGGCGAGCGCATGGCGGCGCAAGCCTTCATTGCGGCGAATCCGGAGACCGCGCGCGAGGCCCTGGCCGAGGCCGATGCGGTCGACGCCCTGCTGCACCTTTCGCCCGCGCCCCGGGTTTCCATGGTCTTGCAGGACCGCGTCATGGCCTCGGCGGCCGAGGCCGGGCTGAAGGCGCGCCGTGAAGGCCGCCGCTGGATCGACCGTCTGACCGTTGTGCTCGGTGCCGGCTGGGCCGCCGCCGCGTGCGCCGGCGTGGTGGCCGGCGTAATGCTGACCACCCACATGACCGCCGATGCCCAGGCGGATGCAATTCTGTACCAGGCGTCGCTGATGGGCGTGGATGACACCGAGGTGCTGGGATGAAGCCCGGAACCCTGAAGCTGATTCTGGCCGCGTCCGTGGCGCTTAATCTGTTTGCCGTCGCGGTGGCTGCGACCCTGTATGTCACTCGCGCCGAGGTCGAGCACCGGGTCGATGCCCAGCATCGTCCGCCCAGAACGGGGTCGCCCATGATGCTGGTCGGCCAGCTGGATCCGGCCGTGCGCGATCGCGTGCGGACCACGCTGCGCGCTTCGGCCCTGTCCGTCCGCCCTGATTTCGAGGAAGCCCGCCAGAAGCGTCGCGAGGCCGTCCGCATTGCGTCGTCGGAGGCTTTCGACAGCGCCCGGGTCACGACCCTGCTGACTGAGTCACGCGAGGCCGAACTGCGTGGGCGCGGCCGACTGGAAGCCGATGCGGTGGCGGTTCTGGGCACGCTGGAGCCCGCCGACCGCAAGGCGTTGTCGGAAATCCTGACCCGTCGTGGCCGCGTCGTGGTTCGTCAGGACCGGCGCCGCGCGGCGGAAGAACGCGCGTCGGCCAAGGCCGACTGACCGGCCTCAGGCCGCCCGGGCCTGATCCGTCCGGACGCTGCCGGGTCGTCGGACCGGCAGGACGAAGCTGACCGTCGTGCCGCGCCCGGGCTCGCTGGCGATGCTCAGCGTTCCGCCGTGCAGTTCGATCAGCGACTTGGTCAGGGCGAGGCCGAGACCGGTCCCTTGCGTGGTCTTGGAGTGCTGGCCCTCGACCTGCTCGAACGGTCGCGCCAGCCGGTCCATATCCTTCTCGGCGATGCCGATGCCCGTGTCGGTTACCGCCACCCGGACCCGGTCATCGTCCTCGCGCGACAGGGCCACGACGATGTCGCCGCCCTCGGGCGTGAATTTCACGGCATTGGAGATCAGGTTCAGGACAACCTGCTTCAGCCCCCTGTAGTCGGCATCGATCTCGGGCATTTCGGGTGCATCGACCAGCAGCTTCAGGCCGGCCTCCTCAATCTTGCCGCGCATCAGCCGTGTCGCGTCCCCGACCACGTCCTTGAGCGACACAGCCTCATAGTGCAGCGTCAGCTTGCCGGCCTCGATCTTGGCCATGTCGAGGATGTCGTTGATCAGGCTCAGCAGATGCTGTCCGGACTTCAGGATGTCGGCGGCATAGCCCTTGTATTTCGGGTCACCCAGCGGACCGAACATCTCGCCCGCCATGATCTCCGAGAAGCCGTTGATGGCATTGAGCGGGGTGCGGAGTTCGTGGCTCATATTGGCCAGGAACTCGGACTTGGCCTGGTTGGCGGCCTCGGCGCGGGTCATGGCCACTTCATACTTCCGCGCCAGCAAGGACAACCGCTCCTCGCGGTCCTCCAGCTCGGTGATGGTGACATGCAGCCGTTCGCTGGCCCGCTGGCGCTCGGCTTCCTTGTGCTTGATGGCGGTGATGTCGGCCGCCGTCACGACCGAACCGCCGTCCGAGGTGAACCGCTCGACCAGCTGCAGCCAGCGTCCGTCGTTCAGCTCGACCTCGCGCGCGCCGGCGCGACCGCCTGTGGCCGGCTGGTCCGAGGTGATGGCCAAGGCGGCGATGCGGTTCAGATCCTGTTTGAACGCCCCCCGCCGCACCACGCCGTCCTCGAAGGCGAAGGCGTCCTGGAAGGCGCGATTGGACAGGATCAGCCGACCGTTGCGGTCGAACAGGACAAAGGCGTCCGACACGCTCTCGATGCCGTCGCGAAGCCGGCTCTCGGCCGCCTGGGCCTGGGCCTTGGCGCGACGTGCCTCGGTCGTGTCCAGGGCCACGCCGAGCACGCGGGTGAAGCCCTCGTCGCCGCGGTCGCCACGGGCCTGACCCCGGGCGTCGATCCAGCGGGCCTTGCCGTCGGCGTCCGGCACCGGAAAGCTGACGTCGAACGTGCCGAAGATCTGGGCCTGACGCACCGCGTGAAGCACGGCCTCGTGATAACGGGGATGGATCCGGGCCAGCAGCTCCGCGCTGGAGACCGCCCCGCGCTGTTCCAGCCCCATCAGCTTGGCCATGTATTCGGACAGGGTCACCAGATCGGTTTCGGTGTCCCATTCCCAGACGCCGCACCCGGCGGCCTCTACGGCCCCGCGGAATCGCTGTTCCGAGGCTTCCCATTGGCGGCTGATGCCTTGCTGGCGGCGCTGCAGCAGCAGGGCCATCAGGACGACGAAGGCGCCGATCCCGACGGGGGCCGTCAGAACCCAGACGTCGTCCAGCAGGGCCCCGGCCCCGACGGAGATCGGCGTTGAGGCCACGGCGATCAGACCGGTCTCGCCCACGGGCGCTCCGGTGCGCCGGATGGCATGGCCGCCGCCGCGCAGCGTGACGCCGCGGCCGTTCGCATCCACGGGTGCGGCCTGCAGCCCGAGGACGTCGGCGTCCATCTCTGGGCTGATCAGCACCTCGTCGGGCGCGGACAGGATCGAAAGGTTGACGTCGTCGTGAGGCTCGAGGGCCGGCAGCGGCGCGCGGCCGACCAGGCGGCGTCCGCCCGGCAGCGGGCTGGAGACCAGCACGGCCCGGCCGTTGCGGGACAACTGCGGCTGACCCGGGGCGGCGGCGAAGGCACCGGCATCGGCACCCGTGACGGCCATGGGACGCCCGTCGGCATTGAGCACAGCGAACGCGCCGTTCGGCACCGCGGCGCGGGCGACCTGCAACATTTGCGCGGTGGTCTGGCCGCTCTGGGCGGCCGCGCGCACTGCGAGCTGAACCGGCGCGATCCGGGTTTCGAGGTCGAGGGCCAGAATCCGCGCCTCACGGTCCACGGCGGTCAGGCGCAGGGCGTCCGCCTCCTGACCAGGGCGGGCGATCTCCCGAGCGAAGAGCAGGACATAGGCCGCGACGGCCAGGGTGACGGTCAGAAGGCCGATGCGCACCCACGGCGGCGCGCTCCTGCGTCGGTCCGCCGAACGCCGTCCTTCGCTGGTTATGCGGCGCTCGTTGCCCCGCAAGGCGCTCTCCCGACAAATCGACGACGATCCCGGGAATCTAGGCTGCGTCGCGGATTCCTGTCGAGCCTTGGTTGGGAACGATCAACGGTTTCAGGCGGCCCGGGATTCGCGCTGTCCGGCCGCGTTTGCGGTGTCTGTCGGCGAGGTCAGAATATCCGTGACGGTTTTCAGCACGGACCGCGCTTCCCGGGCGAGTTCCCGCAGTTCAGGAGGCGCGTCGTCGGGGGCCTCGTCGACCGACGACATCAGGCGTTCGGCCAGGGCCATAAGCCGGGGTGCCGCCGCGATCAGCCGGGCCTGGAATTCGATCTGGTCGGGGTCGCGGTCATATTCCGCGCCGGGCACGCGCCAGCCGCCCCAGTCAGCCTTGTCGGTCACGACCACGGGATAGGTGCCCGGGAAGGGGTGGTGCGGACAGTCGTCGGCGGTCTGCCATTTGTTGCGGGCCCGCATCAGCCGCCATGTCTCGCCGCTGTTGGTGGCGGGATCCTCGGTCGGAAGCAGCAACTCGTTCCCCAGGAACTCCCGGCCGAGGCCGACGTCATAGGTGACACGGACGGGTTCCTCGAACCCCTTGGCCCAGACGGGCTGGACCTTTTCGATCTGGGCCCATGCGCCGACGCATTCGACCCAGACCTTCTGGCCCTTCTGGAATTGCGCGCGCGCCATGGGCGTCTCCTGATCTTCAAAGGTCAGGATGCCCCGGGGCGAGTGAACAGCCGGTTCCGCGAAAGGGTGAAGCGGACGTAAACGCCGGCCTCACCCTGACCAGGGCTCAGGTCCGCGAAATGTCTTCCAGCGCCTCGCCGGCATATTTCTCTTTCACCTTGGTCGACAGGTCGCCCAGCGAGACCACGCCGACCAGACGGCTGTCCTTGTCCAGAACCGGCAGGCGGCGGACCTGTTTCGTACCCATGGCGTCCAGCACGGTTTTCAGGTCGTCGTCGGCGAAGGCGGTATGCGGATCGCGGGTGATATATTCGACCACCGGTGCGCTGGTCGCCGCCCCCTGGGCCAGCGCCCGGATGACCAGGTCCCGGTCGGTGATCGTCCCGATCAGCGTGTCGCCGTCGGTCACCGGCATGAAGCCGAAGTCGCCGGCGGCCATGCGCGCGGCGACGTCCTGGATTGTGTCGCCCGGACGGGCGACCTGGACATCCTTGCTCATGACGTCACGAACTTTCATCGGGGTCTCTCCTGAGGTGGGGCTGCCCTGAAAACCCCCGCACCGGCCACCGGTTCCCGTTCAGCTAGCTGACTGCCAGACAACAAGGCCCTCAGGGTCGTGTCAGCTGCCGCATGGTTTCCTGTCGTCACGGTCCGCTTCGGATCGGAACGATAAGGAACAAGACCATGAAAACCGCCATGATCCGGAAGGCTCTGCTTTCCACGCTTGCGGCGACGGCGGTCATGACGGCCACGCCGGTGCTGGCCCAGAACGTGACCTTCTCCGTCGGCGTCGGCTCGCCCGGCTACGCCCAGGGCTATGACCGCGGCTACGGCTATGACCGCGGCGACCGCCATGACCGCGGTTACGGCTATGGCAACGCGCTTCAGGTTCGGGCCCAGCGCCTGGAGCAGCGGATCAACCGTGTCGCCTACAACGGCCGCGTCAGCCGCGGCGAGGCCCGTCGCCTGGGTTGGGAAATGCAGCAGTACCGCAGCCTGGAGTGGCGCTACGGCCGTGATGGCCTGAGCCGGCACGAGTATGCGGCGCTCAGCGACCGGCTGGACCGTATCGAGGTGATGCTGCGTCAGGAACGCCGCGACCGCTGGTAGGCGGCGCGATGTGAACAGTGGGGCCGCCCTGGCGACGGGGCGGCCTTTCGTTTGTCCGGCTCTGCCGTTATGCCGCTCGCTCGAACGGAGAGCGACGATGACGGCGGCGAACGAGGCAAGGGCCATTCTGAAACGGCTGGGCGTGAACGACGCGGTCTGGGGCGGCTCCCTGCCGACCCGCTCGCCGATCGACGGCTCGAGCGCCGGCGGCCTGATCCAGACCACCGACCTCGACGGCGTTGCAGCCCGGTCGGTCGCGGCCTTCCATGCCTGGAAGCGCGTCCCCGCGCCGCGTCGCGGTGAACTGGTCCGCCTGCTCGGTGAGGAACTGCGCGCGTCGAAGGACGATCTGGCCCGGCTGGTCACGCTGGAAGCCGGCAAGATCGTCTCCGAGGGCCTGGGGGAGGTCCAGGAGATGATCGACATCTGCGACTTTGCCGTCGGCCTGTCGCGCCAGCTGTATGGTCTGACCCTCGCCTCCGAACGCCCCGGCCACGCCATGCGCGAGACCTGGCAGCCGCTGGGGCCGGTGCTGGTCATCTCGGCCTTCAACTTCCCCGTTGCGGTCTGGGCGTGGAACGCCTGTCTGGCGCTGGTGTGCGGCGATCCGGTGATCTGGAAGCCGTCGGAAAAGACGCCGCTGACGGCGCTGGCCACCCGGGCCATCTTCGACCGGGCGGTCGCTCGCTTCGGTGACGCGCCCGAGGGTCTGTCGCAGCTGGCGATCGGCGGTCGCGAGGTCGGGGAGACCCTGACCGCGGACCCGCGCATCGCCCTCGTCTCGGCCACCGGCTCGACCCGGATGGGCAAGGCCGTGGCCCAGACGGTCGCCGCCCGCCTCGGCCGATCCCTGCTCGAACTCGGTGGCAACAATGCCATGATCGTGACGCCCAGCGCCGACCTCGACATGGCGGTGCGCGCCATCGCCTTTTCGGCCGTCGGCACCTGCGGCCAGCGCTGCACCACCCTTCGCCGGCTGCTGGTCCATGAGAGCATCGCCGACGGCCTGATCGCGCGCCTCAGGGCGGCCTATCAGACGCTGCCCGTCGGCGATCCGCGCGAAGACGGCGTCCTGGTCGGCCCCCTGATCGACGAGGCCGCGGCCCGGGGCCTCGAGACGGCGCTGGCCCAGGCCGTCACAGAGGGCGGTGAGATCGTGGTCGGTGGCGACCGGGTCGCCCCGTTGACTGAGGGCGACGGCGTCTATGTCCGCCCCGCCATCGTCCGCATGCCGGCCCAGTCGGCGGTGGTCCAGCACGAGACCTTCGCCCCCATCCTCTACGTCCTGACCTGGTCCGACTTCGACGCGGCCGTGACGATGCAGAACGCCGTGCCGCAGGGCCTGAGCTCGTGCGTCTTCACCGACAGCGTGCGTGAGGCCGAGGCCTTCCTGTCGGCCTGGGGTTCAGACTGCGGCATCGCCAACGTCAATATCGGCCCGAGCGGAGCCGAGATCGGCGGGGCCTTCGGTGGCGAAAAGGACACCGGTGGTGGCCGCGAGAGCGGTTCCGACGCCTGGAAGGCCTATATGCGCCGCCAGACCCAGACGGTGAATTTCTCGACCAGCCTGCCGCTGGCCCAAGGGGTGAAGTTCGAGGTGTGATTTCGCCTTCTCCCTCCCCTTCATGGGGAGGGATGTCGACGCGCAGCGGTGACGGGGTGGGGTATGTCAGTCCGCGCTCCGGCCCTTTCGAACCCCACCCGGTCGCTGCGCGACCACCCTCCCCATGAAGGGGAGGGAGAGCTAAAGCACCGCCTCCAGCGCCTCCGCCAGATCGCCCTTGCCCACAATCTCGACCCCCTCCAGCCCCAGCCATCCCGCCATTCGCCGCAGCTCCGCCGCCAGCCGCGCGGGCGTCTCCGGCGTCGCATCCGGCTCGCGCCAGGCCGCCTGCACGAGCAGGCTTCCAGCCTTGCGGTCGGACTTCAGATCGACGCGCGCCGTGATCGCCTCGTCCTCGAGAAAGGGCAGGACATAATAGCCGTGGGCCCGCTTGTGAGCGGGGGTGTAGATCTCCAGCCGCACCCGCACATCGAACAGCCGCTCGGTCCGGTCACGGGCCCAGATCAGGTTGTCGAACGGCGACAGCAGGGCCGCACCCGCCACCTTGCGCGGCAGGCGCGCGTCGGGTGCCAGATACGCGGGCTGCCGCCATCCCTTGACCGCCACGGGCGTCAACTCCCCCGCCTCGACCAGTTCCGCGATCCGGTCCCGCGCATCGGCCAGCGGCAGGCGGAAATAGTCCCGCAGATCCGCCGCCGTGGCGACCCCCATGGCCCGCGCCGAAATCCGCACCAGGTCGCGAACGGCGTCCGCCTCGGTCGGTGTCGGCAGGTCGATGATGCGGGCGGCCAGGGCGCGCTCGGTCAGGTCATAGACGCGCTCGAAGCCGTTGCGGGTCTTTGTGGTGATCAACCCGGCCCAGAACAGCCACTCCAGCGCCCGCTTGCCGTCGGACCAGGACCACCAACCGGGGGCCCCGCGCGGACCTTCGGCGAAGTCGCCGCCCGTGACCGGCCCGCGCCGCTCGATCTCGGACAGGACGCCGTCGATATAGGCGCGCTTCTCGCGTCCGAACCGCGACAGCCCGGTCCACATCGCCCCGCCCCGCGCCCGCTCCATGCGCCAGCGCAGCAGCGGCTGGGTCTCGAGCGGCAACAGCGACGCCTCGTGTCCCCAGTATTCGAACAGGCCGGGCCGCGCGCCCCAGGCTTCGGCTTCCAGCGCCTCGCGCGGATAATCGCCCAGCCGCGAGAAGGCCGGCAGATAGTGGGTTCGCGTCACCACATTGACGCTGTCGATCTGGACCACGCCGAGCCGCTGAACGACGGTCCGGACGTGGCTCCGGCCGGGCGTGGAAGGCCCCGCGCGCCCGAACCCCTGGGCGGCAAGCGCGATGCGGCGCGCGGTTTTCAGGGAGAGGGTTTCAGTCACGGGACGACCATGCCTCGTTCGCCTTGCCGAGGGGAGAGGGCAGGCACCACCGAGTCCGTTCCCCGCTGAACAACTGCTCAGGTGCTTTGTCATCCCGGCCGAAGCGCAGCGTAGAGCCGGTACGGTCAAAAGCAGGGAACTCAGCCTCCCGGAAGCTGCGTCAGCAGCTATCCGGGAGACGGGTCAGGACAAGCGCCGCCCCTACCTGTCTCCCGGATAACCGCTTCGCGATTTCCGGGAGTTCAGGCTTGCGGCCCATGCCGTCCCGGCTCTCCGCTGCGCTTCGGCCGGGATGACAAGGACCGCGCCATCGCTCTACGGCCTCTCCCGCGCCGGCAACCCCTGCGCCGCCCGGATCATCTGCACGAACTCGGCCCGCTCACCATACGGATCGTCGCCGCGCGCGCCCTGCGCCTGTTCGAGGACGTCATTCCAGCCGAAGCCGTCCGCCATCCACGGATCGCCGCGCAGCTTCTGGCCGAAGGCGGCCACGGCCATGGCCCAGCGGGTGCTTTCCGGCGGCTGGGCGCTGACCCGGCCAGCGCCGCCATTCGACAGCACCTGCTGCATCAGCCGCGAGTCCCGCTCGCCGGGCGGTTTGTAGCGCACCTGGACGAAGCCGACCTCGCCGTCCGGATCGCCGCCGCCGGTGCCGACGCTGTTGCGGTTCTCGGCATAGCGCCGCTCACCCATCTGACTGGGTCCGCCCACCGGGGTGATCTCGTACAGGGCCGTCACCGAGGCACCGGACCCCACCTCGCCGGCGTCGACGCGGTCATTGTTGAAGTCCGCCTCGTTCAGCAGTCGGGTCTCATAGCCGATCAGCCGGTATTCGCTGACCCGGGCCGGGTTGAACTCGACCTGGATCTTGACGTCGTCGGCGATGGGGAAGGCGCCCCGGTCGAAGGCCGGGCCGAACAGGCGGCGCGCTTCGCCCAGATCGTCGACATAGGCCGCCACGCCGTTGCCGGCCTGGGCGATCGTCTGCATCCGCGCGTCCTGGTAGTTGCCGCGCCCGAACCCGTAGACGGACAGATAGATGCCGGTCCCGCGCTTGCCGGCGACATAGTCCTCGATCCGCTGGTCATCGGTAACGCCGACGTTGAAGTCGCCGTCGGTGAACATCAGGATGCGGTTGACCTTGTCGCGCCCGAAGGCGGCCTCGGCCTGCTGATAGGCGTTGACCATCCCCTGTGCCCCGGCGGTCGAGCCGCCGGCGTTCAGCGTCTCGACGGCGCAGCGCAGCTTCAGCTTCTGGTCGCCGGGAGTCGGGCCCACCGCCGTGCCGACATCGGAGGCATAGAAGGTCACCGCCACCCGGTCCTGCGGCCGCAGCCGGTCGATGATCAGGTTCATCGACTTTTTGGCCAGGGCCAGCTTGTCGGGCGTCTGCATCGAGCCCGACACATCGACCATGAAGGTCAGGTTCAGCGGCCTGCGTTCGGTCTCCGGCAGCTCATAGCCCTGCAGGCCGATGTGCACGATCTGCCGTCCCGCCGACCAGGGCGAGGCCGCGACCGCGGTGCTGATTTCGAAGGGCCGGCCGGCCGAGGTCGGGCGGGCGTAGCCATAGTCGAAATAGTTGATCATCTCCTCGACCCGCACGGCGTCCGCGGGCGGGGACCGGCCCTCGTCGATGAAGCGCCGGACGTTCGAATAGCTGGCCGTGTCGACGTCGATCGAGAAGGTCGAGACCGGTTCGTCCGAGACCCGACGCACCGGGTTCGGCGTGGCATCCGGATAGCGTTCGGTGTCGGGTCGGGCGATCTGGCCGACGACCACGGGGGACACAGAGGCCATCCGGTCCGCGCGGAGTGACGCTTCTGGCAACGCGACGCCCGGCGGAGGCGGCACATAGGCCGGGGCGGGCGGCGGTGGAGGCGGGGGCATCGGCATGGGAGGCGGCGGGGGCGGACCGCCCGGGACCGCACCGGCGTTGATACGCGAGCCTGTGACGACCACGTTATCCACTCTCGTACGGTCGGGCACGACGAAGCCGAACGGCGCGCAGGCCGCCGGCGAGACGACTCCGTCCGACGGCTTGTCGGGATCGATCGGGCGTCCACTGGTCTGGGCGACGGCCCCGGGTGCGATCGGCGACGCCAGCGTCAGGCTCATCAGCCCGGCCAGGGCCTGCTTCAACGGAAGGACGGACATCGGATCATCTCCCTTGGGGTGTCGGACGTGCATGAGGCCAACCCGTCTCCGGCGAAACTGTGGCGGCTTCGCCGGCTCGGGTTCAACAACAGCGGGGTGGCGCAAGCGGGCATCACTCCCCAATATCCGTCCACACGCCACAGGGGGACCGGCATGGACGAGACGACCAGCATGGGACTGGGTCATGCCGTGGCGCTTCTGGCCGCCATGGTCGTCGCCGCGACCCTGTTCCGGCGCTTCGGCCTCGGCTCGGTCCTGGGCTATCTCGCCGCCGGCCTGCTGATCGGACCGTCGGTGCTGGGGATCGTGCGCGACCCGGAATCGGTTCTGCACGTCGCCGAGCTCGGCGTCGTCATGTTCCTGTTCATCATCGGGCTGGAGATGCGACCCGCGCGGTTGTGGAGCCTGCGCAAGGAGATCTTCGGGCTGGGTGCCGTGCAGGTTCTGGCCTGTGCGGTTCTGCTGACCGGACTGGCGATGCTGGCGGGGCTGGCCTGGTACGCCGCGCTGATCGCCGGCTTCGGCTTCGCCCTGTCGTCCACGGCCATCGTCATGCAGCTGCTGGAAGAGCGGAACGAGAATGCGGACCCGCCGGGCCAGCGCATCGTGTCCATCCTGCTGTTCGAGGATCTGGCCATCGTGCCGCTGCTGGCGCTGGTCGCGGTTCTGGCCAGTGCCTACGGCGCGGCGGTCGAAACCGGCTATCCGATCTGGATGACCGTCGGCCTGGCGATCGGGGCCGTGGCGCTGGTGTTTGTGGCCGGGCGCTGGGTGGTCAATCCCTTCTTCCGCCTGCTGGCGCGCTATGGCGGTCGCGAGGTCATGACCATGGGCGCGCTTCTGGTCGTCCTCGGGGCGGCCTGGGCGATGAACCTCGGCGGTCTGTCCATGGCCATGGGGGCCTTCCTGGCCGGCGTGCTGCTGTCGGAATCGACCTTCCGGCACCAGCTGGAAGCCGACGTCGAGCCGTTCCGGGGCCTGTTGCTGGGCCTGTTCTTCCTCAGCGTCGGCATGTCGCTGGACCTGCGGGTCGTGGTCGCCGACTGGGCCTGGGTTCTGGGCGGACTGGCGGCCTTCATGACCGCCAAGATGGTTGCAGTCTATGCGGTCGCGCGGCTGAAGCAGAAACACGGCGAGGGCCTGTTGCGCGCCGCCTTGATGGGCGAGGGCGGAGAGTTCGCCTTCGTCCTGTATTCCACCGCCTTTGCCGTCGGCCTTTTTGACGCCCGTACCGCGGCCATCCTGTCCGCCATCGTCATTCTGTCGATGGCCCTGACGCCGCTGCGGGTCATGCTGGCGGACCGGTTGCGGCCCGATGAGACGATGTCAGTGGAAGACGCCGAGGGGGTCGACCATGCGAGGAACCTGCGCGAACGCGTGCTGATCATCGGCTTTGGTCGCTTCGCCCAGGTCGTGTCCCAGCCCCTTCTGGCCCGCGACGTCGACGTCTCGATCATCGACATGGACATCGAGATGATCCAGGCCGCCGGCAAATTCGGCTTCAAGGTCTATTACGGCGACGGCTCGCGCCTCGACGTATTGCGGGCGTCCGGGGCCGAAACCGCCGAGACCATCCTCGTCTGCGTCGACAAGGCCGAGGCCGCCGACCAGATCGTGTCCGTGGTCAAGGAGGCCTTCCCCCTGACCAAATTGTTCGTCCGCGCCTATGACCGGGGACATTCGATCCGGCTGGTCAATGCGGGCGTCGAGTACCAGATCCGTGAGACCTTCGAGAGCGCCCTGGTGTTCGGCTATCAGGTGCTGATCGACCTGGGCTTCACCGGGGATCAGGCGCGCGAAACCGTCGACGATGTCCGCCGCCGCGACGAGGAACGGTTCACCCTGCAACTGTCGGGCGGCATACAGGCCGGCCGCGCCCTGATGCGCGGCAATGCGGTCACGCCCCAGCCCGCGCCCTACGTCAAACCCCGCCGCGAGGGCCAGGCCCTCAATGAGGAGGCCGCCGAGGCGCTGGAAGAGGACGGGCGGCAGAAGACCGTGGCCTGATGGTCGCCTCCGCCGCCACTTTGGTGTAGAGCCCGCGCCCGATGAACCGCCGCCTCTCGATCGCGCCGATGATGGACTGGACTGACCGGCACTGCCGGGCGTTCCATCGTGCCCTGACGACCCGCGCCGTTCTGTATACGGAGATGGTCACGGCACCGGCGATCCTGCACGGCGATCACCAGCGGCTGCTCGGCTTCGACGCGGTCGAACATCCGGTCGCCCTGCAACTGGGCGGCTCGGACCCGGACCAGCTGGCCGAGGCCGCCCGCATCGGGGCCGCCTTCGGCTATGACGAGATCAATCTGAACGTCGGCTGCCCCTCCGACCGGGTCCAGTCGGGCCGGTTCGGGGCCTGCCTGATGCGCGAGCCGTCGCTCGTCGCGGAGTGCATGGCCGCCATCAAGGGCGCGGTCGATGTGCCGGCGACGGTCAAATGCCGCATCGGCGTCGACGATCAGGATCCCTCCGTGTCGCTGTTTGCCACGGTCGACGCCTGCGCCGAAGCGGGCATTCAGGTCTTCATCGTCCATGCCCGCATGGCCTGGCTGAAAGGCCTGTCGCCGAAGGAAAACCGCGACGTGCCGCCGCTGGACTACGGGCTGGTGCGCCGGCTCAAGCGTGAGCGGCCGCACCTGTCGATCTCGATCAACGGCGGGATCCCCTCACTGGACGAAGCCGAGGCGCATCTGGACGATAGCGATGGCGTGGCCCTCGACGGCGTCATGCTGGGGCGCGCCGCCTATCACGAGCCGGCCATTCTGGGTCAGGCCGACCGCCGTCTGTACGACGCGGAGACGCCCGATGTGGACGCCTTCGCCGCCATCGACCGCTATCGTCCCTATATGGCCGCCCGCCTGGCCGAGGGGGTCCATCTGGCGGCCATGACCCGCCATATGCTCGGTGTGATGCACGGCCGCGCCGGGGCCCGGGCCTTCCGCCGCATCCTGACCGTCGAGGCCATCCGCCCCGGTGCCGGACTGGAGGTCGTGGACCAGTCCGTGGACGCGGTTCGCGAGGCCGGGGCCCGGCTGGAGCGGCGCGGCGAGGCGGCCTGATGCAATGGAGTCACAGCCCGCGCCGATGTGGCACCACGCTCGCCTGACGGGGGAACGCCACGGCACCGCCTCGCATTGATCGCGTCAGGAGACGCAATCCATGACCAAGACCCCGAACGGCAAAGCCGACCTGCGCCTGGTGTCCGCCGAGTCCGAAATCTACGACCTGATGCGCGCGCCGGAGACGACCTCGGGACGCGTCAAACGACTGCAACTGGAGGCCCGCGCCCTGGCCGTCGAACAGGTCGAGGCGCTGGAGCGGGTCCTGATGCAGGCCTCTGTCATGGCCAGGGAGATCGCCGAAGGCGGCGACGCCTATCCGGTCGGGGCCCGCGAACTGGCTGGACGACTGTCTTCGGACCTGCCGGCCAAGGCTGAGACCTTGAAGGCCATCGTCGGCCGCATCCTCTAGACCGTCCGGGGCTCGCTGCGGTCGCGAATGCGCCGTGCCAGCCGGAAGACCACGATCGCCAGCCCGACCAGGACGATCGGAATGATGACCGGCGCGAGGAAGGCCACGATCACGGTGAGGAAGGCCAGCACGTCCTCGATCAGCGACACCACCGGATTGCCCAGTCCGCCCGTCGTGGCGGTCGAGCCGACGCGGACCCCGGTCTGCGCCGCATTGAAGGCCAGTGCCGCCGGCGCTCCGACGATCAGGCCGGCGATGGCCGCCGCCGCCGGGTCGACACCCCAGAACACGCTGCCCGCGGCGACCGCGCCGGCGATCGGCCGGGTGACATAGCCGACCGCGTTCAGCGCATGATCGATGGCGGGCACCTTGTCGCCGGCGAACTCGGCCACGGTCGCCGTGGTCAGAGCGGCGATGGCGGGCCACGAGACCAGCCAGTCCATCTGATCGATCAGCCGCACACCGAACATCTCGAACCGGGCGGCCAGTGCCAGCATCAACAACGGCAGGAAAGTGCGCAGTCCCGTCGCCGAGGCCAGGCCCAGTCCCAGCAGGGCGGGCAGGACCCACGTCTGCAGCGGCCCGGCGGCGGCGCTGACGGAAGACAGGTCGAGATCGGGCATGCGGCGGCTCCTTGTCGTCGAGAATGACAATGCGCGGGAACGCCCGGGCGCTCCATTGGCTTTTGCATCGAGACAGTCAGAGGAGCCCGCCATGGACGGTCATCGGCGGCTACGCAGGCGGCTGAGACGATCTGGCCGCCCGTTCCTCAGGCCCCGACGTCGTCGAACTCCGGATGCCGCTTCATCCAGGCGACCGCATAGCTGCAACGCGGCTGGAGTTTCAGCTGTTCGGCACGCGCATGTTCGGCCAGCGCAAGCATGAATTTGCCCGCTGCGCCTGAACCACGCAGGGCCGGGTCGGCCTCGACGTGCAGGATGACCCGCGTCGATCCCTCGACCGCATAGTCGGCGAAGACGGTCCGCATCTCGCCCTCGGCGTCGACGAACCCCTGCTCAAACCTCTGGTCGGCTCGAACGTCGCGGAACTCGGTCATGGGTACGCTTCCTTGGGTCGGACAGGGGACATAGCGCCAACACGAGGCCGATCCGGCCGTTCCCGGGGTGACCGCGGAAATGTCAATTTATCCGCGCGAGCCCGTCAGGGGGCCTCGCCGCCGACCAGACGTACCAGTCCGATGATGCTCTTGATCGTGAACCAGATCGTCAGGAACAGCAGGCCCAGACCCAGGAGCAGACCGAGGGGAACCAGGACGATGCCTGTCACCGGGGCGGCCAGGAAACTGACCCCGCAGATGCCGATGGCGACCCACAACAGGATCGTCCACCAGAACACCGACCAGAACAGGCCGATCTGGGCATCGATATGGGCGCGGGACAGACCGCTGGACCCGCTACGACCGGCGTAGGCGACAATCAGGCCCACGATGACCAGCAGATTGGCGCTGGGCAGGGACAGGATGTACAGGCCCCAGGCGATCAAGGCCGCCGGCTTGCCCTCGGACTCATGGCCCGGGCTGTAGGTGGGTTCCCGGTTCGACCCGGTCTTCGCGTCGGCCATCGGCTCAGTCTCCGTCAGATCCACCAGCCGCGCGGATCGGCGATCGCGCGGCCGGACTTCAGGGCCCAAACGCCTGAAGCGCCACGAAGCACCAGCCAAAGCGCCAGAAGGAACAGGATCGGCACGCCGAGGGCGAACGGCGCGGCCAGCAGGATCAGGCCCGCCACGGCCGCGACGGCGGCGGCCCACAGGGTGCGCTGCTGATAGATGAAGTGCGAGGACGACAGCGCGTCGTCGGGTCCCGAGCGGCCGGTCACCGCAAACAGTCCGATCGCCGCCGACACGCCCATGGTCGGCACGGCGAACAGGATCAGGGCATAGACCGCGTACAGCCCCATTCCGCCGCCTGGAAGATCGGCGACGGAATCCCGGCGACGGCGGCGGGACCGGGTTTCGGGCGACCGCTCGAACACGGATGCGGGTCCGACCGGTGGTGCGGTCGTCACGGCTGGTTCTGGCGCGGCAACGGCGGGCTCCGGCTCGGGCCCGGCGGGGGCCGAGGTCCAGACGGTCCGCTTCTCGAACAGGTCAGGCTCCGTATCGGGCCCGGGCGGCTCCGGCTCCGGCTCCGCCATCGTGGGCAGGTCCGGGCCCGACTCCGCAAGGGAGTCCGGTGTCGGCTCGGACTCCGCGGCCGGTTCGCGCATTCGGCCCTGCAGCGACGCCGGCGAGGCGAAGCCGATCAGGTCGTCGTGATCATCGGAATTCGAGGGATCGCCCGGTTCGGCCATCAACGGGTCCTTGTCGTCTGGTCCAAGTAATGACGGCCCCTCGCGTCACGCGCAACCGCCCAGTCAGGGCCGGCCGTCAGCGCGACAGCAGGACCTCGCAGCCCGCTGCCTCGGCGCCTTGCAACGCACCCGGCTTTTCGATCCGGACGCTGCACCGCCGCACGCGGCTGTCGTTCAGGCAGGCCGTGGCCAGACGCTGGGCAAAGGTCTCGACCAGTCCGACATGACCCTCGGAGACGATGGCCCGGGCGGCGGCGGCGACGGTCTCGTAATTGACCGTATCGCCCAGACGCTCGATCGGCACCGGCGACAGATCCAGCGTCACATCGATGACCAGCCGCTGCAGTCGCCCCAGCTCATGATCGTGGATGCCGATCCCGGCCTCCAGCGTCAGGCCGCGCACGAACACCGTCAGCCCCTCCAGTCGGGGGGCACCGGCTCCCGTCAGGGGCAGGGGGGTTACGCTCACGGCCTACTCCACGATGTCCGGCGTGTGCCATGCCAGATGCTGGCCGCCGTCGACGGCGATCATCTGGCCCGTCACCAGTTCGGCGTCCACCAGCCAGCACACCGCCGAGGCGACCGCTTCCGGGCTGCCGGCGCGTTGCAGGGGCACGGCCTCGGCCTCGGCCTCGAACTCCGCTTCGGTCTGGTGCACCGAGGGCAGGGTGGGCCCCGGCCCGACACCGTTGACCCGGATATGCGGTGCCAGCGCCTGGGCCAGCGTCCGCGTCGCCCACCACAGGCCGTTCCGCGACAGGGCATAGGAGATGAAGCGCGGATCGGGCTTGAGCACCCGCTGATCCAGCAGATTGACGATGGATGACCCATCCGGCGCCTGGGCCGCGAAGGCCTCGGCCAGGACGATCGGCGCGCGCAGATTGGTCTCGATATGGGCGTCCCAGGTCTCGCGGTCCAGCGAGCCGACCCGGTCATCCTCGAACACCGAGGCATTGTTGACCAGCACGGCCAGCGGTCCGCCTATGGCGTCGACGGCGGCGGGAACCAGTGTCCGCACCTGCGCCTCGAGGCCGAGATCGGTCTTCACGGTGGCGGCCCGGCGTCCCAGGGCGCGAATCTCGTCGGCCACGGCCTCGGCCGCGTCACCGGACGATCGATAGTGGATGACGACGTCGAAGCCCGCACGGGCCAGCTCAAGGGCGATCGCGCGCCCGATTCGCTTGCCGCCGCCCGTGACGAGCGCGGCACCGGCCCGCCCGAAGGGTCGGTCGGGACCGTCAGTCAACCTGGCCGAACTCGATGAAGTTGATCAGGGCCAGAACGGCGACGAAGCCGAGGATGATGTAGAGGGCCAGCATGGAAACGCTCCTTGGTTGGGGTCGCAATAAAGCGCCACGCCGCGCTGTTCAAGGACACGCGGTCATGAAGGTCGCCGGGTCAGCGAAATCTTCCGCGGTGCGATCAGCCGGGCGGGATGATAGAGCGCTCTCATGAACCCCAATCTCTTTGCCATGATCGCCGTCATCCTCGCGGGCGGCGCGACCGCCCTGCAGGCTCCGACCAATGCGAAGCTGATGACCGCGGCCGGTTCGCCGGTGAACGCGGCCTTCGTCTCATTCGCGGTCGGCACGGCGGCGCTGGGCATCGTCGTCATGATCCTGCAGGCGCGACCGGACGTCACGGCGGCCCGGGCCCTGCCCTGGTATGCCTGGGTGGGCGGTCTGTACGGGGCCATCTTCGTCGTCGCGGCGGCCTGGGGCGTGCCGCGTCTCGGTGTGGCCCTGACCATCACCCTGATGGTCGCCGGCCAGCTGCTGATCGGCATCGTCCTGGACCATTTCGGGGCCTTCGGCACGCCACAGCACCCGATCAGCTGGGGCCGGGCCGCCGGCGTGGCCATGGTGCTGGCCGGTGTTCTCCTGGTGCGACGCAGCTGAATTGTAACCTGTCGCGCACGGCGGACGAAACGGTGGTCGAACCCGGAGCCGGCCGCATGACCACCCTTTACGCCCCTCGTCCAGAGACTGCCCTCGACGGTCGCGCCGCCCTGCGTCTCGGCATTGTGCTGATCCTGCTGGTCTTCGGCTATATGAAATTCCTGCCCTATGAAGCCGAGGGCGTGGCCGGGATCGCCCGGGACTACTGGCTGTTCGGCTGGCTGTATCCGGTGGTCGGGGTGGCAGGGGCCTCGATGGTCATCGGGGTGCTCGAGGTGACCACCGGTGTGCTCATCGCCCTCGGCGGCCGGTTCCCCGGGGCGGGGCTGGTCGGCGGGTTGATGGGCGTGGCGACCTTCGTGGTGACGCTGAGCTTCTCCTTCACCGCGCCGGGCATCGTCGAGGCCGGCTACAGCTTTCCGGCCCTCGGCTCGACGGGCCAGTTTCTGGCCAAGGACATCGGTCTGCTGGCGATCTGCGTGTTCCTGACACTGGATGCCCGGGCGCGCCTGATCGCGGCCTGAGGACGCGTCACCGCTTTCAGGGGGATGCGGGCGGATTTTGTCCTATATTGCCCGGGATGACCGAGGAGACGATTCCCGCCGCGCCCGACGCCCTCAAGGCGGCCGATCTGATCCGCGACGAGGCACGCCGCGCGCCTGACAAGCCGGGCGTCTACCGCATGTATGGCGAGGACGGGACCTGCCTCTATGTGGGCAAGGCGCGCTCGATCAAGAAGCGGATCCTGCAGTACGCCCAGGGCCGGTTCCACACCCAGCGCATCGGCCTGATGGTGTCCCTGACCCGGTCGATGGAGCTGGTCGTCACCGCCTCCGAGACCGAGGCCCTGCTGCTCGAATCCAACTTCATCAAGAAGCTGAAGCCGCGCTTCAACGTGGTCCTGCGCGACGACAAATCCTTCGCCGAGCTGATGATCCGCAAGGACCACCGCGCGCCCCAGGTGCGCAAGCACCGTGGGGCCCACACCACGGAAGGCGACTATTTCGGCCCGTTCGCCTCGACCTGGGCGGTGAACCGGACGCTGAACACCCTGCAGAAGGCCTTCCTGCTGCGCTCCTGTTCGGACAGCGTTTACGAGACCCGGACGCGGCCCTGCATGCTGCACCAGATCAAGCGCTGCTCGGCCCCCTGCACCGGTCTGATCTCGCTTGAGGCCTATGGCGACCTCGTCGGCGAGGCGTCGGACTTTCTCAAGGGCAAGTCCCGCGCCGTGATCGCCCGGCTGTCTGATGAGATGAGCGCCGCCGCCGAGGCCATGGACTATGAACAGGCCGCGCGCGTCCGCGACCGGATCCGCGCCCTGTCCGCCATCTCGATGGAGAATTCCGTCAGCGCCGACGGCGTCGCCGAGGCCGATGTCTTCGCCCTGTTCAGCGAAGGCGGCCAGGCCTGCGTCCAGGTCTTCTTCTATCGCGCCGGCCAGAACTGGGGTGGCCGGGCCTATTTCCCGCGCGTCGACCGGACCGACACCGACCCCGAGATTCTCGCGGCCTTCCTCGGCCAGTTCTACGAGGACAAGCCCATCCCGCGCCTGATCCTGTCCAATGTCCGGCCGCACGAGCTGGAGTTGCTGGAAGCCGCCTTCTCGATGAAGGCCGATCGGAAGGTGGACATCGCCCGCCCTCTGCGCGGCGACAAGGCGGCCCTGGTCGACCACGCCCTGACCAACGCCCGCGAGGCGCTGGGCCGCAAGATGGCCGAGGGTTCGGCCCAGGGCAAAATCCTCGACGAGGTATGCGAGGCCTTCGGGCTTGAGGCCCGGCCCGAGCGGATCGAGATCTATGACAACGCCCATATTTCGGGGACCAACGCCGTCGGCGGCATGGTCGTGGCGGGCCCCGAGAGCTTCCAGAAATCGCAGTACCGCAAATTCAACATCCGCGGCGAGGACCTGACCCCCGGCGACGATTACGGCATGATGCGCGAGGTCATGCGCCGCCGCTTCGGCCGTCTGGTGAAGGATGAGGACGCGGGCGAGGAGGTGGTTCGCCCTGACCTGCTGCTGATCGATGGCGGCGCGGGGCAACTGGCCGAGGTGCTGGCCGTGCTGGCCGACCTGGGGCTGGACGATATCCTCGCCGTCGGCGTGGCCAAGGGCCCGGATCGCGATGCGGGCAAGGAGCATTTCTTCATGCCGGGCCGGCCGCCGTTCATGCTGCCGCTCAAGTCGCCGGCCCTCTATTATATCCAGCGCCTGCGCGACGAGGCGCACCGGTTCGCCAACGGTGCGCACGCCAAACGCCGCTCGATGGATATCAAGAAGAATCCGCTCGACGAGGTCGAGGGCGTCGGCCCGGGCCGCAAGAAGGCCCTGCTGCACGCCTTCGGCTCGGCCAAGGGCGTCGGCCGCGCCTCGGTGGTTGATCTGGTCAAGGTCGACGGGATCAACCAGCCGCTGGCCGAACGGATTTACGGCTTCTTCCATCCCGAGACGCGGGGGTAGGGTGGTGTCCGTCAGGCGTCTGGAAGGGGCGATTCCGTGAGTGAATTTGCCCAGGGCACCGTCCATCACGCCGCGCCCGACCTCCGGTCCGCCCTGCAATCCGACCCGGGGGTCCTCGCACTTTGGCAGGGCCTGACGCCGTTGGGCCGCAACGAATTCATCTGCTGGGTCGAGGACGCGAAACAGTCCGCCACCCGCCAGCGCCGCATCGCGCGCACGATCGAGGAACTGATTGAGGGCAAGAAGCGTCCTTGCTGCTGGGCCGGTTGTATCCACCGCATCGACAAGGCCCCCGGCCGGTGGCAACAGGCCGTCCTGATCGATGGAAAGCGACGCGGGCTATAGTGACGGCAGGCCGCCAGCCGACCGCGCAGCATCGCCCGACGCTGCACCCTCTCCCCCAACCCCGTCCGATTGCCTATACCGACCCCATGCCCCAAAGATCCCGTGCCGCCCTCCTGTCTGGTTATAGCCGCTTCCGCGAGGAGCACTGGCCCGAGGCTAGGGCCCAGTACGAGGCCCTGGCCCAGGAGGGTCAGAGGCCACACACCCTTGTCGTCGCCTGTTCCGACAGCCGCGCCGACCCGGCCCTGATCTTCGACACGGCCCCCGGAGAGCTGTTCGTGGTCCGCAACGTCGCCAACCTTGTCCCGCCCTATGAGCCCGACGGCCTGCTGCACGGCGTCTCGGCGGCGCTGGAATTCGGGGTCAAGGTGCTCAAGGTCGCGCGCATCATGGTCATGGGGCATGCCCGATGCGGCGGCGTCGACGCCATGCTGAACGGCTCGCCGGCCGACTGCCAGGACTTCGTCGCGCCCTGGGTCGCGCAGGGCGCGCCGGTGGTGCGGCGCGCCTGTCAGGGGTGCGCGCCCGAGGAGGTCGAACAGGTCGCAGAGGAGGCCGTGGTGCGCCTCTCACTCGACAACCTGCGCACCTTCCCCTGGATCGCCGAGCGTGAGGCGGCGGGAACCCTTGTGCTCAGCGGCGTCCATTTCGGTATCGCCGACGGCATCCTGCGGGCACTCGAAGGCCCCGGCCGGTTCGAGGCTCTGGGTTGAACTTCGACCGCATCGCTCGCTTCATGCAGCGAAGCGTGGCAGATCGCGTTGAAGGCAGCGGAGCCCATTCATGACCCCTACCCACGCCAATCCCATTCCGAACATCATTACCGGCCTGCGCCTGATCGCGGGGGTCATCATGTTCCTGATCCTGGCGGGGGCCGCACCGCAGGGCGTGCCGTTCCTGTCCGAATATCTGAGCCCCGATGACCAGTTCCGGTTCGGCCGGACCGCCTTCGTCATCTTTGTCGTCGCCGCCTCTTCAGACTGGGTCGACGGCTATCTGGCGCGACGCTGGCACGCGACGACGCGCTGGGGTGCCATTCTCGATCCCATCGCTGACAAGATCCTCGTGACCGGTGCCATCCTCGGCGTGCTGGCCTGGGGGGCCCTGCCGCAGATCGCCATCCCCTGCGGTCTGATCCTGTTCCGCGAGTTCGCCGTTTCGGCCTTGCGCGAAACCGTCGCCGGCAAGGTCAAGCTGCAGGTCACGCTGCTGGCCAAGTGGAAGACCACCCTGCAGATGGTGGCCCTCGCCGCGCTCCAGCTGGTGCTGCTGTGGGACGGCTTCGGCCTGCCGCTGGAATGGCAGCCGCCGTTCCAGACCTTTGCCTATGTCCTGATCTGGGCCGCCGCCATCGTCACCGTCTGGACCGGCTGGCAGTATTTCGCCAAGGCGCAGCAGAAGATGAGCCAGCTGTAGGTCGTAGGGCTTAGGCGCTCTGAGCAAAGCCCTAAGCCCTAAGCCCTAACCCCTACGAACTCACCGAACCCCCAGCTCCCGCACCAGCCCGTCCATCCCGTACACATCCCGCAGCGCCGTCGTCACCGCCCCCGTGGTCACGATCACCGAGCGGTTGACGTTGCGGTCATAGCCATAGGCGTTGCGCTGGGTCAGGACGGTGGAGTCGAAATTGGCCCCCACCATCTCGCCCGCCGCATTGACCACGGGCGAACCGGACGAGCCGCCGATGGTGTCGGACGACACCGCCATGTTCAGCACCGTGTCGCCGTCGATCCGATCGGCCGCGGCCAGCAGACGCGGTGCCACATCGAACGGCGGCGCGCCGGTGGCCCGGGCCCACAGGCCGTCGAAAGTGGTGAACGGACCCCAGCGCTGGCCGGGTACGTCCGAACCCTCGATCTTGCCATAGGTCAGCCGGAGGGTGCCGGTCGCGTCTGGATAGACGGCGTCGCCATAGGCGGCAAAGCGCGCGGAGGCCAGACGTTCAGAGGCGCGGTCGGTCGGCGCCTGCACGCGAGCTTCCCAGTCCGAACGGACGGCGCGGCTGTTGTACTGCATGGCTCGGGCGAACACGATCATCGGATCGGTCGAGGCCTGAATGGCATCGAGGCCGCCTTCCCACAGTGCGCGACGTACGGCCGGGTCGCCCAGCGTCGTGCCGGCGGTCAGCCGGACCGACTTCGCCTCCGGCGATTCCGGGCCCAGCAGACCGAGCACGCGCCGATCGTCTACGGTCAGCCATTCGCGGGTCTTGGACAGCCACCATTCCATCCGGACCTGGTCCAGCGCCGGATAGACCGGCCGCTCGGCGAACAGGCCCGACTGGACGGCAGCCAGCCGGCTGTCGGCGAACTCCGGCAGGCGCTCGGCGGACGGTTTCGCCCGCTCCTCCGCCCCGCGCACCAGCGTCCGGGCCCAGCTGAACAGCTGCGATCCACCGCCGGCCTGGGTCTCGAGCATCGAATAGGCCGGATAGAGCTCGCGCTGGATCGGCTGCACCGCCGCCAGATCGGCCCAGGGATCGCCGACCCGCGCGGTCAGGGCGGCGTCCGCCGCTACCCGTCGGCGGAAGTCGGCCTCGCCCTCGGCCCGCGTCGCCATGAAGGCGGGATCGACCAGCGCCCGCATCCGGCCCAGGCCGCGCTTGTAGGTGTTCTCCAGCCCGACGATCGGGTCCATGGCGATGAAGGCGTTCTCATCGCTCTCTTCCGAGAACCGGATCAGCCGCCCGCGCAGTTCGGACGCGAGAAGCTGGTCCATCGGCAGGACCACGTCGCGGATCGTGAACAGCTGGTCCTGGGTCAGCAACCGCTGGGTCGCGCCCGGGCTTCCCGAGACGAAGACCGGCGTGCCTTCGACCGGCTGCGCGGCGTTCCAGACGAAATGGGTCGGCGTCGCCGCCGGGGCGTTGTTCTCGTACAGGCGGATGAAGGCGGCATCGATGGCGAAGCGGGGGAAGCTGAAATTGTCCAGATCGCCGCCGAAGGTCGCCGCCCGGTCTTCGGGCGCGAAGGCCAGCCGGACGTCGCTGTATTTCTTGTAGGTGTAGAGCTTGAACTGCCCGCCCCGGTACAGGGTCACGACCTGGCAGCGTTTATCCGTCGCGGCGCCGCAGGCTTCCTGTTCGATCCGGCCGGCCTCGGCGTCGCGCGCCCGGATGAAGGCCTGTCCTTCCAGGCCGGCTCCGGCGGCGTGCATCCGCTCGGTCACATCGGTGATGTCGGTCAGGATTTCCGCCGACCCGCCGGGGCATTTGATCTCTTCCTCGCGGCTGCGGGGCGTAAAGCCGGTCTCGGCGTAGTTGACCGCCTGGGTCGACAGATTGGCGACGCAGGTAGCGACGCAGTGGTTGTTGGTCATCACCAGCCCGGCACCGGACACCAGGCCCGCCGAACAGCCGCCGAACTTGACCGACGACAGCCGCACCTTGTCGAGGAAGGCCTGGTCGATGTTCGTCCCCAGCGTGGCGTTGGCGCGGGCGATCGGGAAATTGTCGAAGGTCCACATGCCTTCTTCCGCCCGGGCGGCCCCGGCGGCGAGGGTCAGAAGGGCGGCGGCGAGGGCGGGGGTGAGGTGACGCATTTATTGCTCCAAAAGATCTCCCTCCCCCTCCGGGGGAGGGTGGTCGCGAAGCGACCGGGTGGGGAGGGCCTGGCGAAACGAGCGCTGGTGCCTGTCTCGCCGAAGCGTCCCCACCCTGTCGTCGCTGTGCGCCGACATGCCTCCCCCGCAGGGGGAGGGAGACGGACGGTTGTTACCGGACCCCCAGCTCTCTCAGCAGGCGCGGGCTCGGATAGATGTTCCGCAGCGCCTCGGTGATCGCCGCCGTCGACACCGTCACCGTTCGGTTCAGCTCGCCGTCATAGCCGTACGACCCGCCCAGTGAATGGATGTTGCCGTCGAAGGCCGCGCCGATCACCTCGCCGGCGGCGTTGATCACCGGCGAGCCGGAGTTGCCGCCGATGATGTCGTTGGTCGAGGTGAAGTCAAACACCGTGTCCTTGTTGACCCGGCTTTCGTTGTCGATGAAGGCCTGGGCCGCGTTGAACGGCTCGGCCCCCGTGGCCCGCTCGTACAGGCCGCCCATGTAGGTAAAGGCCGGCACGGTCACGCCGCGATAGGTCCAGCCCGCGACCTGGCCGTAGGACAGGCGCAGCGAGAAGGTGGCGTCGGGATACAGGTTGGTGCCATAGGCCGCGAACCGGGCCTGGGCGACCTTTTCGGCCGCGCGGGCGGTCGGGGCGTTGACCTCGGCGGCCCAGCGGTCGGCGATGGCCTTGGCGGCGTCGTCATTGGCAATGACAAAGGCCAGCAACGGATCGGCCTCGGCCAGTTGCGCCGTGGTCATGCCGACGGCTTGGGCCCGGAAGGCGGCGTCGCCCATCCGCGTATTCGAGATCAGCCTGTCGGCCAGACCCTCGGGGCTTTCGCGGCCCAGCATCGCCTTCACCTGCGGATTGTCGACCGTCAGATATTCGCGGGTCTTGGACAGCCAGTAGCGCAGGCGGATCTCTTCCATCGCGGTCGCGATCGGCGTTTCTGCACCCATCGCCGTCGTCAGGCGGGCGCGCTGCACGTCGGTCATCGTCGTGTTTTTCGACGCACGCACGATCGCCCGGGCCATGGCGTAGAGGGTCGAGCCGCCACCGGCCGACTGCTCCAGCTGGCGGTAGGGCAGATAGAGGTCGCGCGCTGTGGCCTGGACACGCTCCAGGTCGCTCCAGGGATCGCCGATCTGCTGCACGAGGGCGGGATCAGCCGCGACGCGGGCACGCAACTCGGCCTCGGCCTCACGCTTGGCGTTCATGAAGGCCGGATCGGTCAGGGCCCCTTGCTGCCCGTAGGTGACCTTGAAGTTGTTTTCCAGGCCGAAGATCGGATCGAACGACAGCCGCTTGGCCTCGTCGCCAGTCAGCGAATATTCCAGCAGGCGACCGCGCAGTTCCGAGTTCTGGATCAGGGTCACCGGCAGCTGCTGGTCGCGCAGTCGTTCCAGCTGGCTCATGGTCAGCAGACGCTGGGTGGTGCCGGGGTTGCCCGCCACGAAGGTCACATCCCCTTCCTTGGGCGGGTTCGGATTCCATTTCAGGAAGTTCGGGCTTTCGACCGGCCGGCCGTTCTCGTAGGCGCGCAGGAAACCGGCATCGAGCGCATAGCGCGGGAAGTTGAAATTGTCGGGGTCGCCACCGAAGAAGGCGGCCTGGTTCTCGGGCGCGAACACCAGCCGCACGTCGTCATATCGGCGGAATTTGTACATGGCGTAGCGGCCGCCGCGGTAGAAGCTGATCACCTGGCAGTTGAACTTGGGATCGCCGGCGCAGGCTTCCGTCTGGATGGTGTTGGTCTCGGCCGTGCGGGCGGCGTTGAAGGCGGCACCTTCCAGGCCGGCACCGGCACCCAGAACCCGGTCGGTGACATCGACGATATCGACCAGCACTTCGGCCGTCTGGCCCGGGCAGCGCTTCTCTTCCTCGCGGGTGGCGGTCATGAAGCCGTTTTTCACATAGTCCTGCTCGGGCGAGGACAGTTCCTGCGAACAGCCCACCACGCAGTGCCAGTTGGTCAGGATCAGACCCTGGTCCGAGACGAACGAGGCTGAGCAGCCCTGGATGCGCACGGCGGCGTTGCGGACCCGGTCCAGCCAGGCTTGGTCGATCCGGGTGCCGTATTTGTCGTTCACCGTCTGGATCGGGAAATTGTCGAAGGTCCACATCCCTTCATCGGCCCGGGCCGAGGTCGGGGCGGCGGTCAGGGCCACGGCGGCGGCGAAGACGGCCAGCGAGGCGGTCGCCGAGACGGCGGCGCGAAGCGAACGAAGCGGCATTCTGCGAAATCTCCCAAAGTCCGGCGTTGATCGCCGACGGTTGACGCTACCTAGCCCTGATGACCCGATCCCGTCCATCGCCTCAAGCGCAGCACACGAAAGCGTAACGTGGGTCGCCTTACCTCGATTTAACTTGGTTCCGACCGCTTGCGCCGTCACATAGCGATACCGTCTCGGGGATCTTTGCTTACCAATGTCGCTCGCTCTGTCCACGCTGCTCTATGAGTGGCGGCGCTATATGGCCGCCGTCATGGCCCTGGCCCTGTCGGGGCTGCTGGTGCTGGCCATGACCGGTGTCTTCATCGGCATCGGCAAGGGGTTCACGGCCACGATCGAGCGGTCCAGCGCCGACATCATCATCATGCAGCCCGGTGCCAAGAGCCTGATTGGCGGCCCCTCCGGCGTGCCGCGCCGCTTTATCCCCCTGGCCTACCGCAACCCGGCGGTCGTGGAAGTCCAGCCGCTGGACGGTGCCGGCGGTTCGTTCCAGTCGGTCAAGAATGTCGACCCGACGATGTCCCAGGCGGATCGCGCCAAACAGGGCGCGCCGCGTCAGGAGTTCGTTCAGGCCAGCATCATCGACACAACGCCCGGTGCCGTGACGATCCCCACCGACTATTCCCAGGAACTGGTCGACGCCCTGCGTCAGCCCTACACCATCGCCATTGACGAGACGGCCATGACCAAGCTGGGCGTCAAGCTGGGCGACAAGGCCCTGTACAACGGCCAGACGGTGACCGTTGCGGGTATCACCCGCGGCTATCCCAACATGATGCAGGCGACCATCGTCATGTCACGCGACACCCTGCGCATGCTGGGTCAGGCCGACACCGGCCCCCGCGTCGGCCCCCTGATGGTCAAGCTGCGCGACCCGTCCCAGGCCGAGCGCGTCGCGATCGAACTCAATGCCCAGGGGGACGGCCAGTGGAAGGCCTGGACCCGTCAGGAACTGGCGGACGCCAACGCCTCGGCCATGTTCGAGGAAGGCATTCTGGTGATCATCATCGGCGGCTGCGTGGTGCTGGGTACCATCATCGGCGTGGCCATCACCTGGCAGACCCTGCGCGGGGCGATCATGGCCAATATCAAGGAGTTTGCGTCGTTGCGGGCTCTGGGTGTCGGCATGGGGTCGCTGAACCGTATCGTCATGGAGCTGAGCTTCTGGGTCGGCCTGATCGGCGTCGGCGCCGCCATCGGCCTGACCCTGCTTGTCCAGATGCTGGCGGCGGCCAACGCCGTGATCATCGCCCTGCCACCGGTCCTGCTGATCATCGTCGGCGGCGGACTGGTCGTCATCGCCATGTTGTCGGGCCTTCTGTCCCTCGGCATTCTCAAGAACAGCCAGCCCGCGGACCTGCTGCGATGAGCTCGACCACGACGCACGGCAAACACGGCGACTTCGCCATCGAGGCCAAGGGCCTGGTGAAGCGATTCAAATCCGGCAAGTCTTTCGTCGAGGTGCTGAAAGGCGTCGACTTCGACGCCCGCCACGGCGATCTGACCATGGTCATGGGCCCATCCGGCTCGGGCAAGTCGACCCTGATCGCGGCCCTGTCCGGCCTGCTGCGGCCGGAAGAGGGCCGGGTCGATACCCTCGACATCGACGATCTGTGGAAACTGTCGGCCGGCAAGATCGACAAGTTTCGCCTCGACAACTGCGGCTTCATTTTCCAGGGGTTCAACCTCTTCCCCGCCCTGACCGCCCTGCAACAGGTCGAGGTGGTCCTGAAATTCCAGGGCCTTTCAAAAGGCGACGCCAAACGCCAGGCGACCGCGACCCTTGAAGAGGTCGGCCTCGGCAAACGCCTGCACCAGCGTCCTTCGGCCCTGTCAGGCGGCGAGAAGCAGCGCGTGGCCATCGCCCGCTGCCTGGCCAAGAACCCCCAGATCCTGTTCGCCGATGAGCCGACGTCGGCGCTCGACGGCGAAAACGGGCAGATCGTCATCCGCCTGCTGCGCCGCGCCGCCACCGAACACGGTGCCGCCGTCATCTGCGTGACCCACGACCCCCGCCTCGAGGAATGGGCCGATCGGGTCATCAAGATCGAAGACGGCGTGATCATCGACGACCAACGCCGCATCCCCAATCCCGACGCCACGCTGGCTTCGCACTGAAGACCCCAAGGACCTTCGATATGCCCGCCTTCCTGAAGAACAAATGGCTCTGGATCGGTCTGGCGCTGATCGTCGTGATCGGCGTCGGCTTCACCTTCATGCAAAACGCCGGCAAGGCGAAGAAGGCCGAGGACGAGAAGACCGCGGCCAACAAGGTCGACAGCCCCTATGCGGCCATCGCCAACGGCAAGGTCGATATAGAGGGCGGCATCATCCAGATCGCGGCCCGTCGCGGCGGGGTCGTGCGCGAAGTCCTGGTGCAGGAAGGCGACCGCGTCGTCGCCGGCCAGATCCTCGCCCGGCAGGAAGATGACGAGCCCCGTCTGGCGCTGCAGAGCGCCAATGCTGACGTCAACCAGGCCGAAAGCCAGCTGCGCCTGATCCAGGTCGACATCCGCGCGGCCCAGCGCGAATTCAGCCGTCTTGAGAAACTGGTCGCGACCAATTTCGTCGCCGCCCAGCGCATGGATCAGGCCCGCGATTCCATCGCCCAGGCGCAGGCCCGCTTCGGCTCGGCCCAGGCCGCGGTCCAGACCGCCCGCGCCCGCCGCGACCAGGCCGCCTACAATGTCGAACTGACCGTCATCCGGGCCCCGCAGGACGGCCGCATTGTGCGCCGCTACGCCAACCCCGGCGCCGGTGCCTCGACCCTGAACGTGTCCAACATGTTCGACCTCGAGCCCGATGCGCCGCGCATCGCCCGCGCCGAGATCGTCGAGAGCGACATCCCCAACATCACCCCCGGCCAGGCCGTCGAGATCACCCCCGAGGGCGATCCCTCCAAGGTCTATGTCGGTGCCGTGCTGCGCCGCGCTGCCGTCTTCGGCGCCCGCAAGCTGGCCTCCGATGATCCCTCGCAACGCTCGGATGAGCGCGTTGTCGAGGTGGTGGTCACCGCCGGCGACGCGCCCCTGCTGATCGGCCAGCGCGTGCTGGTCAAATTCATGAAGCCCGGCCAGACCGCCGGTGCCCCCCGCGCCGTCACCGCCGGCGTCCCCGCCGGCCGTGCCATGCAGGCTCCGGCCACGGCAGGCTAGCGACGAGGGATCAGGCGGCGGTTCGGGCCGTCGCCTGCGCCTGTTCACCCAGCCAGCGGATGACGGTCCGCGACGCCCGCCTGGTTTCCCTGCCGCTCCGGATCGCGCCCAAGGCCCCGCCATCGGCGACGAAGCCGAAAGGCGCTACCAGCCGTCCGGCCGCGATGTCTTCGGCCGCGATTATCCACGGCAGCACCGCAGCCCCAAGTCCCGCCGACGCCGCGTCCAGTACGAAATGCAGATGGGTCAGGGTGCGGATCGGCCCGCGAGGCTCTGGGTGACCAGTCAACCTCGACCATTCCGACCACCCGTGCATTCGGGTGCGCGCCACCAGACGCGGGGCCGTGGAAAGATCGCCGGCTGCGACCGCCGGCGTGCAGACCAGACCGATCCGGTTTTCCGCCAGCCGCACCACCCCGGCATCGTTCAATGCGGAACCGTCCAGATAGCGAACCATCAGGTCGGCACCGCGCTGCCGGGTTGCCATGGGTGGCAGGTCCGTAAGGTGCAGTACGATGCCTGGACAGTCCCGCTCGAAGGTGCCCAGCCGTGGGATCAGCCATTTGACCGCCAGACTCTGGTGGATCGCCAGATGAACCTCGGCGGCATCGCGTACCGCGCGAACGGCTGCCGTCAGGGTGTCGAAGCCGGCCTCCAGTCCCGCCTGCAACGCCTCGCCCCGGACGGTCAGGCGCAGTTGGTGTTTCGGCCCCTCGAAAAGCCGAACCCCCAACGCTGACTCCAGCGCCTTCACCTGCCGGCTGATCGCGCTGTGAGTGACGTTCAGCTCCGCCGCCGCGCGGGTCGCGGAGCCGGTGCGTCCCATCGCCTCGAACGCCCGCAACGCATTCAGCGAGGGCAGGGCTGTTCGGGGTGTGAGGTTTTCGAACATGCAAAGCTCGATATGTCGCTTTCGGGCCGAGTGCAATCCGGCGATTGCGGCCCATGCCTCTGCGCTCCCGTCTGATCGTTCCCGTTCTCGGCCTGGGCCAGGTCGTGGCCTTCGCCTCCAGCTACTACCTGCTGGGCGTCCTCGCCGATCCGATGGCGCGGACGATGCGGCTTGAGCCATCCGCCGTTTTTACCGCCCTGTCCGCCGCCTTCCTGATTTCGGCAATGCTCTCTCCATGGGCGGGCGATGGATCGAACGCCGCGGCGGGCGTCGCGTGCTGGCATGGGCGCATCTCGCCTTCGCCGCCGCCCTGCTGACCATGGCTCTGTCGCCCTCAGCCATGGCTTTGATGGCGGGCGTCGCCGCACTCGGGGTCGGCATGTCAATCGGCCTCTACGGCACGGCCTTCGCCATCCTGGTCGAGCTGCACGGGGCGGCGGCCCGCCGCTCGATCACGGCCGTCTCGCTGATCGGCGCGCTGGGCGGCGGTCTCGGTTGGCCCATCAGCCGCATGATCGTCGAGGCCCGGGACTGGCGCGTTGCCTGCGCCGTCTGGGCGTTGGTCCATCTGGCGCTTTGCCTTCCGCTCACTTTGGCGGTCCTGCAGCGGTGGCGCGCCGCGACAAGAACCACGGCCGCACTGGAGCCGATCCGGTGGGACCGGCGGATGGTGCAGATCGCCGCCGTATTCGCCGGTGGATGGATGGTATCCACCGCCATGGGCGCGCATCTGCCCCGCCTTCTGGGCCAGCTTGGTCTCGGCACCGGACAAGCCGCATGGGCCGCCGGATTGATGGCGGTCAGCGCCATCGCGGCGCGTCTGTTCGACCTGATGATCCTGCACCGGTCGCATCCGGTGGCGACAGTGCGGCTCGCCTGTCTGTTCCATCCGCTGGGAGCGGGGCTGGCGGCGTGGGGCGGCGCGCGTCTGGCTCCGCTGCTTGCCGTGGGGCAGGGTGCGGGCAATGGTCTGCTGTCAGTGGCATCGGGCATTCTGCCGCTGCACGTCTTCGGGCCTGAACGATACGCGGCCCGGCAGGCGCTGCTGCTGACGCCGGCCCGCTATCTCCAGGCACTGGCCCCCGCCGCCTACGCCTTCGCCCTGGACGCGTCGCCACAGGTGGCCCTGGCCGCCTCCAGCCTCGTGTGCCTCGCCATGTGCGCCCTGACCATCGGGCTGGGCCCTAGCGACCGGTGAAATCCGCCGACCGTTTCTCCAGCGCCGCCGTCACGCCTTCGAGATGGTCGTCGGTGAGGTGCGCCAGCGCCTGCATCGAGGCGGTCATCTCCAGGATCTGGTCAAAGGTGGCGTCGCGACCCTGACGCAGCAGGGCCTTGGTCATGCGCAGGGCCTGGGGGGCGCGGGCGGAGACCTCGTCCGCGATGGCCATCGCCTCGTCCATCAACCGGTCCGGCGCGACCACCCGGCTGACCAGCCCCCACTCCAGCGCGGTCGGGGCATCCAGCACCCGGGCGGTGAACAGCATCTCGGCGGCGCGCGCATGGCCGATGTTGCGCGGCATCAGCCACGCCCCGCCGTCGCCCGGCAGAATACCCAGTTTCAGGAACGGCACCCCGAAGCTGGCCGTGTCCGAGGCGATGCGGATGTCCGCCAGCCCGGCGATGTCGCAGCCCAGCCCCATGGCCGGGCCGTTGACGGCCGCGATCAGCGGAACCTCCAGCCCGTAAAGCGCGCGCACGATCCGGTGCACCACGCGGCGATAGCGGTCGCGGATTTCGGGGCCCGAGCCGGCGAACATGTCGCGCCGGTCCTTCATCGCCTTCAGGTCGCCGCCGGCCGAGAAGGCGCGGCCGGCACCCGTCAGGATCACGCAGCGCACGGCCTGATCCGCGTTGACGCTCTCGCAGGCGGCGGCGAAGGCATCGCCGTCCTCAAGATCGGGCAGGGCGTTCAGCCGGTCGGGCCGGTCCAAAGTCCAGATTTCGACATGCGCTTGGCGCTCTCGGCGGATCAGGGTCATGCGTCCGATGTGCCGCAACCGGGCCGTCCCGGCAATCGCGGTCGCTCCTGAACGTTCGACGTGCGGGAGAATTGAAAGAGCCCCGGCCTTTCGAACCGGGGCATATTCAACCGGTTCAAGCCCGGTGGCCGGATCATGCCGGCGCGAAATCCGGGTCTGGACGCGATCAGGTCCAGACCGGTTTCGGTCTAGCGGCGCTTCTCGATCTTGATCGGGACGAAGTTCGACGGGTGGCTGACCACGCGATCGCCCGCCCCGTTGGTGTTCTTCGTATTGACCAGCATCCCGCCCCAGAGGGCGAATGACATCATGGCGTGCTGGAGGTTGCGGTCTCTGTCGTTCATCCTGGCGTCTCCTTTCGATGGAACGATGAAAAGAGACGCGTCGTGCTTTTCGGGAATCTCACCGTCATAGTCGTTTCGCGTCATCGTCAACCTAACCTTCACCATCGATAATTGCAATGGTTTTTACTCCGGTACCGGATCATATTTCGCAATCATGTCATCGACTGTGACCCAGACCCCAGAACCCACCCCGGGCACCATGGCTTCGCCGTGCGTCAAGACCTGCATCGTCGACGGTGCCTCCAGCCTCTGTCTCGGCTGTTTCCGCACCCTGTCCGAGATCGGTGGCTGGAGCAGTATGACCGACGCCCGTCGCGCCGAGATCATGGCGGAGCTGCCTGCGCGGGCAGGGCGGGGTCGTCCTTAACCCCCCGCAAACCATCCCCCTTCACCGCATCCAAACCGGCCTGTGCGATACCGGCGCTGTCGCAGAAGCGGCGCTTCAGGACGAGCTCGTATGCGTTTCGACCTTTCTTCCCTCGGCATCATGGCCGTCGCCGTCGCCTCGGCCCTGACCACGGTGTGGGGCATGGACCAGGCCGGCCTTCGCGGGCAGGCCCAGGCCGCGACCTTCCCCGCCGCTCACGCCGCTTCGCTGGCCTCCGCCCACGGTGCCCCCGCCCAGGTCCTGAAGGGCCTTGACGGCCATTACTGGGCCGACGCCCTGATCGAGGGTCGCGCCGTCCGCATGATGGTCGACACCGGTGCCAGCGTGGTCGCCCTGACCCGAAATGACGCCGCCCGACTGGGGCTGCGTCTGAAGCCGGACGATTTTTCCGGCACGGTCATCACCGCCTCGGGTCCCGTTCGCGCCGCGCCCGTCGAGCTTCAGACCGTCGCCGTCGCCGGTGCCCGCGTCGAACGCGTCCAGGCCCTGGTGGTCGAGCACGGCCTGCCGCACTCCCTGCTGGGCATGAGCTACCTCGGCCGGCTCTCGGCCTTCACGGCGACCCCGGCCAGTCTGACCCTGCGGCCCTAGAGCGCCTTCACCACCACCGACAGCGCCGTGGCCAGCAGATAGACCGCGAACGCCTTGCGCAGCACCCGCTTGTCCAGTGAATGGGCGAGCCTGGCCCCCAAGGGGGCCACCGTCGTGGTCAGAACGGCCATGACGACCGCTCCCGGGACGTTGACATACCCCAGCGAGAACGGCGGCCGTCCGCCCGCGTCCCAGCCGAACACGACGTACCCCAGCGTCGCCGCCGCTCCGATGGCCACGCCGAACCCCGAGGCGGTGGCTACGGCCTGATGGATCGGCCGGCCGCACAGCGTCATCATCATCCCGCCGAAACTGCCGCCGCCGATCCCCATCATGGCCGACAGCCCGCCGATCAGACCCCCGACCCCGCGCCGTGCCCAGCCCGTCGGCAGGTCGCTGCGCAGGGTGAACCGCTCGGGCAGCAGCCCCAGCTGGGCCGCGATCAACACCAGACAGACGCCGTAGACGACGGCCAGCCCCTGCATCGAGGTGACGCCGGCGACCGCCGACCCCACCAGGGCTCCGATCCCGACCCATGGGGTCCATGTCCTGAGCACCTGCTCATCCACGGCGCCGTGGCTGCGGTGCGCCTTCAGGGACCGCCAGCTGGTCGCCACGATGGTCAGCAGCGAGGTACCGATGGCCGTGTGCAGATTGCTTTCGCCCCCCACGCCCAGCACCTCGAAGGCGTAGAAGACCGCCGGCACGATCACAGTGCCTCCGCCGACCCCGAACAGGCCGGCGACGATCCCCCCGGCCAGCCCGGCGGCCACCAGGGCGCAGAGCAGAAGCAGCAGGTCGGGCAGGGGCAGGGCGGTCATCGGCCCTGTCTAGGCTGACTCGCCGCGAAGTGGACCGGGACCTCGCCGCAACCTTCCCCGACGAGCGCCGTTCTCTGCGCACAGGGACACACCCGGAAAGACACCCCCATGACTTCGATCAAGCTTCTCGCGGCCTCTGCCGTCGCCCTCACCCTGGCCGCCGGCGCGGCCTCCGCACAGACACCCTACAGCTCCACGCCCTACGGCCAGAGCCCGTATGGCCAGACCCAGACCCAGTCCGATCCCATCAGCGCGATCCTCGGTGCCCTGTTCGGCGACCGGCTCGGCGTTTCGGGCACCCTGGACAGTGAGTGGGCGCGCGGACGCCGGCCCCTGAACACCAACCGCGCCCAGTTCGAAAGCCGCCTGGACGCCGACGTGCGCTCGGGTGCCATCTCGTCCTCGGCCGCCAGAAGCCTGAATTCTGAATACGCTGATCTGGTCCAGCTGGAGACCCGCTACACAGCCGATGGACGGGTCACGACGCAGGAGCGTGCCGACCTGTCGGAACGCTATCGCGCCTTTGCCACCCGATATCAGGCCGGAGGCCAGGGGGGCGGCTACGACGACGAGGATCGCTGGGCACCTCTGGTCGAGGGCCGGGCCGCCTTCGACGCCCGTGTCGACGCCCGCTATCGCAACCGAAATCTGACCCGGTCGGACGTGACCCGCCTGCGCTCCGACTATGCGGCCCTGATCCAGCTCGAGACCTCCTACGCCCGCGACGGGATCAGCGCGCGCGAACAGTCCGACCTGCAACTGCGCCTCGACGATCTGAACCGCCGCGTCGGCGACAACTATGACGGTGGCTACGGCCCGGGCGACAACTACGGATCCGACCCCCGGGGGGCGCAGATCGAGGCCCGCATCGCCGCCGGCGAACGCAGTGGCGCGATCAGCCGGGCCGAGGCCGCCAGCCTGCGCCAGGAACTGCGCGACCTGACCCGCCGCTGGACCGAACTGGAAGCCCGCGTCGAACAGGCACGGCGCTGATCTGACGGCGGGGGCGCTGTTCCCCCGAACAGCGCCCCCGCTCTCTCATTCCGTCAGCCAGAACAGAGTCTCGACCGTGGTGCCCAGTGCCCGTGCCAGACCGAGCGCGAGGATGGTCGAGGGCACGAAGACGCCGTTCTCGACCGTATTGATGGTCTTTCGCGATACGCCGGCGCGTTCGGCCAGTTCGGCCTGGGTCAAGCCGGCGGCGGTCCGTAGCTCCCTCAGCCGCGAGGCCAGACGCGGATCACCCATCCTGACCGGCCTCGCGGTCCAGCCAGGCGAACCGGACGCCGGCGGTCGCGCCCGCGGCGGCGAGGGCCACCAGCAGGGCGATGGCGCCATACTCCGTACTGATCATGAACAGCGCCAAGGCGATCGTGGCTCCGGCCATCAGGACGAGGAAGGCCGTGGTAATGGCCCGCGCCCGTATGACCACCGTTAACTCGTCCTCGAGGAGCCGCCGGTTCTGCCGGGATTGCCCGTCCCAGCCCATGGCGATCGCCGCCGTCAGCCAGGCGTAGAGGACTGGCAGCATGATCGACAGATAGTCTCGCAGCTCGCCCTGCCCGCTTGCGACGTTCCGGATCGCGTCCAGAGCCAGCGCCAGAAAGATCAGCGCCACCGCCGGGAAGACGAACAGCTGGCGGGATCTCTGCGCCTGGAGCCGGTCGCGCTGGCCTTGCGGAGCCTCGGATATCCAGCTTCGATCGCCCGGTCGCATCCGCCAGGCGAGGATCGCGCCGGCCAGAATGAAGCTGAACCCCACCCCGGCGAGCACGCCCCAGGAGGTGGCTTCGTCGCCGCTCTGCCCTCGTCCAAAAAAGAACCCCGTGGCCATTGCCGGCAGGCCGAGACCGGCGAGTGCGAGCGCCGAATAGTATTTTCGCACCCGCTTGCGCCCCGCGGCCGCCAGTTCCTGATCGTCCATGTCGATACCCCAAAACGCGATGTCACCTTGGGGTTACATATCACCTATGGGTTACATGGAGTCAAGCCGGTCAGATCAGCAGCGCCCCCTCGTGCCGCAGCAGCCAGGTCTTGCGCTCCAGCCCGCCGCCGAAACCGACCATGGCCCCGTCCGCCCCCACGACCCGATGACAGGCCAGCACCAGCGGGACGGGATTGCGGTTCAGGGCCACGCCCGCCGCCTGGGCCGCGCCCGGCTCACCGGCGCGTTTCGCCATCTCGCCGTAGCTGATGGTCTGGCCGGCGGGCACCGCGGCCAGCGCCCGCCACACCCGGGCCTGAAAGCCGTCGCCCGCGACCGCGCCCTCAAGCGACCACGCCACCCGTGTCAGGGCCTCCCGGTCGCCGTCGAAATAGGCGGCGATCGCGCCTGAAACCGCCGCCGGCGCCGCGCCCTCGGCCATGGCCGCGCCCGGATACTCCCGCCGCATCGCCTTGATCAGCCCGTCCCCGAACGACAGCCCCCGCACCACGCCCGCCCCGTCGCACGCGAGCGCCAGCGGCCCGATCGGGCTCTCGATCCGGGACAGGGTCAGGTTGTCAAGGGCCCCGCTCATCGAGCCCCGTTCATCAGCGCGTTCAGCGCGCCATAGTCCATCGTCGCCGCGATCTGGGCCTCGGACCGTCCGTCCGCCAAGAAGCCGCGCGTCAGAGTGTCGGCGGTCTGATACGCCGCCGCCGCGATGTTCGACCCGGCGCTCAACCGACGCACCCCCAGCGCCTCCAGCCCCGCCGCATCGGCCAGGCCGGGCCGCGCCAGCAGGTTCAGCGGCAGGCCCCATCCGACCAGGACGCGGATCGTCTCCGGATCGGTGACCCCCGGCATGAACAGGCCATCGGCCCCGGCCGAGCGATACAGGGCGGCGCGCGCCTCCGCCGCCTCCAGCCGTCCCTCGACCGGCCCGATCCCCCTCAGCCACAGGTCGCAGCGGGCGTTGATGAACAGGTCCGGCCCCACCGCCGCGCGGACGGCCGCGATCTTGTCGGCCAGCAGCTCCGGCGCGTCGGCGCCGTCCTCGATATTGATCCCCGCCGCCCCGGCCTCGACCACCCGCTGCACGAAGGACGCGGCCCCCGCCGGGGTGTCGGAAAAGCCGGCCTCGCAGTCGGCGCTGACCGGCGTGGTCCCCGCCGCCCGCACCATCCGCGCCAGCGCGCCGAGCAGCTCGCCTTCCGGCGGCTGGGCCCCGTCCGGCCAGCCCAGAGCCCAGGCCACGCCCGCGCTGGTCGTCGCCACCGCCTTGGCCCCCGCCGCCACCGCCAGCGCCGCCGACGCCGCGTCCCAGGCATTGGGCAGGATCAGCAGGCCGGACTCATGCAGCGCGTGGAAGGGGGTCATGGCACGGTCTCCGGTTCGGCCGCGATCATGCCCCGCCGGCCCGCCGCCGTCTCGCGGTTTTCGGACCGGAACACGGGACCGCCCGTGGCGTTACGGTCAAGCTGGTCGCCGCACTCCGCGCCGTCCCGGACAGGACAGAGCCCATGGTCAATCGCAGCGCCGGCCTTCCCCTCACGGCTCCCTCCGTGCCCCTGTTCGCCATCGCCGTGATCCTCGCGATCCTCGCCGTGCTGGCCCACTACGGCGGTGTCGCCGTCCCCTTCATCAGCGCGCACGTCTTCGACACCCTGGCCGTCGCCTTCGCCGTCCTCACCGCGGGCGTTCTTCTCCGCGGCGCATAGCCCGCCACTAGCCGAGCCGGGGGTCGGCACCTAAGTTCCGTTCATGAACCGTTCCAGTTCGCCCCCCAAGGGCTCCGCGCCGCGCATCACGAAACCGGTCCACGTCCCGGGCGAGTCCCTGGCCGAGGCGCCCGCCGCCTTCCTGCGCGACGAGGAGGGCAAGGGCCCCCGTATGCCGGTCAAGACCCCGAACATGCCGATGTTCGCTCCCGTCACCGGTCCGCGCCTGACGCCGGAAGAGGCCCCCGGCAAGCCCTCCGACTGGACCCCGCACCGGCCCGACCGTCCCGCCGGCCGCAAACACATCCCCTTCCGGCTGGAGACCAAATACACCCCCGCCGGCGACCAGCCCGCGGCGATCAAGGAACTGGTGGCCACCGCCGCCACCGGCGAACGCGATCAGGTCCTGCTCGGCGTCACCGGCTCGGGCAAGACCTTCACCATGGCCAAGGTCATCGAGGCCACCCAGCGCCCGGCCCTGATCCTCGCCCCCAACAAGACCCTCGCCGCCCAGCTCTATTCCGAGTTCAAAAGCTTCTTCCCGGACAACGCCGTCGAGTATTTCGTCAGCTACTACGACTACTACCAGCCGGAAGCTTATGTCCCGAAATCAGATACTTACATCGAGAAGGACTCGTCCATAAATGAGCAGATCGACCGCATGCGCCACTCGGCGACGCGGGCGATTCTGGAGCGGGACGACGTCATCGTCGTCGCCTCAGTCAGCTGCATCTACGGCATCGGCTCGGTCGAGACCTACACCGCCATGACCTTCACCCTGAAGGTTGGCGACCAGATCGACGAGTCCAAGCTCCGCGCCGACCTGATCGCGCTGCAGTACAAGCGCAACGACCTGAATTTCGACCGCGGCATGTTCCGCAAGCGCGGCGACGTGCTGGAGATCTTCCCCGTCCACATGGAGGACCGCGCCTGGCGCATCCAGCTGTTCGGTGACGAGCTGGAATCGATCCAGGAGTTCGACCCCCTGACCGGCAAGAAGACCGCCGACCTGACCGAGATCACCGTCTACGCCGCCAGCCACTACGTCACCCCGCGCCCGTCGCTGAACCAGGCCATCACCGGCATCAAGGCCGAGCTGAAGGAGACGCTCGACTGGATGGTCGAGAACGGCAAGCTGCTGGAAGCCCAGCGCCTCGAGCAACGCGTGCGCTTCGATCTGGAGATGATGGAGGCCACCGGCTCCTGCGCCGGCATCGAGAACTACAGCCGCTGGCTGACCGGCCGTTCGCCCGGCGAGCCGCCGCCGACCTTCTTCGAATACATCCCCGACAACGCCCTGCTGTTCGTCGACGAGAGCCACGTCACCGTCGGCCAGATCAGCGGCATGTACCGCGGCGACTACCGTCGCAAATCCACCTTGGCCGAATACGGCTTCCGCCTGCCCAGCTGTATCGACAACCGCCCGCTGAAGTTCGACGAATGGGACGCCATGCGGCCCCAGACCCTGTTCGTCACCGCCACCCCCGGCCCGTGGGAGATGGAGCGCACCGGCGGCGTCTTCACCGAACAGGTCATCCGCCCCACCGGCCTGATCGACCCCCCGGTCGAGATCCGCCCGGTCTCCGGCCAGACCCGCAACCAGGTCGACGACGTCATCGATGAGGTGAAGGCCGTCGCCCGCGCCGGCTACCGCTCCCTGGTCACCGTCCTGACCAAGAAGATGGCCGAGGACCTGACCGAATACATGCACGAACAGGGCGTCCGCGTCCGCTACATGCACTCCGACGTCGACACGATGGAGAGGATCGAGATCCTGCGCGACCTGCGTGTGGGCTCCTTCGACGTCCTGATCGGCATCAACCTGCTGCGCGAGGGCCTCGACATCCCCGAGTGCGGCCTGGTCGCCATCCTCGACGCCGACAAGGAGGGCTTCCTGCGCTCCGAGACCAGCCTGATCCAGACGATTGGCCGGGCCGCGCGCAACGTCGACGGCCGCGTTATCCTCTACGCCGACCGCATGACCGGCTCGATGGAGCGCGCCATCGCCGAGACCAACCGCCGCCGCGAAAAGCAGGAGGCCTATAACCTCGAACACGGCATCACCCCGGAATCGGTCAAGCGCGACATCCGCGAGATCATGGCCAGCCCCTATGAGTCCCGCGCCCTCGACAAGCTGACCGCCCCGGGCATGAAGGAGGAGTCCCGACCCTTTACCGGCTCCAACTTCCAGGCCGCCCTCAAGGACATCGAAGGCCGCATGCGCAACGCCGCCGCCAACCTCGAGTTCGAGGAGGCCGCGCGGCTCAGGGACGAGATCAAGCGCATGAAGCTGATGGACCTGGAGTTCGCCAATGAGGTCCTGACCGCCGAGGGGGAGACGGTCGACAAGTCCGCGCCGAAGCGTTGGCGGGCCGACGCGGCGGCGGAGAAGGCGGAGGCGTTCCGGAAGGGAAGGTAGGGGGGGGCGTGTTTCACCCCTAGGGGGCGCCCCTAGTCCTCCAATCAATCGTCTGCTGGATAGCGAGGTGAGGCGGGGAGAGTGACCTTCTGTCCCACTGTAATTTAAACTCGCTTCCAGGCGGCAGCGTTTCCGAGTTTTCCCGGAACCCGTTCTATCAAGACTTTATCGCGAAGCCTGTAAAAGACATCTTTCATTTGGTTTTCTGAGTGTATTCCAGTCATCTCTCTCGCATCAGCGTTACGAATCTCGGGATACTTACTTAAATATTCGATGACCATTTCTTCTGGTGTAGCGAGTGGCGTGTGCGGGATTGTCACGATTACGTAGTTGCCTTCCTCCCGCAGTACCGGATCTTTTAGTCTCCACTCTTTCATTTTGTCGAAAGCCGTATTGAGTCCCTCACCAAGATCCTTGTTCGGAGGATTCTTGTATCTTGCCAGTGAGCGAACGATCTTTGCGTTCCGGCTGTAGCGAACGTCGAGATAATTCTCTGTAGTTACAAATCCCGGCAGCTTGCCGGGACTTCTAATTTCGATTCGGTTCTGGTAAATTATTACTTGAACGTCGTCGGCAATCGAATAATCGCGATGAATGAGCGCGTTTACAAGAATTTCCCAAATAGCTTCAGGTGGATAGTCGACGGTCTTTAGGCCGTCAGGTCCCATAACGCTGATACTGGACATGATTTCCGCGACGCGCGCCGCGGTTTTATGAGCAAGTTGGTACAAAGGGCCGGAGATTGATTCGTTAATCTTTAAATGTTCACGCTCTGGTTTTTCAAGTTTAGTGTCATAGAAGACGATTTTGACAGCACATCTCTTAGGGAAACTTGCTGACGGGTTGTCGCCATACAAGAGCAAGCCGGCAACGCACGGCGAAAATGTCTTCCGATCAATCAGCCCCTCATTGACGCAAAATGCCAATGGCTCTTGAGCGGGTATGAGTTCGGCGCAAAATCTTGCCATCTCGTCAGAGTCGACAACTGTTTCCGCGTCAACATTGGCTAATGAGATATTCTCATAACTTGCCGCACCCTTTGCGAATGCAAGCGCGGTAATCTTGGCGGGATCAGTAATGGGTTGGGATGAGGCGCCGACCCGCTGGTATACTTTTCCGTCGGCAGTTTTTGCAACTTCAACAATCTTGTCGATGTACAATCTAAGGATCGTGCCCGGGAACGCGTCAGATTGGCAAAACTCGTATCTAAATTCGACGAAAGGGTTGAGCGTAAAGAGAGATTGCAAAAGACCATTGAAATCTTCTGGCTCGGACAAGCCGCTCCATCGCTTCGCAACTTCGGGCTCTTCTTTACTGTCCGCGATCCCTACCGTGACTTCGCCACCGTTGGCGTTGGCTAGAGCGACGGCAATCTTCTGCAGTCCGCGACCGTCTACCCTTGAGCTCTTCCGGTCGAAGAGCTCGTCCTCGGCACGGGCCGCAAGCGCCAGCGCTTCATCAGTTGACAATGAAAGGATCGCCATTGGTTCCTCAAACGCTAGTGAGCACCGACAGCAACTAACGGGTGGCCGTTGCTGGTCTTCCGCGTGTCGAGCGTGACCATACCGCAGGTTGTCGCGCTGTCCACGGCAAAGAAAGTCCTCGGGTGCCGGCCATGACATACCGCTTGGCTGTTTGGACCGACTGACTGCAGGCGACAAAGGAGCGTGCTATTCGCCCCGCTCATCGGTGAGCGTTCAAGGAGTTTGACCACATTGTTCTGCAATGCGGGTTGTCAGCGGCGAGCGGCGACGATTAAATCAACTCCACCTTCAGCCCTCGCCCCACCACCTTCGCGGCGCGGCTCAGCGTCTCCAGCGTCACGTTGAATTCCTCCGGGTCCAGCACCCGGTTCAGCTGCGCCCGGCTGGTGTCCATTTCGGCGGCCATGGCGGACAAGGTCATCTTCCGCTCGGTCATGGCCTGACGCAGCTGCAGCGCGATCACGCTCTTGATGGCGCGCAGGGTGACCTCTTCCCGGATGCCGTCCTCGTCGAGGAAGTCGTCCAGGGAGTCGAACTCGGAAATATCACGAGGTTGGATATCGTTCATGGGTTGCCCTCATAGGGACTGCACTCCTTCATTCGTCGATACGCCAGATCGAGGTCGGCCTTCGGTGCCTTCTGCGACTTCTTGAGGAAGCCGTGCACCACCACCAAGGCCTTGGCCTCGAGGTCGTGGAAGAAGATCATCCGTACCTCACGGTTCCCGCCGAGGCTCGAACGGACCTCCCACAGCCCGCTGCCAAGAGAATGGCAGAGGGGCAGTCCCATCGGAAAGCCAAACTGAATCCGTTTGAGATCGTAACCGAGGATGGCGCGATCAGGCTTATCGAACGAGCGCAGCCACTCCTTCATGACAGGCCGGCCAGCCAAGGTTCGGTAGAAGAGAACGGTGTGCATAAACACCTCCCGCGTGCAGGTTGATACAACTATGCATATCGGTTCATTCCGTCCACTGATTCACCCGACCCATTGCCGTGGTGTGCAGATGCAGTGTACCATAAATGATCCGAGATGCAAGTTGAGTTATCGCTGGCGGCGAGAGCGATCTTCAACGCACGGAGAGGCTAACCCTCTGACCATCCACCCGCTAAGGTGGGTGGATGGGGCAGGACGACAATCACTGGTGCGCGCTCGGCTTCGCCGAGCCGGCCGTCGTCTTCAAGGGGCCGACCCGGACCGCGCGGTCGGTCACCGAGGCCTGGGTCGCGCTGCACGGCTTCTGTCCCAATCGCGCCGCCGACCGCCTGCCGCAGCTGATCCCTTCCTTTCGTCATCCTCTGGCAAGGCGCTTCAGCGCCGCGACCGGGGGACCCAGCGGCGCGCGGGAGCGCGAACCTATCGCGGATGCCGCTGTCCGACATCGTGCGTGAAAAGATCGCCTTCGGCGCCGCTGGGTCCCCCGGTCTCCCCCCGCTTTCGCGGGGGTCGCCGGAGGATGACGAAAGGAAGGGCGCTGATCCTCCATCCGGGCATCCCCGCGAAGGCGGGGACCCAGGCTTGGGCCGCGCCGCCGGGGCCGGACCGGGCGAGGGTTCGTTCAGACAGGACCGCTGTCGCTCAAACCTGGGTCCCCGCCTTCGCGGGGATGCAAGGCGTGGGGGCGGCACTGTTCAGGCCGCGACCGGCGGTCGCGGGAACCGAACGCTGATCTGCAACCTTCAGTGCGACGGAAAGCGCCGCCCCGGGCGTTCAACAGATCGGAGGACCCGTATGACCGTCGAAAAATCCACCACCCCGCCGCGCCCGCGCGGTTTTGCGGCCATGTCGCCCGAGAAGCGGCGCGAGATCGCCGCCAAGGGCGGGGCCAGCCTGGCCCCCGAACAGCGCTCCTTCGCCCGCGACCCCGATCTGGCGCGCACCGCCGGCCAGAAGGGCGGACTGCGCCGGGTCGAGAAGCTCAAGGACTGAGGCGGGGAACCGGGCCCACGGTTTCTCCCTCCCTCCCCGAGGGAGGGATGTCGGCGCGCAGCGGCGACAGGGTGGGAGGGGCCCGGCGACGCAAGCGCCATGCCTGTCTCGCCGAAGCGTCCCCACCCGGTCGCTGCGCGACCACCCTCCCCCGGAGGGGGAGGGAGATATTCCTGCACCCGCCCGCTATACCCCTCCCATGCCGTCCTCCCGCACCTCTGCCCTGCTGGTCCTGATCGCCTCGGCGTGCGTGCTGGCGTTCGCGCCCATTCTGGTGCGGCTGACCGAGACGGGGCCGGCCGCCGCCGGCTTCTGGCGCTTCGCCTTTGCCCTGCCGCTGCTGTTGCTGCTGACCGTCCGACCCGCCGCCCTTGGCGGGGGCGGGGAGGGCATCGGGCGGCCGTCGAAATGGATGGCGCTGGCGGCGGTCTTCTTCGTGCTGGACCTGTCGTTCTGGCACTACGGCATCGTCATGACCTCGGTCGCCAATGCCACGGTGCTGTGCAACCTGACGCCGGTGGTGGTGACCCTGTTCGGCTGGATCGTGTTCAGGGACCGGCCGCGCCGGCTGTTCGTCGTCGCCATCGGCCTGGCCATGGGCGGGGCCTTCGCCATGTCGGCGGGGGCGGACGGGCAGCAGGGCAGCAATCCGCCGCTGGGGGACCTGTTCTCGCTGTCGGTGGCGCTCTGGTACGCGGGCTATTTCCTGGCCGTGAAGGCGGCGCGGGCGACGGCGGGGGCGATGCGGATCATGCTGTGGTCGACGGGGCTGGGGGCCCCGCTGCTGCTGGTCGTGGCGCTGGGGCTGGGCGAGGACCTGTGGCCGGCCTCGGCCGCGGGCTGGGCCGCCTGCGCCGCCATGGGGGTGATGCATGTGCTGGGGCAGGGGGGCGTGGCCTGGTCGCTGGGCCGGCTGCCCGCGTCGCTGACGGCGGTGACCATTCTGGTCCAGCCGGTGGTGGCCTCGGGGCTGGGCTGGCTGATCTTCCACGAGACCATGACGCCGGTGCAGATGATCGGCGGGGCCGTGGTGCTGAGTGCGATCGTCCTCGCACAATGGTCCGCCCGAGCGAAAACGGGCGCGGAACCCGAAAGTCCCGCGCCCGTCTCGTAAAACGTTTCAGTCGGCGATCAGAGAAGCTTGAGATCGATCGCCGACGTCTTGCCGCGCTGGGATTCCAGCTCGTATTCGACCTTGGCGTTTTCATCGAGGCCCTGAAGGCCTGCCTTCTGGACGGCGGTGACGTGTACGAACACGTCCTGACCGCCGCCGTCGGGCTGGATGAAGCCGAAACCCTTGGTCGGGTTGAACCACTTGACCGTGCCGGTCGCCATTTTAGCGTCTCCGTGAACGCGCTTGCCAGGCAGGCGTCCCGACGGGACACCCGTCAGCCCATCTGGACGAGCTCATTCAGCGAAGGAGCGCTGCGCGGGTGTGGAGGCCGCACGAAATCCGGACTGCCGGCAAACTATTCTCGCGCAATGCGTGCCCGGTCAACCGGATTCAGCCGGGGCCAACCGCCGCGCCCCGGCCGGCGTTCTTGGCCTGCTGAACGGGCGACGGCCCCATGGCGCACAGGGGGCGGGGCGCGCCGTCCAAGTGCAGGTGGTTGGCGTGGGCGTCGTTGTAGTCGGGCGTCAGCACGGTCGAGAACACCCGGCAGGCCCCGTCGCGGATGCGTTTGAGGAAGGTCTGCCCCTCCGCCCCGGCGGGCCCGCTGCCCTTCCAGTCGGCCAGGACGGAGACCTTGCGGCCGTCGGCGAGGGTCATGCCGCCGATGTCGAGGGCATTGGCCCGGGCGTGCTCGCTGGGCCGGGCCGACAGGTCGGTCTGGCCATAGATGCGGCGACAGGCATAGGTGCCGACGTCATTGATCCGGGTGACCCGGCTGCCGAAGGTCTCCAGCGCGGCCGGCTGCAGCACCTGGCGGTCCCAGATGACGTAGCGCACGGCCAGGGGGCACTGCATTACGGGATTGCCCGCCAGCGGCGTCACGTCCCCGCCGGTGATCCTGACCGCCCCGCGCACCAGGCAGAAGCCGCTGTCGTCCTTGTCGGCGGCGCGTTCGACGGTCACGCCGGCCTCGCGCAACACCTGGATACAGGCGTCGGTGACGGCGGTGGTCTCTTCGGGGGCGGCGGTGCGGGACAGTTCGAAATCGGCCACCTTGGCCCCCGTCGCCTGGCCGATCGGATGGCTGAGATCCAGCGGCTTCCACGGCAGGTCCTGGCCGGGGGCGAACGCGTTCAGCAGGGCGAACGCGGCGCACAGGCCCAGCGTCAGCTCCCACATCAGGTTCCAGAAATCGGCGAAGTCGCGCTTCATGCCCGGCCAGTCTCGACCGGACGGTGTCGCAACGCAAACCCTCAGACGTTAGCCCGCGAGATGATCCGCGATCAGCCGCTGGATCATCTGCTGACACGCCGTCCGGCCCGCCGCACCGTCGTTCGACACGGCGACGAAGCCGACGCCCCGCTGCGGGGCGATCAGGACCGAGGCGTACCACATGGTATTGGACCCGTCGTGCGCCAGCGTCGGCCCCGGCCCGCCCTGACCGGCCCACGGCTGTCGGCCCGTGCCCCAGCCGGCGGCATAGGCGGGTGGCGGACCCGCCGGCGGCGTGGTCAGGACCCTCAGGCTGTCTGCGCCCAGCCAGGCCGGTGCCCCGCCCATCATGGCCGCGAGGAAGCGGCCGTAGTCCGCCAGCGTCATATGCGCCGTGCCGGCGGGGCCGAGCGCCGGCGGATTGTCGGCACCGGGGCTGGCAGGGTCCATGGCGATGCCTTGCTCGCCCAGGGTGCGATGGCCCCAGGCGTTCGGACCCGGGGGTGGACCAAAGCCGGCCGAGGTCATGGCCAGCGGGCCGAACAGTTCGGCGCGCATGACGTCTTCCCAGGACTGTCCGGTGATCGTCTCGATCGCGGCCCCCAGCACGACATAGTTGGCATTGCCGTAGGCGAAACTGCCGGGCGTCCCCGTCGGCGGCTTGGACAGCGCCCGGGCGACGATGGCCGCGCGCTGCTCGGGCAAGGTGCGGGGGTCGGCGCGGGCGGTCATCAGCCACGGCCGGCCCACGACCTCGGCGTCCAGCAGACCCGCGCGGTGGTGCATGACGTCGTCCAGCGTCGTCCCGCTCCAGGCCGGGTCGAGGGTCACGCCCGGAAACGCCTCGGCCAGCGGCAGGGCCCAGCGAGCGCGGCCCTGTTCGACCAGCCGCGCGAACACGGCCGCCGTCATGGCCTTGGTGTTGGATCCGATGTGCCAGCGCTCGTCCGACGTGGCGGCCCCGGTCTCGCCGGAACGGCGGACGCCGCGCACGCCGTTCCAGCTCAGGCCGTCGCGGCTGATGATGCCGGCCGCCAGTGCCGGCGGGGCGGTCGAGGCGAAGACGGCGTCCAGCGCTGTGTCGCCCGCGGCGTCGATCCGGTGAGGGCGGGCCAAGGCCGGGACCGTGGCCAGGGCCGGAAGGCTGACGAGGCCGCCCAGCAGGGCGCGGCGGGTGGCGAGCATGGGAACCCCCTTGTCTTTCGTCCTGTGTATCACCCGTGCGGCGCACTGCACATGAGACCGACGACAGGCTTGCGGCGCATCCCCGGCGCTCGTGCGACACGGGTGAAACATGACGAAGATATTGCCGCTGTCCGGATGCGCGCCCATGGTGGCGGGATGGGAAAGACCGACGACTATCAGACCGAACTTGAACGCCTGCAGCTGAAGCTGGTGGAGGCCCAGGCCTGGGCCATCGACCAGGGCCTGAAGACCCTGATCGTCTTCGAAGGTCGTGACGCCGCCGGCAAGGACGGTTCGATCACCCGGATCACCGAATATATGTCGCCCCGGCAGACGCGCATGATCGCCCTGCCCAAGCCCAGCGACCGCGAAGCGACGCAATGGTATTTTCAGCGCTATGTGGCCCACCTTCCGGGTGCCGGCGAGACGGTCCTGTTCAACCGGTCCTGGTACAATCGGGCGGGCGTCGAGGCGGTCATGGGTTTCTGCACACCGGCCCAGCACGCCCAGTTCCTCGAGGATGCGCCACGGTTCGAACGGACGCTGGTCAATTCGGGGATTACCCTGATCAAGCTGTGGCTCGACATCTCGAGGGCCGAGCAGGCCGAACGGCTCAAGGAGCGGGTCGAGGACCCCCTGAAACGCTTCAAGATCTCGCCGCTGGACGCCGAGGCCCAGAAGAACTGGGACGCCTATTCCGCGGCCCGCAACCGGATGCTGGCCGAGACCCACAGCGACTGGGCCCCCTGGACGGTCATCGCCACCGACCACAAGAAGACCGCGCGGCTGAATGTCATCCGCCACGTGCTGAACCGGCTGAACGCTCCGGGTGTTCCGGCGGAAAGGCCCGACCCGGATGTCGTCTTCCCGGGCGACGAGGCACCGGGCCGGTTGTTCGACTAGAACCCGAGTTCGGCGCGCAGCGTCCGCGGGTCCAGCCCTTCGGCCCGCAGCTGGGCCAGGGTGACGGACGCGTCGCGCTTGGCGTAGCGGCGGCCGTCGGGACCGGTCAGCAGCCGGTGATGGCGATAGACCGGGGTGGGCCAGCCCATCAGCGTCTGGATCAGCACCTGGATATGGGTCGCCTCGAACAGGTCCTCGCCGCGAATGACGTGGCTCACCCGCTGGAGGGCGTCATCATGGGTGACGGCCACATGATAGGCCGTGCCCGCATCCTTTCGGGCCAGGACGACGTCTCCGGCGGTCTCGGGTCGGGCGCGCAGACGGCCGTGTTCGCCCATCGGCCCCCGGCCTTCTTCGACAAACGACAGCCCGGCCCAGGCCCGGTCCCCAAGGAGGTCGCGGGCCCGGTCCAGCGACAGCCGCCAGGCGAACGCACGCCCTTCCGACAGGAAGGCGGCTTCCTCGTCGGTCGGATGCGGACCCGGCCTCGCCGCCTCGGCGGGACCGTGCGGGGCGTCGCCGATGGCGTCCAGTATGTCCTTGCGGGTCCGGAAACAGCGGTAGAGCAGACCCCGACGATCCAGCGCGTCCACGACCGTCGCATAGTCCGCCAGATGCTCCGACTGCCGCCTTACGGGCCTTTCCCAGTCGAGGCCGAGCCAGTGGAGATCGTTTAGGATCGCCGTTTCGTGCCCGGCGTTGCAGCGCGTTGGATCGATGTCCTCGATCCGCAGCAGGAACCGTCCGCCGGCGTCGCGGGCCGCGGTCCAGCCCGTCAGTGCCGAGAAGGCGTGGCCGCGATGCAGCCGGCCGGTCGGGGACGGGGCGAAGCGCGTGGTGAACATCAGATGCGTTTCAACGCTCCCGCGCGCTCGGCTTCGGCCATTGCCTGTCTCAGCGCGTCCTCAGGGATGAAGTCGAACTGGCCGATCATGTCCTCCAGCACCACGGATGGCTGTTGCATGGCCCAGTCTACGGCCACCGCCGCGGGGCCCGTGACCCGGGGGCCCAGCAGTCCGGTCGGTGCCAATCGGGTCAGCGCCATCCGGTCAGGCAGCGTGTAGACACCGCTCCGCGGTATGAGCCGTTCCTGGCTCATGGCCACCTCGTCCCGAAAGGCGACGGAGCCCGCCAGGGCTGCCAGGGTGTTGCCCATGGCCGTGAGCTGCGCCTGCAGGCTGCGTCCCGCGTCCTCGGTCGCGGGACGCAGCCAGGCGCGAAATTGCGGGTTCTGCATCGCCGCTGACTCCAGCAGGCGAAAGAGGATACGACCGTACAGGGGCGTGACCGAAAAGGTCACGTGCAGCGACGCGCCTTCCGTGGTCATGGCATCATGGTACCAGCCCCGCGGGAGGTAGAGGACGTCGCCGGGCCGCATCTGAACCTCTTGCATCAGGGGGCCGCGGGTTTGGGCAAACCATCGCTGTGCCTCGACACGGTCGGTGGGCAAGTCGACCGGTGAATCCGCCCTGTTGCGGTACAGGCGCCAGGTCTTTTCTCCCTCGACCTGAACGGCGAAAACATGGTGCAGATCGTAGTGGGTTTCGAACGCGTGGACGCCGCCGAACGAGCAATAGAGATTGGCACCGGTCAAACCCGCGAACGTTCTTGACAGGGCTTCGGACAGCGTTCGCAACCCGGGCGTCAGGTCCTGCACTTCACCGCAGATGACGCTTGCACCCATGGCCAGGAGCGGCTGCACCCTGGCGGGGGACGGTCGCATCATCCGGCCCGACTGGGTTGTGACTTCGACGCAATACTCTCCCGGCGGGATCGGCTCGCCATTGTAGACCAGTTTGAGTGTCTGAGGCGTCCAGATCGACGCCTGGTCAAGCAACTGGTTGAAGCGGTCCCAATCCAGCAGGCTCCGCTTCGGGGCACCGGCTCCCGCCGGAACGTGCAGCGGTTTCCGGTCGTCATAGTCGGCGTGGAACTCCGCCGGCGTGATCGGATGCAGGAGTTCGTTCAGACTGATCATGGCGAACAGGATTAGATCGCCCGCCTGCCCCTGTCGATGAGGTCCGAATGTCCCCGCCGCCGTCCGCCGAACAGATCGCTGTCGCTCGTCTGGATCTTGCCTTGCGGGATCCGGCCCTGGCGCGCGCTCATGCCCAGACCCCGATGTTCGAATGGCGCGTGCGCACCGGCGGTTTCGAGGGCCTGTTCCACATGATCGTCGACCAGCAGGTTTCGGTCGCCTCGGCGGCTGCCATCTGGGCGCGCGTGGTGGCGGGCCTGGACGGCGACCTGACGCCGGAGAGGGTGCTGGCCACCGAGATCCAGACCCTCCGCGGCTTCGGCCTGTCGATCCAGAAGGCGACCTATGGCCACGAGATCGCGCGGGCCCAGGCCGACGGTCGCATCGACTTCGATCACCTTGAGCGGCTGTCCGACGACGAGGCCGTGGCCCGTCTGGTGGCCATCAAGGGCGTCGGTCGATGGACGGCCGAGACCTTTCTGATGTTCTGCGAGGGAAGGCAGGATGTCTTTCCCGCCGGCGACATCGCCCTGCAGGAGGCGATGCGCTGGGCCGACCGGTCACCGGTTCGCCCGCGTGAGAAGGACGCCGGGGCGCGGGCGGAGATGTGGCGGCCGCATCGCAGCGTTGCGGCGCATCTGCTCTGGGGATGGTATGGAGCGGTCAGGCGCGGCGAGGTCGCGCTGGAGGACCATCCCTCTCTCAAGCCGGCGAGCGCCGCGCGCGAGACGATAGAGAGCCAATAGAGTGACGCCCATCGTCGATCCCAATCTGGCCAATCCGGAAACAGTGCTGGGGGCCCTCGATTTCGCGGGCGTGGCGGTCTTTGCCGCCACCGGCGCGCTGGCGGCGGCGCAGCAGAGGCACGACCTGGTCACCTTCGCCTTCTTCGGCGCCATCACCGGTGTCGGCGGCGGGACCCTGCGTGACCTGCTGATCGGCGCACCGGTCTTTTGGGTGCAGGACTGGCGTTACATCGCCGTCTGTCTGGTGGCATCGGTCGCGGTTTGGATGGTCGGGGCGCGGCCATGGCGGTTTCGCGCCCTGCTGTGGCTCGATGCCATCGGTCTGGCCGCCTATGGCGTGATGGGGGCGGCCAAGGCCGAGGCCTTCCACGCCGCGCCGCTGATCTGCGTCGTCATGGGCGCCCTGACGGCCTGTTTCGGCGGGGTGGTGCGCGATCTTCTGGCCGGGCAGCCTTCGATCCTGCTGCGGCGCGAGATCACCGTCTCGGCCGCGCTGCTGGCCGCTACCGTCTTCGTCGTCGCCCGCGTCCTGGGTCTGGACGCCTGGCCCGCGGCCCTGATCGCCGCCCCTTGCGGCTTCGCCCTGCGCGCCGGTGCCCTGATGTGGGGCTGGAGTCTGCCGGCCTTTCCGGGAACCCCGTCGCGCGGTTGACCGTTACGGAACCGTCGCTGACCGGTCATCGCCAAGCCGTCGAATCAAGACTAGGCTTTGAGCTCAGACAGGGAAGGAGACAGGTCTTCAGTCCGTTCGCGTCCATGTTCCTCTCCCCGGCGGCGAGGGCCTGATGCAGGTCCTGAGCCGCCCTCCGTCCGGCTGGCCCGCGCTGGTGCTGAACGCCGACTTCCGCCCGCTGTCCTACTATCCGCTGTCGATCTGGCCGTGGGAAGAAGTGGTCAAGGCGGTGTACCAGAACCGCGTCGACGTGGTCTCGACCTATGACAAGGTCGTGAGCAGTCCGTCGATGGAGATCGTCCTGCCCAGCGTGATCGCGCTGAAGAGCTATATCGACCAAAACCGTCAGCCGGCCTTCACACGCTTCAACGTCTTCCTGCGCGACGGCTTCACCTGCCAGTACTGCCGGGCCACCGAACAGCTGACGTTCGACCATGTCGTGCCGCGATCGCGCGGCGGCCGCACGACCTGGGAGAACATCGTCGCCGCCTGTTCGCCCTGCAACCTGCGCAAGGGCGTTCGCACGCCTCAGCAGGCCGGGATGCCGCTGCGCCGCGCCCCGCACCGGCCGAACGCCTGGCAACTGCAGGAATACGGACGCCGGTTCCCGCCCCACTATCTGCACCAGAGCTGGCTCGACTACCTCTACTGGGACATCGAGCTGGAGCCATAGGATTGATCATGTGGTGGGTAATAGCTATTATTGCTCACTGATCCGGAGCGCAGCACATGACAATGACCGTTGAACTGGGCGGACTGGAAAAGGTGGTGGAGAAACTCGTTTCTCACGGACGCTTCAACTCCAAGAGCGAGGTCCTTCGAGAGGGGGTGCGTCTGGTCGAGGAACGAGAAGCGCGACTGACCGAGCTGTATGCAAAGCTCGACGTTGGCATCGCCGAGGCGGATGCCGGGCTGTTGATTCCCATCGAGGAGGTTCGGGCTGAAATCCTGGCCGAGCTGCGGGTGATGCGCGACGCATGAAGGTTGTCCTGACGCCGACAGCCAGGGCGGATCTGCTTGAGATCGCCGTCTGGATTGGCGCGGACAGTGTCCCTCAGGCTGAGAAGTTCGTCGAACGCCTGATGGTCAAGGCCCTGTCTCTCGAAAGGCTCGCCCTACGGTATCCGTTGATCGGGCGAGGCGGTCTGCGCCGTATGCCCTTTCGAGCCTATCTGATTTTTTACCGGGTGACAGACCAGGTTGAAGTTCTGCGCATCCTCCACGGCGCCCGCGATTGGGCCTCGCTGATTGACGACGGCGACTAACCGGAACACCGACCGGGCCCCGACGTTGACGGCGGACCTTCCTTGGCCCAGTCGAGACCTCATGAAAATCCGCGTCCGCGCCGAACTGGTCTATCGTTTCGATCCGCCGACGGATGCGATCTACAAGATCCAGGTCGCCCACTGGCCGGGCCAGACGGTGATCGAGGAGACCCTGACCACCACGCCCGAGATCGACTTCATCCAGGACCAGGACGAGGAGTTCGGCGCGCGAACCCTGCGGGCCCATCTGTCGGGCGAGGTCGCCCTGACCTATACGGCGGTGGTCGACAACGGCGTGCTGAAGGGCCTGCCGCCGGTGACGGTTCAGCATGACTGGAACGACCTGCCGGCCGAGGTGCTGACCTACCTCCACCCCAGCCGCTATTGTCCGTCGGACCAGTTCGGACGGTTCGCGGAGCGCACCTTCGGCGGCACGATCGGCGGCGATCGGGTGCTGAAGATCCTCGAATGGATCAAGGCCGAGATCGACTATGAGCCGGGCGCATCAGACAGCGAGACCACAGCGGCGCGGACCTTCATCGACCGGGCGGGGGTGTGCCGCGACTTCACCCATATGGGCATCACCCTGTGCCGGGCCTCAGGCATTCCGGCGCGGGCGGTCAGCGCCTTCGCGCATCAGCTGAACCCGCCCGACTTCCACGCCATCTTCGAGGTCTGGCTGTCGAACGGCTGGTGGCTGGTCGATCCCACGGGCCTGGCCCCGGTCGAGGGTCTGGTCCGCATCGCCTGCGGTCGCGACGCCGCCGACATCGCCTTCCTGACCACCCAGGGGTCGTGCCGGATGGTGCGTCAGGCTGTGACGGCGGAAGCCGTCTAGTTCGGCGAACCCGTGGCCTGCCAGGCTTCGATGAAGTCCAGCCGGCGCAGCACCCTGTTCTCGGGGTCGACGAGGATGTGGGCGGTCGGCGGCGCGGCGATGCGGCCGCGACCGCCCGTCATGGCCACCGTCTGGCGGCGGCCATCGACCTCGATCTCGACCGGCATGGGGAAGACCCCGCCGTCACCGGTGACCCATTCCAGCACCAGGCCGTCCCCCTCGCGCGTCTGATTCAGATCGGGCAGGGCGGCCTGGTACAGATAGCCGCGGAAGAACCAGGTCAGGTCCTGCCCCGTCTCCTCGTTGACGATGGCCAGCAGCTCGTCGGTCGTGCCGTAGCGGGGCTGGAAAGACCCCGGGCGGGGGTCGGCCGTGCCGTAGACGATGCGGGTGACCGAACGGAAGAAAGCGGCGTCCCCGATCAGCATGCGCAGCGAATGGGCGATCAGCGAGCCCTTGTTGTAGATATCCAGGCCCGGGCCGACGTCGCCCTTGTAGACCTCGTCCTCGGACTTGATCGTGCCCGAGACGACGGGGAATTTGTTGATCAGGTCGCGGCGCTGCTCCAGCAGGCTGGCCTGCATGAAGCGCTCGCCGTTCAGCCAGCGGTCGAACAGCGGCTGCATGTATGAGCCCAGCCCCTCGTGCAGCCACATGTCGTCGGCGTTGCGGTTGGTCAGCTGGTTGCCGAACCATTCGTGGCTCAGTTCGTGATGCAGCAGCCAGTCGAAGCCACGGCCGTCCAGCTTGTAGGCGTTGCCATAGGCGTTGATGGTCTGGTGCTCCATGCCCAGGTGCGGGGTCTCGACCACGCCCATCTTCTCGTCGCCGAAGGGATAGGGGCCGACCGTCGCCTCATAGAAGTCCATCATCGGCGCGAACTGGGCGAACAGGGCCTCGACCTTGGCCGGGTCGTCCGAACGCAGGTGCCAGTAGGACAGGGGAATCACATTGCCGAACCGGCTGCGGTAGTCGGCCTTGACCTCGTCATAGGGGCCGATGTTCAGGGCGATGGCATAGGTGTTGGGGTGGGCGGCGCTCCAGTTCCACGTGGTCCAGCCGTCGCCGTGGTCCTCGGTTCCGAGGAAGCGTCCGTTCGAGGGGGCCGACAGGTTTGACGGCACCATGATGTGCAGGTCGACCCGTCCGGGCTCGGCCAGAGGGCTGTCGATACAGGGCCAGAACAGGTCGCAACCCTCGGGCTGGACCGCCGTGGCGATCCACGGGGACCCGTCCGCCGTATTGGCCCAGACGAAGCCGCCGTCCCACGGGGCATGGGGGGCGACGCGGGGCCGGCCGGCATAGGCGATGCGCACCGAGATCGTCTGGCCGGCGGCGAGGGGGCCGGACAGGGGGATGGTCATCCGGCCCTCGGGATTGGTCCAGTCGCCGGCGGCGACCTCGCCCCCCTCGACCTGCACCGACGAGACGGTCAGCAGGGTGTCCAGCTCGACCACCACGGCGCTCACCGGGGCGGTGGCGGTGAAGTCCAGCACGGCGACGGCGTCGATCGCCTTGTCGTCGGGGATAACCTTGATCGACAGATCGGCCTTGTCCAGCCTCAGGGCCAGCTGTTCGGGCGTGCGGGGCTGGTCGGTGCCGAGGGTGAAGGCGGTCGATTCGCGCACGGGCGCGACGACGACGGCGGGCTCGGCCGGCGGGCGCACGGTCGCCGTCACGGCCGGAGCCGTGGCGCAGGCCGCGAGGGCCAGCAGGGCGGCACCGCTCAGGGCGGCGCGGACGGCGGTGATGGACACGAACGGACCCCCGGGAACAACCGCCCCAGCCTGTGACAGGCGCGTCGGCGGTGCAACCCGAAAGCCATCCGCCTGGTCATCAGGCCTGGTACCCATTCTCCGCTCATCCTCGCGAAGGCGGGGATGAGCGGAGAATGGGTACGCTTGATCGCTATCGGGTCAGGATACTGTTGCTCGAGAGGGCCAGACAGTCCGGCTCGCGGCCTTCATTGACGATCCAGTGGATGCCCCACCTCCGTGCACCCCGGCGAATGCCGGGGTCCAGATCAGGGAGTCGCACGGCAGGGATTTCGCGCCTGACCCGCTGTCCGGATCGCTTGCGTTGGCCATCTGGATCCCGGCATTCGCCGGGATGCACGGTGAAGGGTTGACGGTACGCAAGATCAAGCCCGGCCAAAGAAAAAGGCCGGTGTTTCCACCGGCCCTTTCAAATCTTCAGCGGCGTCGCCCGATCAGGCGGCGGCGGCTTGCTCGGCCAGCTTGGCCTTCACCTGGCGCTTGATGCGCTGGGCGGCGGTCGAGAGTTGCTCGTCCTTGGCCTTGACGATGAACGGGTCCAGGCCACCCTTGAAGTCCAGGGTGCGCAGGGCGGCGTTCGAAATGCGCAGGCTGAACGACTGGCCCAGGGCTTCCGAGGCGACCTTGACCGTCTTCAGCGACGGCAGAAAGCGGCGCTTGGTCTTGACGTTCGAGTGGCTCACGCTGTGGCCGACCATGGGGCCGATACCGGTGAGTTCGCAGCGACGCGACATCTGACTATCCTTGACGGAGCGGCCGGCAAACGGTGCGGACGCATGAAACTGAGGCGCGCAGGGACCGGGGTCCCCGCGCGAGAGGGGGCCGTATAGTGGAAGTCACCGCGCCCCGTCAAGGCTTGCTCGAGGCTTGTGGCGGTGCCGGGTCCGTTCAGCCACTGTTCAATTCCCGCCATATATTGCCTCTACTCATGTCGTGAAGCGCCACTGTCGAGGGTCTGTCCCATGAAGTTGTCCGTCCTGATCCGCACCGCCCCTGTTCTGGCCGGTGCCCTGCTGCTGGCCTCGGCCCCGATGGCGCGCCCGGCCCCACCGGTCCAGGACGCGTCGCAACCCGTCCTGCCCGGCTATTGGGAATATACCGCTCGGGCCCTCGGTCAGGGCGACACCGAAACCAAATGCGTCCGCCCCAGCGAGATCAACCGCTTCTTCGGCGGCCTTTCGACCCGTCGCTGGCAATGCACCTATCCGGTGCGCGAGGTCGGTGCCGGCAACGCGCGTTTCGAAGGTGTCTGTCAGGACAAGAAGGGTCGGCGCGTCAACGTCCGCCTGACCGGGACCTACCAGCAGGAAAGCTTCTCCTTCCGCGGCGGAGCCCAGCTGGCGCGGGGCACGCCCTATATCCCGGCCAGCATCCGTGCCCGCCGGCTGGCGGCGCAATGCCCGGCGAACGCCGAGTATTTCTAGGGACGTCAGACCTCGCCCACGCGCGCCACGACATAGGTGTGCTGGTCACCCGAGGGTAGGGACAGGCTGACGTATTCCCCGGCGACGAACCGCTCTTCGCCGAAGCGGAAGCCGCGCGCGTCTTCGGCGTCGCCGCCGTCCAGATCCAGGGTCCAGCGGCCGCCGGGGCCATGCTGCAGGCGACCGGTCCCGACCGTGTCTCCGCCCGAGAAAGACCGCACATGGCCGCGCTCGGGCTCGGCCCGCACGGCGTCGCCGTCCAGCCGTCCATCGGCGTCCAGCGGGGCGACGATGTCATAGCCCTCGGTCGGGTCGCCGGCCGGGTGGCCCGGCTCGCGCGCGAGCTCAAGGCGGATATGGTGAAACTGGGTCATGGATCGCTCCCGCTGGATCGGATGTCAGAGACCCGAAGGATCGGCTGTGATGACGGCCTGCGCCTTGCTCTGGATCAAACCGGGCGCGGGTGGCTTGTGCTAGAGGCGGCAGGCCGTTGTCGCGGCCATGACGGGAGATCGAGACGATGACGGTTCGACCATGGATCTTGCTGGCAATCCTGGCGCTCGCGGGCTGCGCGGGCCAGGCCGTCCGACAGGACAGAACCGAGCCCGTCGTCATGGGGTCGGCGGACCGGGGCGCGATCCTCGTGCGCCAGAACTGTGCGGGCTGCCATGCGGTCGAGCGCTCGGGAACCAGTCCGATGGCCGCCGCACCGCCGTTTTACACCATGGGCACGCTGTACCCGGTGCGGGACCTGCAGGAGGCCTTCGCCGAGGGTCTGGTCACCGCCCACCCGGCCATGCCGGCCTTCGAATTCGAGCCGACGCAGATCTCGGATGTGATCGCCTATATCGAAAGCGTGTCCGGGACCGGCCCGGGGCGGTGAATTGAAGAAGGCCCGGGATCGCTCCCGGGCCTTCTTTCTGTTTCGTTGTCGCGTCCTGGATCAGGCCGCTTCGGCCTCGGCTTCGGCTTCTTCAGCGGCTTCAGCGGCGGCGATGACGGCCTTCTTGGCGCTCAGCGACTTGGCCAGCAGCTGGACGGCGGCTTCCTTGTCGATGCGGTTGGCGGCGGCGACTTCGCGGGCCATGCGGTCCAGGGCTGATTCATAGAGCTGGCGCTCTGAATAGGACTGTTCCGGCTGGCTGTCGGCGCGGTGCAGGTCGCGGACCACCTCGGCGATCGAGATCAGGTCACCCGAGTTGATCTTGGCTTCGTATTCCTGGGCGCGGCGCGACCACATGGTGCGCTTGACCCGGGCGCGGCCCTTGAGGGTCGTCAGCGCCTTGGTGACCACGTCGTCGGCGGCCAGCGAGCGCAGGCCCGCCGTCTTGGCCTTCTTGGTCGGGACGCGCAGCGTCATCTTCTCGTGGTCGAAGGTCACGACATAGACTTCGAGCGACATGCCGGCGATTTCCTGGGTCTCGACGGCCGCGACCTTGCCGACGCCGTGCGCCGGATAGACGACCGCGTCGCCAACCTTGAATTCCAGACCAGTCTTGTTCGTCATGTCATTCCTTTCCCGGCGCAGGGAGGATGAGACGGAAACGCAAGTGACGGCTGTGCTCTCCAGCGACGGCGAACCGTCGGCGGCGCAGCGGATATCAGTCGTCAGGAGCGGAAACGGATCACCAAACCTCTGGCCGACCCCGTCTTCATGGACGGAGTTCTGTCGCAAACGCGGGCGGCGCGAGAAAATCGCTTACCGCCCGACCCAATGACGGTAACCTATCACAAAATTGCGGAAATTCAAAACGTCCACAGCGTCAGCGTACGGAGGAGTGTAAATCCTCGCCGGGCCCGGGCGATGCCGCGACCTTCCGGCAGGGTCGAACGCGCAGACGTCGCTCAGGAACCGCGGCCGGGTTTCTCGGAGAAGTATTTCTCGAACTTGCCGGTCTCGCGCTCGAACTGTTCGGCGTCGGCGGGCGGCGTGCCCTTGACCGTGATGTTGGGCCAGACCTTGGCGTATTGCGAGTTGACGATCAGCCACTTTCCGTCGGGCTCGTCCTCGGTGTCGGGCTTGATCGCGTCGACGGGGCATTCCGGTTCGCAGACGCCGCAGTCGATGCATTCGTCCGGCGCGATAACGAGGAAATTCTCGCCCTCATAGAAGCAGTCGACCGGGCACACCTCGATGCAGTCCATGAACTTACATTTCACGCAGGCGTCGGTGACGATGTAGGTCATGGGCGGTCTGGGGCGCTATCGACTGGCGGGAGGAACGGGCAGGCACATGACCCCGCCGACCGGAAGTGTCAACAGAAGTCGGGGCGGGAGCCCTTGTCGCGACGCCGTGTCATGCTATCTGTGACAGTTGTGATTACAGATTAAGCCCCCTTTCCTAGGATCCATCATGAAACCTCTCGTCCGCACCGCGCTCGCAAGCGTCGTCGCCCTTTCGTTGCTGACCTCCGGGTCCGTCGTCGCCCGCACCCAGGTCATCCGGGTTCCGGCAGAGGTCCGCGCCGGCGTCTATGCGCTGGACTCGAGCCACGGGAAGATCACCTGGTCGGTCAACCATCTCGGCTTCTCGACCTACTACGGCCAGTTCGTGAACGTGCAGGCGACCTTGAATCTCGACCCCGCCAATCCTTCGGCCTCGAGCCTGACCGCCACCATCCCCCTGACCGACGTCGATCCGAACTCGGACGGACTGAAGGCGCACCTGCAGACCCCGGACTTCTTCGACACCGCCAATCACCCGGTCGCCACCTTCGTGTCGCGCTCGGTAACCGTGGACGCCGATGACGCCAATGAGGCGACCGTCGTCGGCGACCTGACCCTGCGCGGCGTGACCCGGTCCGTGACCATGGAAGTCGAGTTCAACCAGGCGGGTCCGTCGATGGGCGGCGTCTACAAGACCGGCTTTGACGGCGAGGCCACGATCAAACGTTCGGACTTCGGCATCAACTATGCCCTGCCGGCGGTATCCGATGAGGTCGAACTGCACATCGAGGGCGAGTTCGTCTTGCAGCAATAAGGGTTAGTCCCGCTCGGTCAGGACATAAAGGGCGCGGGCTTCCCCGGGAGGTCCGCGTCGTTCGCCCAGCGCGTCGACCCTCAGATCCGTCAGCCGCCCGCCCAGGGCGAAGACCAGGCGGTCGCCGACGTGAACGCAACGGCTCGGCTTGTCGAGCCGTGCCTCGACTCCGTGGTGGGTCAGCCGCACCAGGCCCCGCTCGACCATGGCCGTCGCCAGCGCCCGCGATTTCGCGAAGCGCGCGCGCCAGAGCCAGACGTCGATGCGGCAGCCGGTGCCGGACAGGCTCAGCGGGGTCTTTCCCATTCCACGACCAGAAAATTGGGGGCTCTGAGATAGCGGTCGGCCTTGTCGCCCTGGATGGTGGGCCTGGGCTCCGAGAAGTGTCGCAGGGTGAAGCCCTGGTCGAGAAACCCCTGCATGTAGACGCTGAAGGGACGATGCCAGTTGACGATGGAGATTCCTTGCCACTCCGTCCGCACGGGGCGCTCGTCCATATAGTGGTCGATGCAGAAGCGCCGCGTCCCGTCCGGCTCATGCGTCCAGCCCAGGGGCACGGCGGCCGTATTGAAACCCTGCAGATTGGCGATCAGCACCCGTCCGCCCGGACGGACCACGCGCCAGGCCTCGGCAATGGCGGCCGGCAGGTCCGCTATGTCGATCAGCGACAGGTAGAAGACCGCCAGATCGACCGAGGCATCGCCCAGATCCAGCGCTTCGGCCGCCATGATTCGATAGTCGCCGTAGGGGTCGAGACCGTGGGCGCGTTCGATCAGCGCGGCGGTTGGATCGATGCCGATCGTCCGGATGCCCCGATCCCGCATCATCCGGCAGAACCGGCCCTCGCCGCAGCCGATGTCCACCGCCTCCCTGACGCGGCCGGCGTCGAGGCGGGCCAGCATCGGTGCGTCCAGCACGTGCCGGCGTCCCCAGTCGCCGTCGTCGCCGATGACGGCGATCCACGCCTCTGCTGAGTGGTCCCAGCCGTCCGTCACGTGTCTGTCCCCGACAGGGGTGCGATCCCGACCTGTGTTGTCCTGGCGCGGCGGCGACGCGCCGGCGGTTTGCGCTTCGTCTCTGCCGCGGGCCGGGTCAGGGCTGAAAGGGCCGCAAACGGCGAATCCTTGATCGGGCGGGCGGCGCGATCGACGGTGTCAGCCTGCTGGGCGCGGGTCGATTTCAGGGCGGCGAACAGGGCCCTGGCCTGATCCTGCGTCAGGCCCAGGGCCGCGATTTCGGCGTCGTCGATCAGTCCCTTGCCGCGGGCCCGGGCTTCGGTCATCGCCTCCAGCATCTCGACCGGCGCGGCCCAGCGGCCGGCGGCTCTCAGGCCGAGGGCCGACAGCAGGCGCGGGGAGGGCGGCGGATCGGGCAGCGGCGTGAGCGCCCCGGCAGAGGGCCGGAACGGCTCGCGCGCCCCGAACGCCTGCGCCATGGCGCGGGGACGCTCCTTCAGCAGCGCCGGCAGCCAGACCGAATGCACACCCAGCCGGATGCCGAACGTCTTGAGGGTGCGCCGCTCGACCTGGCTGAGCGCGGTCAGGTCGCGCTCGACCTCGCGCCGATCCAGGACACCGCCGGACTCCAGCAGGCGGAAGGCCAGGCCGCGGGGCAGGCCTTTCAGTGCCCCGGTCTCGATGGCCGACTTCAGGCGACGCAGCGGACGGAGCACCCTCCCCGCCTCCGCCGCCAGCCAGGCCTCCAGCCGCCGCTGCGCGCGCTCGCGTCCGGCCGTCGGGCCGAGTTCGCCCAGCAGGCGGACCCGGGGCGCGAACCAGTCGCCGCCGGTCAGCTGGCCCGCCTGGACGCCGCGCCACAGGATCGCGCCGTCCGGCGTGATCCCGAACGCCTCGTCCGCGTCCGCCGCCAGCCGCCCCAGCCGCCGCGCGATCTCGGGCGTCACCGCCTGCCGTGCCGCGTGCCGCAGGGCCCGGTCCTCCAGCGCCGACGAGCCCTTGTCGATCTGGAAGTCCACGCCGGTCAGCCGCCCCACCGCATGACCCTCGACAATCACCGCCCCTTCGGCATCGACGTCGGCCACGGCGTCCTCGCGCACGTTCAGGGCCCGCATCAGGGCCGTGGTGCGTCGGTCCACGAACCGGGCCGTCAGCCGCTCGTGCAGCACGTCCGACAGCCGTTCCTCCAGCGCCCTGGTGCGATCGCGCCACCCCTGGGCCTGATCCAGCCAGTCGGGGCGGTTGGCGATATAGCTGAGGGTCCGAACCCCGCTGAGCCGCGCCGACAGCTGGTCGATCTGGCCGTCGTCGCGGTCCAGTTCGGCGAAGCGCGGCGCGATCCAGTCGGCGGTCAGCCGGCCGCGCTTGCCGGTCAGGGCCTGGAAGATCTCCTTCGACAGCCGCCCGTGTTCGTCCAGCGTCGTCTTCTGGAAGTCGGGCAGCTGGCAGGCTTCCCACAGCCGCATGAGGGCTCCGCGCGAGCGGCCGATCCGCGCCACCTCCTCATCCTTGATCAGGCGACGCAGCAGGGTTTCGTCCAAGGCCGGCTGGGTCAGGTTCAGGCCGGCGCGGCCCGGTGTCACCACCAGCGAGCGCAGCAGGTCGGGCAGGGTGTCAAAGTCCAGCCGGGCGTTGCGCCATTCGGCACCCTCGACCGGATCGAAGCGGTGCTCGACCACCTGTTCGACCAGGTCCGGATCCAGCTCCAGCGATTCCCCGGTGACGCCGAAGGTGCCGTCGCGCAGGTGACGTCCCGCCCGCCCGGCGATCTGGCCGATTTCATGGGCGTGCAGCCAGCGCGTCCGGCGGCCGTCGAACTTTCTCAGGCCGGCGAAGGCGACATGATCGACCTCCATGTTCAGCCCCATGCCGATGGCGTCGGTGGCCACGAGGAAGTCGACTTCGCCGGACTGGAACAGCTCGACCTGGGCATTGCGGGTACGCGGGCTGAGCGAGCCCATGACCACGGCCGCGCCGCCGCGCTGCCGCCGGATCAGCTCGGCGATGGCATAGACCTGGTCGGTGCTGAAGGCGACGATGGCGCTGCGGGCGGGCAGGCGGGTCAGCTTCTTGGAGCCGGCATAGCTGAGCGTCGACAGCCGGTCGCGCTGCACGATCTCCACATCGGGCACCAAGGAACGGATCAGGGGTGCCATGGTCCCGGCTCCCATGAACATCGTCTCGAACCGGCCGCGCGCATGCAGCAGCCTTTGCGTGAAGACGTGCCCCCGCTCGGGATCGGCCACCAGCTGGATTTCGTCGACGGCGAGGAATTCGACCGACCGCTCCATCGGCATGGCCTCGACCGTGCAGACGAAATAGTGGGCGCGGGGCGGGACGATCTTCTCCTCGCCGGTGACCAGGGCCACGGCGGCCGCGCCGCGTCGCTTGACGATCCGGTCATAGATTTCGCGCGCCAGCAGCCGCAGCGGCAGGCCGATCATGCCCGAGGCGTGACCCAGCATCCGCTCGACCGCCAGATGGGTCTTGCCGGTGTTGGTGGGACCCAGGACCGCGACGACGCGCGAGGGGGCCTGACCGGTGCCGCGATCACTCATGATGCATAGAGGGTGGCGATTCGCGGCCGGTTCCTCAAGCGGAACCGTCAGGCGACGTTTCGACCCATGTCCCTTCGACCGAATGCGGCGCGAACGGCGAGATAGACCAGCAGCCCCAGCGGACCGGCCATCAGGATCAGGAACAGGGCGGGCAGCACGGCCCCGTGCGACAGGCCGCGCCGGCCCGCGTCCTCGACCGCCCAGGCCCCGACCCAGAGGTCGAACGCCAGATAGTGGACCCAGCCGACCAGAACCGCCTCGGGCCGCGAGAACCCGGCCGTCAGCCCGGCCAGGGTGGTGAAATCAACGCCCGACATCCCGCCCTGGGTGACGGCCCCTATCAGCAGAACGGCATAGGTCACGGCCATTACGACGCCGATGACCCGCGCCCCCGCGACCAGCGCGGACCGCCGCAGCGGTGCGAGAGCGAGCAGCAGCCAGCCCAGCAGGGCCACGGCGTTGGCGACGCTGAACAGGGCTTCTGGCGACATGGCGGACTCCCGATCGACCCGGGCTTAACGGCGCCGGCCCGCCGGCGGAACAGGGGCGAAACGAATCAGGACCGAATCACCGACACGGCCCGATTCGGGGTTTGTTCACCCCAACATATTGTATCTTAAGACGGATTAACCACAATCCGGATCAGGCCGCGACGACCTGGGCCTCGACCTGATCCAGCCGCTCCTTGCCGAAGAACATCTCGTCGCCGACGAAGAAGGTCGGAACGCCGAAGACACCGCGGGCGACCGCTGCCTCGGTGTTGGCCGCCAGCCGCGCCTTGACCGCGTCGCTCGCGGCCCGGGCCATCAGGTCCGCGCCGTCCAGTCCGGCCTCGTCCAGCACCGACTGCAGAACCGCGGGATCTCCCATCGCCAGACGGCGTTCCCAGAAGCCGCCCAGAACGGCCTCGACATAGCGGTCGAACGCCTCGCCGGGTTCGAGGGCGCACAGGCCGCGCATGGCCGTCAGGCTGTTGACCGGGAAATGCGGGTTCATCCGGAAGGCGGTGAGGCTGTGCCGGGCGACGAAGCGCCGGATCTCCAACATCTCATAGTCCATCTTTCCCTTGACGCCGCCGAAGGCCACGAACGGGGCCTGATTGCCCGTGGCCTTGAAGATGCCGCCCAGCAGACAGGGGATCAGATTGACCCGCGCGCCCGTCCGGTCCGCGACACCCTTCAGGGCGCGGTGGGCGAAATAGCCGTTGGGACTGGCGAAATCGAAGATGAAGTCGATGTTCGGGTCGGTCATCACCAGGTCTCCTTGAAGGGTCGCAGGTCCATCTCGAACGTCCAGGCGCTGCGTTGCTGATTGTGCAGCCAGACATAGTTACGGGCGATCTCGTCCGGCTTCAGGATGTCGTCCGCGTCGAGCAGGGGCTGGATGTCCGGCACGAGAGAGCGGGCAAAGGTGCCGTCGATCATGCCGTCGATCACCACATGGGCGACGTGAATGCCTTTGGGGCCCATCTCGCGGGCCAGGCTCTGGGCCAGCTGGCGCAGCGCCGCCTTGGCCCCCGCAAAGGCCGAGAAGCCCGCGGCCCCGCGCGTCGAGGCCGTGGCCCCGGTGAACAGGATCGTGCCGCGTCCGCGCGGTCCCATGACCCGCGCTGCCTCGCGCCCGGTGAAGAAGCCGGCCAGGGCGGCCATCTCCCAGACCTTGGAATAGACCTGGGCCGTCGTCTCCACGACCGGGAACCGCACATTGGCCCCGATGTTGAACACCACGACCTCCAGCGGCCCGACCTCGGCCTCGATCCGGTCGACCAGGGCGATCATCTCGGCCTCGTTGCGTGCATCGACGCCATAGGCATGGGCCACGCCGCCGTCCGCGCGGATCGTGGCGGCCAGGGCCTCCAGCCTGTCGAGATGCCGGGGACGGCGGGTCACGCAGACCGCCAGCCCTTCCCGCGCAAACGCCCTCGCCACCGCTGCCCCCACGCCGTCCCCGGCTCCGATGATCAGACATGTGCGGGGTGTCGTCACGGCGCGGTCTCCCATGGTCGAGAGAGTTTCATATCAATACGGACTGCTTGTCAAAACCGGAAATCAACCCGCCGTCTTCCGTCGGCCGTGATCAGCCGCTAGGAACGCCCCCGCGTGGCCCCGTAGCTCAGCCGGATAGAGCAAGGCTTTCCTAAAGCAGAGGTCGGGGGTTCGAGTCCCTCCGGGGTCGCCACCGCTCTCTCTTTCTCCAGAGAGATCAGTGCCACGCTGGTCCGAGGATCACGGGCCGGGGATGATGACGGATTGTACCCGACGGTCGGGTCCGGACCCTAGGCCGTCTCGCCGGAAGCGTTATGTGACATCATCCGACGCAGGCGGCTCTCCACCTCCACCATGCTGTAGGGCTTGGCCAGGATCGGCGAGCCCACCAGATGGTCCGGAAAAATGTTCGCCTGATCATATCCTGTGCTGAACGCGAACGGGATTCCGCGGTCCTTGAGAATACCGGCGACGTCCCAAGACATCTCGCCATCCAGATTCACATCCAGCAGGGCGGCATCGAACGTTCCGGTTTGAGCCAGCGTGATGGCCTCGTCCAGACGGGTGGCAGGACCCACGACTGTCCACGACAGTTCCTCGCACATGGCCTCCAGGGTCAGGATCACCAGATAGGAATCCTCGACGATCAACAGCCTCGGCTTGTCGGGAATCTCATAGGTGAGAACGGGACCCTCAGAGGGTTCGACCCGCATCAATGTTCTGTCCCCGATCTCCACCAGAGCCGATTTGGGCAGCATAATCTCGCAGACGACACCTGTCGGTGCATAGTCGATCGTGGCCTTGCCGCCGGTCTCCATGGCGAGGGCGCGCTCGATCAGACCGGAGCCGAACCCGCGTCGTGTGGGTGGCACCACATGGGGCCCGCCGGTCTCACGCCAGGTCAGGATCAAGGATCCGTCATCAGCAAGCCGCCATAAAACGGAGACCTGCCCCTCGGTGCGCGAAAGGGACCCGAACTTGGCCGCGTTGGTGGCCAGTTCGTGCAGGGTGAGCGACAGCGAAAGCGCCGATTTCGGAGTCAGGACAGCGTCATCACCTTCGAGGTGGACGACGCCGGAACCCTGGATGTAGGAGCCCAGCTCCTCGGTCAGCAGTCCCTCGATCGAGACGCCTGCCCAGCGACTTTGGGTTAGCAGGCTGTGCGCCTTGGCCATGGAATGGATCCGCCGGTCCAGGCCTTCCACAAAGCCGGTCAGCGAGGCGGCGTTTCGGCTGGATTGGGTGACCAGGGCCTGGATATTGGCCAGGGTGTTCTTCACCCGGTGATCCAGCTCGGCCATGAGCAGCTTGTCCCGCTCATGCGCCTTGACCCGTTCCTGCGACGCGGCCTCGATCCTGCGCAACACGACCTGAAGCAGGGAGACCCGCAGGTCGAAAGCCGAATCGACCTCGGCGACGGTCCAGGGCAGGGCGCGGTTTCGCACCGTCTGCTTCCAGACCTCGAACGATTTGCGCGGAGACAGCCGATCGCCGTTCGGGCCGGAAATCATCGGCTTTTCGGGATCGCCGGCCCACAGTGCCGTTTCCACCAGTTCGGGCCGGAACCACAGGATGAAGTCGGAGGGATCGCGCGACACGGCGATGACCAGAAGGCCCGACGCGACGTCCGCGAAATCCCTGGCCGGCGGGTATATCTCGCTCAACCGATCGGTTGCGAACACGCCCTCGGTCTCCGTCATATAGGACGTCAGCCACTCCGTCAGAGCCGTGATCTGCGCCTTGTCGGGCGTGGCTCCCAGCGAGGTGGTCGCGCCTTCCACCCGGACGGCAACCCCGCCGCCTCTCTGCCCGTCCAGAGCGATGTCGCCGCCATGGATATAGTCGAGCAGATTGGGCGTCTGCTGTGTCAGCCCATAGGCATAATCCTCGACGCCTGCGAGATTCAGCATCAGTTCCTGGAGAATCTTGCGGCTGGCCAGGCGGGCCTCGAATTGCTCGCTCCTTTCGCGGGCCTCGAGCTGCAGCGAGAACATCGAGCCGAACAGTTCGCACACCGCCCGCAAATGCCGGGGCAGCCTTCGCGGACTGTCATTGTGACAGGCGATCAGGCCCCAGAGCTTGCCCGCCACGATGATGGAAATCGACATCGAGGCATTGATGCCCATGTTGCGCAGATATTCACGGTGGATCGGCGAAACGTCGCGCAGGATCGCATGGCTCATGTCCAGCGGCTTGTCGGTGCGCGGATTCAGCTCCGGCGTCAGCGGTGCCGGATCGTAATCGACCTGGGTGATCAGCCGCAGCCAGCTCCTGAGGTAGAGCGCCCTGGCCTGTTGGGGAATGTCGGCGGCGGGATAGTGGAGTTCCAGGAACGGTTCGAGTTCGGGGGCGCGGCTTTCGGCGATCACCCAGCCGGACCCGTCCGGCATGAAGCGATAGATCATCACCCGGTCGTATTGCGCCACGCGACGCACGCTCGCCGTCGCCATCTGGCAGAGCAGGAAGAGCGACGGCGCGGCGCTGAACCCCTCGACCATCAACTGCACCGCAGCCAGCGGATCCGTGATAAAGGCATCGTCGGTCGCGGGGGCCTCGAACTCCAGGACAAGATCGCCCTCTACGCGGTGCGCGCTGGCGTCGAGGGGGGCACCCCCCGCGATGCGGAGAGCCGGGTCGAGCAGGTGGCGCGGCTTGACCAGATCCGGCTCCAGGCTGAGGGCGCGAAGGCGATTGATCTGTTCGCTGGAGAACAGGTCGTCGAGCGGTCGGGACAGAAGTGCGCTGACGGGGCGACCGAGCAGGCTTTCGGTGTCTCCCGCCGCCTGCAGCACACGAAGACTGGTGCCGTCGAGCACCAGCATGGCTCCATGCGGCAGGATCGCCCCCGGGATGTGGATCGGTTCGCGGTCGCAATTGGTGAGGTCGACCTGGTCACGGGCAGGGATGGAGTCAGTCATCGGTGTCGTTCCATCCGCCAAGCCAGCATTCGAACAGTGCAAAGGTCGCAGTCGCGGTGGAGAGGATCGTCGCCTGCTGTTCTGCCGTCCACGGTGTGGCCGATAACCGGGCGAGATAGGCGCGCCATGCACGACCGGTTTCGGACTGATGGCCGGTGAAGAAGCGACGCCCGTCCAGAACGCCGACGCCGATGAGCCCCTCCAGACCACGCGCCAGCGTGACGCCCCCGAGGGCAGAGCCTTCGACGACATAGAGCGCGCCCAGAAGCGGTTCAGGCTGGGCCAGGGCCGGAAATCCGGGACAGTGGGGCAGGGCGGCCCTGTGCTCTGGATTCATCCCCAGCGCCGCGAGGTCCTCCTCAAGCCAGACGCTCCGTTCCGGCTTGAGCCGGGCGGCGCGTTCGAAGGCGATATGGAATCCATACAGGCGCGCCAGGAGGCGACGGTAGGCCACGCTGTCGATGGTACCGTCCTGAACCGCCGCCAGCGCCGGATGCTGATGGAGTCGCTAATGGATCTCATGCGTCGCGGCGCGCAGTGCATCACGCACGGCATCCGGGGGGCGATGGGCGACCCGTACGGGTGCTCCTGCACGAGCGTATGCAGGATGGTCCGTGGCCGTGGAGCCTACGAAAAGCACGTTTTCCCCGCTTCGGCGAAGTTCACCGCGATACAGTGAGAGAGCGACGCCGGACGCAGAACCGCCAAGCTTTTGAACAGTTCCAATGATGGCGAAATGGTGCCCGCACGCAAGGACATTGCTTGCATTGCAACACTATGGACGCCACTGCGCGCCAACCTTCCGGTTCTGATGGCTCGGGATCGAGGTCGCCGGAACGGGCCTTGTCCTCCTCGACGACGACCCTGTGTACAGGCCGGGCCGGCGCGACCTTCGGCCTGAACATGCATCAGGTTCAATCGACATTCAGCAGGGCCGCTGGTCGTCCATCAAACACCGTCTTTCCGGGGCCGCGGAGCGGAACCCGGAATCCAGGGGATGGGACTCGACACGGGAGCGTGGGGCGGATGGCGGGGTACCGACGTCCGAATGCCGATTGAACCTAAGGGAATCTACCTAACCCAGGGTTAGGTCAAGATTACGAATTCGGCGTTATCCGTAATGTTTGATGGGCCCCGACACAGTCCCCCGGACAAGGTCGTCATGAAGCCAACCCTATCCATTGGCCGGCTGTTGCAATCCCTGGTCGGCCTGATGGCCGTTGTGGTGATCGGCATATGCGCCGCTGTTGCGAACCAGGCGTTTGAACGCCGCCAGAATGCTGAAAACATCGTGCGTGTCGTCGAGACCTCGCGCGATCTGTTCACGGCCAAGCAGAGCATTCGTCTCGAGCGCGTCACCGTCAATACCGCGCTGCTCATGCCGGGGGTGGCCGATGAAGAGACCCGCGCCACGATCGCCGCCCGGCGCGCGCAGGCCGAGGTGGCCCTTGACGCCGCCGTGGCCAGGCTTTCGATCGACTCGGCAGACCCGCGGCCATTGCGGCAGCTCCGGAGGCTCCGGACCAGTTTCGACAGATTGCGCGTGTCCGCCGATGCCGGCCTGCTGCTGCCGAGGGATCGGCGGGCCGCCGGTCTGAGCGCCGTCTGGATGTCGACCGAGGCTGAGCTGGTCGATGAGATCAACCGCCTGTCCGACGCGTTGTCGTCTGAAGTCGGTGGTACCGACCCGTACGTCTCCGAGATGATGAAGATCAAACAGCTCGCCTGGGCCACCCGCGACGCCGCGGGCGAGGACCGCATGCGCATTGGTGAGGCACTCGCGAACGGCCGCGGTCTGCGTCCCGATCAGGTCAAGCAACTCGACCTCCAGACCGGTCGCGCCGACGGCACGTGGGATCTGATTCTCGGCGAGCTTTCAGCGGGGCCGGCCGCGCCCCGGCTCGAGGCCGCCGTTGCGGCGGCGGACAAGGCCTATTTTGCCGAGCTGCGTGTCAAACGAAACGCCCTGGTCGCGGATCTGGTCGCCGGCAGGCCCGTTTCGACCTCCGGCACCGACTGGGTCAGCCTTTCCAACCCGGGTCTGCACGCCCTGGTCTCCCTGGCCAATACAGCCCTCGATCTGGCAGACGAACATGCCAGGGAACAGGCGCGAGCCGCCCTTGGAGACTTCATGGTCGCCGTTCTGGTGATCCTGCTGGCCGTAGGTTTCACCTTCCTCGCGGGCCTGGTGATCGTCGGGCGGGTGGTGCTGCCGGTGGAACGGATGACGGACATCATGGCCCGGGTCTCGAGGGGAGATCTGATGTGCGAGATCCCCTATGCGGAGCGCGCCGACGAGATGGGCGGGCTGGTCCGGGCCCTCGGCGTATTCCGTGCCAATGCGCTGGAAAGATTCCGCATGGAGGATGAACTGCTGAGCAGTCGCCTCGAGAAAGAGGCCGCCGAATCCGCGAACCGGCTCAAGTCGCAGTTCCTCGCCAATATGAGCCATGAAATCCGCACACCGCTGAACGGCGTTCTGGGCATGGTCCAGGTCATGGAGATGGACAAGACAACGCCCCTCCAGGCCGAACGCCTGCGGACCATCCGCGAATCCGGGGGCGCCCTGCTTCATATCCTCAACGACGTGCTCGACTTCTCCAAGATCGAAGCCGGTCAGCTGGAGCTGGCACCGGTGGAGTTCGACATACAGGAGGTGGTCAGCCATGCCTGCGGAACCTTCGCCTACACCGCAGACGTCAAGGGCATCGACCTCGGCTATGGGGTGGCCGAGGATGCTGCCGGCCTCTGGCTGGGCGACCAGCTTCGCATCCGCCAGATCCTCATCAACCTGTTGTCCAACGCCCTGAAATTCACCGAACAGGGCGCGGTGTCGGTCACCGTGGAACGGTGCGACGCGGGGCTCGCCCTCACGGTCCACGACAGCGGCATCGGCGTGTGCCCCGAGGCCCTGCCCAGGCTGTTCGAGAAATTCTCCTAGGCCGATGAGTCCAATACGCGCCGGTTCGGTGGCACCGGCCTAGGGCTGGCCATCTCCAGCGAGCTGGCCCAGCTGATGGACGGCACAATCAGCGTGGAAAGCCAGTTGGGCGTCGGCTCCAGCTTCCGGGTCACCCTGCCACTGCAACACCTTGGGGCCGCGGGCGGGTCCAGGCGTCCGGCGCCGAGCGCGGGCCGGCTAGGGTCTCCTGCGCGCGCGGGCCGACCTGTCCGGGTTCTCGCCGCCGAGGACAATCTGACCAATCAGAAGGTCCTGGCCGCGCTGCTGGCACCCCTCGACCTTGAGCTGACCATGGTCGACAACGGCCGCCTCGCCGTGGAGGCCTGCCGGGATGGGGGCTTGGACATGGTGCTGATGGACGTGCAGATGCCGGAAATAGGCGGCGTTGAGGCGACCGTCCTGATCCGCGCCGCCGAGGCGGCCGAGGGCCTCGCGCCCGTCCCGATCATCGCCGTGTCGGCCAATGCCTTGCGCCATCAGGTGGAAGAGTATCTCGCGGCCGGCATGAATGACCATGTCGCCAAGCCGATCGAGGCGACGGTGCTTTACGGCGCGATCAACAATGCCCTTGCAAGGGTGGCTGCGATCGCGGCCTGAACGCGGGGAACCGTGGTCGTCCTCGACGATCAACCTGTGTACAGACTGAAGCATGGCTCACCGCCGCGCGAGACGAACCATGAGCGATCACGAGTCCGGTGCCCGCAGGCCGAGCCTGCTCGGCCGCCTTGGTCCGGGTCTGATCACCGGGGCCGCCGACGATGACCCGGGCGGGGTCGCCACCCATTCCCAGGCCGGCGCGACCTTCGGGCTGAACATGCTGTGGAGCGTGGTGCTGGCCTATCCGCTGCTGGCCGGCATTCAGCAGATCGTCGCCCGGATCGGCCGGGTCACCGGACATGGCCTCGCCGCCAATATCCTGCGCGCCTTTCCGGCCTGGCTGCTGGCCATTCTGGTGCTGCTGCTGCTGGTCGCCAACACCATCAATATCGCCGCCGACGTGGCCGCCATGGCCGCCGCGGCGACGCTGATCGCGCCCGGAGTCGACAAGGTCATCTACGCGGTCGGCTTCGGCCTCGTCTGCGTGCTGCTTGAGATATTCATGAGCTACAAACGCTATGTCGGCGTGCTCAAATGGCTGACCCTCTCCCTGCTGGCCTATGTCGGCGTGGTCTTCACGGTGAAGATTCCGTGGGGCGAGGTGCTCTGGCGTTCGTTCTTTCCCGAGATCGTGCTGACGCCGGCCTTCATGACCATGGTCGTGGCCGTGTTCGGCACCACGATCAGTCCCTATATGTTCTTCTGGCAGAGCTCGCAGGAGGTCGAGGATCTGGGTCCGGACCCGGCGGCGCGGTCCCTGCTCAAGACCCCCGAACTGGCGGACGGCGAGTTGCGGCGGATCCGGCTGGATACCTGGACCGGCATGGCCGTCTGCAGCCTGATCGCCTTCTTCATCGTGCTGACAACGGCCGTGACCCTGCACGTCAACGGGATCACCCGCATCGACAGCGCAGCCCAGGCGGCCGAGGCGCTGCGTCCGATCGCGGGGGACCTGGCCTTCTGGCTGTTCAGCCTGGGGATCATCGGCACGGGCCTGCTGGCCGTTCCGGTTCTGGCCGGCTCGGCCGCCTATGCCATTTCCGAATCCTTCGGCTGGCCGATGGGCCTGGACCGCAAGCTGGGCCAGGCACCGGGCTTCTACGCCATCATCGCGGCGGCAACCCTCGGGGGGGTGGCGCTCAGCCTGACCGACGTGGATCCCATCCAGGCCCTTGTCTGGAGCGCGGTGCTCAACGGCCTCGTCGCCGTGCCGATCATGGCGGTCGCGATGATCCTCGCCTCGCGCAAATCGGTCATGGGGCCATTCGTCATCGGACGGACCCTGAAGATCCTCGGCTGGACGGCGACGATCGTGATGGCGGCGGCGGGCGTGGGGATGTTCCTCGTCTGAGCCTGCTCAGGGTTCGATCGACGTTCAGACGTCGATACTCGCTATACCTCCCGCGTCATTCCGGAGCTGGGACCGGCGTAGCCGGGACAGGAACCCGGAATCCAGGCGTTTGGACGCCGCCGCCCGCCCCACGATCCCGTGTCGAGTCCAGCCCTCTGGATTCCGGGATCCGCTCCGCGGCCCCGGAAAGACGGTGGTTGATGCGCGAGCCGTGGTTCTTCCGAATCTCGATTGAACCTAGCGCTTGCGCTTGATGATCATCACCGCCGCCATCGTCAGGATGACGGCGGGCACCAGGATCAGCAGCCACGACAGGATCTGTTCGATGGTCATGGCCGCGTCCCTCCCCGGGACGGGCGCAAGGGGCGCGTCATCGGGCGGGAAGTCAAACGGCGGCGGCGACGCGTCAGCCTCAGCCCCGGGGCCTCAGCGCCATTTCGAGCCTTCGCCGTGTTTGCCGTTGCTGTCGAACACCGGCGGTGCGGCCTTGTGGATGTATTGTTCCGACACCAGCCAGCCCTTCAGCGGTCGCAACACACCGAGGCAGCCGATGACCAGCAGGGGCATGGTCACCACCATATGCACCCAGATCGGCGGATGGACGGTGAACTCGAACCACATGAACAGCCCCATGCCGACGATGCCCACCAGGGTCATGCCGAAGAAGGCCGGGCCGTCAGCCGGCTCGGCGAAGCTGTAATCCAGCCCGCAGGCGGGGCAGGCGTCGCGGATGGTCAGGAACCCCGTCAGCAGCGGACCCTCGCCGCAGCGCGGGCAGCGGCAGCGCAGGCCGGTGGAGAGGGTGTTGAGCGGCGGGTACTGGAGATCGGTCACATCGGGGTCCTGACAGGAAACCAACGCGCATGTCGGCGCGAAGCTCCCTTGCCGCAACCCGTGCTGATGTCGCGGGACGGTCCGGTCAGGGCGTCGGCGCGACCCGGGCGGCATTCCAGACGAAGACGAACGCCCGCTGTTCCGCCCAGGTCTGACCCTCGACCCGGTCGCCCGCCAGGCAGGCAGCGGTATGATAGGGCCCGACGCCGTCGGTGGTGCGGAAGGACACGCACACCCGACCGTTCTGCGCCTTCCAGCGCCCGGCCTCGATGGCGCTGTCGTAGAAGTCGCCGCTGACCGTGCCGTCGGCTTCCAGCGTCAGGTTCATGGCCTTCACATAGGGCTGCGCCGGATCGGCCGACAGATCGACGGCCCAGCCGCCGTTCATGGCATCGGGCGTCGGCCCGGCCAGATGGACGAGCGTCGCGGCAAGGAGGGGCAGCAAGGTCATCGACGACTCCCGGGGTTCGCTACAGCTACGCTGGAGCGAAGCGCCCGGACGCGGCCCGACCCCGTCCGTTCTTGAGGGTGTGCGGCCGGCCCTCTTGCGGCGGGCTGGTCGGGCCGGTGCCTCATCCGGAACCCGTGTTTTTTGATTTCCCGTGATCGATCCGGTCATCAACCGTTAACCGCGCTGTAAGGCCGTTCGCGCGAGGGTGCGCGCGTATGTCCGGGGTCCCCGTCAGCAAGCGCGTTCTCAGAGCCACCGTGGCCGTCGCCGCGGCGGGCGCCGTCGTGCTCGCGCCTATGGTCACCACGGCCCAGGAGGCGTCGGCCCCTGTCGATCCGATCTCGATCCGCATCGGGGCCAATGCCGAATTCACCCGCATCGAATTTGCCGGCGTCATCGGCGCGCGCTCGCGCGTCCGGCGCGAGGGTCGCGATGTCATCGTCCGCATCGGCTCGACCGCCGCGCCCGACGTCTCGCGGCTGAAGGTCGATCCGCCCAAGGGGGTCGAGAAGGTCGAGACCCGCGCCGTCCAGGGGGCCACCGAACTGGTTCTGACGCTGGCCGAGGGGGCCGACGCCCGCAGCGGCACGGCGGACGGTGCGGTCTATCTGAACCTGTTTGCCTCCGCCCCGGATGCGCCGCCGCCACCCGCCGCGACCGCCTCGACCGTGGCCGTGGCCGCCCGGGCCACGCCCGCCAAGGTGTCGCTGTCCTTCCAGTGGGACAGGCCGGTGGGTGCCGCCGTCTTCCGCCGCGGCGAGGCGGTCTGGGTCGTGTTCGACACGCCCGCACGCCTCGACATGTCCGGTGCCCGTCAATTGGGCCCTGTGTCGGACGCGCGCTGGATCGCCGGTCCGGATCACGTCGCCGTCCGGATCGCCGCCCCCGAAGGCCTGGCGGTGTCGGCCGTCGCCCAGGGGTCGACCTGGACCGTCGTCATCGGCGGTCAGCCGGTGGCCGTCGAGGGCGTCAGGGTCGACCGTGACGACAGCGGCGAGCCCGTCCTGGTCGCGCACATGGCCGGTGCCACCAAGGCCGTCTGGCTGACCGACCCGCTCGTCGGGGACCGATTCGCCGCGGTGACGGCCCTCGCCCCCGGCAAGGGCTTTGCGGACCGCCGCCGGACGGTCGATCTGGCCCTTCTGCCGACCGCCCAGGGCCTGGCCGTCGAGACGACCTCCGCCGACCTCGGCATCCAGGCCGACGGCGATCTGGTCACCTTCAGCCGCCCCACCGGCCTGATCCTGTCGCCGCCGTCCGCCGCGCTGGACGCCGCGTCCGAAGAGAGCGGCGCGCCGCGCCGGGCGAAATATCCCGGCTTGATCCTGTCCGAATGGGCCGAGGCCGGTCATGCCGGCTTTTCCGCCCGCTACCGCCAGCTGCAGGACGCCGCCGCCCAGGAGGCCATGGCGGCCGGTGACGACCCTCGCGCCTCTGCCGAAGCCCGCTTCGCCTTCGCCCGCTTCCTGGTCGGTTCCGGTCTCGGTTACGAGGCCGTCGGCATCCTGAACGCGATCGTCACCAAGGCTCCCAACATGATCGGGGAGCCGGAGCTGCGCGGCCTGCGCGGCGCGGCGCGGGCCTCGATAGGCCGGATGGAAGAAGCCCAGGGCGACTTCGCGGCCTCTGCGGTTGCCGGCGACCCGGCCTCCGCCATGTGGCGCGGCTATATCGCCGCCGACCAGGGCGACTGGGCCGCGGCCCGACAGGCCTTTGCGGCCGGAGCGGTGGCCGCCGATGCCTTCCCGGCCGCCTGGCGCGCCCGCTTCGGTGCGGCCCACGCGCTTGCGGCGCTGGAGACCGGTGACCTGCCGGCCGCCCGTGCCCTGCTCGCCTACAGTTTCAGCCAGGAGGCCCCCGCCGCCGACCAGCTGACGGCCCGCCTCGTCCAGGCCAGGCTGTTCGAGCTGGACGGCCAGTCCGACCGGGCCCTCGCCGTCTACAACGCCATCAGCAAGGCACCGCTGGACGCGATCGCCGTGCCGGCCAAGCTGGGCGTGGTCCGCCTGTCCCTGGCCAAGGGCCAGATGAAGCCCGATGCCGCCGCTACCGAGCTGGAAGGCCTGCGCTGGCGCTGGCGCGGCGATGCCACCGAACTGGCCGTCATCCGCCAGCTGGGTCAGCTCTATCTCGCACAGGGCCTGTATCGCGAGGCGCTGACGGCGTTGAAGGGCGCGGGGCCCGGCCTGAACCGGCTGGACGAGGCCGCCGACATCCAGGCCGATCTCGGCAACGCCTTCCGCATGTTGTTCCTTGAGGGCGGTGCCGATGGCCTGCAGCCGGTCCAGGCCCTCGGCCTGTTCTATGATTTCCGCGAACTGACCCCGATCGGTGCCGACGGGGACGAGATGGTCCGCCGCCTGGCGCGCCGGCTGGTGGATGTGGATCTGCTGGACCAGGCCGCCGAGCTGCTGAAATACCAGGTCGACAACCGGCTGGAAGGCGTGGCCAAGGCCCAGGTCGCTACCGATCTGGCCACCGTCTATCTGATGGATCGACAGCCTGAGCCGGCGCTGCAGGCGATCTGGGCCTCGCGCAGCACGCTTCTGCCGAGCGCATTGAACACCGAACGGCGGGCGCTGGAAGCGCGCGCCCTGACCCAGCTGGGCCGCTATGACCATGCGCTGGAGGTGCTGGGTGCCGACGCCTCGCCCGAGGCCCGCGACGTGCGTGCCGAGATCTTCTGGAAACAGCAGAACTGGCTTCAGGCCGCGGCCCTGTACGAGGCCCGTCTGGGCCAGCGGTTCGCGGATCCGGCGGCCCTGACGGGCGACGAGGAGGCGCGTCTGATTCGCGCCGGGATCGGATATTCGCTGGGCCGTGACGCGGGAGGGCTGGGCCGCCTGTCGCGAAACTATCGGCCGTTCGTGGCCGGCGCGAAGGCGAAGACGGCCTTGTCCATTGCGCTGGATGAAGACGGCGTCGATCCGGGCGATTTCGCAGCCCTGACGGCTTCGGCCGACACCTTCGCCGGCTGGGTCACGGCCATGAAGGGTGATCTCAGAACGAAAACGGGCGGGAACCGTCCTGCGGCGCCCGCCCGTCCTTCAGCTGCGGCGGCGACCCCTGTGAGGCCCGCCGCCTAGACCTTTTCGGTCCTAGCCGTTCACGGCGTCCTTGAGTGGCTTGGACACGCGGAAGCGCACGGCCTTGGAAGCGGCGATCTTGATGGTCGCGCCGGTGGCCGGGTTGCGGCCTTCACGGGCGGCACGGGCGGCGGTGTCGAACACGCCCAGGTTGGAAATGCGCACATCGCCGCCGCCGATCAGCGACTTGTGGATGTTCTTGACGAGCGCGTCGAGCATACGGCCCGCGTCGGCCTGGCTGACGCCGGCGTCCTTGGCGACGGAGGCGATGAGTTCTGCTTGTGTGGTCATGTGGGTCGTTTCCCGATGAAAGCTCGCCCCTATTTAAGGGCGATGACGGACGGATTGACGCCGCTTTTTCTTCCCTTGGCAAGCGACTTCGCCGCTGTAAGTCCCACGGGGTGGGGATTTATCCGGTACCGGACGCTCGCTGGAAGCTCTCGACCAGGCTTCCGGCGACCAGTCTCCAGCCGTCCACAAGCACGAAAAAGATCAGCTTGAACGGCAGGGAAATCACTACCGGAGGCAGCATCATCATACCCATGGACATGAGCACGCTGGCGACCACGAGATCGATCACAAGGAACGGAACGAAAAGGAGAAATCCGATTTCGAACGCCTTCTTCAACTCACTGATCATGAAGGCCGGCGTGACCACCCTGAGGGGCAGGTCGGCGGCCGCCGTGGGGGCCTCCAATTGGGACAGGCGGACGAACAGCGCCAAGTCATCCCGGTCCACCTGCGCCAGCATGAAAGTCTTCACAGGTTCTGATGCCGCATCGAAGGCCTGGGGCAGCTCCATCTGCTGATCCAGCAGCGGTCGAATGCCCGAATCATAGGCGTCCTGCCACGTCGGAGCCATGACGATGGCGCTCAGGAACAGGGCCAGTGACACCAGAACGGCGTTCGGCGGTGACTGCTGCATGCCCAGCGCGGTGCGCAGCAGGGACAGGACCACGACGATGCGCACGAAGCTGGTGGTCATGATGACGATCGACGGTGCCAGCGACAGGACGGTCATCAGACCGACCAGCTGCACCACCCGCTCGGTCAGGCCCGCGCCGGTGCCCAGATCGACATTGATCGCCGCCCCGGGGCCGCCGGCCGCGGCAATGTCCTGGGCCAAGGCCGCCAGCGGCCAAAGCAGGCAGGCGAGGGTGGTGATCAGCGACAGCAGTGCGGCGCGCTTCAACTCGGCCCGGGTGGGCATGACGAACACGCCCCTGAGGCTCACTGGGCGGCTCCCGATGGGGTGACCGCGCCGCGCGGTTCAATCAGCTCGCGCCCTTCGCCGAGAATCAGCAGCCGCTCTTCATCGTCGATACGCACCAGAACCAGTCGTCGGGCCGGGTCCAGCATCAGGGTCTCGACCACCTTCATCCGCCTCTCGCCCCGTTCGGCGCTGAGCCGGGCGAGCAGCTGCGGCGCATAGCGGCGCGCGCCCCAGGCGGCGAGGCCGATGATGCCCAGGGTGATGGCGAGCGCGAACATGGCCCGCAGCAGGTCGAGGAAGTCCATGCGCCAGCCTTCGGCGATCATGGTTAACGGTGCGTTGAGATAACTCCGCGTTAACCATGCAGGCGGCAGTTTCTGCCCATCTCGGAGGGGCGATCCGCGCCCGGGGAGTGTCGACCGTGGGTTTCACCGACCTGCCGCTGCTCAGCCAGATCAAGGGTCGCCTGTCCTGGCTGGACGAGCGCCAGCGCGTCATCGCCCAGAATGTCGCCAATGCGGACACGCCCGGCTACGTCGGCCGCGACCTCAACCAGCCCACGGATTTCGCCGCGGCGATGCGGGGCGGTGGCGGCGTGACCATGATCCGCACCAGCGCCATGCATATCGCTCCGGCCGGGCATACGGCCCGGTTCGAGACGAAGTCCGCGCCTGATTCCGAGACGACGCTCGACGGCAATTCCGTCGTCGTCGAGGAACAGATGCTCAAGATGGCCGAGAGCCGCATGGCCTATGACGCCGCCATCGGCCTGTATCAGAAGTCCATGCAGATGCTGCGCATGGCCGCCCGCGCACCCGGCCGATGAGGAGCTGACCGATGCCTGACCCCATTCCGCCGCGCAACAGCACCATGGCCGTCGCCGCCAGCGCCCTGAAGGCGCAGCAGTCGCGCATGCGCGTCATCGCCGAGAACATCGCCAACGCCCAGTCGACCGCCCAGGTCGCGGGGGGGCAGCCCTACCGCCGCCAGATCCCCGTCTTCCAGGCGCGCGAGATCGACGGTGCCACCGGCGTCACCCTGGCCGAGGTCAGGCCCGACATGGGCGACTTCAAGAGCGAATACGATCCGTCCCATCCGGCCGCCAACGCCGAGGGCTATGTGCTGCGGCCCAATGTCGACACCCTGATCGAGGCGATGGACATGCGTGAGGCCCAGCGCGCCTACGAGGCCAATCTGAACGTCATCGAGACCGCGCGCTCGATGGACAGCCGCACGCTCGATCTGCTGAAGAAATAGGGCCTGACCGATGAACTCCCTGATGGCGGCCAAGGCCTATTCGGCGATCCAGGACGGGGCCATGCCGACCGCCGGCGGCGCGCCTGTCGGCCAGTCCGGCTTCGCCGACATGCTGTCCAGCGCCATGGGCAACATGACCGAGTCGACCCGGGCGGCGGAGACCCAGATGGCCTCGACCGTTCAGGGCCAAGGCAGTCTGATCGACGTCGTCACCGCCGTCTCGTCGGCCGAGGCCTCGCTGGAAACCGTCATGGCCGTGCGTGACCAGGTGATCCAGGCCTACCAGGAAATCATGCGGATGCCGATCTGACGGCCCTCAAGCCGTCGGCGCCCGCCCTCTCAGCCTTCGAGAGACACCACGGGCTGCAGGCTTGCCGGTGCGCGACGCGAGCGGCCTTTCAGCCAGCCGCGGATGCGGGTCTGGATCGGGGTGTCGATGACGACATGGAAGGCCCAGGCGAAGACGAAGGCCGCGACCACGCCCCCGACCCACAGGCCCCACTGAACCGGTACAGGCAGGGCGAACCGGGCGATCAGAAGATTGGCGATGCCGAACCAGGCGATCCGCACCACCTCATTGGTGATGAACATCGAGAATGAAACCTGCGCCGCCTTCTCGATCCATTTCGAGGGGCGTGGCGTGGGCGTCGCGCCGGCGGCCAGGATGATGGTCGCGATACAGGCCAGAGAGACCAGGGCGTGTTTGTCGAAATACTGGACGAAGGCCAGCAGCAGCGCGGCCGTGATCCCGGCCCATCCGGCCAGTTTCGGCGCGATCCAGACCTTCTGCGCGAACCAGGCCAATGCCATGCCGAGGAAGAACAGGGGCAGGGCGCGGAAGAAGCCGAGGCCCAGGGGCATCTGGTAGATGGGATAGCCCAGCAGGCTCCACGTCAGCTGGTTGGCCAGCAGATACAGGCTGACGCCCAGGGCCAGCACGCTCCACGGCCCCAGCCGCACCAGACCCTTGAGCATCCACGGGAAGGCCAGATAGCAGCCGATCAGCGCCGAGATCGACCAGCTGGGGGCGTTCCAGCCATAGCCGCCGGGCACGCCGAATGCCTGAACCAGCCCCAGCTGCGCCGGCAGTTGCGACCAGTCGAACCATTCCGGCGCCCGCGGCGGGGCCCCGAGGGCTGTGCCGCCGACGACCAGGGCGACCAGGCTCAGCCCCATGATGATGTGAGCCGGCCAGACCCGCAGGAACCGCTTGGCGAAGAAGTCGCCGGCCGACATCCGGCCCCCCGCGACGGAAGCCCCGTAGACCCGCATCAGCACATAGCCGCTGTCGATAATGAAGAAATTGGTCAGCAGGAACCCGCCCCGCTCGAACACCGGGTGCAGGCCCTCGGCCAGGGCCACCGGACCCGCGCCCTGGAAGTGATGCAGGATGATCAGGCTGGCCACAATGAAACGCAGGGCGTCGAGCCACCCGCCGCGAACGATGGGCGTTGTTTCATTTCGGGTCGAAATCGCCGTCCAGGCCATGAGAAACACCTTTTCCGAGGCGAATTCCGCAAGGATCGGGCCGTGTCATGCGGGCCCTGTCGCGTGGTCCCCGGTCAGCGGTTCCGTCCGCGACAGGTCCGGCCCGTCCGAACCGGAATTGCACCGCCTGCCCGGGTCCAAAGTCCCGACCTGCGGGACCTGCAAGAAAGCGCTTGCATATCCGAGGTGTTATAGTCATGTGTAACACCAGTTCGGTGCCGCATTGGACCGAACCAATGCGAGGGGGCGTCCGGAAGGGACGATGGATTCAGAGTGGAACGACGGTCAGCCGATCTATCGCCAGATACGCGATCGCGTGGTCGCCATGATCCTGGACGGGCTCCTCGGCGAGGGCGATCCGCTGCCGTCGGTCCGCAATGTCGCGACCGAGAGCCGGGTCAATCCGCTGACGGTGCTCAAGGCGTATCAGCAGCTGGTCGACGAGCAGCTGGTGGAGAAGCGGCGCGGGGTCGGCATGTTCATCAACACCGGCGCGCGAGCGTTGCTGCTGCAGGCCGAACGCCAGCGGTTCCTGACCGAGCAATGGCCCGAAATTCACGCAACCATCCAGCGGCTGGGCCTGACTCAGGAGCTGCTGGGCGCGGTGCCGCCGAAGCCGGCGGAGGACTGAGCCGATGACCTGCATCCGCGCTCGCGGCCTGCGCAAGACTTTCGGCTCCACCGTCGCCCTCGACGGTGTCGATCTGACGGTCGAGGCGGGCCGTATCGTCGGCCTGATCGGCCCCAACGGTGCGGGCAAGAGCACCGCACTCCACGCCATCGTCGGCCTCACCGCCTGTGAGGGCGAGCTCGAGGTTCTGGGCCGCGATCCCTGGACCCGCCGCGGCGAGCTGATGCACGACGTCTGCTTCATCGCCGATGTCGCCGTCATGCCGCGCTGGATGCGGGTCGGTCAGGCGCTGGACTTCATGGCCGGCGTCCATCCCCGCTTTGATCGCGCCCGGGCCGAAGGCTTCCTGGCCCGCACCACCATCCGGCACGCCAGCAAGATCCGCGACCTGTCCAAGGGTATGGTCACCCAGCTGCATCTCGCCCTGATCATGGCGGTGGATGTGAAGCTGCTGGTGCTGGACGAGCCTACGCTGGGCCTCGACATCCTGTTCCGGAAGCAGTTCTACGACTCGCTGCTGAACGACTATTTCGACGGCGATCGCACCATCCTCGTCTCGACCCATGACGTCGCCGAGGTGGAGCACATCCTGACCGACGTGGTTTTCCTCGACCGCGGTCGCGTCGTGCTAGACGCCTCGATGGAGGATGTGGAGGGGCGCTATCTGGAAGTGGTCGTCGGACCCGACCGGCTCGCTGCCGCGCGCGCCCTGCGGCCGCTGCATGAGCGGACGCTGCTGGGCCGCAGCAACCTGCTGTTCGACGGCGTCGGCCGCGATCAACTCGCCGCCCTCGGCGAGGTGCGCGCGCCCGGCCTGGCCGATGTCTTCGTCGCCCTGATGGGCGGGACGCAGGCGACACGGGAGGCGGCATGAGCCCCGAATCCGAACACCTGTCCGAAGTCCCGGCGGCCACGGCCCCGACCTGGCGCGCCCATGCGCGGACCTTCTACTGGCTCATCCGACGCGAGCTCTGGGAGCATCGCGTCCTCTACCTCGCCCCGACCGCGGTCGCTGCCTTCGGCGTGGTCGGCATGCTGGTCGGCTCGCTCGTTCTGTCCAACGCCGAACGGGCGGCGCGGCTGGCGGACCCTGCCCAGGCCCACGACTATATGGAGCCGTACGGCTTCGTGGCCGGCACGGTGTTTCTCAGCGGCGTGGTCGTCTCCATCCTCTACAGCCTCGCCGCCCTGCACGGCGAGCGCCGTGACCGCAGCATCCTGTTCTGGAAATCGCTGCCGGTGTCTGACCGGATGACGGTGCTGTCCAAGGCGGCTGTCCCGGCCCTGCTGGTGCCGGTGATCGTCTTCGCCCTCGTCGTTGTGGCGCAGCTGGCCATCCTGGTTCTGACCTCGCTGGTCTGGCTGGCTAACGGCTTCGATCCCCGGCTGATGTGGGCCGAGCTCGACCTGCCGTTCCTGTGGATCGTGCTGAGCTACGGCCTGGCGTTCATGACGCTCTGGCATGCGCCTCTGTTCGCCTGGCTGCTGCTGGTCTCGGCCTGGGCGCGTCGCGTGCCCTTCCTCTGGGCCCTCGCTCCGCTGGCGGCGGTCGCCATCGTTGGACGTCTGGCCTTCGGCACCGGGCCGACCTTCAATCTGCTCTCGCAGCGTCTCATCGGCGGCTTCACCGGGCCCTTCACCGTCGGCAGCAGGGGCGAGGCTCCGGTCCAGACCCTGGCCGATCTCGATCCCGCGCGGCTGTTCGGCCAGCCGGGCGTCTGGATCGGCCTGATCGTCGCCGCCCTGTTCCTCTTCGCCGCCATCCGCCTGCGCCGCACGCGCAGCCCGATCTGATCAGGGGGACGTCCGATCATGGAAGCCACCGCCGCCGACAATATCCTGCGCTTCGGGACCGAAGCTCCGGCCATCCTTCACGCCTTCGCCGCGAGTCTGCTGTTCCTGCATATCGCCGGTGCCTCCGTCGCCATGATCGCGGCCGCCGTGGCGGTGATCGCCCGCAAGGGCGACACCGTGCACCGGGCCGCCGGCAACGTCTTCTTCGTCTCGATGCTGGTCATGGCCGGGGTCGCCGGAGGCGTTTCGCCCTTCCTGCCCGAGATCGTGCCGACCAATATCGTGGCCAGCCTGATGGCCCTTTATCTGGTGACCACAGGCTGGACGACCGTGAAGCGTCCGGAAGGAGCCCTCGGCGGGTTCGAGACCGGGGCCATGTTGTTCGCCCTCGGCATGGCCGCGGCCGGTGCGGTGTTCGGCCGGATCACCGGCGACCCGACCCTCTATGCCTTCGCCGTGATTGCGACCCTCGCGGCGATGGCGGACTTCACCATGCTGCACCGTCGCGGCCTGAGCGGGGCACCGCGGATCGCGCGCCATCTCTGGCGGATGTGCGCGGCCTTCTTCATCGCCACCGGCTCGTTCTTCTTCGGACAGGCAGACGAAATACCGGTGGCGCTGCGTGGCCCGCTGACCATGGGGCTCGGCCTCGCGCCCCTCGGCGTGATGCTCTTCTGGCTGGTTTGGGTCCGGATCAGCCGGGCGTTCAAGACCGCTGCGGCCGTCCCCCTTGGGGCGTCGGCGGACGGATAGTCCAACAACAACAACAAACATCGGTGGGAGAAACGAAGATGCGTAGTGTCATCATGGGGATCACTGTGGCTGCGGCCCTGGTGTTCGCGCAGCCGGCGACGGCGGACACAGTGTCCGACTGGTGGGAGTTCGCCAACAAATTGGCACCCCCCGGCGGGTCCGGCACACCGGACCAGATGCGGTCCACGTCGCGCGTCTCTCTGGCCATGTTCGAGGCGTTGAACGCCATCGACCGGCGCTATGAAAGCTATCTGAACCTGCCGACGGGCGACCCGACCGCCTCGCAGGACGCCGCAGCGGTGACCGCCGCCTACCTCGTCCTGGTCCAGCACTATCCGGCCCAGAAGGCCGCGCTGGACGACAGCTATGCCATCGCCATGCAGGCCGTTCCGGATGCGGCGAAGCGCGAGGCCGGCCGTCTGATCGGCGAACAGGCCGCGGTCGCCGCGATGGCCGCGGGCGGGATCGATCCTGCCATCGTCCAGACGCCCTACCGGCCGGTCACGCGCCCGGGGCAGTGGATCAGCACGCCCCTGCCTCAGATCGAGCCCTTCATGTCCGCCTTCAAGCCCTGGGTGATCCCCGGCGTCGAGGCGCTGCGCCCGCCGCCGCCGCCCGCCCTGGACAGCGACGTCTGGGCCCGCGACTATGACGAGGTGCGTCGTGTCGGGGGCCGGACCAACACAGAACGGACGCCGACCCAGACCCTGGCGGCCCGCTATCGCCAGGCGTTCGACCTGACCCCGTCGATGCGCCTGGCGGCCGACGCTCCGGGGCGAACCCCGGTCCAGAACGCGCGCATGTTCGCCGTCTATCAGATGGCCTTCGATGACGCCGTCATGGCGATGAGCGCGGCCAAGGTCCACTATGACTTCTGGCGACCGATCACCGCCATCCGGAACGGCGCGGACGACGGCAATGCGGCGACGGTGCCGGACGCCGGCTGGGTTCCGCTGCTCGGCACCCCGAACTTCGCGGAATATCCGTGTGGCCATTGCACCGTGGCTGGAGCGCTGGGCGAGGTGATGGAAGCCGAGGTCGGTCCAAGGCCGGCGACCGGCGTCAGGGTCGCATCCTAGGCCATCCCGAACTCGGCGGTCCAGGTCCTGCCCAGCTGGGACGCGTGGGTCCAGGAGGTCTCGGACTCGCGCATCTACGGCGGCGTCCACTATCGATTTTCCAATGACGCTGGCGAGGAAATCGGCCGCCGCGCCGCCCGCATGGTTATCGATCAGGTGATGCGCCCGTTGCCGCGACGGTAGCCGAGACCCCTGAGGCTGGGGCGCGTGTTCTAGCCCCGCACCAGCCTCAGGAACTCCTCGCGTGTCCGGGGGTCGTCCCGCACGACACCGCTCAGATGGCTGGTGGTCAGGGTGGTACCGGGCGCATTGACGCCGCGCAGGGTCATGCAGCTGTGCTCGGCCTCGATGACGACACCCACGCCCTGGGGCCGCAACTCCTCCTCGATCGCCAGCGCGATCTCGGAGGTCATCTTCTCCTGGATCTGCAGCCGTCGCGCATAGCCGCGCACGACCCGCGCCAGCTTGGAGATGCCGACCACCCGGTCGGTGGGCAGATAGCCGACGTGGGCCACGCCCACGACCGGCAGCATATGGTGTTCGCAGAAGCTGACGAAGCGGATGTCCTTGAGCACGACCAGCTGGTTGTAGCCCCCGACCTCCTCGAAGGTCCGTTCCAGATACTGGCGCGGCTCGAGGTCATAGCCCGCGAACAGCTCCCTGTAGCTCCGGACCACCCGCGCCGGCGTGTCCAGCAGCCCCTCCCGGTCAGGATTGTCGCCCGCCCATTCGATCAGGGTGCGGACGGCGGCTTCGGCTTCGCTCTGGGAGACGGTCATGTCCCGCTTTACGCTGGACGATGCCGTTTGATCCAGTCGTCCGCATCCTAACGCGTCGTTAACCACGCTCCCGGCATTTTCTGCCCGGTATCCCGGAGTATGATTTCGATGAACGGCGCGGAAGTTCTGGATGTGGGGCGCGACGCCCTGTGGCTGACGATCCAGCTGTGCCTGCCGGTGCTGCTGGTCGGCCTGGTCGTCGGCGTGGTCATCGGTCTGGTCCAGGCCCTGACCCAGATCCAGGAACAGACCCTGATCTATGCGCCCAAGATCATCGCCATCTTCGTGGCCCTGCTGCTCTTTCTCCCGCTGATGGGCGCTCTGCTGGGCGGCTTCATGCGCCAGATCGCCGCCCGCATCGCGGGCATGTGATCGCCTGATCCGTGGAGCCCTACGCCACATCGGATCAGGTCTGGCAGGGCGCGCTGATCTTCGCGCGGATCGGCGCGGTCCTGATGATGCTGCCCGGTATCGGCGAAAGCTATGTGCCGCCGCGCATCCGTCTGTCTCTGGCCCTGGTCGTGTCGCTGGCACTGTGGCCGGTGATCGCCGGGGTACTGCCGGCCCTGCCTGCCACCGTGGGCGGCATGGCGGGCTGGATCATCCGCGAGGTGATCGTCGGCCTGATGATCGGCGGCCTGCTGCGCAGCTTCACCACCGCCCTGTCCACCGCCGGCGAGATCGTCGCCCTGCAGACCACCCTGGCCTTTGCCCAGACCGCCAACCCCCTTCAGGCCGCGCCCGGCGCCACGCTGGCGGCCTTTCTGATGTTGCTGGGAACGACCCTGGTCTTCGCCACCAACACCCATCACCTGTTCATCGCCGGCCTGGTCGGGTCATATGAGCTGATCGCACCGGCCCGGCCGTTGATCACCGGCGATTTCGCCGAGCTTGCGATCCGGACCCTCAGCGACAGCTTTACCTTGGGGGTGCAGCTGTCGGCCCCTCTGCTGGTGTTCGCCCTGATCTTCAACATCGCCTCGGGACTGATCGGCCGGGTCATGCCGCAGTTCCAGGTCTTCTTCGCCGCCGCTCCGCTCAGCATCATCCTGGGCCTGTCGGTCTTCGCGCTCAGCCTCGGCGTGCTGGGGACGGTCTTCATCGACCGCTACCGCGCCCTGGCCCAGCTCTTCGCGGCCGGATCGGGAGGGACCGCCGGTGGCTGAAGGCGCCGATCCCGAGTCGAAGACAGAAGAGGCGACACCTCAAAAACTCGAGGACGCACGAAAAAAGGGTGACGTCGCCAAGTCGCCCGACGTCGCCTCGGCCCTGTCGCTGGCGGGGGGCTCGGCCGCTGTGCTGATGACCGGCGGCTATTTCGCCACCTCAATGGCCGAGCAGCTGCTGCCCTTCATTGCCACGCCCCACAAGATGCTGGGCGGGCTCGAGACCGGGGCGGGCGTCGAGATCGGTGCCATCGCCCTGTGGTCTGTCGCGCCTTTCCTCGGCGTGGTCATGCTGGCCACCATCCTCGGCGGAGTCGGTGGCAATGTGGCCCAGTCCGGCCTGATTTTCAGCGCCCAAAAGCTGAAGCCTGACTGGTCAAAGGTCAGCCCGATGGCCGGGTTCAAACGGATCTTCGGTCCCGACGGTCTGGTGCAGTTCCTCAAGACCTTCATCAAGTTGCTGGCTGTCGGCTTCATCTGCTGGATGGTGCTGAAGCCGCATTTGCGGGATCTGGAGAATATGGCCGCCATGCCGCCGGCCATGATCCTTCCGGTCGCCCGCGACCTGGTCGTGGCGCTGATCGTGGCGAATCTGATCCTGCTCGGCTTCACCGCCGGGGCCGATTTTCTCTGGCAGAAATACCGCTTCGCCGAGCGGATGAAGATGACCAAGGAAGAGATCAAGGAAGAGTACAAACAGTCCGAGGGTGACCCGCACGTCAAGGCCAAGCTGAAGCAGATCCGGGCCCAGCGCAGTCGTCAGCGGATGATGCAGAACGTGCCCAAGGCCACCGTCATCATCACCAACCCGACCCACTATTCGATCGCCCTGCGCTACGAGCCGGGCGAGGGCGATCCCGCGCCCATCTGTGTCGCCAAGGGTGTCGACGCCCTGGCCATGCGGATCCGGGAGGTCGCCCGCGAACACGATGTGCCGATCGTGGAGAACGTACCCCTGGCCCGCGCCCTCTACGCCGCCGTCGATGTCGACGAGACCATCCCCCGCGAACATTTCGAAGCCGCCGCCAAGGTCATCGGCTTCGTCATGCAAAAGCGGAAGAAGCGTTGATCGTTCAAGGGTCTTAACCCGCCATTTACCATGGGCCCGGCATTTTCTGCCTGGCGGACCTCCAGTCGGTACCGTGAGTATTCGGGGCAGGACGCGTGGGCGGCTTCACGGCGGCATTGCAGAGATTCGGAATCGGTCGGTTGACCGTGGTGCTGGGCGTCGCCGCCGGCGTCGCGGCCGTGCTGGTCGCCGTCATGCTGCGCATCGGCCAGGCCCCCGATGCGCTGCTCTATTCCAACCTCGACCTGCGCGAAGCCTCCGAGGTCACCACGGCCCTGGACGGCGCCGGCATCAAATATTCCTCGAAAGGTGACGGCTCGACCATCTTCGTCAGCCGCGACCAGGTGGGCGATGCCCGGATGCTGGTCGCGGGCAAGGGCCTGGTGACCTCGGGCAGTGTCGGCTACGAGATCTTCGACAACCAGTCGGTGCTGGGCCAGACGGAGTTCCAGCAGAACCTGAACGAAAAGCGCGCGCTGGAAGGCGAGCTGTCGCGGACCATCATGAGCATGCGGGGCATCAATTCTGCCCGGGTCATGATCGCCCTGCCGCGCCGCGAACTGTTCCAGTCCGACGCCGCCGACCCGACCGCCTCCATCGTCGTCGGCGTCACGGGCGGTCAGCTGTCGGGTGCCCAGGTCCAGGCCATCCGCAATGTGGTCGCCTCGTCGGTGCCGAACCTCAAGCCGGAAAAGGTCACGCTGACCGACACCTCGAACCGCACCCTGGCGGCCGGCTCGGACTCCGAAAGCTTCAGCGCAGCCTCGGCCCAGGACGCGCAGGAGACCACCGAGTCCCGCCTGCAGGCCCGCATCAAGGACATTGTCGAGGGCGTCGTCGGCGTCGGTGGCGCGCGGGTCCAGGTGACGGCCGATATCGACCACAGCCGCTCGACGACCCAGGAACTGCGGTATGATCCGGATGGACAGGTCGTCCGCTCGACCTCGACCAACGGAACGGAATCCAGCGACACCTCGCCCCAGTCGGACGGCGGTGCCACGGCCACCAACAACATCCCGGGCGGTGCCGCACCCGCCACGGCGACGGCCGGTTCACGCGACACGGCCAATACCGAGACGACCAACTACGAGATTTCCAACACCACCACGACCACGGTGAAGGAAGCCGGCGAGATCAAGCGCCTGGCCGTCTCGGTCGCCGTCGACGGCAAATGGACCCCGGGGGCCAACGGCGCCGCCCCGACCTACGCCCCCCGCACGCCGGCCGAGATCGAGCAGATCAAGGCCCTGGTCGCCGCCGCCGTCGGGATCGACGCGACGCGCGGCGACAAGATCGAGGTCCTGAATGCCCGCTTCAACCGCGACCTGGCTGTCGTGGGTGGCGAGGAGGCGAAATCCTCCCTGTTCGATTTCACCAAGAACGACCTGATGCGCGGCGTCGAACTGCTGGTGCTGCTGATCACGGGTGTGCTGCTGATCTTCTTCGTGCTGCGGCCCCTGCTGAAGACGGCGACGGGCGGCGGCGGCCCGATGCAGCTGGCCGGGGCCATGGGCGGCGGCGGCTCGGTCACCTCCCTTCAGACCAGCACCGTGATGGGAGCCGGCGGCTCGATGCAGCAACTGTCCGGTCCGCCGTCCGAGATGGAGCAGCGGCTCGACATCGCCCGCATCGAGGGTCAGGTGAAGGCGTCCTCGGTCAAGAAGGTCGCGGATTTCGTCGAGAAGCACCCTGACGAATCCACCTCCATCCTGCGCAGCTGGGTGCACGAAGGCTGATGTCGGCGCGCCTCGTCAACAAGAAGCCGGCCGTCGAGGACGCCAGAAAGCTGTCGGGGCCCGAGAAGGCGGCCGTCATCCTGCTGTCCCTCGGCGAGGACCACAACCGCCTGTGGCAGAGCCTGGACGACGAGGAAATCAAGGAAATCTCCCAGGCCATGGCCAGCCTGGGCACGGTCACCTCCGCCGTCGTCGAGGAGCTGATGGTCGAGTTCGTCTCGGGCATGAGCGGCTCGGGCGCGGTCATGGGCAGTTTCGAACAGACCCAGCGCCTGCTGGCCTCGTTCATGCCGACCGAACGGGTCGAAGGCCTGATGGAGGAGATCCGGGGTCCCGCCGGCCGGACCATGTGGGACAAGCTCGGCAATGTGAACGAGGCCGTTCTCGCCAACTATCTGAAGAACGAATACCCGCAGACGGTCGCGGTGGTGCTGTCCAAGATCAAGCCGGACCACGCGGCGCGCGTGCTGACCAGCCTGCCCGAGGATTTCGCCCTCGAATGCGTCCAGCGGATGCTGCGCATGGAGCCGGTGCAGCGCGAAATCCTCGACAAGATCGAGCAGACGCTGCGCACCGAGTTCATGTCGAATCTGGCCCGCACCTCCAAGCGTGACAGCCACGAGATGATGGCCGACATCTTCAACAGCTTCGATCGCCAGACCGAGGCCCGCTTCATCGGCGCCTTGGAGGAACGGAACCGCGAGGCGGCCGAACGGATCCGCGCCCTGATGTTCGTGTTCGAGGACCTGGCCAAGCTGGACCCCGGCGGTATCCAGACCCTGCTGCGCGCCGTCGAAAAGGATTCGCTCGGCCTGGCCCTGAAGGGATCGTCGGAATCCCTGCGCGAACTGTTCTTCTCCAACATGTCGGAACGCGCGTCCAAGATCATGCGCGAGGACATGGAGTCGATGGGCCCCGTCCGCCTCAAGGACGTCGACCAGGCCCAGATGGCCATGGTCCAGGTCGCCAAGGACCTCGCCGCCAAGGGCGAGATCATGCTGGTGGGCCAGGGCGGCGATGACGAGCTGATCTACTGACATGACCCACCAGCCCCTCAGCACCCCCTTCGCCTTCGACACCGAGTTCGACGCCTCGGGCGTGGTCGTCCATGCCTCTTCCTTCCGTCCGACCAAGCGGTCCTACGCCCCGCTCGAGGTCGACGCCCTGATCGCCCACGCCCGGCTGGAGGCGCGCACCGAGGCCCTGGCCGAGAGCGCGAACGTGCAGGCCATGGCCCTGTCCGCCATCGGCCAGGCCCTGGACGTCGCCATTCCCGCCCTGGCCCTGGTGGCGCAGGCGCACCGCGAGCAGGCAGCGGAACTGGCCCTGTCGGCAGCGCGCGTCGTGGCGGCCTCGGCCCTCGACCGGTTCCCCGCCGCACCGCTTCAGGCCGCTCTTGAGGCCTTGGGTCAGGAGATCGACGCCTCGCCGCGTCTCGTGATCCGCACCGGCGACCTCGACGACGCGACCCGCGCCCGCATCGAACAGCTGTGCACAGACGCCGGCTTCTCGGGTGTGGTGGCCTTCCGCAACGACCCCGCCATGCCCGCCGCTGCCTTCCAGCTGGAATGGGCTGACGGCCGTGCCGCCTTTGATCCTGCCGACGCCTTCGCCCGCATCGGCGAGGCCCTGCACTCCGCCCTGGCCGCCGAAGCCGGCCACGCTGAAGCCCTGACCCCCGAAACCTCTCTGGAAGGAAGGCCGTAATGGCGTCCGACACCATGTCCCTGGAGGAGTTCCCGGACTCCACCGCCATCACCGTCAGCGACGAGGGGGTCGACAAGACCGCCAGCGATCTGGCCCCGGTCTTCGACGTCCCGGTCAATATCTCGGCCGTGCTGGGCAAGGCCCACATGTCGGTGGCCCAGCTGCTGAAGCTGAACCGCGGTTCGGTGCTGCAACTGGACCGCAAGGTCGGCGAGGCGATCGACATCTTCGTCAACAACCGTCTGGTCGCCCGCGGCGAGGTCGTCGTCGTCGAGGACCGGCTGGGCGTGACCATGACGGAAATCATCAAGACGGAAGACAGCAACGCCTGATTGGCGTCGCCTGGTAGAGATTGAAGGAGAAGACCCATGCGGCTTCTGGTGGTTGGCAGGCTCAGCGGACAGCTGGCGACGGCGGTGAAGATGGCCATGGCGCATGGCGCCAAGGTCAGCCACGTCGAGCGCGGCGATCAGGCGACGGAACAGCTGCGCCGCGGGCAGGGCGCCGACCTGCTGATGGTCGACTACCGCATCGACATCGCCGCCCTGATCGCGGCGAACGAGGCCGAGCGCATCCATGTGCCGGTGGTGGCCTGCGGCGTCGACGCCGACGCCAATGACGCGGCCAATGCGATCCGCGCGGGCGCCAAGGAATTCATCCCGCTTCCGCCCGAAGCCGACCTGATCGCCGCCGTGCTGTCCGCCGTCGCCGACGACGACCGCCCGCTGATCTCGGCCGATCCGTCGATGAAGGCCGTCGTCATGCTGGCCGACCAGGTCGCGCGTTCGGAAGCCTCGATCCTGATCACCGGCGAGAGCGGCGTCGGCAAGGAGGTGATGGCCCGTTACCTCCACACCGGCTCCAAGCGCGCCGACCGGCCCTTCATCAGCGTCAACTGCGCCGCCATCCCCGACAACCTGCTGGAATCCGAGCTGTTCGGCCACGAGAAGGGGGCCTTCACCGGGGCCATGGCCCGCCGCATCGGCAAGTTCGAGGAGGCCGACGGCGGCACGCTTCTGCTGGACGAAATCTCCGAGATGGACGTGCGCCTGCAGGCCAAGCTGCTGCGCGCCATCCAGGAGCGGGTCATCGACCGCGTCGGCGGCACAAGGCCGGTGCCGGTCAACATCCGCATCATCGCGACCTCGAACCGCGACCTCGCCAAGTCGGTGGCGGAAGGGACCTTCCGCGAAGACCTGCTGTACCGTCTGAACGTCGTGAACCTGCGCCTGCCCGCCCTGCGCGAGCGGCCCGGCGACATCGCGGTTCTGGCCGGCCATTTCGTCAAGAAATACGCCGCCGCCAACGGCGTGCCCGTGCGTCCCATCTCGGCTGACGCCCATCGGGCCCTGGTCTCGCACCGCTGGAACGGCAACGTCCGCGAGCTGGAAAATGCCATGCACCGCGCCGTGCTGCTGGCGGTCGGGCCCGAGATCGATGTCGAGGCCATCCGCCTGCCGGACGGCCAGCCGCTCAGCGCCGGTTCGCACGGTGCGGCGGCCTATGACGCCAGTCCCGCCGCCCGCGCCGCCCAGACCGCCGACGCCGTCACCCGCGCCCACGTCGGCCAGACGGTGGCGCAGATGGAGAAGACCCTGATCCTCGACACCCTGTCGCACTGCCTCGGCAACCGCACCCATGCGGCGACCATCCTGGGCATCTCGATCCGCACCCTGCGCAACAAGCTCAACGAATATGCCGACGAGGGCACCCAGATCATCGCGCCCCAATCCGGCATCGCCGCCGCCGGCTACGCGGCCGCCTGAGCATGACCGGGGGTACGGACCGCAGAAGCGTCCTGACCGGCCTCGGCGCGCTGGGCGTCATGGGCTGTTCGCCGGCCCCGGAGACCGCGCCGTTGCAGCAACCCGCCCGGCCGTCGGTGCGGGTCCAGATCGAGAATATCGACTTCTCCGCCCTGGAGCGGCGCAACGGCGGCCGTCTGGGCTTCGCGGCGATGAACATGGCGACCGGCCAGGCCGTGGGTTGGCGTCAGGCCGAGCGCTTCGTCTACTGCTCGACCTTCAAGATGTATCTGGCCGCCGCCACCCTGCTGCGTGTCCAGGCCGGCGACGAGCAACTCGACCGGTTAATCCCGGTCACCCGCGCCGACATGGTCAACCACGCCCCGGTGACCGAGCCCGCCATAGGCTCGAGCCTCAGCGTCGACCGCCTGATGCAGGCCGTGGTCGAGGTCAGCGACAACCCCGCCGCCAACCTGCTGCTGAAGGCGAACGGCGGGCTCGAGGCGATGCAGAATTTCTACCGTTCGATCGGCGATGAAAGCACGCGCGTCGATCGCTTTGAGCCTGAAATGAACCGGCTGGACGGAGACAAGGACACCATCCGGCCCGCGCAGTCGGTCGAGAACCTGAAGCGCCTGTTCCTCGAGGCGGCCTCGCCGCTGACGGCGGACTCGCAGGCCCGGCTCCTTCGCTGGATGGTCGATTCCCCGACCGGTGCCGACCGGCTCAAGGCCGGCGTTCCCGCGGGCTGGCGCGTCGCGCACAAGACGGGCACGGGCGGTTACGGCCCGACCAACGATATCGGCCTGCTGTATCCGCCGTCAGGCGCGCCGGTTGTTGTCGCCGCCTATTATCACGCGACTTCGGCGTCTTCCGCCGCCTCCAACGAGGCCGTCATCGCCGAGGCGACCCGCATGGTCCTGCGCGCCCTCGGCCACGACGTGACCGCATGACGGACGTCCCCGCCCCGGTGATGATGAAGGACGGCTACGCCCGTCCGACCGGCCGCGACATGATGGGCTGGATCGCGCGGGGCGAGGTGGCCATGGCCGTCGGCGTCATCGGCGTCATCCTGCTCCTGATCCTGCCGGTGCCGAAATTCCTGTTGGACCTGCTGCTGGCGGTTTCGCTGGTCTCGTCCGTGCTGATCCTGATGACGGCCGTGATGATGAAGCGGCCGCTGGACTTCGCCATCTTCCCGACGGTGCTGCTGGTCACCACCCTGTTCCGTCTGGGCCTGAACCTGGCCTCGACCCGGCTGATCCTCACCCATGGACATGAAGGCCACAGCGCGGCGGGTCAGGTGATCGAATCCTTCGCGGCCCTGATGATGGGCGGCAGCTTCATCATCGGCATCATCATCTTCGCCATCATCCTGGTGGTGAATTTCGTGGTCATCACCAAGGGCTCGACGCGGATCGCCGAGGTCTCGGCCCGCTTCACCCTGGACTCCATGCCCGGCAAGCAGATGGCCATCGACGCCGATCTGTCGTCCGGCCTGATCACCGAGGACCAGGCCAAGCTGCGTCGCAAGGAACTGGAGCAGGAATCGACCTTCTTCGGGGCCATGGACGGTGCCTCGAAATTCGTCCGCGGCGACGCCGTGGCCGGCCTGATCATCGTCTTCATCAACGCCATCGGCGGCATTCTGATCGGCACGATCCAGCATGGCCTGCCGATCGGCGAAGCCGCCAACACCTATATCGCCCTGACCATCGGCGACGGCCTGGTGACCCAGGTTCCGGCCATCATCATCTCCATCGCCGCCGGCTTCCTGGTGTCCAAGGCGGGCGTCGAAGGCTCGGCCGACAAGGCCCTGGTCGCCCAGCTGGCCACCAACCCGGTCAGCCTCGGCGTCGTGTCTGGCGCCGCCGGCCTGATCGGCCTGATCCCGGGCATGCCGTTGATCCCGTTTGCGGCCCTCGCGATCGGAGCGGGCTTCATGGCGTGGAAGCTGGGCCGCGAACGGCTCAAGCCCAAACCCACCGAGGCCGAGGTCGCGGCCACCGCCGCGGGACCCCGCGAAGAGGTCGAGGAACCGATCGGCACCGCCCTGACCATCGACGAGGTCAAGATCGAGCTGGGCTATTCCCTGCTGTCCCTGATCAATGATCTGGAGGGGCGTCGCCTGACCGATCAGGTCCGCGCCCTGCGTCGCTCCCTGGCCCAGGAGTACGGCTTCATCATGCCGTCGGTGCGCATCCTCGACAACATGCGCCTCGGCACCCAGGGCTACGCCATCCGCATCAAGGAGATGGAAGCCGGGCAGGGCGAGGTCCGTCTCGGCTCCCTGATGGCCATGGATCCCGCCGGCCGTCAGGTCGAGCTGCCGGGCGAGCACACCCGAGAGCCCGCCTTCGGCCTGCCCGCGACCTGGATCGACGAGTCTTTGCGCGAAGAGGCCACCTTCCGCGGCTACACCATCGTCGACCCGTCGACGGTGCTGACCACCCACCTGACCGAAATCCTCAAGGAAAATATGGCCGATCTGCTCTCCTACGCCGAGGTGCAGAAGCTGCTGAAGGAACTGGGGACCGAAGAGAAGAAGCTGGTCGAGGAACTGATCCCGTCGGTGGTCACCGTCACCACACTGCAAAGGGTGCTCCAGACCCTGCTGCGCGAGAAGGTCTCGATCCGCGACCTGGGGGCCATTCTGGAAGGTCTGGCCGAGGCCGCGCCGCATACCTCCAGCGTGACCACCCTGGTCGAACACGTCCGCGGCCGTCTGGCCCGCCAGCTGTGCTGGCAGCATAAGGGCGACGACGGGGCCCTGCCGATCGTGACCCTGTCGCAGGAATGGGAACAGGCCTTCTCGGACGCGCTCGTCGGTCAGGGCGAGGAACGCCAGCTGGCCATGGCTCCGTCCCGCCTGCAGGACTTCATCCGCGCCGTCCGCGATGTGTTCGAACGCGCCGCGATGTCGGGAGAGACGGCCGTCCTGCTGACCGGCCCGCAAATCCGCCCCTACGTCCGCTCGATCATCGAACGCTTCCGCGGCCAGACGGTGGTCATGAGCCAGAACGAGGTCCATCCGAGGGCCCGGCTGCGGACCATCGGCACGGTGTAAGTGATTTCCTTCTCCCCTTGCGGGAGAAGGTGGCCGAGCGCAGCGAGGTCGGATGAGGGGTCTCACCGACGGCAGCCGTAGCTCAAGCCGCGCAGCTTGCGCTCCTTGAGGTGCAGCCAGAGTCTGGCTTGCGGAGGCGTCAGCGCCTTCCGGAAAGCCTTGGCGCGTTCGTAGCTCTTTCCGTCAGCCACCGCGTCGCCCCCTCCGTCACAGCGCTCTGCGCCGCGCCACCTCCCCACAACTGGGGAGGAGAGGTCTTACTCCACCTCCGTCCAGCCCCCCGACGATGCCGTGCGGGCCGCGTCATTCGCCGGTCGCGCGACCAGGCCGGACTGGGTGATCCAGACCTCGTATTTCGCGCCGTCGGCCATCGGCATATAGGCACCGCCGCCGTACAGGGTGTCGACCGCATCGACGTATTTGCGATAGCGCCGCGCCGAATCCCAGGCGCTGATCTTCCACGGCAGCCAGGTCAACGAGGTATCGCCGCCCGTCAGCGGATGAACGCTGCGCGGGGCGTTGATTTCCTGCTCGGTCGACTGATACCGGCCCGAAAGCCGGTCCAGCCGGTACTGGGCATCCAGCCCGAGCACATTGGCCCACGGCTTCCATTTCAGCACCTGGGCCTCGATGCGCCATTCGTCGCCGTGCAGGGGATACAGATTGGTGACCGCCGGGGCGTGCTCGCCGCGGTCGGGCTGCATCACCGTGGCTTCGAAATACTGCGGGCCGAGCTGGCGCGTCTGGATCATCGCCACCGGACGCTCATAGGTCAGACGGCCATAGGTCTGGACGTCGAGCGCCAGCAGGGAGGCGATGAGCGCCGCCGCCATGAAGCCCGCGCCGCCGGCCCCCACCAGAAAGCCGCTGAAGATCCGGCCCTTGAAAAGCGCGCCCAGGCCCCTGATCAGCAGTACGACGCCGATCAGTCCCACGACCACCGGAACGATCCACCACCACCACACCATGTCACTTTTCCCCGATCCTGACGGACCACCTTTACCCTAAATCACCAGAGCGGTTCGGGTTTCTCCTTCTGCGCGACTGGACACGGCCGAACGCGCCGCTAATGCTCGCGCCCGATGATCCCGGCGCTGCGCCCCACGCTTCAGGCCCTTGGCCAATTCCTGCGCGCACCTTCGCTCGGACGGACCGTTGTTGCCTTGCTCACCGGGGCGATCGCCCTGTTGCTGATCGTCAATATCGCCGTCTTCGTGATGCTGCAGCGGACCCGGGACTTCAACGATAACGTCGACCGGGCCCAGCGCATCCAGTTGGCCGCCTACCAGGTGCTGACCCTGTCCGTCGACGCCGAGACGGGTCAGCGCGGCTTCCTGCTGACGAGTCGACCCGAGTATCTGGAAGCCTATACCAACGGCGTGGCGCGGCTGCCCGAGCGGCTGGCAGAACTGGCCAGCCTGACGGCGGGCGACCCGGATCTGTCCCTCCGTGTCGAACGCCTGACAGACCTGTCCCAGCAACGCATCGATCTGATCGACCGGACCATCGCCCTCGGCCGGATGGGTCGCGTCGAGGACGCGGTCGCCATCATCCGCGAGGGAACCGGCAAGCGGGTGATGGATCAGATGCGCGCGGAAACCGCCGCCATCGACGAGATTCAGGCCACCCGCCTTGAATTCAGCACGCGCCAGACCGAATGGGCAGCCGGCGCGACGGTTCTGGTCAATGCCCTGGCCGGTTTGCTCATCCTGGTGCTGGCCGGGGTCAGTGGCTGGCTGATCCGTCGCTATGTGCTGGAGATCCAGGAGGCGCGGAATGCCCTCGACCGGATGAACGCCGGCCTGGAGTTCAAGGTGCGCGACCGCACCTTCGAACTGACCCGGGCCAATGACGAAATCCAGCGTTTCGCCTATATCGTCAGCCACGACCTGCGCGCGCCGCTGGTCAACGTCATGGGTTTCACCTCCGAACTGGAGCAGGCCGGAAAGATCATCGACCTGCAGATGACCGCGGTGGAGACCAAGGCCCCCAAATTGGTCGAGCAGGACGCCCTGACGGCCGTGCGCGAAGATCTTCCCGAGGCCATCGGCTTCATCCGGGCCTCGACGGAAAAGATGGACCGGCTGATCAACGCCATCCTCAAACTGTCCCGCGAGGGCCGCCGCAATCTGCTGCCCGAGCGACTCGACATGACCGCCATGGCCCAAGGCGTGGCCGACAGCGTTCGCCACCAGACCGAGGCCTCCGACGCCATGATCGTCATTGAACCCCTGCCCTCGATCGAAAGCGACCGGCTTGCGATGGAGCAGGTCCTCGGCAATCTGATCGACAACGCCGTCAAATACCTCGCGCATGACCGCCCGGGTCGCATCCTGGTTTCGGGCGAGGCGGTCGCCGACGACTGGATCGTCTACCGCATCGCCGACAACGGGCGCGGCATCTCGGACCGCGACCACGAGCGCATTTTTGAACTGTTCCGCCGCTCGGGCAAGCAGGACAGGGCCGGCGAAGGGCTGGGCCTGGCCTTCGTGCGCAACAGTGTCCGCCGCCTCGGCGGCGATATCACGGTCGAGTCAGAGCTTGGAAAGGGCTCGACATTCATACTGAAATTCCCCACACGCCTCGTCCTCGCGGAGGCCGGAGACTACTGATGAGCACTGCGGTGAAAATCGTGATGATCGAGGACGATCTCGGTCACGCCAAACTGATCGAAAAGAACATCCGTCGCGCCAATATCGCCAATGATATCGAGCATTTCGCGGACGGCGGATCGGCTATCGAGTATCTGTTCAGCGAGGACGTGCGGCTGAACGGGCCGATGCTGATCCTGCTGGATCTGAACCTGCCGGACATGTCGGGCACCGACATCCTCGAACGGGTCAAGAACGACAGCCGTCTGAAGCGCGCGCCCGTCGTGGTCCTGACCACCACCGACGACAAGACCGAAATCCAGCGCTGTTATGACCTCGGCTGCAACGTCTACATCACCAAGCCGGTCGACTATGAGAGCTTCGCCGGTGCCATCCGCCAGCTGGGCCTGTTCATGTCGGTCATGCAGGCCCCGGAGATAGAGTGAGCGCATCGTGACGACCCGGCACGAGGTCATCCGTCTGCTCTACATCGACGACGACCGCGGCCTGTCGCGGCTGGTCGAGAAGGAGCTGGGCCGCCACGGCTATGCCGTCACCTGCGCCTCGGACGGGGACGCAGGGCTGGATATCCTCGTCGCCCGCCCGACCGAGTTCGACGTCGTCGCCCTGGACCACTACATGCCCGGCCGCGAAGGCCTGGACGTCCTGCCCGAGATCATCGCGCTCGAGAACCCGCCGCCCGTCGTCTATGTCACCGGAGCCCAGGAGGGCCGGATCGCCGTGGCCGCCCTGCGGGCCGGTGCCGCCGACTATGTCATCAAGGACGTGTCCGAGGACTTCACCGCCCTGCTGCGCAACGCGCTGGACGAGGCGGTGTCGCGCCGCCGGCTGCAACGCGAGAATGACGAGGCCCAGGAACAGGTCCGGCTCGCCCGCGACCGGGCCGAAGCCATGCTGCGCGAGGTCAATCATCGCGTCGGCAATTCCCTGCAGCTGGTGTCCAGCTTCATGTCGCTGCAGCTTCGCCACCTCGCCGATGACGGGGCCCGCGCGGCGCTGAAGGAAGCCCAGGCCCGGATCGAGGCGGTCGCTCACGTGCACCGTCGGCTCTACACGTCGGGGGACATGGCCAGCGTCGCCATGGACGAATATCTCTCCGGTCTGGTCGATGAACTGACGACGTCGCTGTGCCCTGACGACGATTCGCCCTGTATCGTCCTGACTGTCGAGCCGATGAATGTCTCGACGGACCAGGCCGTGTCCCTGGGCGTGCTGGTGACGGAACTCGTCACCAACGCGGTCAAATACGCCTACGCGCCCGGCCTTGGAGGCCAGATCCGCGTGACCTTGGCACCCCATTCCGAAGGCCGCGCGCTGCTGACGGTCGAGGACGACGGTCCCGGCCTGGGCGATGGCCAGGTCCGCGGCACCGGCCTGGGCGGCAAGATCATCACGGCCATGGCCTCGGGCCTGCGCTCGGCGGTCGAATATGACGGCGAGCACCGCGGCGTCCGCGCCTGTCTCGCCTTCGATCTTTGACGCCGGAAGCGCGTTACCCGGCGATGCTGCAATTCGGTTCGCGCGATCCCCAACTCGACTATGCCGCCCGTCCGACGGCGTTCGGCCTTGTGTTCCATGAGGCGAAACTGGCCTGCGTGCGCGTCGACCGGGGAGAGGGAAGCTATTTCGACCTGCCCGGCGGTGCCGTCGACGGCGACGAGACCGAGGAACAGGCCCTCGTTCGAGAGTTCGTCGAGGAAACCGGCCTGTCGGTCCGGCCGTTCGCCCGCATCGCCGAAGCCGCCCAGTATTTCCGCAAGTCAGACGGCGTGCCGCTCAACAACCACAGCGGCTTCTGGATCGCGGAGCCGCTGTCGCTGGATCCGGGTGCCAAGGTCGAGGCGGATCATGAGCTGGTCTGGCTGCATCCGCATACGGCGCTCGCCCGGCTTCGCCACGATGCGCACGCCTGGGCGGTGACGGTCTGGCTGCGGCGTCACGGATAGCGTGGCCATACGGAACGGCTTGCGCCGTCGACCGCTGATCCTGTCGAAGGCACCGCCGCTCTTGGCGGGCCTCTGTCAGGAGAGATTTCCATGGCCGATCATGATCGTATCGAAGGTGCCGCCAAAAACCTCGGCGGCAACATCAAGGAAGCCGCCGGCAAGCTGACCGGCGACGAAAAGCTGAAGGCCGAAGGCCGCGCCGAGCAGGTCGAGGGCAAGATCCAGAACGCCGTCGGCGGCCTCAAGGACACCTTGCGCGAAGACAAACGCAACTAGCGTCTGCTCGCCGGATCAGACCGAAAACGCCGTCCGCATCGCGGGCGGCGTTTTCATGTGCGTCGCCCTCAGAAGCGGGCGCTGAGCGTGACGCGCCCGTTCAGGGGCGCGCCCGTCGAGATGTTGTTGTTGTTGTGCGCGTCCGGGAAATAGCTCCGGTCGAACAGGTTCTCGACATTGACCTGCAGCTGAAGGGTGTCGCTGAGGTCATAGAAGACCGCGGCATCAACACGGGTGAAGGCCGGAAGCCGGGTCGTCGCCGCCGATGTGCGGATCGCGGCATACTGGCTGGATTGGTGAACCACGCCCAGACCGAAGCCCAGCCGGTCCGTGACGTCGTAGCGGTTCCACAGGCTGAAATGATGCTCCGGGACCTGGGCGAGGCGGACCGTGTCATTCCCCTTCAGCGCCGCATCCTGGTAGGCATAGCCGGCGGCCATCTGCCAGTTCGGACGGATCCGGCCGGTCGCCGCCAGTTCGATGCCCTGTGTCCGGGTCTCACCGACGTTGATCGTCGTCGTCGGATTGGCCGGGTCTGGCGTCGTGGCGTTGGTGCGATCCAGCTGGAACAGGGCGGCCGTCAGGTTCAGGTTCGGACGGACGTCCCACTTCACGCCTACCTCATGGTTGGTGAATCTCTCCGGCTCGAGGTTCTGCTGGGTGGCTGACAGGGTCAGGAACTGGTCGCCCGAACGCGGCAGGAACGACTGGCTGAAGCTGCCATAGATCGACAGGCTGTCCTGCGGCTTGAAGATCACGCCGATCCGGGGCGAGACCTTTTCATCGACCCGCGCGAACGGCCGGTCGGGATTGGGCTGCAGATCGACGCCCTCGATGTCGAAGCGGTCGAAGCGCACGCCTGCGACGATATCGAACCGCTCTCCCAGGCTGATCTGGTCCTGCACATAGACCGAGACGGATTTCACATTCGAGACCGTGTCCCGGTTCAGCGCCGGGAAGCTGACGGTGGGAAACACCGGATTGGCCAGGTTGAAGGTCGCGTTGGACAGCACCCCGTTGCGGCGCTGGTTGGTCGAGTCCTGGTCGCCGTATTCGAGCCCGATCAGGATCTTGTGCCCGACGGAACCGGTGGTCAGGTCCCAGACCAGACTGCTCTGGAGCAGCAGGTTCTGACGCGTCGTGGGGTCGGTATAGGCCGACAACGGAACGGTGCCGGTCTGGGCCGTGGCGGGGCCGTTGGCGAAGACGTTGGTGTAGACCTTGTCGTAGTCGCCAAACAGGACGGTGGTGGAAAATTCCAGATCGGGGGTCAGGGCACCGTCGATGCGAGCCTTCAGGATGTGGGCCTCCAGCGTCGTGCGATTGACGCCGGGGACGCCGAAGAACTGGTCGCGATAGCCCGTGATCGGCGCACCGCCGAGCGATGGGACGCCCCGGTCGGTGACGCGGTCGTCATGGACGTATTCGTAGGACAGCCCGGCCCTCCAGCCGGCCCCGAAGTCCATGGCGACATAGGGGTTCACCGCATACCGCTCGCCCTCGTAGACGTCGCGATGATTGGCCAGATCTTCGTAGACGGCATTGACGCGCAACGCCGCGCGGTCGCCCAGCGGCGCGTTCACGTCCGCCGACAGATCCCAGGCCCCGAAGCTGTTCGTACTGGCCCGGCCGCCGGCGAAGGCACCGCCGGCGCTGGGCGTCTTCTGGACGCGATTGACGATGCCGCCGCCGCCGCCTCGGCCGAAGATCAGGGCATACGGCCCCTTCAGGACCTCGACCCGCTCCAGATTGTAGAGCCCGCGATAGTATTGGGTGTCGTCGCGAACGCCGTCGAGGAAGAAGTCCGCCGAGGTGTTCTGGCCGCGCAGGGTGATCTGGTCGCGGTTGCCCTCGCCCTGGCCGAGGGTGACGCCGGGGACGTAACGCAGCACCTCGCCCAGGCTGCGAACGGCCTGGTCATCCAGCTGTTGGCGGGTGACGACGGTGACGCTTTGCGGCACGTCCAGCAGCGGCGTGTCGGTCTTCGTCGCCGTCACGGAATTGACCGCGACATAACCCCGGCTCTGGCCGGTGACGAGGATTTCGCTCAGCGTCGTGTGGGCCTCCTGGGCGACGGCGACGCCCGGCAGGGCCAGGATCAGGGCGGAGGACAGCAGGCGGGTACGCATGGCGGAATGATCTCAAAGCAAAGAAGGTCCTCCGCTATATTGAGAATCACTCGCAGTCGCAATCGCAATTCCGTCGGCCCTGCTGATGGCACTGGTGTGCGGCCTGGGTTCAATCGATATTCAGCGGGTCCGTTGATCGTCCATCCAACCCCGTCTTTCCGGGGCCGCGCAGCGGAACCCGGAATCCAGGGGACTGGACTCGACCCTGGAATATGGGGCGGACAGCGGCGTCCAGACGCCCGGATTCCGGGTTCTTGTCCCGGCTACGCCGGTCCCAGCCCCGGAATGACGGGGGAGGGAGAACGGGTACCGACGTCTGAATGTCGATCGAACCTAGTCGTTGCCGCCCAGCCGGATTTTCAGACCTTCCTGCGTCGGCGCGCGGCCATCGGCGGGCCGGCAGTCCTCGGTCCAGGCCACGCCGCCACCGGGTCTGGCACTGGGACGGGACGAACAGGTCGTCTCCTGCGGCGAGACCACCGGGCGCGCGGGCCGGTCCGGAGCCCCGCATTGCAGGGCGTAACGGTCACCCGCCGCCGCCTGCCGACAGTCGTCGGGGGCACCCGCGGGGGCCAGTCCGGGCGGCAGGGCGTCGCCCAGATTGGCGGCCAGTGCGATCCGCACCCGGGCCTGACAGGCCTCCATCGTCTCGGACGACTTGCGGACGAACGGGCTGCATTCGGCCCGTTCATAGCCGTAGGGGTCGGCCCGGGCGCTGTCGGGGATGACGGGGATCGCGACCGGCGCGACGGGCGGCGGTGCCGGCACCTCTTCCCATACGACCTGACCGGTCGCGGCCTGTTGCAGGATGACGGCGAACACGAGTGCGAGCATGGCGGATCCCTCGGGAGAGCTGTCGCCAGTCTAGCCTATTTGGCCAGGGCCCGCATCGCCTTCTCCAGGCCCTCCAGCGTCAGCGGATACATCCGCTCATCGACCAGTTCGCGCACCATGCCGACCGAGGCCGAATAGCTCCAGTATCGCTCGGGCGAGGGGTTCAGCCAGGCCACCTTGTCCCACTGCTGCGTGGCCCGTTTCATCCAGACCGCGCCGGCCTCCTCGTTCCAGTGCTCGACCGATCCGCCGGGCATGGTCACCTCATAGGGGCTCATGGTGGCGTCGCCGACGAAGATGGCGCGCCAGTCGGCGGGGTATTTGTTGAGCACCTCCCAGGTCGGGATCTTCTGCTCGTGCCGACGCCGGTTATCCTTCCACACGCCCTCGTAGAGGCAGTTGTGGAAATAGAAGAACTCCAGATGTTTGAACTCGGTCTTCGCGGCCGAGAACAGCTCCTCGCACATCTTCACATGGGCATCCATCGAGCCGCCGATGTCGAGGAACAGCAGCACCTTGATCGTGTTGCGCCGCTCGGCCCGCATATGGATGTCCAGCCAGCCCTGACGCGCCGTGCCGTCGATGGTGGCGTCCATGTCCAGCTCGTCCTGCGCCCCTTGCCGGGCGAACCGGCGCAGGCGGCGCAGGGCCACCTTGATGTTGCGGGTGCCCAGTTCGACCTGGTCGTCCAGATTGCGATATTCGCGCTTCTCCCAGACCTTGACCGCGCGGCCCTGTTTGCCCGGTCCGCCGACGCGAACACCCTCGGGATTGTAGCCGCCGTGCCCGAACGGGCTGGTCCCGCCCGTGCCGATCCACTTATTCCCGCCCTCGTGCCGGCCCTGCTGCTCCTCCAGACGCTGTTTCAGCGTCTCCATCAGCTTGTCGAACCCGCCCAGCGCTTCGATCTGCGCCTTTTCCTCGTCGGTCAGATATTTCTCATTGAGCAGCTTCAGCCAGTCCTCGGGCACGTCCAGCGCCGGTTCATCGCCCGCGCCCACGGTCTCGATCCCGGCGAAGACCTTGCCGAACACCTGGTCGAACCGGTCATAGTGTTTCTCGTCCTTGACCAGCACCGCCCGCGACAGGTGGTAGAAGTCATCGACCTTCCGCCCGGCCACATCCTTGTCCATGGCCTCCATCAGATGGAGCCATTCCTTCATCGACACCGGAACCTTGGCGTCGCGCAGCGCTGTGAACAGGGGGAGGAGCATGTGTTCAACCTGAGCCCGGGTCAGCCGCGCCGCAAGATGAACTCGTCATCCAGCCAGCTGCCCACCGGATACTGATACTCCCCCGCCTTCTCGAATCCGTACGCCGCATAGAGCTTCTGTGCCTTCAGGTTCCCGCTCCAGACGCCGATCCACAGAGGCCCGTCGGTGTTTGCCTCCATCCAGTCCAGGGCGACGGCCAGCAGCTTCGTGCCCAGCCCGAGTCCCTGCGCCGCCTTCGACACATACAGCCGCCGCAGCTCCGCATGGCCGGGTCGGGCATCCGGATGGGGCAGGGTGTTGGGCCCCGTGTTGGCGAAGGCCAGCAGCGCGCCGTCGCGCTCGGCCACCCACCAGGCCGCGCCCGGCTCGTTCAGCTTGGCCCGGATGGTGTCGGCGCTGAAACTGGCGTCCAGAAAGGCGGCCAGATCGTCGGCCGGGTAGGGGATGGCGAACCCGTCAACAAAGGTGTCGATGAAGGTCTGACGGCCCAGCGGGCCCAGGGCCTCGGCGTCTGCCTGGGTTGCGGGTCGGATGATCGTTTCGCTCATGGCTCCGCTTTCACCCCGTACACCTCCGGACTCAACCCCCAATTCCGTTCATCCCGGCGAAAGCCGGGACCCAGTGCTTTCGTGGGGCAGGCTGCGCGGGATTGGTGGCGGGGCCGACCGGGACCTCTGGATCGCCCAAAGCACTGGGTCCCGGCTTTCGCCGGGATGAACGGGTATTTTTTACAGGCCCGCGAGCCTAATCTCGAAGGATGAGCGTCGCCCTCTTCACCCATCCCGACATGATCGGGCATCGCCCCGGCGCGGGTCACCCCGAGCGGCCCGAGCGGCTGAAGGCCGTGCTGGATGCGCTGGATGATTCGGGCCTGTCGCTCGACCGTCGCGTCGCGACAGAGGCCTCTGTCGCCGACCTGGAGCGGCTGCATCCGGCCGCCTATGTCGCCCGGCTGCTCGACGCCTCGCCGGCCGCCGGCCTGAGCCAGCTGGACGCCGACACCGTCCTGTCGCCCGGCAGTATCCGCGCCGCCCGCCTGGCCGCCGGCGCGATCGTCGACGCCGTCCGCGCCATCGCCCGGGGCGAGACCGACCGCGCCTTCTCCGCCGTCCGTCCGCCCGGCCATCATGCCGAACCGGACAAGGCCATGGGCTTCTGCCTGTTCTCCAATGTCGCCGTCGCCGCCCGTGTCGCCCAGGCCGAGGGCCTGGCGCGGGTCGCCGTCATCGATTTCGACGTTCATCACGGCAACGGCACCCAGGCCGCGTTCGAGAACGACGCCAGCCTGTTTCTCGGCTCGATCCACCAGATGCCCCTCTATCCGGGCACGGGCGCGGCGTCCGAGACCGGGGTCGGCAATATCGTCAACGCCGCCGTCCCGCCCCATGCGGCCCGTGAGGCCTGGCGGGCGACCTTCTCGGGCGGCCTGATGCCCGCCCTGCAGGCCTTCAATCCCGACCTGATCCTGATCTCCGCCGGCTTCGACGCCCATCGCCGCGATCCGCTGGCGCATCAAAGTCTGGAGGCGGACGATTTCGCCTGGGCCACCCGGGCCATTCTCGAAGTCGCGCGTTCGTGTTGCGGCGGCAAGGTTGCAGCCTCGCTCGAGGGGGGTTACGACCTAGAGGGGCTGGGCCGTTCCGCGGTCGCCCACGTTCGGGCCTTGGGGGAGGAATAAGGACGTTTGGCCAAAGGCTTAGCTCCGCAAATCATGTCCGCCCCCGCCCGAGACTCATTGATGGCAGACCCGCCGCTTCCCGTGACCCGACAGCCGCCCCGCGCGGCCCTGGTCTCGGTGCGGCCCGGCGCGATCATCCTGGCCCGCCACGGCGAGCCGGCCCTGTCGCGCAAATGTCTGCTGACATCCGACCAGTACCGCGACTGGTGGGCGAAATATGAGATCGGTGGTCTGCGCGCCGGCCAGACGCCCCCGCCCGAACTGCTTGCGACGGCCGAAGGGGCCGGGGCCATCTATGCCTCGACGCGTCCGCGGGCCCAGGAAACCGCCGCGGCGATCTCGGCCGGTCGCGAGGTCATGTCGGACGCCCTGTTCATCGAAGCGCCCCTGCCGCCGCCGCATTTTCCGTCGTGGTTCAAGCTGCCGCCCAAATACTGGGGGGCCGTCGCGCGCTTCTGGTGGCACGCCTTCAACCATCATGACGGCCAGGAGACCCGCCGCCAGGCCGAGGGTCGCGCCGAAAAGGCCGCCCAGGCCCTGATCGCCCGCGCCGAAAGCGGTCAGGACGTGCTGGTCCTCGCCCACGGCTATTTCAACCATATGGTCGGCCGCCGCCTGCGCGCCGACGGCTGGGCCCTGGTCCACAACCAAGGCTTCAAATACTGGTCCCAGCGCCGCTACCAGAAGCCCTGACGCGAGGATGAAGGCGATGAGACGGCGATCCCTGCTCACCGGCGCCCTTTGCCTCGCCACACTGATCCTGGCCCCGGCCCATGCCTGGGCCCAGGCCGAAGGTCAGGCCGCGGTCCCCACCCCGGCGGTCCGGGTGGCGATTGAAACCAGCGCCGGAACCATCCTCGCCGAAACCGACCCGCGTGCCCCGGTCACCTCGGCCAATTTCCTGCGCTATGTCGACGAAGGCCGTTTCGACGGCGTGACCTTCTATCGCGGCATGGTGCTGGGCCCCGCCGCCGGCCTGATCCAGGGCGGAACGGGTGGCGCGCCGGAACGGGTGCTGCCGCCGATCGCCCACGAACCGACCGGCGAAACCGGCCTCAGCCACACCGACGGGGCCCTGTCGATGGCCCGGTTCGACCCGGGCACGGCAACGGGGGACTTCTTCATCATCGTCGGCAACGTCAGTTCGCTGGACGCCGGCAAGTCCGCGCCGGGCGATCCGGGCTTCGCCGTCTTCGGTCATGTGGTCGAGGGCATGGACGTGGTCCGCCAGATTCTCGCGGCGCCCAAATCCCCCACCGAGGGCGAAGGCTTCATGCGCGGCCAGATGCTGGACCCCCGCATCCGCATCGTCTCGGTCCGCCGCGTCGAGGCCGTGTCTGCGGCCGTCGAACAGGAATCCTGACCCGGAGTGCTTGAGACCGGGCGCTGCCGCCTCTAGGGTCTCCGGCGATGACTGACGCCGCGCCAATTCCCGCCGATCTCAGCTTCGAGGACGCCCTGCAGCGCCTCGAGGCCATCGTGTCCAAACTCGAGTCGGGCCAAGCCCCGCTCGAGGAGTCGATCGCCCTGTATGAGGAGGGTGCCCGGCTGAAGGCCCATTGCGAAAACCGGCTGAAGGCGGCCCAGTTGCGCGTGGAGAAAATCGTCGTCGGCCCGGATGGCCAGGCGAAAGGCGTCGAACCCGCCGAGTTCAACTGATGCCGGCTCCGGGCACCCCGATCACATTCGACGACTTCATGAAGGTCGATGTGCGCATCGGTAAGGTCCTGGCCGCCGATCCCTTCCCCGAGGCGCGCAAGCCGGCGTACAAATTGACCATCGACTTCGGCCCCGACGTTGGCGTCAAGAAATCCTCCGCCCAGATCACGCGCCACTACACCCGCGACGCTCTGGTCGGTCGCAAGGTCGCCGCCGTCGTCAACTTCCCGCCGCGCCAGATCGGGCCCTTCATGTCCGAGGTGCTGACGCTGGGCTTCCCCGACGCGGATGGAGAGGTCGTTCTGGTCGGCGTCGACCGCGAGGTCGAGATCGGCGGGAGGCTGTTTTGACGATGCTCGCCGCCAACTCTCCCGAACAGGGCGTGATCGACCGCGTCGCCGAGATCGCCGATCTGGTCACGGTCGCGCTCGACGAACTGCTGCCGCGCGCCAGCGGCCCGGAATCGCGTCTGACCGAGGCCATGCGCTACGCCGCCCTCGGTCCCGGCAAACGGTTGCGCCCCTTCTTCGCCCTTGAAGCCGCCAATCTGTTCGACATTGAGGAGCGGCCGGTGCTGCGCGCCGCCTGCGCCCTCGAATGCGTCCACGCCTACAGCCTGATCCACGACGACCTGCCCTGTATGGACGACGACGACATGCGCCGGGGTCGCCCGACCGTGCACAAGGCCTATGACGAGGCGACCGCGGTCCTCGCGGGCGACGCCCTGCAGACCGCGGCCTTCGACATCATCCTGCACCCCGACACCCATGACGACGCCGAAATCCGCTGTGAACTGGCGGCGCGTCTGTCGCTGGCCTCGGGCGCGCGCGGCATGGCCGGCGGCCAGATGATCGACCTGCTGGGGGTGCGCGACGACCTCGGCGGCGTGGCCCGGATGCAGCGGCTCAAGACCGGGGCCCTGTTCACCTACGCCTTCGAGATTCCGCTGATCATCGCCCGCGCCCGCGAGCTGCATCGTCAGGCCCTGACCAGTTTTGCCCACGACATCGGCCTGGCGTACCAGATCGTCGACGACCTGCTGGACGTCGAGGGCGACGAGGACATTCTCGGCAAGGCGGCCAACAAGGACGCGGCCCAGGGCAAGACCAATTTCGTCACCCTGCTGGGCGTCGACGCGGCGAGACACCGCGTCGCACACCTCGCCGACCAGGCCCGTGCCCACCTGGATGTGTTCGGCCCGGACGCAGAAATCCTGAAGGCCAGTGTGGACTTCGTGCTGAAACGCAAGTCTTGATAAGAGGAACGTCCGGCCCGCCGGGCCTGCACAGACCGTCCACGTCAGAGTCCTTGATGTCCGATACGCCGCTGCTCGACCAGGTTCACCTTCCCGCCGACATGCGGGCCTTCGACCTGCCTCGCCTGAAACAACTGGCCGACGAACTGCGGACCGAGACGATCGATGCGGTCTCGGTGACCGGCGGTCATCTGGGCGCGGGTCTCGGCGTGGTCGAACTGACCGTGGCGCTGCACCATGTATTCGAGACGCCGAAGGACATCCTGATCTGGGACGTCGGCCATCAGTGCTATCCGCACAAGATCCTGACCGGCCGCCGCGACCGCATCCGTACGCTGCGCATGCCCGGGGGGCTGTCGGGCTTCACCAAGCGCAGCGAGAGCGAGTACGACCCCTTCGGCGCGGCCCACGCCTCGACCTCGATCAGCGCCGCCCTCGGCTTCTGCGCCGCCCGCGACCAGAAGGGCGAGACCAACAAGGTCGTGGCCGTCATCGGTGACGGCTCCATGTCCGCCGGCATGGCCTATGAGGCCATGAACAACGCCGCCGAGACCACCAAACAGCTGGTCGTGATCCTGAACGACAACGACATGTCGATCGCCCCCCCGGTCGGCGGCATGAGCGCCTATCTGGCCAAACAGGTCTCGGGCGGCGCCTACCAGAATTTCCGCCGCTTCGGAAAGTCGGTCGCCGAACACCTGCCGCGTCCGTTCCGCAACGCCGCCCGCAAGGCCGAGGAATACGCCCGCGGCATGATCGTCGGCGGGACCTTCTTCGAGGAGTTGGGCTTCTACTACATCGGCCCGGTCGACGGCCACGACATGGACAATCTGGTCCCCATCCTGCGCAACGCCGCCGCCATTACAGACCGTCCGGTGGTGGTCCATGTCGTGACCCAGAAGGGCAAAGGCTATGCGCCGGCCGAGTCCAGCGCCGACAAGCTGCACGCGGTGGTCAAGTTCGACGTCGTCTCGGGCCAGCAGTCCAAATCGGTATCCAATGCGCCCAGCTACACCAAGGTGTTCGGCACCGAACTGATCAAGCGCGCGGCGCTCGACCCCTCCATCGTCGCCATCACCGCCGCCATGCCGTCGGGCACTGGTCTGGACCTGTTCGGTCAGGCCTTCCCCGAGCGCACCTATGACGTCGGCATCGCCGAACAGCACGCCGTCACCTTCGCCGCCGGCCTCGCTGCCGACGGCATGAAGCCGGTCTGCGCCATCTATTCGACCTTCCTCCAGCGCGGCTATGACCAGGTCGTCCACGATGTGGCGATCCAGAAGCTGCCGGTCCGTTTCGCCATGGACCGTGCCGGTCTGGTCGGCGCCGACGGCTGCACCCACGCGGGCAGTTTCGACATCGGTTTCATGGGCGCCCTGCCGGGCATGGTGCTGATGGCCGCCGCCGACGAGGCCGATCTGGCCGCCATGATCGCCACCAGCCTCGAGATCGACGACCGCCCGTCGGCCTTCCGCTATCCGCGCGGCGACGGCATCGGCGTCGAGATCCCGGAACTGGCCGCCCCGCTCGAGATCGGCAAGGGCCGGATTGTGCGCGAGGGCACGACCGTCGCCATCCTGTCGCTGGGCACCCGCCTGCAGGAATCGCTCAAGGCCGCCGACGCCCTGGCCGCGCGCGGCGTCTCGACCACGGTCGCCGACGCCCGCTTCGCCAAGCCGCTGGACGCCGACATGATCCTGCGCCTCGCCCGCGAGCACGAATGCCTGATCACGGTCGAGGAGGGGGCCATGGGCGGCTTCGGGGCCTTCGTGCTCCAGCTTCTGGCCGAAAAAGGCGCGCTCGACGCCGGCCTGAAGATCCGCACCCTGTGCCTGCCCGACGTCTTCCAGGACCAGGACAACCCGATGGCCATGTACGCCACCGCCGGGCTCAACGCCGAACACATCGCCGCCGCGGCGCTCCAGGCCCTGGGCGTCGAGGCCACGCGCGCGGTCCGGGCCTGATCCGTCTTCTCCCTCCCCATGAAGGGGAGGGGGAACGCAACCCTCATCCCTTCAACCCGTTCTGCTCCGGGGCTTTGAGGGTTGAGTCAAATGTACACGCGTATCCTTTCCGCCGTCGCCGCCCTGACCTTGGGCGTCGTCCAGCCCGCCGCTGCCCGGCAGGCCGAGGCACCGTCCGACGGACCCATCGCGGTCATGCGGGCCAACGACACCGCCATGACCTGCCCGCAGATTTCCGAAGAGGCCGCCGGGCTGAGTGAACAGATGGGCGGCGCGCCCGGCGGCGGGTTGTTCCGCGCCGTGGGCGGCGTGGCGCAGGCGGGCGCGGCCCTCGTCATCCCCGGCGCGGGCCTCGTCATGGCCGGGGCCGACGCCCTGACCCGCCCCGACCGCGAGCGCAAGGAAGCCCTGGCCGCCGCCGTGCGCCACCGCTGGTACTATCTGAACGGCCTCTATGCCGGTCAGGACTGCCAGGCCGCGACCGACGCGGCGGGCCCGACCCCGGCCAGTCCCGCGGATGCGGCACCGGCGGCGCGTCCGGGGAACTGACGGCGTGAGGCCTTTTCCCCTGTGGGAGAGGGCCTTGGCCAGCCCCCATCCGTGCATCCCCGCGAAGGCGGGGACCCAGGCTTTAGCCTCGCCGCCGGTGTCGGGTTGAGCAGGGGTACGTTCAGCCCGTCTCGTTGCCGCTCAAACCTGGGTCCCCGCCTTCGCGGGGATGCACGGTGTTTTGAGTGCGAGCAATAGACGCTCAGCCATACAGGTTCGTTCGGCTAACCGATTGATCTAGAATGATATAAAACCCGAACCAGCCTCATCTCCCAGCCGCAGGAAAGACCCGCCCCATACTACGCAGGTCCCGTCGCACAGGGAGGCTCGCTCGGCCGGCGATCCGAAGCGGCGGCGGGAGCGGAAGGAAGCGGGCCGCGACCGGTCCCCTCTCGGGGATCGGGACGCGGGCTGACGGGGCTGCAACGTCCAGTCGGCCAGGGGCGGTGACCGAATACCCGTCCGGACCAGCAGGCAGTCGTCGCTGCCGCTGCCCGCCGCGTGCAGAAGGGGAACTCGTCAATAGCGAGGCGTAGCCCCGCGCATGTGGAAGCGCCCTCCGCGCGGAGCGTCCTGTCTTCGTCGAAACGGTATTTCTCTACGCTTTTCCGGGCGAGGGCCCGGGCGCTCCGCCAAGCCTCCCGCTCGACCTGCCGCGCCTGCGCGGCGGGGCGAAGACGCCTGACCACCCCTCGAACCCTTCAGGCACCCCCATGCCCAAGCCTCGCACGCCCCGTCCCGACCCCGACCCCGGCCCGGAGATGCCCCCCGCGCAACGCGCCGCCATGATCGCGGACCTGCGCCGGGTCTTCATTCAGAATAAGTGGCGAATCCGGCAGCAGGAGCGTGACCGCGGCCGTCCCTCGATCGGCCTCGCCCTCGTCCGGACCAGTGAGCAGAAGGTCACACCCCGGTACGGACCCAACAATCCCTTGAGATATCAAAAGACTAATGAGGCAGATGACCGCCTTGACCAAAGCGGGTCGCGCCTATAGGTTCCGCGCCGAATTCAGACCCCCTTCGAGGCCCGCCTTCCGGCGTCAGCATCGAGGCGCTGAGGCCATCATGTCCCTGCCAACGGAATCGCGCGAAGAGGCGATCAAACGCCTTAACACCAGCGCATCCGACCTGGAGGCGCGCACCGCCCGGCAGATCTCTCACGAGGCGGCTGGTCAGGCGGCGGCAGGACAGGCCTGGAAGATTCTCGCTGACCTGTTCGGCGGCGTCTTCGTGGGTCTGGCGATCGGCTTCGGGATCGACCGGTTCGCCGGCACGACGCCCTGGGGAATCATCGGCGGTGTCCTGCTGGGCTTCGCCGTCTCGGTGTGGATGGCGTGGCGCACGGCGCAACGTCTGATGGCCGAGGCAAAACAATATGGGGAACCACAGTCGGTTCCCTTCGACGACGACGAAGACCAGGGAGTCTGATCGCCCGATGGCCGATCCGCTACACCAGTTCCAGGTTACACCCCTGCCGGGTCTCGACTTCGGCGAAGTGACTCTGCCCGTTGTCGGTACGGTGCATCTGGCCTTCACCAATTCGCATCTGGCGATGACCATCGCCTTCCTGCTGGTCGTCGGCTTCTTCCAGCTGGTCACCGCGGGTGCCAAGGTCGTTCCGGGCCGCGGTCAGGCCGCGGGCGAGACCCTGTTCGGCATGATCGACGGCATCGCCGACTCGATCATCGGCCACGAGGGTCGCAAATATTTCCCGTTCGTCTTCACCGTCTTCACCTTCATTCTGGCGATGAATCTGCTGGGCCTGTTCCTCAGCTTCACGGCGACCTCGCAACTGGCCGTCACCGCCACCTTCGGCGTGATCACCTTCGCCCTGGTCGTGGTGATCGGCATCATGAAGCACGGCTTCAAATTCCTCGGCCTGTTCTGGCCCACGGGCGCGCCGCTGGTCATGCGTCCGGTGGTCGGCCTGATCGAGTTCTTCTCCTTCCTGCTGCGCCCCCTGACCCTCACCCTTCGTCTGTTCGGCAACATGATGGGCGGCCACGTCGCCCTGAAGGTGTTCGCCGGCTTCGTCGTCAGCCTCGGCGGCATGGCCGCCGCCGGCGGTCTGGGTCTGCTGGGCCTGCCGGGTGCCGCGCTCTCGCTCAGCCTGGTCACTGCCCTGACCGCACTGGAGTTCCTGGTCGCCTTCCTCCAGGCCTTCGTCTTCGCCGTGCTGACCTGCGTCTACCTGAATGACGTGGTCAACCTAGGCGATCACCACTAACCCGACCCCTTATCTCCAACCAACCAACTCTCACAGGACTGAACACCATGGTTGATCCGCAAATCGCCGCCGCCAACGCCGCCGCCATCGTCTCGGCCGGCAACGCCATCGGCGCCGGCCTGGCCATGACCGGCATGATCGGTGCCGGCATCGGCGTCGGCAACATCTTCGGCAACTTCCTGTCGGGTGCCCTGCGCAACCCGTCGGCCGCCGGCTCGCAAATCGGCAACCTGTTCGTCGGTGCCGCCCTGGCCGAAGCCCTGGGCATCCTGTCGTTCGTCATCGGCATCCTGCTCTGGACGTCGGCGAGCTGATTTCGTCGAAACGGCGCTGACGCGGTCCGGGTGATCCCGGGCCGCGCCGGCTCCCACAGACGTTCTCGATCGCGCGAAAGACCAGGCGACAGATGACCATGACCCCCCAAGCCGTTCTGCCCTCAGACGCGACCGCCCCGGTTGCGATCGAGGACACGCACGCCTCGACCGAAGCCGCCCACGGCGAAGGCGGAGGCGGCCTGCCGCAGTTCGAGTTCCAGCACTGGTTCGGTCAGATCGTCTATCTGATCTTCCTGTTCGCCATCCTCTACTGGTTGATGGCCAAGGTCTTCGTGCCGCGTCTGCGCGGTGTCATCGACCAGCGCGCCGCCACCATCTCCGACGCCGTCTCGGCCGCCCGTCAGGTCCAGGCCGAGGCCGCCGGCCAGGCCGAAGCCGCCAAGGCCGAGGTCGAGGCCGCCCGTGCCTCGTCCCGCTCGATGGCCGCCGCCGCCAAGGCCCGCGTCATCGAACAGGCCAACACCCGCGCCGCCGAGGAAGAAGCCGTCGTCAACGCCCGCATCGCCGAGGCCGAGACCGCCATCGGCAAGACCCGTGACGCCGCCATGACCAATGTCGCCTCGATCGCCTCGGACACGGCCGCCGCCATCGTCGAACGCCTGACCGGCAAGGCCCCGACGGGTGCTGAAGCCGCTGCCGCTGTGAAGGGCGCCGCCTGATGGAATTCTTCAACCCGCATCTTTACGACCTGGCCAACCCGGAACTCTGGGTCGCCGCCGGCCTGTTCCTGTTCATCGGCCTGTGCATCTTCGTCGGCGTGCCGAAACTGGTCGCCGGTCAGCTCGACGCCAAGGCTGCGAAGATCCAGGCGGAACTCGACGAGGCCGCCCGTCTGCGCGCCGAGGCCGAAGCCCTGCTGGCCCAGATCCGCGTCGAAAAGGCCGAGGCCGAGGCCCAGGCCGCTGACATGCTCGCCGCTGCCGAGGCCGACGCCCGTCTGATGGAAGTCGAGGCCAAGGCCAAGCTCGAGGAAACCCTGGCCCGCCGTCAGGCCCTCGCGGAGCGCCGCATCGCCCAGGCCGAGGCCCAGGCGTCTGCCGAGGTCAAGGCCGCCGCCGCCGACCTGGCCGCGCGCGCCGCCGAACAGATCCTTGCGGCTCGCCTCGCCGGTCAGAAGAGCGACCCGCTGCTCGACGCCGCCATCGCCCAGATCGGCTCGCGCCTCAACTAGGCACAGCCTGGCCGGGGACGCCGTCCCCTCGATGTGATCCGGACGAAACACGCCCCGCCGGTCCCCGGCGGGGCGTTCGTCGTTTCAGTGCGCCGCCGCCGCGCCCGACATCATCCGGACCCGCTTGTCGCGCCGGACCAGCCGTCCATAGACGTTGCCCAGAACGATGCCGTAGATCGCATGGGTCGCGATCATCCAAGCAAAGGTTCCGAACCCGGCCTGCATGAAGAACAGCCCGACGGGCCGCCCTCCCAGCGCGCCGACCGCGGGGGCCACCGTGAGACCCATCAGGATGAAGGCCCCGATGGCGAAGACGATGCCCTTGGACTCCGGCGTGTCCGTCGGCAGCCGCGGACACAGCACGCCGAAGGCGGGGCCGAGAATCAGGGCCCCGACGAACAGATGAGCCGCCCAGCCAACGGCAATGGTGTCTGGCATCTGCAGCATGACGGACAGCAGCCGCGGGAAACTGGCGGCCCAGGGACCCAGCAACATGTTCGCGACCTCAAGCAAAGAGACCACGATCGTGGCCGCGAGACCGGCGACCACACCCTTTTGTACGCGTGACATCATGACCGTTAGCGCCTCCCAACGCCTGTTGTGGTTCAGACTCCGCGCGGGAGAGCATACGCCTGTCTGGCGGAACGGCGTTCACATTGCTGTGCTCGGATTCAGGCGGTGAATGTGACCCCGGTCAGGGCCTCCGACGCCGCCCACAGCCCGGCCGCGACCACCGGGTCCAGCGCCTGGGCCTCGATCTTGCCGGGTCCGGGCGGGCCCTTCATTTCACGCAGGTCGCGGGGTCCGTAATAGGCCCCGCCCGTCACGTCCGCTGCTGTCGCCGCCATCAGGATCGGCAAGGCCCCGTCGGCGGCGGAGTGGCTGAAGAACGGCTCGACAAAGGGCCGGTACAAGGACTTCAGAACCGTCCTTGCGACGGCGGACCGGCTCATCGGGCCACTGCCGATGAGGCCGGTTCGCGCATAGCCCGGGTGGGCTGCCACGCTGGTCAGGCCCCAGCCGTTCGCGCGGCTCCGGCGGTCCAGCTCCAGCGCAAACATCAGCATGGCCAGCTTGGACTGTGCATAGGCGGGCCAGGGCTTGTAGGCCGTCTCGAACTGCAGGTCGTCGAGCTGGATCCGGCCCTGCCGGTGCACGATGCTGGACAGTTGGACCACCCGGGCCCGACCGCTTCGCAACAGGGGCAGCAGTCGCGCCGTCAGGGCGAAATGGCCGAGATAGTTGGTCGCCAGCTGGGTCTCGAACCCGTCTTCGGTGACCGACCGCTGCGGCAGGGCCATCACGCCGGCGTTGTTGACCAGAAGGTCGAGGGGCCGGCCCTCGGCCAGCAGACGATCGGCGAAGGCGGCGACCGAGGCCTGGGAGGCCAAGGTCGAGGGGTTCGAAGCGCAGCCGGGCCTGCGGCTGGTCGCGCCGGATCGCGGCGATCGCGGCCTCCGCGCGGCCGGCGCTGCGGGTAGCGAGGATGACCTCGGCCCCTCTGGCGGCCAGCGCCTTGGCGGTCTCGAAGCCCGTGCCGCTGTTGGCCCCGGTGACGACGGCCAGTCTGCCGGTCTGGTCGGGGATGTCGCTGATCGTGAAGGGGGTCATGCCGGACAGGTCGGGGTCCGACCCGCCCGGCGCAAGATGCCCTGTCTATTCCGCCGCGATGTTCGAGCCTTCGGGCGCCGTCCAGCGCAGCACTGGCGTGCGGGCGGCGCGGGTCTCGTCCAGACGCTTCATCGGCGCATGGAAGGGCGCGCCCTTGAAGCGGTCGACGTCGCCGGCCTTCGCCGCGCCGGCCAGGGCCCGCATGGCGTGGATGAAGCGGTCCAGCTCCTGCTTCGACTCTGTCTCGGTCGGTTCGATCAGCATGGCTCCGTGGACGACCAGCGGGAAATACATGGTCATCGGGTGGAAGCCTTCGTCGATCATCGCCTTGGCGAAGTCGAGCGTGGTGATGTCCGTGCCCTTCAGCCATTCGTCGTCGAACAGGGCCTCGTGCATGCACGGACCATCGGGGAAGGCGGCGCTCATCACGTCCGACAGCCGGGCCTTGATGTAGTTGGCGTTCAGGACCGCATCCTCGGCGACCTGACGCAGGCCGTCCGAGCCATGGCTCATCATGTAGCTGAGGGCGCGGGTGTACATGCCCATCTGGCCCTGGAAGGCGCACATCCGGCCGAAGGCCTGGGCGGCCTCGTCCTCCTCGCGCTCGATCAGGCGATAGCCGTCCGCGTCATGCACGACCCAGGGGGCCGGGGCGAACGGGGCCAGGGCGGCCGACAGCACGACCGGACCCGAGCCGGGACCGCCGCCGCCGTGGGGCGTCGAGAAGGTCTTGTGCAGGTTGATGTGCATGGCATCGACGCCGAGGTCGCCGGGGCGAACCCGGCCCACGATGGCGTTGAAGTTGGCCCCGTCGCAGTAGAAATAGGCGCCGGCCTCATGGGTCAGCCGGCTGATCTCGAGAATGTCGCGCTCGAACAGGCCGCAGGTGTTCGGGTTGGTCACCATGATGGCGGCGACGTCGTCGCCCAGCTTGGACGCCAGATCAGCCACATCGACGCGGCCGTCGTCGGTCTGGGCCACTTCGACAACCGTGTAGCCGACGAAGGCGGCGGTGGCCGGATTGGTGCCGTGGGCCGAGGTCGGCACCAGCACCTTGCGGCGCTGCTCATGCTGGCCCGAGGCCTCATGGGCGGCGCGGATGGCCATCAGGCCGCACAGTTCGCCATGAGCACCGGCCTTGGGTGACAGGGCCACCGCCGGCATGCCCGTCAGGGTCTTGAGCCAGTGGCTCAGCGTATCCATCAGCTCCAGCGCGCCCTGAACGGTCGACTGGGGCTGCAGCGGGTGGATGTCGGAGAAGCCCGGCAGCCGCGCCATCTTCTCGTTGAGGCGCGGGTTGTGCTTCATCGTGCACGAGCCCAGCGGATAGATGGCCAGGTCGATGGCATGGTTCTTCTGCGACAGCCGCACATAGTGGCGCATGGTCTCCGGCTCGCTCAGACCCGGCAGGCCGATCGGATCGCGGCGGACCAGATCCCCGAGGTCGGATCCATCGGTCTTCGGGTCCGGCAGATCGACGCCGGTCTTGCCCCAGCCGTCACTCTCGAAGATCAGATGCTCGGCCTGCAACAGGCCGCGGCCGCCGGTCAGGGTGGCGGGCCTGGTTTCGACGCGGTGCGGCGTGGTCGGGCGGCCGACGGTGTTCATGGTGCTCATCGTTCCGCTCCTCAGTTCGCCAGGACTTTGGCGAGCGAACCCGCCAGAATCCTGATGTCGGCATCCAGTGTCGTCTCGGTCGTGGCGACCAGCAGGACATCGTCCATGCCGGCTGCGGGGGCGAGGCGGCTGTAGGGCACGCCAGCCAGAATGCGGTGCTGGGCCAGGGCCTCGACCACCTCGGCGGCGGGTCTGGGCAGGCGCACCGCGAACTCGTTGAAGAACCGCGGGGTCAACACCTCGACGCCCGGAATGGCGGCCAGCGCATCGCGTGTGGCCAGCGCCTTCTCGTGGTTCAGCAGGGCCAGTTTGCGCAGGCCGGTCTCGCCCAGCAGGCTCATGTGGATCGTGAAGGCCAGGGTGCACAGGCCCGAGTTGGTGCAGATGTTCGACGTCGCCTTGTCGCGGCGGATATGTTGCTCGCGCGTCGACAGGGTCAGGACGAAGCCACGGGCACCGTCGGCGTCCACGGTCTCGCCGCACAGGCGGCCCGGCATCTGGCGCACCAGTTTTTCGCGGCAGGCGAACAGCCCGACATAGGGACCGCCATAGTTCAGGGCGTTGCCGATCGACTGGCCCTCGGCGGCGACGATGTCGGCTCCCATCTCGCCCGGCGACTTCAGCAGGCCCATCGATACGGCCTCGGTCACCACGACGATCAGCAGGGCTCCGGCGGCGTGGGCGGCCTCGGCGATCTTCGTCACGTCGGTCGCGGTCCCGAAGACGTTGGGGGTCTGGACCACGACACAGGCGGTGTCCGGACCGATAGCGTCGATCACGGCGGCCTCGGCGTCGATGGCGGCGGGCAGGGCTCCTGTCTCGACGCCGACGGCATGGACCACGGTCTCGGTGGCCCGGACATAGTGGGGATGCACCCCGCCCGAGATCACCGCCTTGTTGCGGCGGGTCACGCGGGTGGCCATCAGCACACCCTCGGCCATGGCGGTCGAGCCGTCATACAGGCTGGCGTTGGCCACCGGCATGCCGGTCAGGTTCGCGACCTGGGTCTGGAACTCGTACAGGTACTGCAGGGTCCCTTGCGCGATCTCCGGCTGGTACGGCGTGTAGCTGGTCAGGAACTCCGAACGCTGGATCACATGGTCCACCGTCGCCGGGACGTGGTGCTTGTAGGCACCCGCGCCGCAGAAGAAGGGCACGGAGCCCGCCGACGCGTTCTTGGCCGCCATGGCCCCGAGCGCCCGCTCGACCTCCATCTCGCCCGCGACCCGGGGCAGGTCGACGAAGCCGTCGCGATGCGCCGCCTTCGGCACATCCACGAACAGGTCGTCGATGGATTTGGCACCGATGGCCGCCAGCATGGCGGTGCGGTCGTCGGGCGTCAGCGGGAGGTAGCGCATGGCGGGGGAGATCCGTGCGTGAAAGGGGTCAGAGGGTGGCGAGGAAGGCGTCGTAGGCGGCGCGGTCCATCAGGGCGTCGAGCTGCGATGCGTCGGCCACCTTGATTTTGGCGAACCAGCCTTCGCCTTCGGGGTCGGCGTTGACGGTTTCGGGTGCCGAGGCCAGGGCGGCATTGCCCTCGACGACGTCGCCGGTCACCGGTGCATAGACGTCAGAGGCCGCCTTGACGCTCTCGACGACGGCGAAGCTGTCGCCCTTCGCCACGGTCTTGCCGGCTTCGGGCGTCTCGACGAAGACGACGTCGCCCAGCTGGTCGGCGGCGTGTTTGGTGATGCCGACGGTGGCGACGTCGCCGTCGAGGCGAACCCACTCGTGATCCTTGGTGAAATGCATCGGTCTGTCTCCGAAAGGCTCAGACGGCCTTGGGTTTGCGGTAATAGCGTTGGGCGACGAAGGGCGTGGCGACGACCTCGGCGGCCGCGGGCTTGCCGCGCACCAGAACCTTCAGGTCGGTGCCAAGCCCGGCGAAGGCAGGCGGGACATAGCCCATGGCGATGTTGCGGCCCAGCGTGGGGGAGGGGCCGCCCGAGGTGATCGTGCCGATGATGTTGCCGTCCATGTCGGCGATCTCTGCGCCTTCACGGGCCGGGGCCCCTTCCTTGACGCTCAGGCCGATGCGGACCCGCGACGGACCGTCGGCCAGTTCCTTGAGGATGCGGTCGGCCCCGTTGAAGTCCGCCCGCTCCTTGCGCGATTTGGACAGGGCGAACGTGAGGGCCCCCTCGACCGGGGAGGTGGTCGGATCGATGTCGTGGCCGTGCAGCGGCAGGCCTGCTTCCAGCCGCAGCGAATCCCGCGCGCCCAGCCCGATCGGCTTGACCCGGGCATCCTGCAACAGCGTGTTCCAGATGCGTTCGGCGTCGGCGTTCGGCACCGAAATCTCGTAGCCGTCCTCGCCGGTATAGCCCGAGCGCGAGACGAAACAGTCGACCCCGAACAGCACCAGCCGGGCACAGTCCATGAAGCCGAACTCAGCCAGCACCGGCTCGTGTGCGGCCATGACCTCGGCCGCCTCGGGGCCCTGGATGGCGATCAGCGACCGGTCGGACAGCACGGACAGTTTCGCATCGCCCTGAAGGTTCGCCTCCAGGAAGGCGAAATCGGCGTCCTTGTTGCCGGCGTTGACCACGACGTACAGGCCATCATGGTCCGGCCGCCCGGCCATCAGGTCGTCCAGGATGCCGCCCTCGGCATTCAGCAGCAGGCTGTATTTCTGCCGGCCCGCCTTCAAGATCGCATAGTCGCCGGGGACGAAACGCTCGAACTGGGCGACGGCGTCCTCGCCGGTGATCTTGCACTGGCCCATGTGCGACACGTCGAACAGGCCGGCGTGTTCGCGGGTCCAGCGGTGCTCGGCCAGCACGCCCTCGTACTGCACCGGCATGTCATAGCCGCCGAAGCCGACCATGCGCGCACCGGCCGCGCGGTGCGCCGCGTTCAGGGGAGTGATCTTGAGGGCTTCGTCGGTCATCAGGGTCTCGCGGTCGCGTGTTGCGGCGAAAGCTCCGCCGTCATCGCGCCCCCGCTGTCCTGAAGCCTGAGAGATTCCGACGTCCACCCCGATCACCAGAAGGGGGGGCCGCCTTGCTCCGTCGGCGCGCTCACCAGAGCGACTTTCCAGCGTCCGTATGTTCTCGCGGTCCGTTTGCCTGAGCGTTTCCGGGGCGGTTGCGCCTTCGGCTCCGGGGCCTCGAAAGGTCCCGATCTCTCCCGCGAGAGCGAGGCGACCTAGGCCCCGACTCCCGGGTGAAGTCAAGCTGGGCGGAACGGAACTGCACCCGCGGGGGCGGGTTGGGATCGGCAGGTTGTCAGACCACAGCTTTTCAAAGGATCGCTCATGTCCATCATCGACAAGATTTTCGGTGCGCCCGACGCCCCCCGCGACAAGCCGGCCAAGGCGGATCACCAGATGCAGAAGGTACTGGATGAACTGGCCTCTCTCGGCGGCAAGCCCATAGAGAGCCTGACGGCCGAGGAGGCTCGCCGTCAGCCCACACCGACCGACGCGGTCAAGTCCCTGTTGAAGAAAGCGGGGCAGGACCCCGACGCCGACATGGGCGTCAAGACTACGGACATCACCATTCCCGGCCCCGCCGGCCCGATCAAGGCCCGCGTCTACAAGCCGCATGCGCATTCCGAGGACAAACTGCACCCTGTAGTCGTCTATTTCCACGGCGGCGGCTGGGTCATTGCCGATCTGGATGTCTATGACGGCGGCCCGCGGGGCGTGTCGATGATGGCCGACGTCATTGTGGTGTCGTGCCACTACCGTCAGGCACCCGAGAACAAATTCCCTGCCGCGCATGAAGACGCCATCGCTGCCTACAAATGGGTGGTCGAGAACGCGCAGAGCTTCAACGGTGACCCGCGCAAGATTGCTGTGATGGGCGAAAGCGCCGGCGGTAATCTGGCCATCAATGTCGCCATCGCCGCCCGCGACCAGGGGCTGCAGGCTCCGCTGCATCAGGTTCTGGTCTATCCGGTGGCGGGCAACGACATGGACACGCCGTCCTATGTCGAGAACGCCGACGCCAGGCCCCTGAACAAGGCGATGATGAAATGGTTCGTCGACAACACCTTCACCTCGCCCGACGAGACCGCCGATACCCGTATCAATGTGGTCGAGGCCGATCTGATCGGCCTTCCGCCCGCGACCCTGATCCTCGCCGAGATCGACCCCCTGCGGTCCGAGGGCGAGATGCTGGCCGAGCGGCTTGAGCAGTGTGGTGTCGACGTGCGGAACAAGACCTTCAACGGCTCGACGCACGAGTTCTTCGGCATGGGGCTGGTCGTTCCCGACGCCGCTGCGGCCCAGACCTTCGCCGCCCACGAGCTGAAGCGGGCGTTCGGAACGGCGATCCTGCCGATCTGATCGATCGCGGTGTCGTCGGCCTGACGATGGAAAAGGGCGCTCCGGACGGAGCGCCCTTTTCTATGTGCGGGCGTAGGCCTCCAGCTCGGCGATCCGTACTGCCTTTTCGGCCTCGCCCAGGAACGATCCCTCGAAACTGTTGCGGGCCAGCAGGGTGACCTGTTCGCGCGTCAGACCGACCGCCCTGGCCAGTTCGGCATAGTTGGCGTTCACATAGCCGCCGAAATAGGCCGGGTCGTCCGAGTTCAGGGTGACGTGCAGCCCCTGCCTCAGCATCTCGGGAACGGGGTGGTCCTTCAGGTCCTTGACCACGCAGAGCTTGAGGTTCGACAGGGGGCAGACCGTCAGCGTCATACCCTCGGCGACCAGCCGCCGCACCAGTGCCGCGTCCTCCATGGACCGGTTGCCATGGTCCATGCGGTCGATGTGCAGCAGGTCCAGCGCTTCATAGACATAGGCCGGGGGACCCTCCTCACCGGCATGGGCGCAGAGCTTGAGGCCCAGCGCGCGGGCCGCCGCGAAGACGCGTACGAACTTCGACGGCGGGTGTCCGACTTCGGATGAATCCAGGCCCACCCCGATGAAGTGATGCAGATACGGCCTTGCCGCCTCCAGCGTCGCAAAGGCCTCGTCTTCGCTCAGGTGGCGCAGGAAACTCAGGATCAGACCCGAGCTCACCCCCAGCTCCGCCTTTGCCCGGTCCATGCCGGCAATCAGGCCCTCGACCACCACGCCGAACGGGACGCCCCGGTCGGTGTGGGTCTGGGGGTCGAAGAAGATCTCGGCGTGCCGCACGGTGTCAGCCGCAGCGCGCTGGAAATAGGCGAAGGCCAGATCCTCGAAGTCGCGGCGGGTCAGCAGCACATTGGCCCCCGCGTAGTAGATGTCGAGGAAGTCCTGCAGGTTCGAGAAATCATAGGCCTCGCGCACGGCCTCGACGCTGTCGAACGGAATGGCGACGCCGTTGCGCTGCGCCAGTTCGAACATCAGTTCTGGCTCCAGCGAGCCCTCGATATGCAGATGAAGTTCGGCCTTGGGCAGGCCGGCGATATAGGCGTCAAGCGACATGGTCAGGCTCCCGGAAGCACGCCGTAGAAGATCCAGCCGGTCATGGCCAGATTGAAGCCGGCATGGGCGACGATCGCGCCCATGATGGAGCCGCTGGCGCGCCGGGACCAGAAGAAGATCAGCCCCGTAACAAACAGCCCACCCACCCACCAGACGGCCGGTCCGGGCAGGAACGTCCAGCCCGTGACACGCCAGACAAGGCCGAAATGGGCCAAGTGGACAAGGGCGAAGGCGGCGGCGTCGACCGCCGCGGCCCGCGCTTGCCCGAGGCGCGCCGAGAAGCACTCGTGCAGCAGCCCGCGGTAGAACAGTTCCTCGCCGACCGGGCTGAATGTCATGCCGATTCCAGCGAAGACGAGGAACAGGATCAGCCGGGTCTGGTCGTCCATCGGCGACGGAAGGCCGGCGTAGGTTCCCGCGATATAGGTGAAGGCGTTGTCGTCGCCCCAACCGAACAACATGCCAGCGCTGACGATCAGTATGCCGCAGCACAACCCGCCCGCCAGCGCCGCCGACAGCAGGTAAATCGGCCGCGCGGGGCGGGTCATGCCCGTGCGTCGCCGTCCTACCCGGGTCAGCAGCAGGAAGGGCGTGAGGGCCATTACGACGAAGAACGCCGACACCAGGCCGTAGCTTCGGCTGACGTTGGCCTCCAGCACGAGGCCGAACCGCACCACGGAGAACAGTGCCAGCAGGACCAGCCCGGTCCGGACGTCTAACCTCAGCCACCGGCGGAACGGAGACCGGAATGAAGGCGAGGACGCCGTGTTGTCTGTCATGCGGCAGAGCTTGCCGGTTCCGGCGGCCCAGCGCCAGCCGCTCGCTACATCCGCTCCGGCGTGTCGATTCCTAGAAGGTTCAGCGCCGTCTCCAGCTGCTCCAGCGCGGCCTTCGACAGCGCCAGCCGCGAGCCCCGGATCGCGGCGTCCGGCGCAATCAGCACCGGGCAGGCGGCGTAGAATTTGGAGAAAGACTGCGCCAGCCGGAAGGCGTGTTCGGCCACCACGTGCGGCATCCGCTTGTCATAGGCCTCGCTCACGGCCTGCGAGAAGGCGTCCAGCGTCAGGGCCAGATCGCGCTCGGCCGGTTCGGCGATGACGATGGGGCCGGGCATTGCACCCTGGTCCGCGCCCTTGCGCAGCAGGGATTTGATGCGGACGGCCTGGTACAGCAGATAGGGGCCGGTCTTGCCCTCGAAGCTCATGAACCGGTCCAGGTCGAAGACGTAGCTGGTGGTCCGGCTGTTCGACAGGTCGGCGAATTTCAGGGCCGCGACGGCCACCTTGTGGGCGATGGTCTCGAACTCGGCCTCGGGCAGATCGTCGCCGAGTTTGGCCTCATGCAGCCGCTCGCGCGCCTTTTCGACCGCCATGGTGATCAGGTCGTGCAGCTTCAGCACCCCGCCCGCCCGGGTCTTGAAGGGTTTGCCGTCAGGCCCGTTCATGGTGCCGAAGCCGAGGTGGTCCAGCGACCCTTCGACCGCATAGCCGGCCAGGTAGGCCGCGCGGAACACCTGTTCGAAATGCTCGGCCTGACGCTCGTCGACGACGTAGAGGATCAGGTCGGGGTTGATCGCCTTGCGCCGGTCCAGAATGGTGGCCAGGTCGGTCGTGCCGTACATGGCCGACCCTTCCGAGCTGATGACCAGCAGGGGCGGCGGGCTCGGGGCCTCGATCACCGAGCCGTCGGCCAGCTTCTTCTTGCGGGTCTCGCCGGGTCGGGCCACGTGAACCACGCGCGCGCCGTCGTCCTCGACCAGCAGGCCTGTGGCTTCCAGATGGGCGATCATCTCGGCCATCACCGGGTCGGCGTCGCTTTCGCCGTTCCACAGGTCGAAGGTGACATCGAGAGCACCGAACTCGCGCTCCAGCGCCGTGCGGCTGACGGCGACGAAATGTGCCCAGAGGGCGCGATAGCCCGGGCGGCCGACCTGCAGCTCGGCCGTCGCCTTGCGGGCCCGGTCGCGGAACTCGGGGTCTTCCTTGGCCATGGCGGCCGCGGCCGGATACAGGCGCTCGAGGTCTTCCAGCGTCACCGGACTATCGGGCGGGAACGGACCATCCCCCTGGACGAGGAAGCCGTCCGCCTTGCCCTCGTCGCCCACGGCGACGATCAGCAGGCCCATCTGGAAGCCCCAGTCGCCGAAATGGGCGTCGCCCCAGACAGTGTCGCCACGGAATCGGAACAGCCGCTTCAGACTCTCGCCGATGATGGACGAGCGCAGGTGACCGACGTGCATCGGCTTGGCCACATTGGGGCCAGCGAAATCGATGATGACCTTGCGGCGAGCCGAGACGGTCGACGCGCCGGAGTGGTCGGTGTCGGCTGCGACCTCTGCCGCGCGTTCAGACAGGGCGCGGTCCGCCAGCTTCAGATTGATGAAGCCCGGGCCGGCCACCTCGACGGAAGCCAGACGCGGATCGTCGGCCAGACGCCCGGCGACCCGCATGGCCAGCTCGCGTGGATTGGCCTTCAGCGCCTTGGCGGCGGCCAGGGCCCCGTTGGACTGAAAGTCGGCCAGATCCGGCCGGTCGGAGGTCGTCACTCGCGCCAGCGCGGGGTCCACGCCTTCGGCGGCGAAGGCGGCCCCGACCGCTTCGCCCAGGACAGTTCTGAGGTCGGTCATTTACTGGGCCGGGGGTGGTGTGGCGGCCGGGGTCCCCGCATTGACGCGGAAGCGGCTGCCCGATCGGTTGAACTCGGCCATCTGGGGCGTGACGTCGAAGCCGACCAGGATCTCGAAATGGTCGCCGCTGGTCGTGGCCTCGGCGCGCGGGATGACGATGGTCTGGTCCTGGGTGATCGTGGCCGTCTGGTCACCGTCGAAATTCACGGGCAGGTCGAAATATTCCTTGGCCAGGATGGCGCGGTTCCGTTCGGTCACGGCGATCCAGTAGCGATAGGTACGGCCATCGCCCTGGGCCTGAGGGCCACGGCCGAAATTGAACAGGATGCGGGCTTCGACGGTGATCGGCTGGTCCGACTGATAGCTGCAGTCCGACACGAGACCCTCGATCTCGCCGGTAAAGCCGACATTGGCGGCTGCGACCCGGTCTCCGGTCAGTTCGACATAGCGCGCTGCATCATACAGCACCTTCACATAGGGGCAGGGGCCGGCGGCAGCGCGGCGGCTCAGAGGCGCGATGCGCGGCGCACGCGGGGCGTCGGACTGTTCGCCCGGCTCACGCTGTTGCTGGTCCGGACGACCGGTCTGTCCCGGACGTCCCTGCTGTTGCTGGCCGGAGCCATACTGGGCATGGGCGGCCGTCGGGACGCCTACGACCGTGATCGCAACGGCGGCGAGGGCCGAAGCCAGGGAAACCTTGAGGACGCGACGCATGCAGGGGTCTTCCGGATACGAGGAGGGGCGGCGACAGCCAGACGCCGGCGGCACGCTCGCCGCTGATAGCGGCTAAACGGAGGCGCGGCAAACCCGCCGCGCGCAATCCCGGGGATGCATGCAGGTAGCGGGACGACGCTCGAACGACTAGGTTCCAGCCATGACTGTCCACGCGCCCATCCACCCGACCGCCAGGCGCGCCCTGACCGTGCGACTTGCCACCCCGCGCGGGTTCTGCGCCGGCGTCGATCGGGCCATCCAGATCGTCGAGCGCGCCATCGAGAAATTCGGGGCACCGGTCTATGTGCGCCACGAGATCGTCCACAATCGCCATGTGGTCGAGCGGCTGAAGGGCATGGGGGCCGTCTTCGTCAAGGAACTGGACGAGTGCCCCGACGATCGCCCGGTCGTCTTTTCGGCCCATGGCGTGCCCAAGTCGGTGCCGGCGACGGCTCGTGCGCGTGAGATGGTCTATCTGGACGCCACCTGTCCCCTGGTCTCCAAGGTCCATGTCGAGGCCGAGCGCCACCACGCCGCCGGTTGCCACATAATTCTGATCGGCCACGCCGGCCATCCCGAGGTCGTGGGCACCATGGGACAGCTGCCCGCCGGCGCGATCACCCTGGTCGAGACGGCCGCCGACGCGGAAGCCTTCCAGCGTCCGGGGGATGCGCCACTCGCCTACGCCACCCAGACTACCCTGTCGGTTGATGACACCAGCGAGATTCTGGCGGTGTTGAAGCGCCGGTTTCCTGAACTGCCCGATCCGCACAAGGAAGACATCTGCTACGCGACCACCAATCGCCAGGAGGCGGTCAAGCGGCTGGGTGAGGGGTGCGATCTGGTGCTCGTGATCGGTTCGGCCAACTCGTCCAACTCGGTGCGTCTGGTCGAGGTGGCCCTGCGGGCCGGGGCCCGCGACGCCCGTCTGGTCGATGACGCGACCCAGGTGGACTGGTCATGGCTGGACGGCGTTACAACGCTCGGCATAACCGCTGGTGCCTCGGCCCCGGAGCGTCTGATCCAGGACCTGATCGACGCCGTCCGCGCGCGCTTCGACGCCGATGTCATAGAGGACGCCGGCGAACGCGAAACGGTCGCCTTCAAGCTGCCGCGCCTGCTGACGGCCTGAGGAGGCCGTAACCCGGCCCTTGTGCAAGCGCAGCCTTTGGCTTTGGCTGGCGTTTACGGTTTGACCCAACGGAGTTCACATGCGCAGCCTTCGCATCGCCTGTACGATCGTCTCGACCGTCGCCCTGATGACGGCCGCGGGCTGCAGCCCTGATGCAGGGTCTCCGCCGACGGCACCGGTGGAGCCGACACCCGCGCCCGCCGGACCGATGTCCGCGCCGATCAGCTATGCCTGCGAAAGCGGGCAGGCGGTGACCGTAGCCTATCCCGACACGACGACGGCCCAGCTGACCTGGAAGGGCAAGGCCTACGCTCTGCGCGCTGTGCCGTCGGCGTCAGGCGCGCGCTTCACCGGCTCGGGTCTGGAATGGCAGAGTGCGGCCGTTGCCGGCCAGGAAACCACGACCCTCAGCCGTCTTGGGCCCGATCAGGATGTCGGCATCGCCGTGCTGGAACGCTGCAGCCGTCCGTCGGCGGGCCCCGTCGCCCCCGGCCCGGTACCGACCCCCGATACCCTGCCCGGCGGGCCGCTGCCCCCCGTGGACGCCCCCTGCAAAGGCCCCCAGCTGAAGCTCTCGGCCGACGGCGGCGACGCGGGCATGGGCCATCGGGTCACAATCGTCGGCGTTCAGAACCTGGGTACCCGGGCCTGCAGTCTGACCGGCTATCCTGTGGTGACCCTGCAGGATCCTCGCGGCAAAACCCTGACGACCGTGCGCGCCGACCAAAACCCCGGCAGCTATCTGCGCACCGGCGAGGCACCGGCCCCGGTCACGATCCAGCCGCAGGCCAGGGCCTTTTTCGACGTGGCCTGGAGCGTGGTCCCCAATGAAGGACAGGGTGAAACGGTTTGCCCGACCGCCGCCCGCATCCGCGCGGTCGCACCGGGCGACACCTCGCCCGTGACCCTCGCCCAGAGCTTCACCCCCTGCGGCGGCCGGATCCAGGTCAGCCCGTTCCGGGCCGTGGCTGAACCGGATGCGACACCGGGCGGATGAGTCTCACGCCCGGCGGGGGTTCAAACGGTCGCCAAAACGGCGTAGCGGAGCGCGCATGACCCAAGCCTCCAATCTGGCCTTCCACGACCGCATCCGCGCGGAGCTTGCCGATATCGACGCCCAGGGGCTGACCAAGCCCGAGCGGATCATCGCCTCCCGTCAGGGCCCGGTGATCAGGGTCGGCGGCCGCGATGTGCTGAATTTCTGCGCCAACAACTACCTTGGCCTCGCCGGCGACGAGCGGGTGGTCGAGGCCGGGATCGCCGCTCAGCGGACATGGGGGGCGGGTACGGCCTCGGTCCGCTTCATCTGTGGAACGCTGGAGATCCACAAGGAGCTGGAACGGTCGATCGCCGACTACCTCGGCTTCGAGGACACGATCCTGTTCGCCGCCGCCTTCGATGCCAACGGCGGCCTGTTCGAGCCGCTGTTCGGGGCCGAGGACGCCATCGTTTCCGACAGCCTGAACCATGCCTCGATCATCGATGGTGTGCGGCTGTGCAAGGCCAAACGCTACCGCTTCGCCAACTCCGACATGGACGACCTCGAGACCCAGCTGAAACAGGCCCGGGCCGACGGGGCGCGCGAGATCGTCATCGCCACCGACGGCGTCTTCTCGATGGACGGCTATATCGCGAAGCTGAAGGACATCCGGGCGCTGGCCGACAAATACGACGCCCTGATCATGGTCGACGACTGCCATGCCACCGGCTTCCTCGGTCCGCAGGGACGCGGCTCCTACGCCCACCACGGGGTCGAGATCGACTTCCTGACCGGCACCTTCGGCAAGGCCCTGGGTGGGGCCATGGGCGGCTTCATCTGCGCCACGTCCGAGGTGGTTCAGCTCCTGAAGCAGCGGGCGCGGCCCTATCTGTTCTCCAACGCCCTGGCCCCCGCGATCTGCGGCTCCAGCCTCGAGGCCATCCGCATTTCGGGTGGTGAGGAAGGCGATGCCCTGCGCACGCAGCTGTTCGCCAACGCCGCCCGCTATCGCGAGGCAATGACCGAGGCGGGCTTCACCCTGCTGCCCGGCGAGCACCCGATCATCCCCGTCATGCTGAATGACGCGAAACTGGCCCAGGATTTCGCCGCCCGCGCGCTGGAACTCGGCGTCTATGTGATCGGTTTCAGCTTCCCCGTGGTGCCTCGGGGCCAGGCGCGCATCCGCACCCAGATGTCGGCGGCGCATACCTTCGAACAGATTGATCAAACGGTCGCGGCGTTCACGACGGCAGGACGGGAATTGGGAGTTATCTGATGACCACCACCATGAAGGCCCTGGCCAAGACCAAGCCCGGCGTGGGCCTGGAGCTGATCGACGCCCCGGTCCCGGTCGCCGGCCCTGAGGACGTGCTCATCCGCGTCAAGCGCACGGCCGTGTGCGGCACCGACATCCACATCTGGAACTGGGACGAGTGGAGCCAGAAGAATGTCCCCGTGCCGATGATCACCGGTCACGAGTTCTCGGGCGAGATCGTTGCCATCGGCAAGGACGTCGACCGCCGCCTCAAGATCGGCCAGCGCGTCTCGGCCGAGGGCCATGTCATCGACCTGAACTCCGAAGCGGCCCGCGCCGGCCATTTCCACCTTGACCCCGCCACCCGCGGAATCGGCGTGAACCGTCAGGGCGCCTTCGCCGAATTCGTTGTGGCCCCGGCGTTCAACGTCATCGAGCTGCCCGACGACGTGCCCTGGGAGATCGGCGCGATCCTCGATCCGTTCGGCAACGCCGTGCACACGGCGCAGCAGTTCGACCTGCTGGGGGAGGACGTGCTGGTCACGGGCGCGGGTCCCATCGGCATGATGGCCGCGGCCGTCGCCCGCCACGCCGGTGCCCGCACGGTCGTCCTGACCGACATCAACGACTTCCGCCTCGAGCTGGCGCAGAAGGTCGCGCCTGGCGTGCGGACCGTGAACACCACCCGTGAGGACCTGCACGACGTCATGCACGAGCTGGGCCTGAAGGTCGGCTTCGACGTGGCGCTGGAGATGTCGGGCTCGCCGATCGCCTTCAAACAGTGCGTCGACACCCTGATCATGGGGGGTGGCATGGCCATGCTTGGCATTCCGTCGAAGCCGATGGAGACCGACTGGGGGGCCATCATCCTGAAGGCCCTGACCATCAAGGGCGTCTATGGGCGCGAGATGTTCACGACCTGGCGCAAGATGCTGGGCCTTCTCACGGCCGGCCTCGACCTGACCCCGTTGATCACCCACCAGATGGGCTATGAACGTTTCGAGGAGGGCTTCGAAGCCATGCGCTCGGGCCAGTCGGGCAAGGTTGTGCTCAACTGGGACAAGGCGGCCTAGGCCCGAACCATGTCAGTGTCCGCCCCGGTCGTGGCTTTCCTGGAAGGCGAAGGTCCAGACGCCCGGGGGCGGTCGTTGTTCGACGTCCTGGCGTTCGACAATGCGGCCCTTGAGAGCCACCACGACTTTATCCAGTGGCTGTTCCCGCTTCGGGAGCCTTCGCATGCCGTGCCCGGGTCGCCGGTGCTGACCGACGCCGAGGTCGAGGCGATCAAGGACTCCGGCATGGCCCAGTGCGCCCTCGCCGCCGCGACCGACCGGATGGACGCCTTCTATCGCGCCACCCACGACTGGCTGATGCCCAACGACCACAACCACCGGCGGATCACCCGGATCATCCGGTCCCTGCGGCTTCTGGTTGGCGACGACCAGGCCGAAGCCTTCAAGGCCGCGATCCTGTCGCGGGTCGAACTGACGCGGGCTCCCGTCAGCGCCCGCAGCCGCGGTTACTGGATGACAGCATGAACTATCGCCACAGCTTTCACGCCGGGAATTTCGCGGACCTGGTCAAGCATTCCCTGCTTCTGTGGCTGCTCGAGCGCGGTCAGGCCGACGGCCCCCTGACGGTCATCGACACCCATGCGGGTGCCGGCCTCTATGATCTCACCGGCGACGCCGCGCGGTCGAAGGAGGCCGAGGCAGGCGTCGTTCGCCTGATGGCCGCCGAAGGGCGTCCGCCCCGGATCGAGGCGCTGGCCGCTGCCGTCGGCCGACTGAACCCGCAGGGCGGAGCGGCCCTCTATCCCGGCTCGCCCCTGCTCGTGGCGCAGACGCTGCGCGACGAGGACCGTTATGTCGGTTTCGAACTGAACCCGCCGATCCTCAGCCTGCTGACCGAGGCGCTCGCGCCCTATCCCGAGGCCGCGGCCGAGGGCGGGGACGGCTATGACCAGGCGGTTGCCTGGGCGGCCGAGGCGACCGGTCCGCTCGTGCTGATCGATCCGCCGTTCGAACAGCCGGACGACTATCTGCGCGCGGCCGATACGGGGGCCGCCATCGTTCGCGCCGACGCCCGGGCCACGGTGGCGATCTGGACCCCCCTGAAGGACCTCGAGACCTTCGACGGCTTCCTGCGCCGACTGGATCAGGCCGGTGCGCAGCGTGTGCTGGTGGCTGAGGCCCGCCTGCGTCCGCTCACCGATCCGATGAGGATGAACGGCTGTGCGGTGGTAATCCTGAATCCACCCGCCGGTGCCGAGGCGGCGGCGAAGGAAATCTGCGGCTGGGTGGTGGCCAACCTTGGCGAGACCGGTGCCAGGGCCGACGTCTGGTTCACCTGACGGCCGGGGGCTCCGGTTCGAACACCTCGCCGGCTTCGTAGAGGTGGGGCTCGAAGGTGGCGATGGCCATGATCGGCTCCATGGCGGCGTTGATGGCCGGATCGCGCGCCATCGCCTTCCAGGCTTCGCGGGTCCGCCAGACAGCGTGCACCGCCGCCACCTTGCCGTTCAGCCCCCGATGCAGCGTCGCCGAGACGAATCCGTCCAGCGATCGCTGGGCCCGGACCATGACGGTCAACAGCTCCATCAACTCGTCCAGCCGCTCCGGTGGGCAGCGATAAACGTTGATCAGGACAACGGGCGCGGCGTCGGTATCGGTCATCGCGCCTCCATACCGGATCGCCCTTCCGCCGTCTTGCGCGATCGCCCATATCGGTGGGCTCGAGGAAACCTGAATGACCCGTATCGCAATTCTTGAGACCGGCGCGCCGCCCGCCGCCCTCGCCGGGACCCATGGCGACTATCCGGCCATGTTCCGCGACCTGCTGGGCGAGGGATTCGCTTTCGAGACCTTCGATGTCCAGGCGGGCGAGTGGCCGGATGCGGAGGCCTTCCACGCCGCGATCATCACAGGCTCATCCGCGGGGGTCTATGAAGCCGACCCGTGGATCGTCGATCTGCTGGACTGGATCCGCGCCGCCAGGGGTCGGACCCGGATGGTCGGCGTCTGCTTCGGTCATCAGGCCATGGCCCAGGCGCTGGGCGGCCGGGTCGAGAAGTCGGACAAGGGCTGGGGCGTCGGCCTGCACCGCTATGAGGTGGTTTCCAACGAGCCATGGATGAGTCCCGTCGCCGCTTCCGTGGCCCTCCCGGCCTCGCATCAGGATCAGGTGGTCGAACCGCCGACGGACGCCCGCGTCATTCTGCGCAGCGACTTCACGCCCTTCGCCGGGCTGGCCTGGGGCGAGGACGCCATCTCGATGCAGCCGCATCCCGAGTTCACCCCGGCCTTCGCGACCGCCCTGACGGCTGGGCGGCACGACCGGATCGATCCGGCGCTGGTCGAGCGGGCCGTGGACAGTCTGAAGACGGCCGATGACCGGGCGATTCTGGCTGACTGGATCAAGGCGTTTGTGGTCTCCCGCAACCCATGAGCGGGTGTCGTCAGGGCCACTTCACCACAGGCGGCATCGAGCTGAGGATCGATTCGACATTGCCGCCGGTCTTCAGTCCGAACGTCGTCCCCCGGTCGTAGAGCAGGTTGAACTCGACGTAGCGGCCGCGCCGGATCAGCTGTTCCTCGCGTTCCTCCGCCGTCCATGGCTCGGCCATGCGGCCGGCGACGATGGCGGAATAGGCGTCGAGGAAATGCATCCCCACGTCGCGCGTGAAGGCGAAGTCCCTGGCATAGTCGCCGCTGTCGTGGTGGTCGTAGAAGATGCCGCCGGTGCCGCGCGGCTCATTGCGATGGGGCAGCCAGAAATACTCGTCGCACCACTGTTTGAAGCGGGCGTGCCATTCGGGATCATGGGCATCGCAGGCCGACTTCATGGCCGCGTGGAAGGCGATCGTGTCGGCTGCGTCCGGGCGACGGTCCACATCAAGAACCGGCGTCAGGTCGCCACCGCCGCCGAACCAGCTCTTTGTCGTGGCGATGAAGCGGGTGTTCATATGCACCGCCGGGACGCGCGGGCTGACCGGATGGGCGATCAGGCTGATGCCGGTGGCATAGAAGCGCGGGTCCTCGGCGGCACCCGGCACCGTCTTCGCATAGTCGGCCGGAAACTCGCCGTGAACGGTCGAGACATGGACGCCGACCTTTTCGAACAGCCGTCCGTGCATCATCCCCAAGACGCCACCACCGCCGTCATGCCGGTCCCATGGGGTCCGGACGAACCGGCCCGGTTCGCCAGGGAACAGGTCGGCCGGTGCCGCGTCCTCCAGCGCCTCGAAGCCGGCGTGGATGCGATCGCGCAGGGTCTCGAACCAGGCGCGGGTCTCGGTCTTGCGTTGCTCAAGCGGGGGTGCGGCGGTGGTCATCCGCCTTCTCTAATCCCTTGACCCGTTGACGCACCACCCCCGTCTGCCACTGTTCTGCCTCTCAGTTCCCGGGAAACACCATGATCCGCACAGCCCTCCTGACCACGGTCGCTTCTGTCCTCATCGCCGGACCCGTTCTGGCCCAGACCGTCGATCCGGCGGGTGAGGCGCGCATCAGCCAGATTCTGCGCCGCACACCACTGATTGACGGGCACAACGACCTGCCGTGGGCGCTGCGCGAAAAATACGGCAATGACCCCTACGCTGTGGACCTGGCGACGGATCTCGACGCCACGACCGAACTGCACACCGATATTCCGCGCCTGCGGGCCGGTGGCGTCGGGGGTCAGTTCTGGTCGGTCTATGTTCCCGCGACCCTGACCCCCACCGAGGCCGCGCGCGAAACCTTCGAGCAGATCGACACCGTCAAGCGGATCGTCGCCGCCCATCCGGACGTGTTCGAACTGGCCACCACCGGGGCCGATGTCGAACGCATCCACCGCCGCGGCCGCATCGCCAGCCTGATTGGCATGGAGGGCGGCTATTCGATCGACGACTCCCTGGGTCTGCTGCGCGAATTCTTCGATGCCGGGGCCCGCTACATCACCCTGACCCACTCGAAGACCACCACCTGGGCCGACAGCGCCACCGATGCGCCGAAGTGGGGCGGCCTGTCTCCGTTCGGCGAGCAGGTTGTGCGCGAGATGAACCGGCTGGGGATGATGGTCGACCTCAGCCACGTCTCGGAAGAGACCATGCTGGACGCCATGCGGGTGTCCGAGGCCCCCGTGATCTTCTCCCATTCGTCGGCGCGGGCGGTAACGGCCCATCCGCGCAATGTGCCCGACAGCGTGCTGCGCCTGATGCCCGAGGACGGTGGGGTGGTGATGGTCACCTTCGTGCCCGGCTTCGTCTCCGAGACGGTGCGCGCCTGGAACAGCGCCCGGTCGGCCGAGGACGCCCGGCTGAAATCCCTGAACCCCGGCGATCCCGCCGCTGTGACCGCAGGCCTGGCGGCCTGGACGACGGCGCATCCGATCCCGCGCGCCACCGTCGCCGACGTCGTGGCCCACATCCAGCACGTTCGCGATGTGGCGGGGATCGACCATGTCGGCCTCGGCGGCGACTACGACGGCGTCGACGCCCTGCCGGTCGGGCTGGAGGGGGTGGACACCTATCCCCGCCTGCTGGCCGCCCTGATGGCCAACGGCTGGACCGAGGCGGATATCCGCAAGCTGGCCGGCGAGAATGTGCTGCGGGTGATGCGGGCCGTGGAAGCGGTGGCCGCGAGCAAGCGGGCAGAGCGGCCCCGGCTGGATGTGATCGCGGCTCCGGGGAACTGAGCGCCTGTCAGGTGTCCGGCTCGGCCCTGATCCGCTCGAACATAGCGAGCAATTCATCTGAACTGGCCCGTTCGGGCGCGCCGTCGGCCACCTCGTCCGGGGTCCACATCCAGGATCGGGCCGGGTCGTGGCGCATGGCCCATGTCGGGAAGAGGCGCTGCTCCGCCGGACCCGCGTGCAATCGTCGAACCTCCAGATGGCGGTCGTCGCGGGCTATGCGCCCGAACGCCGCGGTGACGGCATCGACGGGCCCTTCCAGCAGTTGCAGATACAGGTCTGCCCGGCAGATCAGTGAGCCGGTGATTCCCTCGCGCTCGTTCCACCGCCGCGCGTCGGCGAGGATGCCGTTGAGCATGCCTTCGTCGTAGCCGAACGGACGGGAGGCATAGACGACCTGAAACAGCGACATGGCGCACTCCGTCTCGATGCGGTCGTCGGAGGGGACCTCCGCCGCTCGACCACAGGAGCATCGGGCGGCTCGCAGGGCAAGCCGGGCTGCGGGCGGCTGCGACGCGGTGCCGGGCGCGAGGCGATCCCGCCGGTCGAAACCGATCAGGCTCCACGCGATTCCCACGCGCCACCGCCGCCGTTCTCGCCTAGAGTGTGGCCATGGATACCAGCATGTGGATCGCCGTGGCCGTGTTCGTCGGCCTGAATTTCGTCGCCGCGTCGAGTGGCGGCGCGTTCAGGCCCGGTGCCTGGTACCAGGCGCTCTCCAAGCCGGGCTGGACCCCGCCGAACTGGGTCTTCCCGGTGGTCTGGGGCTTCCTCTTCGCCATCAACGCCTGGGCGGGATGGCTGTTGTGGGAGGTGGCGGGCACCAGCGAGCCCCTGATCTTCGTCGCCTACATCCTGTCCCTGATGCTGAACGCCGGCTGGTCGTGGCTGTTTTTCGGTCGGCGGCGGATGGATCTCGCCCTGATCGACGTCACCCTGCTCTGGCTTTCGCTGGCGGCTCTGGTTGCCCTGTTCTGGCCACTGCGGCCGTTCGCGGCGATGCTGCTGCTGCCCTATCTGTCCTGGGTCACCATCGCCGCCTTCCTGAACCTGCGGATGATCCAGCTGAACCCCCGGGCTCAACGGGTCTGACGCAGGGCCTCGAACAGGCCGATGCCGGCGCTGACGGCGAGGTTCAGGGACCGGGCCTCCGCCGCGATGGGGATCACCACCCGCGCATCGGACGCAGCGTGCGCAAAGTCAGGCGCGCCCGACGGCTCGCTGCCGAACAGCAGGACGTCGTCGGGCTGGAAGACGAAATCATTCAGCGGCGTGGCCCCTTTCGTCGTGAACAGCACAAGCCGTCCGGCACCGCGGTCGCGCTGGAAGGCGTCCCAGTCCGAATGCCGCGTCATATGCCCGAGGGGACCATAGTCGAGTGCCGCGCGCTTCATGGCCCGGTCGTCAAGGCGAAAGCCGGTCGGCTCGATCACATGCAGTCCGACGCCGAAACAGGCACCCAGGCGGATGCAGGCACCGACATTCTGCGGAATGGCTGGTTGAAAAAGAGCGAGACGCATTCTAAGGCCCTCATACGCGCGGCCCGGGGGTCTGTCGCGGCTCGAATTGCGACTGTTTCTCAAGGAGGCAGGGCAGTTTGCGGCGATGAGCCGCAATATCGGGCCGGGCCAGATCGACTGCAAAGCGCTAAAGCACCCATGCCTGTCCTGCCGCGCCCCTGTTCGGGCCCGGATCACGGCGTACGAGGAGTAAGACGTGGCCGAATCGGTCGTGACTGAGAACGGTGAGGGCGGCGAAGCCTCCCGCCGGGACTTTATCCATATCGCGGCGGGTGCCGCCGCTGTCGGTGCCGGGGCCATGCTGGTCTGGCCGCTGATCAATTCGATGAACCCCGCCGCCGACACCCTGGCGCTGGCGTCGATCGAATTCGACATGAGCAAGGTCCAGGAGGGCCAGCAGGTCGTCATCAAGTGGCAGGGCAAGCCCGTGTTCGTCCGCTACCGGACGCCCAGGGAAGTCCAGGAGGCCGTTGCGGCCCCGATGTCCGCGCTGAAGGATCCGCAGGCCGATGCCGACCGCATCAAGGCCGGCCATCAGCAATATCTGGTCCTGCTGGGCAACTGCACCCATCTGGGCTGCATCCCGACGTTCGGGGCTGGCGATTTCGGCGGCTGGTTCTGCCCCTGCCACGGGTCGCACTACGACACCTCGGGCCGTATCCGTAAGGGTCCTGCACCCGCGAACCTTGTCGTGCCGGAGTATGCCTACCTCTCCGACACCCGCATCAAGATCGGCTGAGGGCAAGACCGATGAGCGATCACGAATCCACCTACGTCCCCAAGAGCGGCGTCGAGAAATGGCTCGATACCCGCCTGCCGATCATCCGCTTCGGGGCCGACTACATGTCGCTGCCGACGCCGAAGAACCTGAACTACTGGTACACCTTCGGCGGCATCCTCGCCCTGTGCCTGGTCGTCCAGATCGCCACCGGCATCATTCTGGCGATGCACTATGTGCCCAACACCGAAATGGCCTTCGCTTCGGTCGAGCGCATCATGCGCGACGTCAACGGCGGTGACCTGATCCGCTATACCCACGCCACCGGGGCCTCGATGTTCTTCATCGCGGTCTATATCCACATGCTGCGCGGCCTCTACTACGGCTCCTACAAGGCCCCGCGCGAAATGATCTGGATCGTCGGCTGCCTGATCTTCTTCCTGATGATCGCGACCGCCTTCCTCGGCTACGTCCTGCCCTGGGGCCAGATGTCCTACTGGGGTGCCGAGGTGATCACCAACCTGATCGGGGCCATCCCCCTGATCGGTGAGCCGGTGCTGATCTGGCTGCGCGGCGGCCCGGCGATCGATAACGCCACCCTGAACCGCTTCTTCTCGCTTCACTATCTGCTGCCGTTCGTCATCGCCGGCTGCGTGGTCCTGCACCTGTGGGCCCTGCACACGGCCGGTCAGAACAACCCCGTCGGCATCCTGATCCCCAAGGATCGGGAGAAGAAGGACATGCTGCCCTTCCACCCGTATTTCACGGTCAAGGACGGCTTCGCGATCATCATGTTCATGATCCTGTTCGCGATCTTCGTCTTCTTCATGCCCAACGCCCTGGGCCACGCCGACAACTACATTCCGGCCAACCCGCTGGTGACCCCGGCTCACATCGTGCCCGAATGGTACATGCTGCCGTTCTACGCCATCCTGCGGGCGATCCCGGACAAGTTCGGCGGCGTAGTGGCCATGTTCGGTGCCATCGGCGTGCTGTTCGTCCTGCCCTGGCTGGATACGTCAAAGGTGCGGTCGATGCGCTATCGCCCGACCATGCAGACCTTCTTCGTCATCTTCGTCGTCGTCGGCCTGATCCTGGGCTGGTGCGGGGCCCAACTGCCCGACGCGCCGGTAATCGGGACCTTCAAGACCTTCATCCTGATCGACGGGGACCTGAACTCCTATCTTTGGCTGACCCGCTTCGCGACCGCCTACTACTTTGCCTTCTTCCTGATCATCATGCCGCTGGTCGGCCTGAGAGAGACGCCGAAGGCCATTCCTGCGACGATCTCGGAACCGGTGCTGTCAGGCGGCGACGTCATGACATCGGCGGCTCCGGCCGCGCCCGAGAAGAAGGGCTGATCGCGACCATGACCCTCCAGACGAATATCCGCTCCATGAAGAAGTCCCTGGTTCTGATCGCGGCCGCCGCCGGTCTGGCGCTCGCCGCCACGCCGGCCCTTGCGGCCGGCAAGGCGCACGAGCTGCGTAGCGGCGGCTTCAGCTTTGAAGGCCCGTTCGGCACCTTCCAGCAGGGCCAGCTGCAGCGTGGCTACAAGGTCTATCGCGAAGTCTGCTCGGCCTGCCACAGCATGAATCTCATGCATTTCCGCACGCTGGCAGAACCCGGTGGTCCCTTCTTCGCCGAGGATCAGGCCAATCCGGCCGAGAACCGCTTCGTCAAGGCGCTGGCCAAAGAGGCGCAGGTTCCCGACATCGACACCGAGACCGGCGAGCCTCTGATGCGCGAGGGCACCCCGGCCGACCGCTTCCCCAGCCCCTTCGCCAACGCCACGGCCGCCGCTGCGGCCAACGGCGGCGCGGCCCCGCCCGACCTGTCGGTGATGGCCAAGGCCCGCGAGGGGGGTGCCAACTATATCTACTCGCTCCTGACCGGCTATCGCGACGCGCCCGCGGGTCTGACGATCCGTCCTGAGCAGAACTACAACATGTACATGGCCGGCGACCTGACGCCCTTCTGGACCGGCGAGGGCCACGCCCCGCTGGGCGGCTTCATCGCCATGGCGTCGCCCCTGTCGGACGGTCAGGTGACCTATGACGACGGCAAGCCCGAGACCGCCGATCAGTACGCCAAGGACGTGGCCGCCTTCATCGCCTGGGCGTCGGATCCCAAACAGGTCCAGCGCAAACAGGCCGGTATGGGCGTGATGATCTTCCTGTTCCTGTTCGCGGGGATCACCTACCTGAGCTATCGCCGCATCTGGAAGGGCGTCGCCCACTAGGCCAGCTGCGGTTCCCGGACCTGAACGAATGACCCGCCGGTGCCTCAGCGCCGGCGGGTTTTTCTTGCTCTTGCCCTTTCTCTGAAAGAACTTTACAAGACAAAGTGAAAAGGAGAGCCGCTCATGAAACCGCTCACCGGTATGGCTGTCGCCGCCGCCCTGTTCTGCATCCCCGCCGCCGCCTCGGCCCAGGCCATGAACCCCGAAGGCACGCCCGAACAGCGGGCCGCGATGCAGGCCCTGTCCTGGATGGATGGCGAATGGGTCGGGCAGGCCACCCTCTACATGGGCCCGGGCAGAACCGAGACCCACACCCACACCGAACGGATCGGCCCCATGCTGGGCGGTTCGATCAAGGTGATCGAAGGCCGCAGCAGCGGGGCCGCTGACCAGCCGGGCTTCAACGCCTTCGCCGTCGTCTCGTGGGATGACGGGTCAGATCGGTTCATGATGCGCTCCTACGCCAACGGCCAGGCGGGGGACTTCCCGCTCGCAGCCACGACCGACGGGTTCGCCTGGTCGACCCCGAGCCGCGGGGGCGAAATGCGCTATGTGACCACCTTCAAGGACGGCGAATGGGTCGAGGTCGGCCATTTCGTCATGCCGGGCCGCGAACCCTTGAAGGTCATCGAACTGCGCCTGCGCCGCCGCGGCGATACCGACTGGCCGGCGGGCAATCCGGTCGCGCCCTGATCCCGGGAAAATCCGCTCATCCCGGCGAGAGCCGGGACCCGGTCCCTTCGTGAGGTTCACTGTGCGGGATTGCCAGATGCGCGATGCTGGTAGCGTCTGATCGCCCAAAGTACCGGGTCCCGGCTTTCGCCGGGATGAGCGGAGCGAGCGTCAGCCTGATCGACAGGACGCGATCCAGGTCCTAACGTCATGCCCTCCTGTTCAAGGCTGAGGGTTCCCCTGTCCATGCGTCTGTTCCCGACCGCCGCCGTGCTTGCCGCCGGTGCCCTGTTGTCCGCCTGCGCGTCGACGGGAGGAGACGGCCCGACGGCTCCGGCCGCGACCTTCGACGCCGCCCGGCTGTCCGAACACGCGCGCGTGCTGGCCAGTGACGAATACCAGGGCCGGGGTATCGCCACGCCGGCCGAGGACATGACCATCCGCTACCTCAGCGAACAGTATGCGGCCGCGGGCTTCCAGCCGGGCGGCGCCAACGGTTCCTGGACACAGGACGTGGCCCTGAATCGTTTCACCGCCTCCAATTTCCAGGGCGTGCAGCTGAAGGTCGGGAATGACACCGTCCCGCTGACCCAGGGCCAGCAGATCACCATCTCGACACGTCGGCCCGGCGATCACGTCATGCTGACGGATGCGCCCCTGGTCTTCGTCGGCTACGGCATCAAGGCCCCCGAACGGAACTGGGACGATTTCAAGGGCGTGGACGTGCGCGGAAAGGTCATTGTCGTCCTGGTCAACGACGCCGACTTCGAGGAGCCGGCCCTGAACACCTTCAACGGCCGGGCCATGACCTACTATGGCCGCTGGACCTACAAATACGAGGAAGCCGCGCGTCAGGGGGCCGCGGGCATCATCATCGTGCACGAGACGGCACCGGCCTCATACGGCTGGGCGACGGTCCAGAACAGCTGGTCGGGTCCGCAGTTCGACATCGTCCGCGCCAACGCCGCGGCCGAGCGCGTACCGATGGAATCCTGGATGCAGCGCGACGTGGCCGTCGACCTGTTCCGCCGCTCGGGTCAGGATTTCGAGGCCCTGAAGACCCGCGCCCGCAGCCGCGACTTCCGTCCGGTCGAACTGGCCGGCGCGACCTTCAGCGGCATGTTCGACGTGGCGACCAGCCGGGTCACGACCCACAACGTCATTGCCCGCCTGCCGGGTACGACCCATCCTGATGAAACCATCCTCTACACGGCCCACTGGGACCACATCGGCGTGGGCGAGCCCGACGCCAACGGCGACCGCATCTTCAACGGTGCCGTCGACAATGCGACCGGCACCGCCGGCCTGCTGGAACTGGCCCGTCTCTGGGCCGCCGGACCCCGTCCGGAACGTTCGATCGTGATGATCAGCTTCACAGCCGAGGAGAGCGGGCTGCTGGGTTCGGAATTCTATGCCGCCAATCCGGTCTATCCGCTGGCCACGACCGTGGCGGGCTTCAACATCGATGCCATGAACGTCTACGGCCGGGTCGCCGACGTGGACATCATCGGCTCGGGCCAGTCCAATCTCGACGCCCGCGTCACCGCCGAAGCGACGCGTCAGGGCCGCACCGCCAAGCCGGACAGCAATCCGGCCTCGGGCAGCTATTTCCGCTCGGATCACTTCCCCCTCGCGAAGCGCGGCGTGCCGATGGCCTATGTCGACGGCGGCGGTGCCTTCCGCGACGAGCCGATCGCCGCGCGCGATGCCGCCCGGTCGGAATACGGTGCGCGCCGCTATCACCAGGCCGATGACGAATGGTCGGCCGACTGGGACCTGCGCGGTCAGGTCGAGGATCTGGAGCTGATCTTCACCATCGGCCGCGATCTGGCCAACAGCCGCGACTGGCCGGACTGGATGCCGGGCTCGGAGTTCGGTCCGGCGCGTGCGCCGAGCGCAGGCGAGCGGCGGTAGGCTTCGGCGTTCTCCCTCCCCCGCCGGGGGAGGGTGGTCGCGCCAGCGACCGGGTGGGGACGGCTCGGCAATCTGATCTCAGTGCGTGTCTCTCCCAGCCCCTCCCATCCTGTCGTCGCTTCGCGTCGACATCCCTCCCCCGGCGGGGGAGGGAGAACCGCGCCGCGCCTCCCACATGACCAAAACTTAACAGACGAGCCCCGGGCGGCCCCCTAGAGTGCGGGCCATTGATCCGGGGATGGAGCCCACACCTATGTTTCGCAAGATGATGGGCGGCGTCGCCGTCGCCGCCGTGCTGCTGGCCGCCGGCCTGGCCTCGGCCCAGGATTTCTCCGCCGCCCGGATCAGCGACAATATCCGCACCATCAGCGCCGACGAATACCAGGGCCGTTATCCCGGCACGGACGGCGAGCGGATGGTTCTGGCTTGGTTGCAGGCCCAGTATGAGGCCATGGGCATGCAGCCCGGCGGGCCGGACGGCCAATGGCTGCAGCCGGTCGAACTGAAGCGCTTCACCCCGGTCGCCGGCGCGACCGCCAGCTGGACCGGTCCGGACGGCACTGTTCACCCTCTGACGCCAGGAACCGATATCGCCTTGCGGGCCGCGACCAACGACGGACGGGCCAGCATCCGTGACGCCGGCCTGGTCTTCGTTGGCCACGGCATCTATGCGCCGGAGCGTCAGTGGGACGACTATGGCGTCGCCGATGTGCGCGGCAAGATCGTGATCGTCATGCCGGGCGAGCCGGAGGATGCACGCTTCAACGGCGCATACCAGACCGCCTATGCGTCCGCGGCCGCCAAGGCCGACGAGGCGTTCCGACGGGGTGCGGTCGGCGTACTGACGCTGGTGCCCGGACCCACCGCATCGCCCATGTGGCAGGGCTCCGTGCGCGGCAACGGCCGCACACGCACCCTGACACCGGGTGCCGCGGATCTGGAGTTTTCGGGCGGCATCAACCATGACACCGCCGCCGGCTGGGCCGCCGCTGCCGGGCTGGATATCGCCCAACTGCCGAACGTCGCCGACGGCACTTTCAAGGCCGTGGAACTGCGGGGCGTGACCCTGTCGGTCGAGGCGTCCGAGACCATCGACACCCTGGTCACGCACAATCTGCTGGCCCGTATTCCGGGGACCGAATTCCCCAACGAGACCATCATCTATTCGGCCCACTGGGACCATGTCGGCGGCGCGGCACAGCATCCTGGCGTCGCAGGCGACAACATCTGGAACGGGGCCTGGGACAACGCCTCGGGCACCATCGGCGTGCTGGAGATGGCGCGCCAGCTGAGCGCCGCCCCGCGTCCGAAGCGCTCGATCGTCTTCGCCCATATGGCGGCCGAGGAGATGGGTCTGCTGGGGGCTTATGGCTATGCGGCTGACCCGGTGTATCCGCTGGAGACCACGGTCGCCGACATCAATATCGACATGCTGCCGCTGTCGGCCCCGACCCGCGACCTGCCGATCTTCGGCAAGGGCCAGAATGACCTGGAAGACCGGCTGCAGGTGCTGGCGGCCGCCGAGGGCCGGGTGGTCACCGACGACCGCGAGCCGGAGCAGAACTATTACTATCGATCCGACCATTTCCCGTTCGCCCGGGCCGGCGTGCCGGCGATCATGCCGTGGCACGGGGTCGATCTGGACGAAGGGGGCGTCGCCGTCGGCCTGCCCGCCTACCGGGCCAAATTCTCGGCCGACTATCACAAGGCCTCGGACGAATGGTCGGCCGAGCTGGACTTCTCGTCGGCGGTCGAGAACCTGACCCTGCTCTATCGACTGGGTCTGGATCTCGCCAACAGCGCCGACTGGCCGGCCTGGAAGCCGACGTCAGAGTTCGCCGTGGTGCGCGCCCGCTCGGACGCCGCGCGCCAGTGACGACGATCCGCCCCCTGACCGGCGACGGCTCGCCGCCGGTCGAGGGCTCGTATCCGCAGGCGGTGGAGGTCACGGCCCCCACCCGCTGGCTGTATCTTTCGGGCCAGATTCCGGTCGCGCCCGACGGGGCGCTGGCGGCGGATTTCACCGGCCAGTGTGATCAGGTCTGGTCGAACATCGAGACCCAGCTGGACGCCGCCGGCATGTCTCTGGACAGCCTCGTCAAGGTCACGACCTTCCTGTCGGACCGGCGGTATGCGCTGGCGAACCGCGAGGTGCGCATCCGTCGTCTGGCGGGCCGGCAGCCGGCCCTGACGGTGATCGTCACCGGCCTCTTCGACGCGGCCTGGCTGGTCGAGATCGAGGTCGTGGCGGCGGCCTGAAGCGGCCCGGTCGCATGACGCCGATTTAAGCTGACAGGCTGGCGCGGCAGGCGTCTTGTGGGGGTGTCAGGGAGGAAACCGTCATGAGCATCGATCCCGCGGCCGAGACCGCGCGCTGGCTGGCGACGCTGTCACCCGAGGACACCGCCCGCGCCATCTCCTACACCCAGGGCGGCCACTGGCTCTTGCTGTGGGGCGCGATCGTGTCGATCGCCGTGGCCTGGATCATCATCCGGACCGGCGTCCTGAGCGGCATCCGTGACCGGCTCGAGCGGCGGCGCAAACGGCCCAAGCTGGTCTCGCTGCTGACGGGCGTCACCTGGTTGCTGATGACCTTCGTCCTCACCCTGCCGTGGTCGATCTACGAAAGCTGGTGGCGCGAGAAACAATACGGGCTGACCAGCCAGCCGCTGACCGGCTGGCTGACCGAAGCGCTCATGGGCACGGCGATCTCGGTCGTCTTCATGGGACTGCTGATCGTGGCCCTGTATTTCATCATCCGCCATGCGCGGCGGCTGTGGTGGGCATGGGGCGCGGGGCTGACGGCGGTGGCCGTGGTCTTCATGCTGCTGGTGTCGCCGATCCTGATCGAGCCCCTGTTCAACACCTATACCCCGGCCCCGGACGGCCCCGTGCGCGATGCAGTGGTCGAGCTGGCCCATGCCACCGGCACGCCGGACGACAAGATCTATATCTTTGACGGCTCGAAACAGTCCGACCGCTACACGGCCAATGTCTCGGGTCTGTTCGGCTCGGCCCGGGTGGCGATGAGCGACGTGATGTTCAAGAAGGGGGCCGATATCGCCGAGGTGCGCGGCGTCGTGGGCCATGAGATGGGCCACTATGTCCACATGCACTCGCTGTGGATCACCGGCATCTTCATTCTGCTGGCGGCCGCGGGCTTCTTCCTGATCGACCGTCTGTTCCCGCTGGCGAAGCGGCTCTTGGGGGCGGATCGGGTTGGCAAGATTTCCGATCCCGCCGGCCTGCCGGTGCTGGCTGCCATAGGGGCGGTGCTGGGCCTGCTGGCCACGCCGGTGATGTCGACGCTGATCCGGACGATCGAGGCGGACGCCGACCACTTCTCCATGGTCCACGCCAATGAGCCGGACGGGCTGGCGAAGGCCCTGATCAAGACCGCGGAGTACCGCGCACCGTCACCCTCGGCGATCGAGGAGTTCATCTTCTACGATCACCCGTCGGTCGGGAACCGCGTGCGCCGGGCGATGGAATGGAAGGCGGCGCATCCGCCTTCGCGCCCGGCCCCGCCCGTTGCGGTCAGGCCCGCTTCCTGACGAAGACGGTCCCGGCGGAATAGCCGGCGCCGAAGCTGCAGATCAGGCCGGTGTCGCCGGCCGCCATGTCCTGCTGGCGCAGGTGGAAGGCGATGATCGAGCCGGCCGAGGAGGTGTTGGCGTATTCGTCCAGGATGATGACGTTCTCTTCGGGCTCGGGCTCGCGGCCCAGCACCTTGCGGCCGATGAACTGGTTCATGTTGATATTGGCCTGGTGCAGCCACATCCGTTTCAGCGTCGTGGGGTCGATGCCGAGGTCGGCCGCGTGGTCGATGATCATCTCGGACACCATCGGCACCACGTCCCTGAAGACCTTGCGCCCCTGCTGGATGAACAGCTTGTCGGGGGCCCCGATCCCCTCGGGCGCGGCGTTGTTCAGGAAGCCGAAATTGTTGCGGATGTTGTTCGAGAAGACCGTCTTCAGCCGCGTACCGAGGATGTCCCAGCCGCCGGGACCGGCCACATCCGAAGCCTCGATGATCACGGCGGTGGCGACGTCACCGAAGATGAAATGGCTGTCGCGGTCGCGGAAATTCAGGTGGGCGGAACAGACTTCGGGATTGACCATCAGCACGGCCTTGACCGAGCCCGAGGCGACGAAGTCCGCCGCCGTCTTGATCCCGAACGTGGCCGAGGAACAGGCCACATTCATGTCGAAGCCGAAGCCGTCGATGCCGAGCGCCTGCTGGATCTCGACGGCCAGGGCCGGATAGGGGCGGGGCATGTTGGAGGCGGCGCACAGGACCGCGCCGATCTCGCTGACCGGCTTGCCCCAGGCCTCGATCGCCTGACGCGCCGCGGCGAGGGCCATCTCGGCCATGATCGACAGCTCGTCGTTGGAGCGCTCGGGGATGTTCGGCGTCATGCGGGCGGGGTCCAGCACCCCGGCCTTGTCGAGCACGAACCGGCTCTTGATGCCCGAGGCCTTCTCGATGAACTCGACCGATGAGGGGGTCAGTTCCGCGACGTCGCCCTCGAGGATTTCAGCCGCATGATCGGCGTTGAACCGCTCGGCATAGGCGTTGTAGGCGGCGACCAGTTCGGCGTTGGAGATCGACTGTTCGGGGGTGAACAGGCCGGTGGCGGCGATGACAGCGTGGGTCATGAGAGGTGGGGCCCTGTCGCTCGCGGCGCGGCCGCTCGCTGCATGAGGGCGGGGCGCTGAGCTCTGTTTCTGGACGACTAGATAGGCGGGACTGCGGCCCGCGTCGAGGCCGCCGCGTGACGGGCGAGCAGACGGTGTGCGGCCTCGAGATGCAGCCGCTCGACCATGCGGTAGCCGACGCGAATCGCGCCCTTGCCCTGTGCGTCGGCGGAGGCGAAGGCGGCGACGACTTCACGGGCTTTCGCGACCTCTTCGGGCGAGGGCGAGAAGGCGGCGTTGGCGGCGTCGATCTGGGCCGGATGGATCAGGCTCTTGCCGTCAAAGCCGAAGGCGCGGCCCTGCCGACATTCGGCCTGCAGTCGGTCGCTGTCGTCGGTGGCGTTGACGACGCCATCGATGGCCAGAAGCCCGTGCCCCCGGGCGGCGGCGACCACGGCGGCCAGCCAGGGCTTCAGCGGCTCGCGCTCGGGCCCCAGCACCAGATTCATCCGCTCGCCGAAATCGTTGATGCCCAGCATCAGGGCGGCCAGAGGGGCCCCGGCCCCGGCGATCTGGTCCAGACGCAGCACCGACAGCGGGGTCTCGACCATGATCCAGAGATCAGTCCCGATCGGCAGGCGGGCGGCGACCGCGCGGACGGCCTCCGGGCTCTCGATCTTGGGGGCGACGACGAAATCGGGCTTGTGAACGCAGAGGGCCGTCAGATCGTCCGCACCCCAGGCCGTATCCAGTCCATTGATGCGAACGCCGACGCGGGAGCCAAAACCACCCGCCGCAAGGGCATCGACCGCGGCCTGGCGTGCCTCGGCCTTGGCGTCGGGCGCCACGGCATCCTCGAGGTCAAGGATCACCGCGTCAGCCTTCAGGCCACGCGCCTTCTCGATCGCGCGCGGATTCGAGGCCGGCAGGTAGAGGACCGAGCGAACCAGCTCCATCAGACGCGGCCCGTGACCGGGATCAGCGCCCCTGTGATCGCGCGGCTCCCCGGCGAGGCGAGAAACAGCATGACCCGCGCGAGGTCGGACGGCCGGACCCAATTGGCCGGATCGGCGTCGGGCATGTCCTTGCGGTTCTGATCGGTGTCGAGGATCGAGGGCAGGACGGCGTTGACGGTAACCGACGTCGACTTCAGCTCTTCGGCGAGGCTCTCGGTCAGACGGTGAACACCCGATTTGGAGGCGGCGTAGGCGCCCATGCCCGCCGCGCTCTTGAGGGCACCGTTGGCCCCGACATTGACGATGCGGCCGTCGTCGGAGCGTTTCAGGTGGGGCAGGGCGGAACGGCTGGCGTTCAGGGCGGTGGTCAGGTTCAGGGCGAACATCCTGTCCCAGGCCGGGTTGGCGTCCTCGGTGGTCTGCCAGACAAAGCCGCCGGCGATGTTCAGCAAGGCGTCCACTCGGCCGAAATGCGATGCCACGGCGTCGATGGACTTTGCCGCAGCGGCGGCGTCGGTCAGATCGACCCCGCCCAGTTCCAGAACGCCGTCGGGCACGGACTGGCCGCTCGCATGGTCGATGATGGCCACCTTGAGCCCGTCGGCCAGGGCCGCCTCGACGACGGCGCGCCCCAGCACGCCATGGCCGCCCGTGATCGCGATCACCCGTTCCGACATGCTGTTCTCCTGTTGGATGGCTGGCTTAGCAGACCCGGCTCAGGCCGCGAACACCCGGCCCATCAAGCGTTCCAGTGCCATGGCGTCGATGGCGTCAAAGGCGGCCTTTTCGGTCGCATCGACGTCAAACACGGCGATCAGTTGTCCGGCCGCATCGCGCACCGGAACCACGATCTCGCTGACCGAGCGGCTGTCACAGGCGATATGACCGGGAAAGGCGTGGACGTCCTCGACGATCTGGGTCTCCAGATCCCGCGCCGCCGTGCCGCACACGCCGCGCCCGAAGGCGATCCGCAGACAGCCCAGGGTGCCCTGATAGGGGCCGACGACCAGCTCGCCGGCCTTGTCCGGATCGACGACGTAGAAGCCTGTCCAGAAGAACACGGGAAAGGCGTCGGCCAGCATGGCGGAGACGGTGGCCATGCGCGCGGTACGGTTGGGTTCGCCCTCCAGAACCGCCAGGATTTCGTCTTCCACTTCTGCGTAACGCGCGGCCTTGTCGGCGGGGCAATCGTCGCGGGCGGCATAGGCCATGAGGGAACTCCGGGCAGGTCTGGCCGACGCATATAGGGACACCCGCCCTCGCTGGCGAGGGCGGGTTTTTCGCCTGCGAGGCGAATGTGCAAGTCGCTGATTTGTGGGGATAAGTACGGACCCGAACACAAAAGCCTCAGGCTGCGGCAACGCTTTGTCGCAAACCGGCGTTAACCTTGACAGATGGTTAACAGGACGGGACTGTGACGCTTGCGCAAGGTCAGCGTGCAGTCGGTCGACGTCTGCGATTGGTCCAAGGGGTAAGCATGAGCGAGGGTCATTCGGATCGTGACGATCACGCCCGCTCGGGCAACCGTCGCGGTCCCGTGGCGATCGCAGCGGTCGCCGGAGTCCTGGCCCTGACGGCGCTGGCCATGGCCTCATGCGGCGACCGGGACGGCGTGCGCTTCTGGCAACGCGATGCCGGTGCAGCCAGCAACGCCTGTCCCCGCCCTGCATCGTTGACGGGATCCGAGTTCAACGCCCAGGAAACCGGCCTGAGGGCGCTGCGGCGCGCCGCCTTCCGCGGCGACTTCTTCGCCCAGCTTGAACTCGGCGCACGCTATGCGGCCGTGCGGGCCACCGACAAGAATATCGAGGACCCGATCGAAAGCGCGACCTGGTATGCGCTGGCCCTGTCCAATGACGAGGGTTATGCGCCGATCAACCGCGTCGATCGTGGCGGATTCGGCGGCTGGCGCCCGCTTTCGAAATACGACGACTGCCGGGCCTACGAGCGTCACGCGGCCTATCAGCGGCTGGACCGGCAGCTGGGCCAGATGACCCGCGACGAACAGGAAGCGGTGCGCGATCGCGTCATCTATGTGCTCTCGACCCAGGACGCCAACGGCTATCGCACCCTGGCCCGGCTTCACGACGGTCTGTACGGCCCGTTCGGCGAGCCCGAGGACAATCGCGAGGCGCGCGAAGCCTGGGGACGCAGTCAGAACGGCAATGGCGACGCCCGTGACCGCAACCGGCGCGGCTATTTCTCGGCGACCAATCTGTTCCAGCGGAATGATGTCGACGCCTATCTGTACAACTATCTGGCGGTTCAGACCGGCGACGTGGGGGCCTATGTCCTGCTGAAGGATTTCGAGCGTTCCGCGCCCAGCCGCGGCCAGTACCAGGGGTTCGTCGAGACCAAGGCGCGGCAGTGGACTCCGCCGTTCGAATTCTATCCCAACAGCGCCCCCCGATCCGGCGTGCCCTTCTCGGATGAAAGCCGCCCGCGCGGCGACGCCTACGAATATGCGCTCGGCCGGATGGCGGGCGAACTGCCCTTCATCCACGTCAGCCGGGCCCTGCGCTATCTCGGGATTGCCGACACTGCCGTCGCCCGTCCCGAAGACCTGTCCAAACGCCAGATCGAGACCCTTGAGGCGATGTTGGGTCACCCGATGGAGGGCCGGCTCTCCTATCTGGAGCGGGTCCGCGCCATCCAGATGGCGGCGATCAACGGCTCGTCTGAAGCCCAGCTGGTGCTTGCGGTCATGTATGCCGAGGGCATCGGCCTGCCCGCCGACTACGCCCGCGCCTTCAAATGGTTCGAGGAGGCGGCGCGCCAGGGCAGCCCGGAAGCCAAATTCGCCATGTCGAGCTATTTCGCCCTCGGCGTTTCCGGTGTGGCCGATCAGGACAAGGCCCAGGCCGTGGCCCTGAGGATCGATTCCGCCCTTTCCGGCTTTGGCCCCTCGGCCGGCCGCCTGCAAGCCGTGCTGGCCCAGGTCTCCCGTTCGCAGCAGCGCCGCTAAGGAGGGCGTAAGATCATGACCAGCCCCACGCCCTTCGGCCGTATCGCCAGTGTCTTCGGAGGGGCCATCGCCATGGCCGCCGCCGTCGGTGCATTCGTCCTGACCGACGTCCCGACCGCGCGCGCCCAGGTCGCCGCCAAGGTGGAAAGTCAGACCCGGCCCAATTTCGGTATCCTGCTGGACCCGCCCGCGCGCAGTGCCCGCGGCCGCGCTTCGTCGCACCGCCGCTTTGACTATGGTCGTCACCGTCCTGACTGGCGGCCCGGCTATCCCGGCGGTCGCCCAGGCGGGGAAGAAGTCGTGCTGGTCGACTGCGGCGGCAACCCGGGAACCGGCGCGGTCGAGGATGCGGTGCGCCGGGTTCGGCCGGGCGGCACCCTGGTCATCCGCGCGCGCGGCGGAGCCTGCGTGGGCTGGCTGAACATCGACAAGCCCCTGACCATTATTGGCGAGGGCGGTTTTGACCCACGCGACTGGGACCGCAACCCGACCCCGACGCTGACGGCACCCGACGGGCTTCCTTGCATGACCGTGGCGCAGGGCGTGCGGGTCGAGATCCGTGACATGGTGTTCGCCTCGCCGCGGGCCGGCGACGCGGCCTGCATCGTCGGCTACGGAGCCGAGATCGTGATGAACCGGGTCGGCTTCCGCCACGCCGGTGACGAGGCCGCCATCTATGTCGACGGCGGCCTGCTCGACATCCGCAACGCCGTTATCGACGCCCAGACCATCGCACCCGCCATTGTGGCGGACGGCGCGGTCCTGACCGCCTGGGAGATGGTGGTGACCGGTGCACAGTCCGGTCTGGAGCTGACCCCGGGTACCGGCCAGACCTCGCGAATCGGCTCGACGACCCTGAAAGGGACGGGCTCGCCCAACGCCTTCGGGCCTCGATCCATCGGTGTGGTGGTTCGGTCGGCACGCGAGTACGGCCGCGTCGAGATCGATAACACCGCCATCGTCGGCTATGTCGAGGGCGTCGCCGTCGAGGGGGCTTCCGTCCAGATCCAGGGCAGCCGCATCGGCCGCTCGGACAAGGGTGTGGTGCTCTACAACGGCGAACTGCGTCTGTCCGACAGCCGTATCCGGGCCTCAACGGTGGGCGTCGCCGCCGCCTCGGGCCATGCGGTCATCGTCAACAACGTCTTCTCCGGCGTTCGCGAAGTGATCTACGCCGAGAACCGCGCAACCGTGGAAGCCGACGGCAACCGGGTCTGGTCCCAGTACCTCTGCAGGGCCCAGTTCCGCGACCGCTACCGCGGCCGTTATGAGCCTTACTGGCGTCCGGGACAGGGCTGGGAGTGCATGTACGGCTCCTACCCGCAGAACTGGTGGGAAGACGAGGACGGCCTTCTGGGCCTGCCCTACCAGGACGACGGCTATCAACTGGATGGCTATCGCGACTATCAGAGCGGTCGCGGCTGGTACACGCGGGAAGGCACCTATGTGCGCGATGACCGCTATGAGGGCGATCAGCGCTGGCGCGGCGGCGGTTTCTTCGACCGTCGCTAGCCGGATATCGAAAAATCACGGCCCCGGCGCAGAGCGTTCGGGGCCGTTCTTGCGATTTGGTAGGCGCGGAGGGACTCGAACCCCCAACCAGACCGTTATGAGCGGTCGGCTCTAACCATTGAGCTACGCGCCCGCCGTGGGCGTGGCCTAGCAGGCCGGGCGGCGGCTTGCCAAGCGGTGTCCTTTCGACGCTTCATGTCGCCGATTTCACGCCGATGAACGGAAACTGCCAAGGTCCGCGAGCGTTCATTCAGTGGTCCACGGTCAAGGTGCGGCCATGGTCGTCGCTCACCTTCGGGCGAACGGCCCCATCCCTTCCAGGAGTCCCGACGCCATGAACCGTCCCGCTTTCGCAGCCGCCGCCCCCGCCGTATCCAACCGCCTGCTGCTGATGAGCGGCGCGGTGATGGCTGCCGCCGCCCTGTTCGCCGCCCCCGCGGCCCGCGCCCAGTCCCAGCCGGACGGCGGCGCACCCATGACGATGCATGCCATGGTCGCGCCGCCCGCGCTCAACCTGTCGGCTTATGGTGAGGTCAAGACGGCACCCGACATGGCCACGATCAGTTTCGGAGTCGTCACCGAGGCGACGACCGCCGCCGAGGCCATGCGGCTGAATGCGACGCGGATGACCCAGGTCATGGCCGCCCTGCGCCGCGCCGGCATCGCCGAACGCGACGTCCAGACCTCGGGGCTGAACCTGTCGGCGCAGTATGACTACGTCCAGAACGAACCGCCCCGGCTGCGCGGCTATCAGGCCAACAACCGGGTCACGGTGATCATCAATGATCTCGATGCCGTCGGCACCACCGCCGATGCCGTGGTCGCGGCCGGGGTCAACCAGATCGACGGTATCTCGTTCGGCCTCAAGGACCCGACGATGGCCGAGAACCAGGCGCGCCAACTGGCCGTGCGCAATCTGCAGGCCAAGGCGTCGCTCTATGCCCAGGCCCTCGGCGTCGGCCTCGGCGGCATCCGCTCCCTGTCCGAGGGCGGTGGCTACTCGCCGCAGCCCGTGCCGATGTACGCCGTGCGGGCCCAGTCGATGGACAGCGGGAGTTCGACTCCGGTCGCAGCCGGCGAGCTGACGATCCGGATCGACATCACGGGCGTCTACGATCTGATGCGCTAAGCCCACCGGTGGTTGGTGGTTGGTGACGAGTGGTCTGCGTGCGGTCGACATCCGGGCCAATCACCAGCCACCAGCCACCAGCCACCAGCCGCCATCTCCTCGACCGGGCCTAGCGCGACCCCCGCACCAGCATCAGGCCCACGCCGATGTTGAGGCCGTAGCAGATGCCCAGCACCGCCAGCGCGGTGACCGGGCCGTCGTCCATGAAATAGAGCGGCAGGCTCCATGGCAGGCCCATGACCTTGGCGGGCAGGAACGACACCATGCCGTCCGTCTGGCCCAGAAAGCGCAAGCCCGTGGGCGTCGCCAGCATCAGGGCCACGGCACCGACGACGGCGTAAAGGCCGAACAGGACCCACTGCAGTCCCTGGATGGTGCGCGTCATCGGTCGTTCTCCCTGCGAACAGGGAAGGCCCCGGACGGGCCGCCGTCAAGCCGCGGACTTGATCTCGTTGTGGTCGCCCAGCAGCACCACGGTTGGCGACCACTGTCGGGCTTCTTCCTGGGGCATCTGGCCGTAGGTGACGATGATGACCTTGTCGTTCTTCTGCACCAGACGGGCCGCAGCGCCGTTGACCCCGATGACCCGCGAGCCGCGCGGGGCCTCGATGGCATAGGTGGTGAAACGCGCACCGTTGGTGATGTTCAGCACATCGACCTGCTCGTGCGGAAAGATGCCTGCGGCGTCCAGCAGGTCGGCGTCGATGGCGATCGAGCCTTCGTAGTCGAGGTCGGCCTGCGTCACCGTCGCGCGGTGCAGCTTGGCCTTCATGAGGGTGACCAGCATGGGGAGTGCGGTCCGGATGTGACGCGGGGCAATCGCCCCCGCTCGCAGACGCCCATATAGGGGTTTGAACGGGCTCCATCAATCAGGCTCGTTGCGCCGCACCATCCGATGCTGCGGCGCGGCCCGCGCGTTACGGGACGTTCATTTGACGGCAGGGTCTGCCGCCCTATGGTCAGGATGAGGCCATTACCCGGCCCGCCCTCCGGACCATGGCCCGCCCCATGAAGCAGTTCTTCCTGACCGTGCTCGGTGTCTTCGCCGGCCTGTTCCTCTTTCTGGTGGTGGTGCCCTTCATCCTGATCACCGTGGCGATCAGTTCGGCATCGACCAAGGAGCCGACGCCGTCCCATACGGTGCTGGAACTGGACCTGCGGGAAGGGATCACCGACCAGACGCCGACCAACCCCTTCGCCGCGTTTGGCGGCAGCGGGCTGTCGACGCTGCAGATCGTCGATACCCTGGCCCAGGCCGAGACCGACAACCGGGTCAAGGCGCTGCTGATCCGCCTGCCGGAAGGCGGCATCACCCCCGCCGCGGCCGACGAGATTCGCCAGGCGGTTCGTCGCTTCCGTCGCTCGGGCAAGGTCGTCATCGCCCATAGCCAGGGCTTCCAGCCCGTCGGCACGGCGGTCTCAAGCTATATGATCGGTGCCTCGGCGTCGGAACTGTGGATGCAGAACACGGCCGCCTTCCAGCTGGCGGGCTTCTCGGCTGACGGCGTCTTCCTCGGCCGGGCCTTCGCCAAATACGGCCTCACGCCGCAGTTCGAGCAGCGCTACGAGTACAAGAACGCCGTCAATGAATACACCGAGAGCGACTACACCCCGGCCCACCGCGAGGCGATGACGGCCTGGATGACCTCGATCTACACCTCGGCCCTCGCCAATGCGGCCCAGGACCGCAAGCTGACGCCGCGGGCGCTGCGCACGACCATCGAGGCCGGACCCTGGTCGTCGGCCGAGGCGCGCCAGCGCCGGCTGATCGACAAGATCGGTCAGGTGGAAGACGCCCAGAACGAAGCCAAACGCCGCGCCGGCCGCAACGCCGAGATCGTGGAGTTCGCGGACTATGCCGCGTCGAAGGGCGAGCGCGCCGGATCTGGCCGTAACGCCATCGCCATCATCGGTGGCGAGGGCGCGATCAATACGGGTACGGGCGGCGGTTCACCGTTCGGCGGCGGTGCGTCGATCATGTCGGACGATATGGCCGAGGCCATCTACGACGCCATCGAGGACAAGTCGGTCAAGGCTATCGTCTTCCGTGTCTCCTCGCCCGGTGGCTCGCCCGAGGCGTCGGAACAGATCCTGGCCGCCGTGCGCGCCGCCAAGGCGGCCGGCAAGCCGGTGGTCGTGTCGATGGGCGACTACGCCGCATCCGGCGGCTACTGGATCAGCTCGGAAGCGAACTGGATCGTGGCTCAGCCCTCGACCCTGACCGGCTCGATCGGCGTGTTCGGCGGCAAGTTCGTGGTGGCCGAGGCGCTGGGCCGGTTCGGCGTCGACATGCGCAACCTGACCGTCGGCGGCGACTATGCCAGCGCCTTCTCGCCCTCGCAGTCCTTCACGCCGGCGCAGCGCGCGGCCTTCGCGGCCCAGATCGACCGGACCTATGACGAGTTCATCGCCCGGGTCGCGGCCGGTCGCCGTCTGCCGCCCGCCCGGGTACGCGAGATCGCCCGCGGCCGTGTCTGGACCGGGGCCCAGGCCAAGACCATCGGACTGGTCGATCAGCTGGGAGGTATGGAGGAAGCGATCGCCAAGGCGCGCGAACTGGCCCGTATTCCGGCGGATGAGTCCGTGCGCTTCAAACGCTATCCGACGCCGGAATCGCCGTTCGAGGCGCTGTCCGAGGCCTTTGGCGTCTCGGGCGAGGCCGCGCAGGTTCTGATCGGCATCGGCGGCGTCATGAACGACCCGGCCGCCGAGGCGACCGTTCGTCGCATCCAGGCCGACCGCGCCCGCGCCTCGGGCGCGTCCGTGCTGGCGGATCAGCCCTGGTAGCCCCCTCGGAACACTCGCCTGTGAAGCGCCGGTCATTGACCGTTCATGCCTATGCACCGACATTGAGGGTTCGGCGTTGTTCACAGCGTCTGTGAAGGTGAAGTCATGACCCAGTCCGACCGTCTGATCTTTGGTCCCGGCAGCCGTCGGCCGACGAACGGCCTTCTGGCGTCGGTGCTTTGGCTCGGTGGTCTGGTCGCGACCCTGGTGGCCATGGCCGTCGGTGCGGTGCTGGCGGTGTTCACCGCCGCCGCGGTGGCCGTCATCGCCCTGTTCGCCGCCGTGCTGGTCTTCTTCGCCGGTCTGGCCATGGGTGCCCGCCGCAAGGTCACCGTCCGCGCCCGTCGTACCGACGATGTGATCGAGGCCCGCAAGGTCGACGGGGCCTGGGTGGCCTACGGCTGGGAGCGGCCGGGCCGGTAAGCGCGCCGTGCTGACCGTCAAGGACGCGCCATCCCCCAATTTTGATGCCCGCCGGGCCGTGCCCGACATGCTGGTGCTGCACTACACCGGCATGAAGACGGCGCGCGAGGCCGTCACCCGGCTGCGGGATCCCGAGGCGAAGGTGTCGGCCCACTATGTCGTCGACGAGGACGGCTCGATCCTCCGTCTGGTCGCGGAAGAGCGGCGCGCCTGGCATGCGGGAGCCGGGGCCTGGCAGGGCGAGACCGACTGTAACGCCGCCTCCATCGGTATCGAGATCGTCAATCCGGGCCATGAGTTCGGCTATCGCGACTTCCCCGAGGCCCAGATCGACGCGGTCATCAGTCTGGTCAGCGACATTCGCACCCGCTGGACCATCCCTGATGCCCGCATCATCGCCCACTCCGATCTCGCCCCCGAACGGAAGCAGGATCCCGGCGAACGCTTCCCGTGGAAGCGGCTGGCCTCGCTCGGCCACGGTCTGTGGTTCGAGCCGGCGGCGGAGCGGATCGCGGCGCTGGGTGTGCCGCTGAATGTCGGCGACGAAGGTCTGGGCGTCGTCGTCCTGCGCGCCGGCCTGCATCGGCTGGGTTATGCGCTGACGCCGGGCGGCGACTACGACGAGGCGACCCGGCTGACGGTCGAAGCCTTTCAGCGCCATTGGCGTCCGGGCCGTGTCGACGGCGTCGCCGACGGCGAGACGCGAGCCACGCTGATGGGCGTGCTGCAACTGGCGACGGCGGAGAGCATCACGGGCGTCCTGCAGTAAGCCTTCTCCCTCCCCATGAAGGGGAGGGAGAACGTTGACGCAGCCGGCCGAAAAGCCCACCTAGCCCCCGTCAGACGGCCGGGCGGTCGCGGCGGGGGCTTGCCCCTGTCGAGGAAAGTCCGGGCTCCACGGTGAAAAGGCGGCGGGTAACTCCCGCCCGGGGCGACCCGAGGGATAGCGCCACAGAAAGCAAACCGCCTGCCCCCCGGGGCAGGGAAGGGTGAAAGGGTGGGGTAAGAGCCCACCGCGTGCCTGGCAACAGGGACGGCATGGCAAGCCCCGCCTGGAGCAAGACCGAATAGGGACGTCGCGCGGGTTCGCCCGCAGGGTTCATCGCCCGAGGCGTCCGGGTAGGTCGCGAGAACCGTCCGGCAACGGGCGGTCCAGAGGAATGATCGTCGCCCGCTTCGGCGGGAACAGAACCCGGCTTACAGGCCGTCTGACATTCTTTTTTGTAGGCCTACGCTCGCCGCGCGGCAGCTCGCTGCTTGAGGCCCGACATCTCCTCCCCATGAGCGTTGCGAATGGGGAGGTGGCTCGACGGCGACAGCCGGCGAGACGGAGGGGGTGACTCGGTGCGAGGGGATTGGCGGTCCACCGGGCCCCGCCGGCGTCCGTCAGGGCGCGAAGATGTGCCGCGCCACCTCCCCCGGCAGGGCAGGAGATCGGCGGTATGCTGTTAACCTTTTGGCCCGGAATGCGGCGCAGGATCAGTCCACAGCCTGTCTATACTTGGGTCGTTCTCTGTATGTTCTGAGCGTTGCAGGGTTTCGTGCCGCAATTAAGGTTAACCTTCGTCAACTAATCCCATTGAGACCCATTTCATCCCATGCTATCCCAATGACAGTGCGTTGGGGTGGGCGGACGCCGCGTGGCGTTGACAGGATCAGAGGGGCGGATCGTCAGATCCGAGTTTGGGGCAGGGCGTGTTTCTCTCGACCTACGAGAAACAATTGGACGGCAAGCGACGCCTGCTGATTCCGCAGGAGTTCCGTACCGCTGACAACGGCGCCGAGCATGGCGTCTTCTGCTTCTTCTCCATGGCGTCCGATTGCCTCGAAGCCGGCGGCGACAAGCTGATGGCCGAATACGTCACCCGCATCGAGGCCCTGCCGTTCGGCAGCGACCGCCGCACCGCGCTCGAGGAAACCTTCTACGCCGGCCAGCGCCCGCTCTCGTATGACGGCGGCGGCCGCATCACCCTGCCGGAAAGCCTGTGCCAGGATGCCGACCTCGGCGAGGATGTGGTCATCGTCGGCCTGGGCCCCCGTTTCCAGATCTGGGACCGCGCGCGCTGGAACGCCCGCCGCGACGCCCGCCGCGCCCTGGCCCGTCAGGTGATGCTGGGCGATGATGCGAACGGGCAGGGCACATGAGCGCGCCCCACGCCCCCGTCCTCCTCGATGAAGTGATCGAGGCGCTCGCGCCCCGGGCCGGTGATGTGATCATCGACGCCACCTTCGGGGCCGGCGGCTATTCGCGCGCCATTCTGGCGACCGGGGCCACGGTCATCGGCCTCGATCGCGACCCGACGGTCCAGCCCCACGCCGAAGCGGTGGCCAACGCCTACCCTAGCCGGTTCCAGCTGATCCGCACGGCCTTCTCGGGTCTGGCCGACGCCTTCGCGCAGTCGGGCGAGACCAGGCTGGACGGCGTGGTCTTCGACATCGGCGTCTCGTCGATGCAGCTGGATCAGGCCGAGCGCGGCTTCTCCTTCATGCGCGACGGGCCGCTGGACATGCGGATGAGCGACGAGGGCGAGACCGCCGCCGACATCGTCAACACCTGGGACCACGGGCCGATGGCCCATATCTTCAAACTGTACGGCGACGAGCGCCAATCAGGCCGGGTCGCCACCGCCATCCTGCGCCGCCGCGTGGAAAAGCCGTTCGAGCGGACGCTCGATCTGGCCGCTGTGGTCGAAAAGGCCCTGGGCGGCCGGCGCGGCGCGCCCATCCATCCGGCGACCCGCGTGTTCCAGGCCCTGCGCATCGCCGTCAACGACGAACTGGGCGAGCTGCGCGCCGGGCTGGAGGCGGCCGAGGCCACGCTGGCACCGGGCGGACGCATGGTGGTGGTCACCTTCCATTCGCTGGAGGACCGGATCGTCAAGGCGTTCCTGACCGAGCGCACCGGCAATGCCCCGGGCGGTTCGCGTCATGCGCCGGTCGCGATCGAAACCCGCAAGCCCAGCTTCACCCTGTTGTTCAAGGGTGCACACGAGGCCGGCGAGGTCGAGGTGGCGTCCAACCCCCGGGCTCGGTCGGCCAAGCTGCGCGCCGCCGTGCGCACCGACGCCGCCCCCTGGGGGAGGATCGCCGCATGAGCCCGGCCGTCGCGACCCTGAACCGGCTCTACGCCTGGAAAATCCGCGGCGTGCGCTGGGTCGAGATCATCGGCGTCATGCTGGTCGCGGCCATGGTGTTCTCGGTCTATCTGGCCAAGGCCGCCGCCGCCCGCGAGAGCGCCCGCATTGCCGATCTTGAGCGCCAGATCACGGACAACGGCCAGCGCGTCCGCCTGCTGCGGGCCGAGGTCGCCCGTCTGGAACAGCCCGGGCGGCTTGAATCCCTGTCGCGCGGCGCGGGTCTGGGCCCGGTCGATGTGCATCGTCAGGCGACCGAGGAGAACCTGCCGAACCTGACGGCCGTGCCCCCCCTTCCGGTGCCCGCCCCTCCGGTGCCGGCACCGGTCGCGGCTGCGAACCCCGAGACCGTCGCGCCCGCTCCGGCTCCCGCTCCGGAGCCTGTCCGGTGAGCGCCCACGATCCCTTCGCCGCGGACCGCCCGGTCTCCTATGGCGTCCGGCGCTACATGCCGTCGTGGCGCTGGCTGGCCGAGGCCATGTGGTGGGTCGAGCATTCCTTCGGCCGCGCCCACGCCGACGCCCGGCCCGAGGAAGACACCCGGGTCCGCATCTTCGTCATCCTGTCGCTGTTCTCCGCGGTCTTCTGCTGCCTGGCCCTGGGGGCCGCCCATGCCGCGCTGATGACCGACAAGGGCGGTGTCGGCTCGACGATCCATCCCAATGCGGTGGTCCGCGCCGACCTGATCGACCGCAACGGGGCGCTGCTGGCCACCAACATCACCCACTATGGCCTCTACATCGACCCGGCCGAAGTCTGGGACCGCAAGGCGGCCGCCATCCAGATCAAGCGTGCCCTGCCGCGCGTTTCGATGGCCAAGCTGAACAAGGTTCTCGGCGGAGACCGTCGCCTGCTGGTGATCAACCGCCTCACGCCGCAGGAGAAGGTCGCGGTCCACGCGCTTGCGCTGGGCGGGATCGGCTTCGAACCCGAGGACGTTCGCGTCTATCCGCTGGGCGAGTCGGCGCGTCACGTCGTCGGCAATGTCGATACCGGCGGGGTTGGCCTGTCGGCGGCCGAAAGCGCGTTCAATGACGAAATCCGTGCCGCCGGCGCGCGCGGCGAAAGCTTCCAGATCTCCATCGACCTGCGCATCCAGGGCATTCTCGAGAACGAACTGGCCGCTGCCGCCGCCGAGACCCAGGCCAAGGGGGCGGTCGGGATCATCACCGACGTTCAGACCGGCGAGGTCCTGGGCATGGCCAGCTGGCCGTCCAGCAACTCCCGCAACCTGGCCACCGCTGCGACCTTTGAAATGGGCTCGGTGTTCAAGACCTTCACCATCGCCGCCGCCATCGACACGGGCCGGGCCGATATGAACACCCTGCTGGACGCCACCGAGGCTTTGCAGATCGGCAACCGCCGCATCACCGACTTCCACGCCACCAACAAGGTGCTGACGCTCGAGGAGGTCTATCTCCACTCGTCCAACATCGGCACCTCGCGCCTGTCGACCGAGATGGGACCCCGCGTCATGCGCGACTATTTCGAGCGTTTCGGCCTGCTGTCGCGGGCCCCGTTCGAAATCCGGTCCGAGATGCCGATCATTCCGCGCGAGTGGTCGGACTCGACCCTGGCCTCGCTGTCGTTCGGCTATGGCATCTCCATCACGCCGCTACAGATGGCGGCCGCCATGCAGGCCCTGACCAACGGCGGGCGCTATATCCCCCTGACGTTGCGCAAGGGCGGTCGACCCGACGTGCAGGCGCGTCAGGTCATCTCGCCGACGACCTCGCTGACCATGCTGGACCTGATGCGCCGCAACGTCGTGCGCGGTTCGGGCGGGCGGGCCGAGGCTCCGGGCCTGCGCGTCGGCGGCAAGACGGGCTCGGCCAACAAGTCGGTCAACGGCCGCTACTCGACCGCCCATGCCGTCGGCACCTTCGCCGCCGTCTTCCCGGCCGACGGTCCGGTCAATGCGCGCCGCTACCAGATCATGGTGCTGGTCGACGAGCCCCAAACCTATCCGCGCACCGGCGGCTTCGTCGCTGCGCCCGCCGTGGGCCGCATCGCCGACCGGATCGCCCCGTTCCTGAACATCCAGCGTCGCGCCGACCCCTACCGGACCGCGGTCGGCGACAAGATCCCCGCCTTCGAGGACCAGGAAGGCGACGGCCGATGAGCGCCGTTCCGATCAGTATCAAACTGTCGGAGCTGCTGCGTCGCGACGTGGCTTCAGATCCGGTCATCACCGGCGTGACGGCCGACAGCCGCAAGGTCGGGCCGGGGTCGCTGTTCGTGGCCCTTCCGGGGACCGCCGCCGACGGTCGGGCGTTCATTCCGCAGGCCCTGTCGCGCGGGGCCGCCGCCGTTCTGGCACCGGCCGACACGGATGCAGCCATGGCACCGGTGCTGGTGACCTCGGGCGACGTGCGCCGGGCCTACGCCATCGCCGCCCGCAGCTTCTACGGCAGCCAGCCGGCGACCTGCGTGGCCGTCACCGGCACCAACGGCAAGACCTCGGTCGCCGCCTTCTGCCGTCAGATCTGGGCCTCCCTCGGTCTCCATGCCGCGAGTATGGGAACCCTCGGGGTTTTGGCACAAATGGGTAACGTTAACCGAGAGTTGACAGGCCCCGGTCTGACCAGCCCCGACGCGGCCGACGCTGCCCGCACCCTGGCCGATCTGGCCACGGCGGGCGTGACCCATCTGGCGCTGGAGGCCTCGTCGCACGGCATCGACCAAAGGCGGCTGGACGGCGTGACGTTGAAAGCAGCAGCCTTCACCAACCTGACCCAGGACCATCTCGACTACCACGGCAGTATGGACGCCTATCGCGACGCCAAGCTACGGCTGTTCGAGACCCTGTTGCCGCGCGGCCGGACCGCCGTGCTGAACGCCGACTCCGACGCCTGGTCCAGCTTCGCCGCGGCCTCGATCATGTCGGGCCTCGACGTCATGGGCGTGGGCGAGCGGGGCCGCGACCTGTCGCTGGTGGCCCGCCAGGCGACGCCCGAAGGCCAGCGCCTGACCATTGATGTGCGCGGGACTGTCTATGAGGTTCTCCTGCCGCTGGCCGGGGCCTTCCAGGCCTCGAACGCCCTCGTCGCCGCGGGTCTGTGCATCGCCGCCGGCGAGACGGTCGACCGTGTCCTGGGTGGGCTGGAGAAGATCACGGGTGCCCAGGGACGTCTGCAGCGGATCCCCGGTGGTGGTCGTGGCGAGGTCTATGTCGACTATGCCCATACCCCTGACGGCCTTGAGACCGTGCTCAAGGCCCTGCGTCCGCATGCGACCGGCCGGCTGATCGTCGTCTTCGGTGCCGGCGGCGATCGCGACAAGGGCAAGCGGCCCCTGATGGGCGAGATCGCCGGGCGTCTGGCGGACGTCGCCATCGTCACCGATGACAATCCACGCTCGGAAGACCCCGCCACGATCCGCAAGGCCGTCCGGGAAGGCTGCCCGACGGCGCGGGAAACCGGCGACCGCCGCGCCGCCATTCAACAGGCGATCGCGATGATGGGCGACGGAGATGTGGTGGTCATCGCCGGAAAAGGGCATGAGCAGGGACAGATCATCGCCGGGACCACCCATCCGTTCGATGACGCCACCGTTGCCGCCGAAGCCCTCCGACTCCATGCCTGACAGCCAGCCCCTCTGGACCTCAGCCGAAATTGAAGCCGCGACGGGTGGCCGCCTGTCCGGGCCTGCGTTTGCGGCAAACGGCATCACCTACAACAGCCGCGAGATCGTGCCGGGCGACCTGTTTCTGGCCCTGAAGGGCGTGCGCGACGGGCATGAGTTCGCCGCCTCCGCCTTCGCCGCCGGTGCGACGGGCGCGATCACCGAACACGCGGTCGAAGGCGGTCCCTGCGTCGTCACGGCCGACACCTTGCGCGCGCTGGAAGCCCTCGGCAGCGCCGCGCGCGATCGCAGTCCACAGGTCCGGCGCGGGGCCGTCACCGGCTCGGTCGGCAAGACCAGCGTCACCCAGGCCGTCAAGGCGGGCCTCGATCTGGCGGGTCCGGCCCACGCCTCGATCAAGAGCTACAACAACCATATCGGCGTGCCGCTGACCCTGGCCCGGATGCCGCGTTCGACGCAGCGCGCCGTGTTCGAGATCGGAATGAACGCGCCGGGCGAGATCGCGCCGTTGTCGAAAATGGTCCGCCCCCACGCCGCCTGCGTCACGGCCATCGGTCCGGTGCATATTGAGGCCTTTGCCGACGGCGAGGCCGGAGTGGCGGCAGAGAAGGCGTCGATCTTCGAGGGTCTGGCCCCCGACGGTGTCGCGGTGCTGAACGGTGACACCGGCTATTCGGCGCTGCTGGAGGCGGCCGCGCGCAGGGCCGGCGCGCGTCGCGTCAGCTTTGGAACCGCCATCGGGGCCGACGCCCGCCTGGTCGACTTCCAGCCCGGCCCGCAAGGCGCGAAGGTCACGGCCGAGCTGTTCGGCAGGACGATCGATTTCACCCTCGGTCAATCCGGCTTCCACTGGGGGCTGAACAGCCTGTGCGTCCTGCTGATGCTGGACGCGCTGGACGTCCCGCTCGACACCGGGCTGGCGGCGCTGGCCGACTTCCAGCCGCTGGCCGGCCGGGGTCAGACCCTGACCGTGGCGGCACCGGGCGGTGGCTTCACCCTGATCGACGAGAGCTACAACGCCAATCCGCTGTCGATGGCCGCGGGCTTCCGCAGCCTCGGTGCCAGGCCGGTCCCGGCCGGCGGGCGGCGCATCGTGGTCCTGACCGACATGCTGGAGCTGGGCGACCAGTCCCGCAGCCTGCACGAGGGCCTGGCCGTCGCCATCGCTGCCGCCGGGCTGGACCTGGTCCACACCGCCGGGCCGGAGATGAAGCGGCTGCACGACGTCCTGCCGCCCGCCCGCCGGGGCCTCTGGCGCGAGACCGCCGCCGAACTGGCTGCCGAGGCCGCCGATCTGGTGGCCTCCGGCGACGTGGTCATGGTCAAGGGTTCGAACGGGTCGAGGGCGTCGCTGGTCGCGAAGGCCCTGTCAGACCTCGGCTCCCCCTCAAGCAGCGACGCGCCGCGCGCGGAGCGATAGGGAAACAAGATGTTCTACCTCCTCTATCTCCACTACGCGGACATCGCGAAGGACTACCCGCTTCTGAACCTGGTCCAGTACCAGACGGTGCGGGTGGCGCTGGCCATGGCCACGGCCATGATCGTGTCGGTCGCCATGGGCAGCCGGTTCATCGCCTGGATGCGGGTCAAACAGGGCAAGGGCCAGCCGATCCGCGCCGACGGCCCGGTGTCGCACCTCTCCAAGGTGGGTACGCCGACCATGGGCGGGCTGATGATTCTGGCGGGCATCGCCGTGGCCGTGCTGCTGTGGGGCGACCTGACCAATCCCTACATCTGGATCGTCAGCTTCGTCACGGCGGCCTTCGGCGTGCTGGGCTTCATCGACGACTACGCCAAGGTGACCAAACAGACCTCGGCCGGCCTGACCTCGAAGCAGAAGCTGGTGGCGCAGGTCATCGTCTCGGTCATCGCCGGGGTCATGACCGTGCTGTGGATGACGGCCTCGCCGACCACGCCCAACCTCGAGACCTCGATCGCCTTCCCCTTTTTCAAGGCCGTGCTGCTGAACGTGGGCTGGTTCTACGTCCTGTTCGCCGCCTTCACCCTGGTGGGCTTTTCCAATGCGGTGAACCTGACCGACGGGCTGGACGGGCTGGCCATCGTGCCGGTGATGATGGCCGCGGCGGCGTTCGGGCTCATCGCCTATCTGGTCGGCAACTTCATCTTCTCGGACTATCTCGGCGTCCACCATGTGCCGGGCGCGGGCGAGCTGGCCATCTTCTGCGCCGCCATCATCGGCGGGGGCACCGGCTTCCTCTGGTACAATGCCCCGCCCGCCAAGATCTTCATGGGCGACACCGGTTCGCTGGCCCTCGGCGGTGCGCTCGGCGCCATCGCCGTGGCCACCAAGCACGAGCTGGTGCTGGGCATCGTCGGTGGCCTGTTCGTCATCGAGGCCGCCTCGGTCATGATCCAGGTCGCCTATTTCAAGGCCACCAAGAAGCGCATCTTCCTGATGGCCCCGATCCACCACCATTTCGAGAAGATGGGCTGGCCGGAATCCACCGTGGTCATCCGCTTCTGGATCGTCTCGGCCATGTTGGCGCTCGCCGGCCTCGCCACCCTGAAGCTGCGATAGGGCGATGATCCCGGTCCCCGGTTTCGAAGGGCGGCGCATCGCGGTCTTCGGCCTGGGACGGTCGGGACTGACGGCCGCGCGCGCACTCAAGGCCGGCGGGGCGCTGCCGGTGCTGTGGGACGACAGCGTCTCCAGCCGGATGCAGGCCGAGGCCGAAGGGTTCGCGGTCGAGGACCTGACCAGTGCCGACTGGTCGGGGTTCGCCGCCCTGGTGCTGTCGCCGGGCGCGCCGCTGACTCACCCCAAGCCGCACTGGACCGTCGGCAAGGCGAGGGCCGCGGGCGTCGAGGTTCTCGGTGATATTGAGCTGTTCGCCCGGGCGATCGCGGCGCTGCCGGAAGGCGGGCGGCCCAGGGTCGTCGCCATCACCGGCACCAACGGCAAGTCGACGACGACCGCCCTGCTGGGCTGGGTGCTGAAACAGGCGGGCCTCACGGTTCACGTCGGCGGCAATATCGGCATCGGCGTGCTGGCCCTGCCGGTCCCGACGCCGGGCGCCGTCTATGTGATCGAGGTGTCGAGCTATCAGCTGGACCTGACGACCTCGTTCGCGCCGGACGTGGCGATCCTGACCAACATCAGCCCGGACCATCTGGACCGGCACGGCGGCATGGAGGGGTATGTCGCGGCGAAGGCCCGGATTTTCCAGGCGCAGGGGCCTGGAGGGCTGGCGTTGGTGGGAACAGACGAGAGCTGGGGGCAAACGATCGCTGCCGACCTCGCCGCCGCTGATCGTCATGTCACGACCGTCTCCACATCCGTGCATCCCCGCGAAGGCGGGGACCCAGGTTTGAGCGACGATCCCCATGCCGGACGGCTATCCAGCGAGCGCTCGGACAGCGATGGTGAGGCCAAAGCCTGGGTCCCCGCCTTCGCGGGGATGCACGGAATTGAAGCGGGTGCCGGCGTGCTGAAGGTGGAGGGCGAGCCAGGAATAGACCTGTCCACCGCCCGCTCTCTCCCCGGCCGCCACAACGCGCAGAACGCCGCCTTCGCCTGGGCCGCCGCCCGCGCCGTCGGCGTCTCCCAAGAAGCCGCCGCCCAGGGATTGATGTCCTTCCCCGGCCTCGCCCACCGCATGGAGCATGTCGCCACCCTCGGCCGCGTCCGCTTCATCAACGACTCCAAGGCCACCAACGCCGACGCCGCGCGGCAGGCGCTGGCCAGCTATCCGCGCAGCTTCTGGATCGCCGGCGGACGGGCCAAACAGGGCGGCATCGATGACCTTGAGGAGCTTTTCCCTCGTGTGGTCGAGGCCTTCCTGATCGGCGAGGCAGCCGGGCCCTTCGCCGCTCGCCTCGGCGAGACGCCGCACCGGATCAGCGGCGACATGGCCTCCGCCGTGAAGGCCGCCGCCGAGGCCGCCGCCGCGACCGGGCGCGAGGAGGTGGTGCTGTTGAGCCCCGCCGCCGCCAGTTTCGACCAGTATCCCGACTTCGAGGCGCGCGGTGAAGCCTTTCGGGCCGCGGTCCTTAACCTCGGCGCTACCCCTTCAGGGCATGGTTAGCGAACCATGACCGCGCACAACTACAGCCCCGCCTTTTCGCGCAACGACCAGAGCCCGCTTGCGAAATGGTTCTGGACCGTCGACCGCGGCCTTCTGGCGGCGGCCCTGACGCTGGTGGCGCTGGGCGTGGCGCTGAGCTTCGCCTCCAGCCCGGCCGCCATCCTGGCCGACCAGTCCATCACGGACCCCTTCCACTATTCCTGGCGGATGATCGTCTGGGCCTCGATGGGTCTGGTGATCATGATGACGACGTCATTGCTGTCGCCGCGCGGAGTCCGCCGGATCGCCCTGCTCGGTTTGCTCGGTGCCATCGTGGTCATGACCGCCCTGCCTTTCATCGGCAATGAGGTGAAGGGCGCGGCGCGCTGGGTGAACCTCGGTCCGTTCAGCCTGCAGCCGTCCGAGTTCGCCAAGCCTTCGCTGATCGTCGTCGCGGCCTGGATGTTTTCCGAGGCCCAGAAGGGGAAGGGTGTGCCCGGAGTCAGTATTGCCTTCGCGGCCTGGGCCCTGACCGTCGGCCTGCTGTTGATCCAGCCCGACATCGGCCAGACCCTGTTGATCACCACCACCTTCATGGCCGTCTTCTTCATGGCCGGGGTGCCGCTGAAATGGGTTGCCGCCCTCGCGGCCGCCGGCGCCGCCGGGGTCGTCGGTCTGTATTTCGCCTTCAGCCACATGCGCGACCGGCTCAGCCGCTTCTTCTCGCCCGAGACCACCGACACCCATCAGATCGACCGCGCCTCCGAGGCCATCCGCGCCGGGGGTCTGGTCGGGCGTGGCGTCGGCGAGGGCGTGATGAAACGATCGGTGCCCGACCTGCACACCGACTTCATCTATTCCGTCGGGGCCGAGGAGTTTGGCCTGGTGCTCTCGCTGGCCATGATCTCGCTCTACGCCTTCATCGTCGTCCGCGGCATGCGCCGGGCGATGAAGCTGACCGATCCGTTCGAGCAGACGGCGGCGGCGGGCCTGTTCATGCTGATCGGTCTGCAGGCCAGCATCAATATCGCGGTCAATCTGAACCTGATCCCGACCAAGGGGATGACGCTGCCCTTCATCAGCTATGGCGGCTCATCCATGCTGGCCATGGGGCTGACCATGGGACTGGCCCTGGCCTTGACCCGCCGCCGCCCCGGTGCCTACGAGCCCGGTGCCAGCCTGCCACAGGGCCGGCGGATTTTGCCGTAAGGGCCGTCATGTCGTCGAAAATCTGCGTCGTCGCCGCCGGGGGCACCGGGGGGCATATGTTCCCCGCCGAAGCCCTGTCGCGCGAGCTTCAGGCGCGTGGCTGGCGCATCGCGCTGGCGACCGATCATCGCGGCGAGGCCTATGCCCATGACTTCCCCGCCGAGGAACGGATTGCGCTGGATGCCGCCACGGGGCGCGGGCCGATCGGCATGGCGAAGGCGGGGATCGCCATCTCGCGTGGGGTGCTGAAAGCCCGCAAGGCGCTGAACCGCCTGGACGCCGCCGTGGTGGTCGGCTTCGGCGGCTATCCGTCTGCCCCGGCCCTGCTGGCCGCCCTCAGCCAACGCCGCGCGACCCTGCTGCACGAGCAGAACGCGGTGCTGGGCCGCACCAACCGCTGGCTGGCCCCCTGGGTCGGAGCGGTCGCGTCGTCCTTCCCTCATCTGCAGAAGGTGCCGCAGGGGCTGGACGCGCGGGTCTCCCTGATCGGCAATCCCGTTCGTCCCGACATTCGCGCCCTCTACGACCGCGTCTGGACCCCGCCGATGTCCGACGGACCCATCCATGTGCTGGTCACTGGCGGCAGCCAGGGAGCCCGCATTCTCGCCGAGACCGCCCCGCGCGCGCTGGCAGCCTTGCCCGAGCCGATCCGCGCCCGGCTGCAGGTGCAGCAGCAGTCTCGCGCCGAAACCCTCGAGGCCGCGCAGCAGATCTATCTGGAGGCGGGGATCCGGGCCGAGGTCGCGCCCTTCTTCCGCGACATGGCGCACCGTCTGTCGGCGGCGCATCTGGTGATCGGCCGGGCCGGGGCCTCGACCTGTTCCGAGCTGGCGGTGGCCGCCGTGCCGTCGCTGCTGATCCCGCTGAAGATCGCCATGGACGACCACCAGCGCTTCAACGCCCTCAGCCTCGCCGAAGCCGGCGGCGCCGAGGTGATGCTGGAGGATGAGGTGAGCGTTCAGGCCCTGACCGGTGCCCTGCTGTCCCTGCTGTCCGATCCCGCCCGCCTGTCGGCCATGAGCGCGGGAGCCCGGTCCGCCGCCCTGCCGGATGCGACCCGGGCCCTTGCCGATATGGTCGAGGCATCGGTCCGGCCGGCCTGACCCGTCAGGGCTGGGCCGCGAAGATCTGCGCGGCCGTCGCGCGCGCGGCGGTCAGGTTGGCTACGGGCCGGGTTCGCGGTCGCTCGGTCGAACAGACGGCAGCCATGGTTACCGCACCGGGCGTGCCGGCGGTCGGAGCCGTCGCCGCCGCTGGTCCGGGATCTGTCCGCATGTGGGTCGCATCCTGATAGACCGCCGTGCGCACGGTGTGCACGGTCCCGGCGGTGCAATCGACATCCCATTCCATCGCCAGGGCGTTCGCGCCGTTGGCGATGGGCTGTTTCAGAAACAGCCAGGTCCAGGCCTGTTTGTGCCCCGTCTCGACCGGCCTTGGCTGGGTCATGAAGGCAACGACGCCCGGTACCTGGAAGATCGGCCGCATCGGCTCATCCGGGCCCGGGGTGACGTCCTGTGCCCGGACGGCTGCCGGGATTGCCACGGCGGTCGCCACGGCAAGACAAAGTGCGAGTGTTTTCATCCAAGCCTCCCGCAGCCGATTATGTCCGAAAAACGGCGATGCGCGAGTCCCGGAAGCGCTTGAATTCAATATTCAATGTGCGGTTACGGGGGCGGCCAGCGCTGCGCGTCCCACGCGAACGGCGTCGGCCAGAGTGTCGGCGTCCGCCTCGCCGACCGATGCGGGATCGCAGGCGACCGCCAGCAATTCCGCCGCATCCCCGCCCGCCGCCGCCGCATAGGCCGGGGCGGCATCCGGGGTCGCCGGCCCCTCGGTCCCGCCCTCACGCACCGAGGCGAAATCCAGCCGGTCGGCGGTCCGCGCCACGCAGTTGAAGGCCCACCACGACCATCCGCCCCAATAGGCCTGCCCGGCGGCCTGAAAGTCGTCTTCCGTGACCTGCAGGCTGCGCATCCGGACCGTGTCCCCGGTCCGCACGATGGTCGACAGGTCGGCCAGGACCGCGAACCGGCCCACCCCCGTCAGCACCAGCCGCAGCCCCTCCGACTGCGGCCCCTCGGCCCGGGCCCAGGCCGGACCGGCCAGGAGCATGAGGCCCAGAACGGTCGTCTGAAGGGCGTTTTTCATGCGCCATCGTAACCCGGTGTTGACCGCAGGGCGACTAGGTTGAGCCCCATGACGCGCTTCATGACGCTCGACTTCGCCGGCGGCGACCGGCCCGCGATGCTCAACCGCGTCATCGGCATGGCGCGCGGTGCCTATGGCTATGTCGTCACGCCCAATGTCGATCACGTCATCAAGCTGATGGACGGCCGCGTTCCGCGTGATGTCTATGAGGCTGCCGATCTGAAGATCTGCGACAGCCGCATCCTCTCGCATCTGGCCCGGCTGCGTGGCGTCGCCCTGCCGGTCTATCCGGGCTCGGACATGACGGCGGACCTGCTGGCGTCGCCCGCCGCCGAGGGCCTGGTCATCACCGTCTTCGGCCCGGATCGCGCGGCGTTCAACGATCTCGCCGCCCGCTATCCGCGCCAGACCCTGCGCTGGATCGAGGCCCCCATGCTGACACCCGGGACGCCCGGCTGGAACGCCGCCGTCCAGGCCGCCGCTCATGCCGAATGGGACGTTCTGCTGGCCTGCGTCTCTTTCCCGAAACAGGAGCTGTTCGCCCACGCCCTGCGCGCCGCCGGCCGCAAGACTGGCGTGACCCTGTGCGTCGGTGCCTCGGTGGATTTCCTCACCGGCCGCCAGCAGCGCGCCCCCCGCATCTTCCAGCAGCTGTCGCTGGAGTGGCTGCATCGGTTGGTGAGCCAACCCCGCCGCATGTTCCGCCGCTATGTCATCGAGGGCTCGGCGATCTTCGGCTGGTTCGTCAGGACCGAGGTGTTGGGACCCTCAAAATAATCCGCTCATCCCGGCGAAAGCCGGGACCCAGCGCCTTCGTTGCGCACGGTGGTCGGGATTGGCGGGTCTTACGCCGCCACGATCTCTTCCGCCTGCCCCAGGTCCACACTGACCAGCTGGGACACACCCCGCTCGGGCATGGTCACCCCGTAAAGCCGGTCCATCCGGCTCATGGTCACCGGATTGTGGGTGATGACGATGAAGCGGGTGTCTGTCCGCTTCCGCATCTCGTCCAGCATGCGGCAGAAGCGGTCGACATTGGCGTCATCCAGCGGCGCGTCGACCTCGTCCAGCACGCAGACCGGGGCCGGATTGGCGAGGAAGACGGCGAAGATCAGGGCTGCCGCCGTCAGGGCCTGTTCGCCGCCCGACATCAGGCTCATCACCGCCAGCCGCTTGCCGGGCGGGCAGGCGTAGATCTCCAGCCCGGCCTCCAGCGGATCGTCGCTCTCGACCAGTTTCAGCTCGGCCTGACCGCCGCCGAACAGGGCCTCGAACAGGCTTTTGAAATTGTCGTTGATGATGTCGAAGGCGGCGACCAGCCGCTCGCGGCCCTCGGCGTTCAACTCGTCGATGCCGTCGCGCAGTTTGGCGATGGCCGAGGTCAGGTCGCTGCGCTCGACCCGCATGGTGTTCAGCCGGTCGCCGTATTCGGTCGCCTCTTCCTCGGCCAGCAGGTTGACCGCGCCCAGCGCCTCTCGCTCGCGCTCCAGCCCGAACAGCAAGCTCTCGGCCCCGGCCGCATCCGGCGGGCGGGCGATGGCGTCGTCGGTCAGCTTCTGGCCCAACGCCTCCGGAGACATTCCGGCTGTCTCGCGCAAATTGTGCTCGGCTTCAGCCAACCGCTCCGCCGCCGCTTCCGACCGCGCCGCCAGCCCGGCCCGGGCCTCGCGCGCAGCCGACGCCTCCGCCTCGGCCGCGCGGGCTGCCCGGTCCGCCTCGCCGGCCGCGCCTTCAGCCAGGGCAAGGGTGTCGCCGGCCGCCTTGCGGCGCGTCTCGGCGCGGGTCAGGGCGTCCAGCAGTGACGATCGTTGCGCCGCCAGCCGGTCCGGCGCGTCGCCCGCGGCCTTCAACGCTGCGGACGCCTTTTCCGCATCCTTCCCGAGCGTGCTGATCCGGGCCCTGGATTCTTTGGCGCGCCCGGTCCAGCTGTCGCGTTCGCGGGTCAGGCCGTCCAGCCGCGCCTGGCGACCGGCGACCTCGCGGGCCTCGGTGTCGCGTTCGACCCGGGCCGTCGCCGCCGCGCCGCGCGCCGCATCTGCCGCCGCCCGCGCCGCCGTCAGCTCGGCGCGCAGGCTGTCCAGCGTTTCCGACGGGGCGTCAGACCCCTGCGCCTGGTCCAGCGCCACCCGCGCCGCCTCGACCTCGGCACCCAGCCGCGACAGGGCCTCGTCCAGCGCCTGGGCCCGGGCTTCCTTGCGGGCCTGTTCGCGGCCCAGCGCCTCGACCCGGTCGCGGGCCGCCGTGACGGCCTTGTCCAGCGGGAAGGGGGCCGCGCGGGCGGCCTTCACCGTCTCCTCGGCCGCCCGGAAGGCTTCGGCGGCGGCCTTCAGCGATGCCTGCGCGGCCTCCAGTGCCGGCTTGCCGGCGTCGATCTCGGCTTCCAGCTCCGACAGCCGGGTCCGCTGCGCCAGACGGACCGCGGCGGGCCGGGGGGCCTCGGCGCGCTGCACGAAGCCGTCCCAGCGCCACAGGTCACCCTCGCGCGTCACCAGCCGCGCGCCGACCGGCAGGGCCTTCGCCAGCCGCTCGATCCCGGTCACCGCAGCCACGCCGCAGAGCGCCAGCCCGGCCGCCAGCTGCTCCGGTGCCGACACGTGGTTCGCCAGCGGCTCCACTCCGTCCGGCCAGACCGGGGAGGGGACATCCGCCCCGGCCCAATAGGCTGCCGCCCGCGCGTCCAGCGCCGCGTCCAGATCGTCGCCCAGCGCCGCCGCCAGCGCGGCCTCATAGCCCTTGTCGGCCTGCACGCGGTCCAGCGCCGGCGCATGCTCGCGCCTGCCCTGCACCAGCAGCTGCGCCAGTCCCCGCGCCTCAGTCTGCAAACGACCCAGCCGATCCTCGGCCGCCCGGGCCGTCGTGCGGGCCTCGGCCTCGGCGCGCGCGTGGTCGCCGCGTTCGGCCTCCGCCGCCTCCACCGCCGCCCGGGCGGACGCCAGCTCGGCCTGCGCCGCCGCCAGCGCAGCCGTCGCGGCCTCGATCTCGGGGGTGACCAGCGGCCCCAGTCCCGCGCGCTCGGCCTCTGTTGAAGACAGCTGGGCCTCCGCCCGGGCGACCCGCGCCTCGGCATCGCGCTTCCGGGCGCTCTCGGCATTGATCCGGGCCTCGACCGAGGCCACCGCGCCCGCCACCCGTTCGACCTCGGCGTCGGCGGCCTTGCGGGCCTCTTCGGCGGCGGCGAGGGCGGCTTCCAGTTCGGGGCCGCGCGTCGGCGCACCGGCGATCTCGGCGGTCAGGGTCTCCAGCGCTTCGCCCAGCCGGGCCAGTTCGCTGTCGGCGTCGCCGGACATGGCGGTTTCGCGTTCGATGTCGGCGGAGAGGCGTGTCGTCTCGGCCGTCAGCCGTTCGACCTCGGCCCGCGCGGCCTGTTCGGCCATGTCCAGCCGGTCGCGCTCCAGACTGGCGCGGTGCAGCAGCGCCCCGGCCACAGCATCCTCTTCACGCGCCGGCTTCAGCGCCTCCTGCGCCGTCAGCGCCGCCGTCTGCGCCCGGCTGGACGCCGTCGTGGCCGCGCCCACGGCCCGCTCGGCCTGGGCCATGTCCTCGGCCGCGCCCTCGGCCGCCACGCGCGCATCGTTCCAGCGCACAAACAGCAGGGCCGCCTGCAGGGCCCGGATCTCGGCCGAGATCTTCTTGTAGCGTTCGGCCTGACGCGCCTCGCGCTTCAGACGGGTCAGCGCCGTCTCAAGCTCGCGACCGATGTCGTCCAGCCGCTCCAGATTGGTTTCCGCGGCCTTGAGCCTCAGCTCCGCTTCGTGCCGGCGCGTGTGCAGCCCGGCGACGCCACCGGCTTCCTCGAGGATGCGACGTCGGTTTTGCGGCCTGGCGGCGATCAGCTCGCTGATCTGGCCCTGTCGCACGAGGGCCGGACTGTTGGCACCCGTCGAGGCGTCGGCGAACAGCAGCTGCACGTCCCGCGCCCGCACCTCCTTGCCGTTGATGCGATAGGTCGAGCCCTGTCCGCGGTCGATGCGGCGCGACACTTCCAGCATCGGGCTGTCGGTGAAGGGCTGGGGTGCGCGACGCTGGGCGTTGTCTATGGTCAGCTGGACTTCGGCATGGTTGCGCGGCGGCCGGTCGGCGGCACCGGCGAAGATGACGTCGTCCATGCCCTGGCCGCGCATGGCCTTGGCCGAATTGGCCCCCATGACCCAGCGCAGCCCCTCCAGCACATTGGACTTGCCGCACCCGTTGGGCCCGACCACGCCGGTCAGGCCGGGTTCGATATGCACCTCGGCGGGATCGACGAAGGACTTGAAGCCCACAAGCCGGAGGCGCTGGAACTGCATGGGTTCCTACGCGGTCAACGGCTCGGCGCGGCCGCCCGGATCGCGACCTCCAGCCCGCCCAGAGAGCGGTCCGTCACCCGGCGTCCGTTGACGAAGAAGGCGGGTGTGGTGGTGGCGTCGGCGACAACGGCACTGTCGATGTCCCGGTTGATGGCGGCCCGGGTGGCCGGGGTCGCGACGCAGGCATCGATCTGGGCCCGCGTCCGCCCGCTGACGGCGATGGCCGGTGCATACCAGGCGTCCACCGTGCCGCCATTCAGAACGGCTTGCTGGCCGTGCATCAGACTGGCCGCGACGTCGAAGAAGCGGTCGGGCACCGCGCAGCGTGCCAGCGCGGCCGCCGGCAGAGACATCTCTTCCGGTGGCGTCGGCAGGTTGCGGAACACAAGCCGGACCTGACCCGTGTCGATGAACCGGGTCTTGAACACCGGATAGACGAACATATGCCAGTCAGCGCAGTGGTTGCAGGCGAACGAGGCGTATTCGATCACCGTCACCGGGGCGTCTGCCCGCCCGATGCTGCGGTCCGCCGCCGTCACGGCCGCGACCGGTTCGGTCGCGACCGCCGGCACTGACGCCGCGACCACAGGGGCCGCGATCGTCAGCGCCAGGATCAGAATGACACGCGACGGGCGCACCGGCGCGATCAGCCCTTCGCCAGCTCGGCGTCGATGGCCTTCGACAGATCGGCCATGGTCGCACCCTCTTCACCGGGCGAGATCACCTGAACGCCGTTGACGAAGAAGGCCGGAGTGCCCGTGACGCCGGCCTTCATGGCGGCCTGCGAACGCTCTTCCGACGCCTTCAGATTGGCCGGATCCTTGATGCAGGCCTCGATCTGCTGGTTGTTTAGACCGGCGCCGTTGCCGACGCGGAACAGGGTGTCGCGCGGGTTGACGCCCGCTCGCCATTCGGCCTGGCTGGCCATGATGCCGTGGATGACGTCGAAATATTTGTCCTCGCCGGCGCAGCGGGCGATCATGAAGCCGGCCGCCGCGACATTCGCGGGCGGGGTCGGCAGTTCACGGAAGACGTAACGGACCTTGTTGGTGTCGACATAGGCGGCCTTGAACGCCGGCCAGGTCGTTTCCTGCCATGCTGCACAGTGCGGGCAGGTGACCGAGGCGTATTCCACCACGGTGACCTTGGCCCCCTCGGCGGCACCCAGGGCCATGTCACCCTCGGCGGTTCCACCCGCGCCCCCGCCGCCGCAACCGGCCAGTGTGGCCATGGCGGCCATGGCGGCGGCAGTCATCGCCGCGCGGCGGCTCATGGCGGCGTATTTGGTCTGGGCGCTCATGGCGTCATCCTCAACGGGCGGTGTGAATCTGGGAAGCATCGCGCGATTCCCCGCGATCGCGCGTGTTCTGGCACTGTCGAGAACAGAAACGGCAAAGTTTTGTCAACGCCCCGCGCGGTCGCGGCCTTTCGAGGGATCGCCCAGAACGGCGCGCCCCAGCCGTTCCAGCGGCCCTTTCAGACTGTCGGGCGCGTCCGCGACGGCCGCTTTCAGCGCCGCCTCGTCCTGGGCGCCCAGCGGTTGTGCCGCCCGGCGCGGCTTTGGCGGGGCCGCGATGTCCGAGGGCGGTTTCACCGGCCCCTGCGCGATCCGCAGCTTGTCGACGCTGCCGGCACCGAGGAACAGATTGACCCGTGCGAGGATGTCTTCCGACTGATGCTGCACCAGCAGGGCCGCGGGTCCCGCCACGCGCAGTTCCAGCGTGCCGCCCGCGCCGCCGCGTCCCTTGGTCAGTTTCTGCGGGCGCGTGACCCGCGCCAGCCGGTCGCCGACGATCTCGCGCCAGCGCGGCTCAAGCGCCTGGGCCCCGCGGCCGAATTTGGCGTCCAGTTCCTTGATCAGCCCTTGCAGCGCCCGGCCGGCCTTGGGCGCGGAACGTGGCACCGGACGCGTACGCTTGCGCGACAGGATTTCGCGGACCTCGGCGTCAGTGGGCAGCGTGCGGCGCATTTCCGGGTTATAGCGCGGTCGATGCCCCCCGTCCCGGTTCACCCGCCCGCCGACCTGTCCGCCTTCCGCGCGGCCCTGCTGGACTGGTATGACGCCCATGGCCGCACCCTCGCCTGGCGCGCCTCGCCCGGCGCGGCGTCACCCGAGCCTTACCGGGTCTGGCTGTCCGAGGTCATGCTGCAGCAGACCACCACCCCGCACGCCACGCCCTATTTCCACAGTTTCACCGTCCGCTGGCCGACCGTCTCGGACCTCGCCGCGGCCGGGGACAGCGATGTCATGGCCGCCTGGGCGGGCCTCGGCTACTACGCCCGCGCCCGCAACCTGCTGGCCTGCGCCCGCGCCGTGGCCCGAGACCATGGCGGCGTCTTTCCGGACACGGAGGCGGGCCTGCTGGCCCTGCCGGGCGTCGGGGCCTATACTGCCGCCGCCGTTGCGGCCATTGCCTTCGGCCGGGCCGCCAACGTCGTCGACGGCAATGTCGAGCGCGTTATGTCCCGCCTGTTCGCCGTCGAGACGCCGTTGCCCGCCGCCAAACCGGAGCTGAAACGGCTTGCCGCCACGCTCGTCGCCGGGGACCGTCCGGGCGACTGGGCCCAAGCCCTGATGGATCTCGGTGCCACCGTCTGCCGCCCCGGCAGGCCGACCTGCGAGCGGTGCCCGTTGACCCGCTGGTGCGCGGGTTTCCGGACGGGCGCGCCGGAACGCTATCCCCTCAAGACAAAAAAGACCGAGCGGCCGCACCGCACGGGCACAGCCTGGGTCCTGCGCGACGCAGCCGGGCGGGTGGCTCTGGTCCGCCGGCCGGACAAGGGCTTGCTGGGCGGGATGACCGGGCTGCCGACGTCCGACTGGTCCGTGGATGCGGCTGTCGCCTCGCCGCCGGTCGCTGCCGACTGGCAGGATGCGGGCGCGATCGAGCACGTGTTCACCCATTTCTCGCTGACGCTGTCCGTGCAGACGGCGACCGGAACGGGCGACTTTCTCTGGACCCATGCTGACGAGGCGCTGGTCTCCCTGCCGACCGTTTTCAGCAAGGCGCTGGAGCGCGCGCTGGCTAGCTGACCGTCCGCACCGATACCGAGCCCTCGCGGCGTTTCGGAATGACGACCGTATGGTTGCCCAGCTGCTGGAACGACAAGTCCACGACGCCGTCCCCGACCTGCAAATTGGTCACATTCAGCCGGTCGATCCCGGCCGGCAGCACCGGGTCGTCGATCTCGACCACGCCGCGGACGGCGTCGATGCTGATGCCCAGGGCCGATTGCAGCATGAGGAACACCGACCCCGCCGCCCAGGCCTGGGGTAAGCAGGCCACTGGATAGGCGATTGGCTGCTCGCCCGGCTGACGTTCGAAGCCGCAGAACAGCTCGGGCAGGCGCAGGTGGAAATGGGTCGCCGAGGCGTAGATCTCGCCCAGCAGCAGGGCCACCGCCCGCCGCTCGCCATAGCGGGCCATGCCCGCCGCCGCCATGGCCGTGTCGTGGGGCCAGACCGAGCCGTTGTGATAGCTGATCGGATTGAACCGCGCCTGGCCCGTCGCCAGCGTGCGCACGCCCCAGCCCGAGCGGAACTCGGCCCCCAGCAACCGCTTCGTCACCCGTTTCGCCCGCTCCGGCGACGGCAGGCCGGTGAACAGCAGATGGCCCGCGTTGGAGCCGATCGACCGGCACGGCGCGCCGTCCCCGTCCAGGGCGATGGCGTAGAAGCCCTCATCCTCCATCCAGAACCGGTCCTCGACCAGGGCCCGGACCCGCGCGGCCTGACCCGCCCATTCCGCCTGCCGCTCATCGCCCAGCGTCGCCGCCAGATCCGCCATCGCCTGCCAGGCCGCATAGGCATAGCCCTGCACCTCGAGCAGGGCGACCGGCCCCTTGGGGAAACGGCCGTCGGTGTGGAAGATGGAATCCTCGCTGTCCTTCCAGCCCTGGTTGGACAGGCCCGTTTCAGCCCCGCGCTGATAGCTGATCAGGCCGTCGCCCTCGATGTCGCCATGGTCCTTCATCCAGCCCGTGGCGGCGATCAGATTGGGCCATAGCGCGCGGATCAGCGCGAAATCCCCGGTCCGCCGGGCGTAGGCACCCGCCAGGGCCACGAACAGGCAGGTGGTGTCGACCCCGCCGTAGTAGAGGCCGAACGGCACCTCGCCGAGGGCGCTCATCTCGCCGCCCCGGGTCTCGTGCATGATCTTGCCGGGGGCCGCGTCCTGGAAGGCCGAGAATTCCGTCGCCTGCCGCATGGCCAGATAGGTCAGCACCCCCTTGGCCAGGGACGGATCCAGCCACAGCATCTGCCAGGCGGTGATGATGCCGTCGCGCCCGAACGGTGTCGAGAACCACGGCACGCCCGCATAGGGGTAGGGGCCGGTCGGCAGGTCGGTGGTCAGAAGGGCGACGTCGGCGCGGCTCTGATCCAGCCAGTCATTGAACCGCGGACTGCGCGGCCCCCTCAGCGAGGCCCCGCGCCGCCGCCGGGTCCGCATCGCCACCCGCGCCTGCAGGGCGTTCAGGCGGAAGCGCCGTTCGTCCGGTTGATCGCAGGAGTCGAGGCCGCATTCGATATAGAGATCGCTGCGCTTGCCCTTGGGCAGGCTGAACATGAACTCGGCCCGCGATCCGTTCAGCCGGGCGGGCGGTTCCGAGAAGGCGAGGCAGCTCGTGCGGCGCACCGCGTCCAGCCCGACATAGGCGAACGTCACCCGCCGACCGTCGTGGGTCGGCGCCTCGGTCGTTCCGCGCTTCTCGCGCAGGGTCCCCCGGACCTGGAAGATGTCGGCGAAATCTGCACCGAAATCGACCGCCAGCGGCAGCAGGACATCCTCGATCCCGTGGTTGACGATCCGCACCCGCTCGAACAGCCGCCGGTCCCAGACGAAGCGCCGCCGCTCGATGTGCAGCACCCCCGCCGGGGCCGAGCGCCCGCCCATGGGCGGCAGCGGCCGGTTGGTCGAATGGCAGGTGAAGAAGACGTTGTCCTGGCTGACGCCCGAACTCAGCCGCGACGGCCGCGCCAGACCGACGGTCATCACCAGCCGCGACAGGATACGCGTGTCGTGGTCGAACAGGCCGTCGGCCCCGCCCTTCATGTCGCCCCAGCCGTCGGCGACCGCGAAGGTGTCGGCGTCCTTCAACGCCATCAGCCGTTCCAGCCCGTCGGCTTCCGAGGTGTCGGCGGCGGTGGTCTGAACGGAATAGGCGTCGTCCATCGGGGCTCCATGGGTGGTTTCAGGAAGGCCTGAAGGTTTCACCCGAATGGGGACGCAAGAGGGCCCCCCGGTACGGTAATGGACGAAGTCGCGGGCGGTTCAGCCGCGATCAGCCGTTGATCGCGAAGCTGCGGCCCTCATGCGCCCGCATCGGTGTCACCACATCCGCCAGCGGCTCTTCCGCGAAAGGGCGTTTGGCCAGCAGGTCGCCATAGACGTCCAGGTAGCGCCGGGCCATGGCCGTGGCCGAGAAGCGCAGGTCGAAACGCGCCCGGATGGCCTCGCGGTCCAGCAGATGCGCCCGACCGGCGGCCGCAATGGCCTGTTCCAGGGTGTCGACAAGGAAGCCGGTCTCGCCGTCCTCGATGACCTCGGGCGTCGATCCGCAGCGGAAGGCCACGACCGGCGTACCGCAGGCCATGGCCTCGATCATCACCAGGCCGAAGGGCTCCGGCCAGTCGATCGGGAACAGCAGCGCGTCCGCTCCGCCCAGGAACGCGGACTTCTGATGGTCGCCGATCTCGCCGACGAACTCGATCAGCGGATTGCCGTCGATCATCGGCTGGATGACCGTCTCCCAATAGGCCTTGTCGGCCGCGTCGACCTTGGCCGCCATCTTCAAAGGCTTGTTCAGCGCCGTTGCGATCTGGATGGCCCGGTCCGGCCGCTTCTCGGGCGAGATCCGGCCGAGGAAGGCGAGGTAGCCGCTGGATTTCGGCGAGAAGCGGTAGGTCTCGCCCGGCATGCCGTGGTGGACGGTGGCCTTCCAGTTGGCCAGCGGCAGGGGCCGGCGCTGGTCGTCAGAGATCGACACCAGGCCGAACTCGGGCCAGCGCTCGTAGACGCCGCCGATATCCTTCATGTCCAACCGCCCGTGCAGCGTGGTCAGCGTCTTGTCGGAGTGGCGTCCGAACATCGGAAACTGGATCATGTCGGTGTGGAAATGGATCACGTCAAAATCGTCGGCGCGCTTCAGCACCTCGGCCAGCATGACCATGTGCGCCGCCAGATCGGACTTCAGCGGCGCCGCGTCCAGCCGGATTGCCTGATCCCTCACAGACACCAGTCGCGCGCGTGTCTCGGCGTCCGCCGAGGCGAACAGGGTCACGTCATGCCCCAGATCGACGAGGGCGTCGGTCAGGTGGGCCACCACGCGCTCGGTGCCGCCGTACAGCCTTGGCGGCACGGCTTCGTACAGCGGTGTGACCTGGGCGATCTTCATGGCGCATGCTCCCGCCGCCCCTGACACGGGCGTCGGAATATCAACCATCTTGCAAGTGCGAAGTTCCCTGAACGCCGACTTTTCCTGTGCGAAACCGGCGACTTAGACGATCTGAAATGTCAGCAACCGCTCATTGCATCCCGGCGCGGACCTCGGCCCTCAGGGTGTCGATCGACCTAAGTCCCTGATCTGTCTTGAATCGCCAGTAGGTCCAGCCATTGCAGGCGGGCGCGTTCTCGAACAGCGCGCCCATCTTGTGGATCGAGCCGCTCAGCTCGCCCGCGACCAGGGATCCGTCGGCCCGAACCCGCGCCTCGCGGTCGCCCTTGGGGCAGTACAGCTTGTCGCCCGGCGACAGCAGGCCGGCCTCGACCAGCGCCCCGAACGGCACCTTCACCTCGGCCCGCTTCGAGCCCATGACGACCAGATCCTCGGGCGAGGCGGGGATCACCGCCTTGATCCGCTTCTCGGCCACCTTGGCATAGGTCTCGTCGCGCTCGATGCCGATGTAATGACGGCCCAGCCGCTTGGCGGCGGCCCCGGTGGTCCCGGTGCCGAAGAAGGGGTCCAGCACCACGTCGCCGGGCCGCGTCGCCGCCATCAGCACCCGGTGCAGCAGACCCTCGGGCTTCTGGGTGGGATGCGCCTTCCGGCCTTCGGCGTCCTTGATCCGCTCCTCGCCGGTGCAAAGCGCCAGCGTCCAGTCGGACCGCATCTGGACGTCCTCGTTGAAGGCTTTCAGGGCGTCGTAGTTGAAGGTGTAGCGCTTCTGGTCCCGGCTGCGGGCGGCCCAGATCAGGGTCTCGTGGGCGTTGGTGAAGCGGGTGCCCTTGAAATTCGGCATGGGGTTGGACTTGCGCCAGATGATGTCGTTCAGCACCCAGAAGCCCAGATCCTGTATCGCCGTGCCCAGGCGGAAGACGTTGTGATAGCTGCCGATCACCCAGATCGAGCCTTCCGGTTTCAGCACCCGGCGGCACTCGGCCATCCATTCGCGGGTGAAGGCGTCATAGGCGGCGAAGCTGTCGAACTTGTCCCAGTCGTCGTCGACCGCGTCGACCAGGCTGTTGTCGGGGCGCAGCAGGTCGCCGCCCAGTTGCAGATTATAGGGCGGATCGGCGAAGACCATGTCCACGCAGGCGTCGGGCAGGGACCGCAACACCGCGATACAGTCGCCCCTCATGACGACGTCGGTCTTGAACTCGGACATGGATGGTCGGCCCCGTACTGCTTGAAGGCCGATTGGTGAATCATCGCGGTTAAGGCGGGGTTTAGGCGGCGACGCATTGGACAGGCCGCGGCCAAAATAAGATACGGCCAAGCTGAAGCCAGCGGGCCCGATGAGCGTTGCGAGGAAAGCTCACTCTCCCGTCAGGACCTCCCATGGCTGCCTCAAAACCCACAACCGTCGCCGGAAACGGCGGAGAAACCCATCAGACCGCCTCGACGCCCGAGACGCGCATCACCACCAACCACGGCGTTCCCGTCAGCGACAATCAGAACTCGCTGAAGGCAGGGTCGCGCGGTCCGACCCTGCTGGAGGACTTCGTCCTTCGCGAGAAGATCCAGCATTTCGACCACGAGCGCATTCCCGAGCGCATCGTCCACGCTCGCGGCTCGGCCGCGCACGGCGTGTTCGAACTCACCGAAAGCCTTGAGGAATATACCACGGCGAAAATCCTCACCGAGGTCGGCAAACAGACCGAGCTCTTCACCCGCTTCTCGACCGTCGCCGGCGGTGCCGGCTCGGTCGACACGCCCCGCGACGTGCGCGGCTTCGCGGTGAAAATGTACACGACCGAAGGCAACTGGGACCTGGTCGGCAACAACATCCCGGTCTTCTTCATCCAGGACGCGATCAAATTCCCCGACCTGGTCCACGCCGTGAAGATGGAGGCCGATCGCGGCTATCCCCAGGCGGCCAGCGCCCATGACACCTTCTGGGACTTCGTGGGCCTGATGCCCGAGACCACCCACATGATCATGTGGGCCATGTCCGACCGGACCATTCCGCGCTCGCTGCGCATGATGGAGGGCTTCGGGGTCAACACCTACCGCCTGATCAATGCGGCGGGCGAGGCGACCTTTGTGAAATTCCACTGGCGCCCCCGGCTGGGGACCCAGTCGACCTGCTGGGACGAGGCGGTCAAGATCGCCGGCGCCGATCCCGACTACCACCGCCGCGACCTGTTCGAGGCCATCGACGCGGGCGACTTCCCCGAGTGGGATTTCGGCGTCCAGTTGCTGACCCAGGCCGAGGCCGACGCCCTGCCGTTCGACATCCTCGACGCGACCAAGCTGATCCCGGAGGAAATCCACCCCGTCCGCATGGTCGGCAAGATGACCCTCAACCGCAACCCCGACAATTTCTTCGCCGAGACCGAACAGGTCGCCTTCCTGCCCACCAACATCGTCCCGGGCATCGATTTCTCCGAGGATCCCCTGCTGCAGGGGCGGCTGTTCTCCTACCAGGACACACAGCTGTCGCGGCTCGGCACGGTCAATTTCCACCAGCTGCCGATCAATCAGGCCAAGGGTTGCCCGTTCCAGAACATGCAGCGCGACGGCCAGATGCAGACCCGGGTCTTCACCGGCCGCGCCAACTATGAGCCTAACAGCCTCAGCCGGGCGGGCGAGGAGGGCGGGCCGCGCGAGGACCCCAAGGGCGGCTTCCGCAGCTTCGAGGTTCCGGTGGAGGAAACCAAGGTCCGGCTCCGCGCCGAAAGCTTCGCCGACCACTACAGCCAGGCCCGCCTGTTCTTCCGCTCCCAGAGCGACATCGAACAGGCTCACCTCGCCAGCGCCCTGGTGTTCGAACTGTCCAAGTTGACCATGGACCACGTGCGCAACCGCGTTCTGGCCAACATCCGCAATGTCGACGAGACCCTCGCCCAGCGCGCCGCCGACGGGCTCAACGTCGCCCTGCCGCCGAAGAGCGATGCGGCCGCCCAGCCGTTCGACATGGATGCCTCGCCGGCCCTGCGCATCGTCGGCAAATATCCCGACACCCTGAAGGGCCGTGCGGTCGGCATCCTCGTCACCGACGGTGCTGACGGCGCGGTGGTCGACGCGGTCAAGGCGGCGGCCGAGGCCGACGGTGCGACGGTCAAGATCGTCGCTCCGAAGATCGGCGGGGTCACGCTGAAGGGCGGCAAGACGCTGAAGGCCGACGGTCAGCTCGCCGGCACGCCGTCGGTCGTGTTCGACGCCGTGGCGCTGGTCCTGTCCGAAGCGGGCTGCGCCGAACTGCTGAAGGAGAGCGCGGCGATCGACTTCGCCGCCCACGCCTTCGCCCACCTGAAGGCTATCGGGCACACGCCGGAGGCCCAGCCCCTTCTGGACAAGGCCGGTGTGGCGAAGGACGCCGGCGTCATCGACCTGGCCAAGGGCACCGACGCCTGGCTCAAGCCGGCCCGCACCCGCCAGTGGGGCCGCGAGCCGAAGGTGCGCATGCTGGCCTGACAGCGACACGGCGGGGGCGACGGGTTCAGGATCGACCGAGGCTTGCCATTTTCCGTGCATCCCCGCGAAGGCGGGGTCCCAGGCGACCGCACACGGCACCTCCCGTCTCCTCCCTGTTCGCGTAGCGAATGGGGAGGGGGACCGCGTAGCGGTGGAGGGGTAGAAGCAGGGAGCGCGGGCCGGCGCCCCTCCACCCCTTCGGAGTCCCCCTCCCCATCGGCTTCGCCGACAGGGAGGAGACACTGCGAGCCATCCACCGCCAGCCAGACGATTTCACCCGCCTAACCCGCTGTTTTAAATGATATAGCCAGACAGCTACCGTCATCTCCCCGCCGCATCTGCGCCCCGTGCGACACTGCTCCCTGTCCCGTCGCACCGGGAGGCTCGCTCGGCCGGCGATCCGAAGCGGCGGCGGGAGCGGAAGGAAGCGGGCCGCGACCGGTCCCCTCTCGGGGATCGGGACGCGGGCTGACGGGGCTGCAACGTCCAGTCGGCGAGGGGCGGTGACCGAATACCCGTCCGGACCAGCAGGCAGTCGTCGCTGCCGCTGCCCGCCGCGTTCAGAAGGGGAACTCGTCAACAGCGAGGCGTAGCCCCGCGCACGTGGAAGCGCCCTCCGCGCGGAGCGTCCGGTCTTCGTCGAAACGGTATTTCTCTACGCTTTTCCGGGCGAGGGCCCGGACGCTCCGCCAAGCCTCCCGCTCGACCTGCCGCGCCTGCGCGGCGGGTCGAAGACCGCTGCCCGCTATCCGGAACGTCACACCGGCTCACGGATTGTTACGACCCCGGCCTCGCCTTCGCGGGCGCAGCACGTTAGTCAGGCGGCATACGACCAAGGCTCAGGGGCTTGTCTATGACTCAGTGGGTGTACGGCTTCGGCGGCGGGTCCGCCGACGGCGACGCGTCGATGAAGAACCTGCTCGGCGGCAAGGGTGCGAACCTGGCCGAGATGTCCTCGCTCGGCCTGCCGGTGCCCCCCGGCTTCACCATCACTACCGAAGCCTGCGTCCACTACTATTCCAGCGGCCAGACATATCCGGACGCCCTGGCGGCCCAGGTCGCTGCGGGCCTGGCAAAGGTCGAGGCCGTCGTCGGCAAGACCTTCGGCGACGCGAAAAACCCGCTTCTGGTCTCGGTCCGCTCGGGGGCCCGCGCCTCGATGCCCGGCATGATGGACACCGTCCTCAACCTCGGCCTGAACGACGAGACGGTCGAGGGTCTGGCCGCCCTGTCCGGCGACCGTCGCTTTGCCTTCGACAGCTATCGCCGCTTCATCACCATGTATTCCAGCGTGGTCCTCGGCCTCTCGCACGACGATTTCGAGGGGGTTCTGGACGACCACAAGGACCGTCTGGGCATCACCATCGACACCGACCTGACGGCCGGTGACTGGGAAAAGGTCGTCGCCGACTACAAGGCGGTGGTCGAGGACCGGCTCGGCCAGCCCTTCCCGCAGGATCCGAATGACCAGCTGTGGGGCGCGGTCTCGGCCGTCTTCGCCAGCTGGATGAACGACCGGGCCAAATTCTATCGCCGCATGCACGACATCCCCGAAAGCTGGGGCACGGCGGTCAATGTCCAGTCGATGGTGTTCGGCAATATGGGCGACACCTCGGCCACCGGCGTTGCCTTCACCCGCAACCCGTCGACCGGCGAGGCCCGGCTGTACGGCGAGTTCCTGATCAACGCCCAGGGCGAGGACGTCGTCGCCGGCATCCGCACGCCCCAGTCGCTGACGAAGATCGGTCGCGAGGAGATGGGCGAGACCGCCCCCTCGATGGAAGAGGCCATGCCGGTCGTCTTCGCCGAATTCGTCGAGGTCGTCGGCCGGCTCGAGAGCCACTACCGCGACATGCAGGATATCGAGTTCACGGTTGAACAGGGCCGGCTGTGGATGCTGCAGACCCGCAACGGCAAGCGCACCGCCAAGTCGGCGCTCAAGATCGCCGTCGACCTGGCCGCCGAGGGCGTGATCTCGCAGGAGGAGGCCATCTCCCGCGTCGAACCCTCGGCTCTGGACCAGCTGCTGCACCCCACGCTCGACCCCAACGCGGTCCGGACCGTCGTCGCCGCCGGCCTGCCCGCCTCACCGGGCGCGGCGACCGGCAGGATCGTGTTCGACGCCGACGAGGCGGAGCGACTGTCCCAGCTCGGCGACGCCGTCATTCTGGTGCGCGAGGAAACCTCGCCCGAGGACATCCACGGCATGCACGCCGCACGCGGCATCCTGACGGCCCGGGGCGGCATGACCAGCCACGCGGCGGTCGTCGCCCGCGGCATGGGGCGGCCCTGCGTCTGCGGCATCCACGAACTGTCGATCGACGAGCGCGCCGGCACCTTCACCGCCCGGGGCCGCGTCTTCAAGGCCGGCGAGGTCATCACCATCGACGGCTCGAAGGGCGAGGTGCTCGAAGGGGCGGTCGCGATGATCGAGCCGGAGCTGACCGGTGACTTCCAGACCCTGATGGCCTGGGCCGACAAGGTGCGTCGTCTGAAGGTGCGCGCCAATGCCGAGACCCCGCTGGATGCCCGCACCGCGCGCGGCTTCGGTGCCGAGGGCATCGGCCTGTGCCGGACCGAGCACATGTTCTTCGACGACGCCCGCATCGCTGCCGTGCGCGAGATGATCCTCGCCGATGACGAAGCCGGCCGCCGCCTGGCCCTCGCCAAGATCGCACCGTTCCAGAAGTCCGACTTCGTCGAGCTGTTCCGGATCATGGCCGGCCTGCCGGTCACGGTTCGCCTGCTCGATCCGCCGCTGCACGAATTCATCCCCCACACCGACGCCGAGATCGACGCGCTGGCGATCGCCCAGAGACTGGACGCCGCCAAGCTGAAGCGGCGGGCGAAGGAGCTGCACGAGACCAACCCCATGCTCGGCCACCGCGGCTGCCGCTTGGGTGTCGCCTATCCCGAGATCTACGAAATGCAGGTCCGGGCCATCCTCGAGGCGGCGCTTGAGGTGAAGAAAACCGCGTCAGAGGCCCCCATCCCCGAGATCATGCACCCGCTGGTGGCCCTGGGTCTCGAGATGAAATACCTGCGCGAACTGACCGACCGTACCGCCGAGGCCGTCTTCGCCGAGGCGGGGGAACGTGTCGACTATCTGGTCGGCACGATGATCGAACTTCCGCGCGCCGCCCTGCGCGCCGCCGACCTGGCCGAGCACGCTGAATTCTTCAGCTTCGGCACCAACGACCTGACCCAGACCACCTTCGGCATCAGCCGCGACGATTCCGGCCGCTTCCTGCAGGCCTATATGGACAAGGGCATCTTCGAGACCGATCCCTTCGTCCGCCTCGATCAGGACGGCGTCGGCGACCTGATCCGCATCGCCGCCGAACGGGGCGGGGCGGCCCGGCCCGGCATCAAGATGGGCATCTGCGGCGAACACGGCGGCGATCCGTCCTCGATCGCCTTCTGCGAGACCGTCGGCCTCGACTACGTCAGCTGCTCGCCCTACCGCGTGCCGATCGCGCGCCTTGCCGCCGCCCAGGCCGCCCTGCATGCCCGCGCCGGCACGGAGCGCGAGAAGGACCGCTGACAGGTCGTCTCCGGCGTCGCCACGAAGATGCCTGAGTTGATGTAACGCGGTCTGTGCCTCGCGTCACACAGTTGTCGGCATGTATCGAAACGCCTCTGGAACGGAGCGTGCGCCGACCTATTTGTGTCTCCGCTGGATGGGGCTGGCAGCCGTTGGTTGCCACATCTGTAGGATACAAAAATGCGTAACGTTCTTCTCGCCACGGCTGCCCTGACTCTTCTCGCAGCGCCGGCCATGGCTCAAACCATCTCTGCACCGCAAGTAACCGGCTCGGTTGGCTACACCGTGCTCGACGGCGACGACGCCGACCTGGGTGCTATCACCGGCCGTCTGAACGCCAAATTCAACCGCTATGTCGGCGTTGAGGGCGAAGCCTCGTTCGGCGTCAAGGATGACGACATCTCGGTCGGCGGCGTGGACGGCAAGCTGTCCCATGAATACGACGCTGCCGCCTATGTGGTCGGTACCCTGCCGATCAGCCCGAACTTCGAACTGTTCGGTCGCGTCGGCTACGGCACGACCCGGATCAAGGCCGATGTCGCGGGCTTCACCGCCACCGAGGACGGCGAAAGCGTCAACTACGGCGCCGGTGCCAACTACTTCTTCGACGGCCGCAACGGCGTCCGCGCCGACTGGACCCGCCGCGACTTCACCGACGACAACGGCGGTGAACTCGACACCTACGGCCTGAGCTATGTTCGCCGCTTCTAAAGGCTGACGGCATCTGAAACGACGAAGGCGCGCATCCTCCCGGATGCGCGCCTTTTCGTTTGCCCGGGCGGATGGGTTCAGGCGACGCCGGGTTGCAGCGCCCAGCGCATCGAGCCTTCACCGAAGGGCTGGAAGAACAGGTCGCGGTATTTCTCGAACACCTCGACGATCCTGTTCGCCAGGTCCTGCGCCACGGTCTCACCACGCTGGCGTTTCATCGCCGCCACGCACTGAACCACATCGCGCTGGTGGGCCGAACCGCCCATGCGTTTGAGCACAGCGGCAATGTCCTGGGCGAGCGGGTCCACCTGGACCGCCCATGGATTGGTGTTCTGAGTCATGCGGGACGCCCCCTTGTTCTCGACACAAGCGAACCGGTCGCAAACTCTTGCCGCGGATGCAAGCGTGACCGCGAATTCGTGATCGACGCGAGGCATGGAGCCGTCGCTGCGGAACCGCGTTTGCCAAGTATGATCCTGCACCGCGCCCTTCCGTTCACCCTGTTTGCCCTCGCTGCCTGCGGCCAGTCCGGGGTCAATCCTCCGACAGCGCCCGCCGCGCCGATCAACACGCCCGAGGCCGAGGCACCGCCCCCGACCCCGCCGCCGGGCGTCGGCTCGATCATGCCGGGCTCGGGCCCCCAGACCTTCATCGGCCTGTGGGCCGCCAACCGCGCCTGGTGCATCAATCCCGCCGGTGCGCAGCGGCCGATCGCGATCAGCACCACGCGCTTTGAGGGCTATGAGAACAGCTGCGGGATTGTATCCGTCAGCCAGGTGGCTGACGGATATGAGGTTTCCCTGGCCTGCGCCGCCGAAGGCCAGACCTCCAGCGAGCGGGTGCGGATGAACGTCCAGGGCGACAATATGCGACTGACCTGGCTGAACCGGAACAGCGCGGTCGTCAGCCTGGCCCGCTGTCCGGTGCCGAGACCTGTGGTGATCCCGCCTAGTTGAACAGGAAGTTCATCACGTCGCCGTCCTTGACGACATAGGCCTTGCCCTCGGCGCGCAGCTTGCCGGCCTCGCGCGCTTTCGCCTCGCCCTTCAGCGTTACGAAATCATCGAAGGCGATGGTCTCGGCGCGGATGAAGCCCTTTTCAAAATCGGTGTGGATAACCCCGGCGGCCTGAGGGGCCGTGGCCCCGATGGGAATGGTCCAGGCCCGCGCTTCCTTGGGGCCGACGGTGAAATAGGACTGCAGACCCAGCAGGGCATAGGCCTCGCGAATCAGACGGTTCAGGCCCGGCTCGGCCAGACCGAGGCTTTCAAGGAACTCGGCCTGCTCGGCGGGGTCCAGGACGGCCAGTTCGGAATCGATCTTGGCCGAGATGACCACGGCCTTGGCGTTGTCGGCGGCCGCGCGCGTGGCGACCTGGTCGGACAGTTCATTGCCCTTGTCGGCCGAGTCCTCGTCGACGTTCGACACATAGAGGGCGGGGAGGGAGGTCAGCAGCTGCAGCATGTGCCACGCCTTCTCGTCCTCCTTGTCGACCTTGACCACGCGGGCGGGCTTGCCGGCGCGGAGCGGCGTCAGGGCCAGGTTGATGAGGCGAAGGGTCTGCTGGGCATCCTTGTCGCCGCCCTTTGCCTTCTTCTCCACGTTGACGACGCGCTTTTCGAGACTTTCGAGGTCTGCCAGCATCAGCTCGGTCTCGATGATTTCGAGGTCGCTGATCGGGTCGATGCGGTTCTCGACGTGGGTGATGTCGTCGTCGACGAAGCAGCGGGCCACGAAGGCCACGGCGTCACAGTCGCGGATGTTGGCCAGGAACTGGTTGCCCAGGCCCTCGCCCTTGGATGCGCCGCGCACGAGGCCGGCGATGTCGACGAAGGTGATCCGCGAGGGGATGATCTCCTTCGACCCGGCGATCGAGGCCAGGACGTCCAGCCGCGGCTCTGGCACGGCCACGTCGCCGGTGTTCGGCTCGATGGTGCAGAACGGATAGTTGGCGGCCTGTGCCGCCGCCGTCTTGGTCAGGGCGTTGAACAGGGTGGACTTGCCGACATTGGGCAGGCCGACGATCGCGACTTTAAGGGCCATGGGCGGGGGGCGGTTCCTGAAGCCTGATCAGCGGGTGGACGCAGGGTCCGGTCCGCTGACGGCGGCAATACAAATGGATGAGCGCGAGCCTTTAGCCGGTCGCGGCCCGTTTGTCAGGCTCGGGCGTCACAGAGCTGTCAGTGGGCGGTGGTCTGATCGTATTCCGATGCCACAGGCTGTGCGACCGTCGCCGTCACCTCGACGGGGGCCGCCGTGGCGAAGATCAGTTTCAGGGTGACTGTGTCGCCCACGGCCAGCGGCTCCTTGACGCCCAGAAGCATCAGATGATTGCCGCCCGGTGCCAGCGCCGTGGCCTGTCCGGCGGCCAGAGGCATGCCGTCCCGCATCTGCTGCATCATCATCATATTGCTCTCCATGCGGCTCTCATGGATCTGGACGATGTTGGCGTCCGGGCTTTCGACCGAAACCAGCCGGTCCGCGCCACTGGCTGTCAGCGTCATGTAGCAGCCGGTCGTCTGCCGGCCCCTGGGGGTCGGTCGACACAGGGCGTCGGCGACCTGGACCGTTGGTGCGCCAGGCGCGGGCGCTCGGTCGCCGGAGTTGCAGGCTGCGAGCGTCAGCAGGGCGGCGGCAGAGACGAGGGCGCGGAGAAACATGGCGGTGTCCTTGAAGGCTGGGCGCGGTCTATCCGGGCGCGCGACGTCAGACAAGGCGGCGGTCAGTCCTCGCCGCGAGCCGCTTGTCGCGGGCTGAATTTCGGGGCCGGAGCCAGACGCATGACTTCGGCCTGATACCGCTCATCGTCTCCACCCAGGGCGAAGGGCAGGGCGTCAGACACAGCGGCAAGCATCGGGTCCAGCCAGGCCTTGTCGGCCTTTTGGAAGTCGCCAAGCACATGCGGCATGACCAGGTGGCTCTCTCCGGGATGACCGACACCCATGCGCGCTCGACGGAAGTCCGCGCCCAGATGGCTGATCAGTGAACGGACACCGTTCTGGCCCGCCGCCCCGCCACCGGTCTTCATGCGGAACCGGCCCGGAGCCAGATCGATCTCGTCGTGGAAGACAATCACAGCCAATGGCTGGACCTTGTAGAAGCGCGCCGCCTCGCCGACCGCCCGACCACTCTCGTTCATGAACGTCTGCGGCTTCATCAGCAGAACCTTGACCGGCCCGGTCGCGGTTTCGACCTCGCCCTCGCGGATCACCGACTGAAATTTGGCGCGTTCTGGCCCGAACCGCCAACGCGAGGCGATCTCGTCGACGGCCATGAAGCCGATGTTGTGGCGGTTACCCTGATATTTGGGACCCGGATTGCCCAGGCCGGCGATGATGATCATGGCGCGAGGTCCGGATAAGGAAACGGCCCCGTCCGTTGCCGGATGGGGCCGCTCCAGTAGCAGGTTGTCGAGAGGCTATCAGCCCTCGGCGGTGTCTTCCGTGGCGGCTTCGCCCTGTTCGGTGGCTTCGACCTCGGCGGCCTCGGCCTCGACTTCAGCGGCGACTTCCGCATCGTGGGCTTCGTCGGCGGCGGCCGAGATGGCGGCCGAAGACGTCTTGATCGAGGCGATCACGAAATCACGGTCGGTGATCGTCGGCTCGACGTCTTCCGTGCCCTTCAGGTCGGTCCAGCGGATGGTGTCGCCCATCTTGTGGCCGGCCAGGTCGACGATCAGGTCTTCCGGGATGTGATCGGCGCGAACCTTCACCTCGACGGAGTGACGCACGACTTCCAGCGAACCGCCCTGACGGAAGGCTTCGCACTGGTCCTGGTTGATGAAGTGCACCGGAATTTCGATCTTGATGGTCTGCTTTTCGTCGACGCGCATCAGGTCGAAATGCAGCGGACGGTCCGACACGGGGTCGAACTGCACGTCGCGTGCGATGACGGGCTGGCTCTCGTCACCATACTTCAGCGTCACCAGGTGACCCAGAAGCTTGCCCGTGTAGAGCGACTTGCGGAAGTCGCGCTCGTTCACGGAAATCGCGACGGGGGCCTTGTCGCCGCCGTACAGTACCCCCGGGACCATGCCCGCACGACGCGCGGCGCGTGCGCCACCGGTGCCGACGCCATCACGGACGTCCACGTTCAGAATGATCTCGGCCATCGCCTCGCCTCAACAACACAAACGCCGCGCTGACCAGTCAGCCCTCGCGGCGGGGTCTAGGGACCCTGAATTCAAGAGCGCGGGTCATTACACGCAAGCGCACCGGGACGCAACAGCCTGACGCACCGCGTGTTGACGGCTCAGCGGCTGTTGTTCAACGCCGCCGTCGCCGAGACGGACGCCGCCGCCGCTTCCGCAGCCACAGGCGTCTGGACGGCTGTGGCATCGGGCGCGCCCCCGGCAACCGCCGTCTGGGGCACATCCACGGGCGCGGGGGTGATGTTCTGGGCCGTGCAGGTCGCCAAGTCGCGCGCCACGTGACGGCCCACGCAGAACATGTCCTCATAGCTGGGCCGCGATGCGGCCAGGCACTGGAACAGCATCAGCTTGGACATGTTCAGGCAGAATTCGCTGTTCTGCTCCACCGCGAGGGCTTCGGTATTGGCACGGGCCTCTTCTCCCCCGGCTCCCAGGGCGGCGAGGGCGGCGATGGCCAGAGACCGCACGACGGCCGGAGTATAGGGCGGTCCCGAGCGGGCCGCACCGAGTCCCAGCCCGGAACCGTTGTTGGCAGCGGCGAACAGACGGGATGACTCGTCAGCCGACGGCAGCATCTGCACGGCCGACAGGGCCTTGGCACCCTCCAGACGGGTGACCCGGTCGGCGATATGCACTGTGGCCCAGCGGCGTCGGGGGTCGTTGCGCTCCTGGATCGTGTAGGCGTCGCCCTCGACGGCGTCGGCAATGACCAGCATCGCCGCCGAATCGCGACCGATGGTGTCCACAATCAGCCCCGCGGCGGCGTCGGCACCCGGGAAGGTCGCGGCCGTGGCGGGATCGGCAAGGATTCGGGCAATCATCTGCTGACGCTGGGCGGGATCGACGGCGTAGGTCCGGACGCCCTGCACAAATTCCGGCGATTGCAGCGCCAGGATCGAGCCATAGGCGATCATGCCGCGCGAGAGCTGTGCCGGCTCATAGGACGCGCCCTTGCGGATCGCGGCCTGGATGGCCTCGGCGCTGTCGAAGCCGGCGCGGATGGTGGCAGCCTCGCGCATGAAGGCGACATAGATGGAGGCGGCCTGGGCCACGCCTTCATTCAGGCTGACGGCCGGGGGGGGCGCGACGGGCGGCGGGGGTGCGGGAGCCGGTTCCGGCTCGGGCGTGGCGCAACTGGCCAGGACAAAAGCGGCGGCGGCGGCGGCAAGCGAAAGGCCGCGGCGCGGGTAGGCCATGAACATGCGAAATTCCCCAGGACACGCACGACGCCGTGGCGGGGCGCCGAAACTCCAGATGCCTTATAACGCGCCGCGAATCGTTTGCCGATCACTAATCCGCCAGCCACAGCGTCGTGGAGGATCGCCGGATCAGTCGCCGGATGGACCCTGCGGAACAGGCGTCCCTGTCCCGATGTTCAGTTGTTCGGTCGGAGACACCGGCGAGCGCCGGGGCGGGTCCGGCGGAGCCGTGACAATGATCGACGGTGCATCGTCCGCCGGCACCACATCCGAAACCGTGACGGTGGCGGCGGGAAGAGCGGCAGCACGCGTACAGGTGGCCAGGTCGCGCACGATATGGCGGCCGACACAGAACATGTCCTCATAGTTCGGCCGCGACGCAGCAAGGCATTGGTACAGGTTGAGCTTTGACTCGTTCAGGCAGTTGCGGCTTGTCGGCTCAGACTGGAGGGCGACCGTATTGGCGTGCGCATCCTCGCCGCCCGCACCGAGGGCGGCGAGGGCAGCCAGCGCCAAGGCATTGGTCACCACGGGCGGAAAGGCGGGCTGACGGCGGCGACCGGCGGAGACGCCCAGTCCACCCCCGGTGTTGGCGGCTGCAAACAGGCGGGCTGTCTCTGCCGCGGACGGCGACATGGGCTGGCCCGAAAGGGCCTTGGCACCCGCAAGTCGGACCTCGCGGTCAGTGACGTGGGCGATGGCCCAGGATCTGCGGCCGTCGGCCTGAATGGCGTAGGCGTCATTCTCGATCGAGTTGGCCGCGGCGCTCAGGGCGTCAATGTCGACGTCCAGGGCGGCCATGATCAGACCCGCTGCCACATCCGCGCCGGGCAGGTAGGAGGCCGTGCGCGGGTCGGCGACGATGTCGGCGATCATCTTCTGCCGGCCGGCCGGATTGACGCCGTACTGGTTCACGCCGGCCACGAAGTCGGGCGACTGAAGTGCCACGATCGAGGCATAGGCGACCATGCCCCGGGAGATCTGGCCGGGATCATAGGCCGACCCCTTGCGCAGGGCGGCCTGAATCGCCTCGGGGCTTTCGAAGCCTCCGCGGAGGGTGGCGAGGTCACGGGCGAACGCCAGATAGACCGCCGCGTCCCGGGCGACGTCTTGGTTCAGGCTGATCGCGGGGGGTGTGCGGGCGGCCAGCGCGGCAGCTTCGGCGGCGACACGGATGGCCTCCGCCTCGGCCTCGGCCTTGCCCGAGGCGCAGCCCGCCAGAAGCGCGGCCGCGCACAGGGCGGCAAGCGAAAGGCCTTGGCGCATGGTGGCCGGATGCATGACATCTCCTCGACTGACTGTCGTGGAGCAGAGAACGTCCGACCGGCCATTTTGAGGCGGTCCGGACAAATGTTCGTAGGTCAGTCGAACAGTTTGGAGACCGATTCCTCGTTGGCGATCCGTCGGATGGCTTCGCCGATCAGCGGCGCGACCGAAACCGTGCGGATCTTTCCGCAGGTCAGAACTTCGTGAGGTTGTTCGATGGAATCGGTGATGACCAGTTCCTTCAGCGGGCCATCGGTCACGCGCTGGACGGCCGGGCCGGACAGCACGCCGTGACTGATATAGGCGGAAACCTCCGTGGCTCCCTTGTCCATCAGGGCCTTGGCGGCGTTGACCAGAGTCCCGCCGGAATCGACGATGTCGTCGAACAGAATGCAGCGCCGGCCCTCCACATCCCCGATGATGTTCATGACCTCGCTTTCGCCGGCGCGCGCACGGCGCTTGTCGACGATCGCCAGATCCGCATTGAGCCGCGACGCCAGCGACCGCGCGCGGACCACGCCACCCACATCGGGCGAGACGATCATCAGGTCATCTCCGCGCGGGTAGCGATCCCTGATGTCCTGGGCCAGCACGGGCGTGGCGACGAGGTTGTCGGTCGGAATGTCGAAGAAGCCCTGAATCTGTCCCGCGTGCAGGTCCATGGTCAGGACGCGGTGCGCGCCCGCCCGCGTGATCATATTGGCCACCAGTTTGGCTGAGATGGGCGTGCGCCCGCCGGTCTTCCGGTCCTGCCGCGCATAGCCGAAATAGGGCATGACGGCCGTGATCCGCCTCGCCGATGCCCTGACCAGGGCGTCGGTTATGATGAGCAACTCCATCAGGTTGTCATTGGCCGGATAGCTGGTCGACTGAATGACGAAGACGTCCTCGCCGCGGACGTTTTCCTCGATGACGGCGAAGACCTCATTGTCGGCAAACCGCTTCACCTGGGCCTTGGTGAGGGGCATGTCGAGGTGGGCCGCAATGGCCTGGGACAGGGTCCGGTTTGAATTGCCAGAGAGCAGCTTCATGTCCGGTCATCCTTTCGCCGTCATCGCCGGGCTGAGAATGCCGCCGTGGCGCTGGCGCGCTACATACCAGTGGACGGCTCCGCCACAAGGCGCGGCGCGTGTTTTTAAGGCTGTCTTCGCGCATTGGCGCAGACGAGTCCGCTGGTGTAGAGATCGCGTCTCGTTTTCGGGGGCGCCGACGGGTTCGCGCCCGCCGGCTATCATTTTGAGGTCGTCCTTGCCTGTTTTCAAGTTCCGCGCCGGCCTGATCCTGGCCACCGTGGCTGTTTCGGCCCTGACGATCTCGGCCTGTTCGGGCCGCACCAATCGTCCGCGCCTGGCCTATGAGGAGCGCCCGGTCGAGGCGCTCTACAACACGGGCTACCAGCGTATGCAGAGCAAGCGCTGGGCCGACGCCATCGACTATTTCCAGGAGGTCGAGCGCCAGCATCCGTATTCGGAGTGGTCGCGTCGCGCGATCCTGATGCAGATCTACGCCTACTATCAGAACAACAACTATGCCGAGGCCATCGCCGCTTCGGACCGGTTCATCCAGCTGTTCCCCGGGAATCCCAGTGCGCCCTATGCCTTCTACATGAAGGCGCTGTGCAATTTCGAACAGATCACCGACGTGGGCCGCGACCAGGGCTATGCCCAGGCGGCGCTGGACGGGCTGAAGGATGTTCAGCGTCGCTATCCCGGCACGTCCTACGCCATCGACGCCACGGTCAAGATCGACATGGTCAACGACCAGCTGGCCGGCAAGGAAATGGCCATCGGACGCTACTACCAGCGCGCCGGCCAGCCTCTGGCCGCTATCAACCGCTACAAGGCGGTCATCGACAACGAAGCCTTCCAGCGCACCTCGCACACGCCCGAGGCTCTATACCGTCTGGTCGAGGTCAATCTGATGCTGGGCCTCAAGGAAGAGGCGACCCGCAACGGCGCGGTTCTGGGTTTCAACTATCCGGGCAGCCCCTGGTACGCCGAGGCCTATGCCCTGCTGACCGAAGACGGTCGCCAGCCCGACGTCTCACCGACCGGTCAGCGCGAAAGCTGGCTGCGCCGGATCATCCCGGGCTGACGTTTCCGATATGTTCCGCTAACCTCGGGCTTTACCCGGGGGGCGAAAGGCCAGCATTCTCCGGCGTCGCCAGAGAGATCGATTCGCTTTGCCTCACCCTGATCCCTGCGCCGTCAGTCCCGTAAACCGCGAGGGAGCGGGCCCGTGCTGACCGCCCTTTCCATTCGCGACATCGTGCTGGTGGAGGCGCTCGACCTCAAGGTCGAGGGCGGCCTGACCGTGCTGACCGGCGAGACCGGGGCCGGCAAGTCGATCATCCTCGACGCCCTCGGTCTGGCGCTGGGCGCACGCGCCGACGCCGGCCTGGTGCGCGCGGGCGCCAAACAGGCCTCTGCCACCGCCGTCTTTACGGCCCCCGACGATTCTGCCCTGATCGAGATGATCGCCGAGCGCGGCTTCGACGTCGCGCCGGGCGAAGATCTGATTCTGCGCCGCACCGTGGCTGCTGACGGCCGCAGTCGCGCCTTCGTCAACGACCAGCCCGCGAGCGTCACCGCCCTGCGCGAGATCGGCCAGGCCCTCGTCGAGGTGCATGGCCAGCATGAAACCGTCGGCCTGCTGGACTGGAAGACGCACCGCGCCCTGCTGGACAACTACGGGGGCCTCCAGCCCCAGCTTCTCGGCGTCGCCGGTGCCGCCGAGCGTCTGAAGGTCGCCGACCGCACCGTCTCCGATCTCAAGGCCGCCGCCGCTGACGCCGCCTCGCGCGCTGAGGAGCTGACGCAGAACTTAGCCGACCTCGACGAACTGGATCCCCGGGCCGATGAGGAAACGGACCTGGCCGGGGAGCGCGCCATCCTCGGGGCGGCGGAAAAGGCCATCGGCGATCTGGCCGATGCCCGCACTCAGCTGGGCGGCGACAAGCTGGCCCAGAAATTGTCGGCGGCCCTGCGCGCCGTTGAACACGCGCGGCAACGGGCGGGGCAGGCGGGCACGGACCCCGAACACCCCCTGATGCAGAAGCTCTCCGCCGCCGCCGAGGCCATCGACCGCACCCTGGTAGAGGCCGAGGAGGCCATCGCCTGCGTCGACGCCGCGGCCAACGCCTTCGACTTCGAGCCCGGTCGCCTCGACAAGGCCGAGGAGCGGTTGTTCGCCCTGCGCGCCGCCGCCCGCAAGTTGAACACCTCGGTCGAGAGCCTGCCCGTGCTGCGCGTCCGCTTCCGCGACCAGCTGCGGCTGATCGAGGACGGGGCCGAAGCCATCAGCGTCGCCGAACGCGCCGCCTCGGCTGCGCGCGAAGCCTATGACGTCGCCGCCATGCTGCTGACCTCGGCGCGCGAGGCCGCCGCCCATCGCCTGACCACTGCGGTCATGACCGAGCTGGGCCCGCTGAAGCTGGATCGCGCCCGCTTCCGCGTCGCTTTCGAGCCGGTGACAGAGGGACGCCGCGGACCGCTGGGGGTCGAAACCACCCGCTTCGAGATCGCCACCAATGCCGGCACCGCCTTCGGCCCCTTGGACGCGATTGCGTCAGGCGGCGAACTGGCCCGCTTCGCCCTGGCCATGAAGGCGGCGCTGGCCGGGCGCGAGGATCAGCGCCAGCCGGTGATGATCTTCGACGAGGTCGATCAGGGCGTCGGCGGTGCCGTGGCCTCGGCCGTCGGTGCCCGCCTCGAACGGCTGTCGACGGGTGCCCAGGTGCTGGTCGTCACCCACAGCCCCCAGGTCGCCGCCCGCGGCCACGCCCACTGGAAGGTGCGCAAGTCCGACGCCGGCGGCCTGACCACAACCACGGTCGATGCATTGAACGACGACGCTCGTCGCGAAGAGATCGCACGCATGCTGTCGGGCGCGGTGGTCACGGACGAGGCCCGGGCGGCGGCCCGGTCGCTGATCGGGTGACCGCGTTCCTTCTCCCCTTGAGACAGAAGCGATTGGCCTAGCCCCGTAGCACCTTCAGCAGCTGCGGATGCAATTCCGAGTTCGTCGCCAGGATCTGTGCGCCCGTCTCGGGCCGGCCCTCGCCGTCGATGGTGGTGACCACGCCGCCGGCCTCGGTGACGAACAGGATGCCCGCCGCCACGTCCCACGGCTGGAGGTTGCGCTCATAGAATGCGTCGTACCGTCCGGCCGCGACCCAGGCGAAGTCTAGCGCGGCCGAACCCAGGCGGCGGATGCCCGCGACCCGCTGGCCGATGGCGTGGATGTCCTTGATCGACTGGGCATGGCCGGCCTTGCCGATGAAGGGCAGGCCGGTGGCGATGAGGCTTTCCGACAGGTCGCGGCGGCCGGCGACGCGGATGCGCTGGTCGTTCAGATAGCAACCCTTGCCCTTTTCGGCCCAGAAGAGCTCGTTCATCACCGGATTGTAGGTCACGCCCGCGACGATCTCGGACGAGCCGTCCGGTGCGGTGCGCTGCAGGCCCACGGTGATGGCGAAATGGGGCATGGCGTGCATGAAGTTTGTCGTGCCGTCGATCGGGTCGACGATCCACATGTGGGACTTGTCGGTCCCCTCGATCATGCCGCGCTCCTCGCCCAGGAAGCCGTAGCCCGGGCGAGCCTTCATCAGCAGTTCGTAAAGGCTGTCCTCGGCCTTGATGTCGGCGGCGGTGACGAAATCGCCGGGGCCCTTGCGCGACACCTGCAGTTGGGCGACCTCGCCGAAGTCGCGCAGCATCGGGCGGGCGGTCTTGCGGACCGCGTCAAGCATGACGGTGAGAAGGGCAGAGGCGAGGGCCATGGGGATCTCCTGGTCCGAAGGTCCTTGAAAGGCGTCAGCCCGGACAATCGGAGAAGGTCATGGAGGCGCAGGATCGCGCCTCCGGGTCGTGCTGTCGGTCGGGCCTATTCGGCGCGGCGGACGTACTCGCCGGTCGTGGTGTCGACGATGATCCGCTCGCCCACGCCCATGTACGGCGGGATCATGATGCGGACGCCATTGTTGGCGATGGCGGGCTTGTAGGAGGACGAGGCGGTCTGGCCCTTCACGGTCGGCTCGGTCTCGACCACTTCCAGTGTGACCTGATCGGGCAGGGTCAGGCCGATGGGCCGTTCCTCGTGCATTTCGATCGTGACCTTCATGCCGTCCTGCAGATAGGCGACACGGTCCTCGCCGACCCAGTCCTTCTGCAGTTCGGTCTGCTCGTAGGTCTGGTCGTCCATGAACACCAGGGCGTCGCCCTGCTCGTACAGATAGGAAAACTCCTTCTGTTCCAGCGTCACGCGCTCGACCTTGTCTTCCGACCGGAAGCGTTCGTTCAGCTTGTTGCCGGTCTCGAGGTTCTTGGCCTCGACGTTGGCGAAGGCACCGCCCTTGCCGGGCTTGACGTGGCTGGCCTTGGTCACGACCCACAGGCCCTTGTTGTGCTCAAGGACCATGCCGGGCTTGATGGTGTTGCCGTTGATCTTCGCCATGGGTGTCTCGGAAGGGATTGGGCGCAGCCTGCGATGGCGCGCGAACGGGCGCAGTCCCTAGAGGATGCGGCGTGATCCGGCAAGGCGCGGGTCAGTGAACGGTCGGGGCCTGGTCCCTCGACTTGCCCTGAACCAGATTGGCCAGATGCACCGATCCGCCGCTGGGCGCGGCCAGCTTGCCCGCGCGATTGTCCAGCTTGCGTGCTTCGTGGGCAAAGGCGGCCGCGAGGCCGGCGGACGACATGGCGGCCGCGATCTGCAGTCCACGACTGGCCGGCCGCATGGCAATCCAGACGGCGTTCAGCGCCTGGGCCGCCGCCCACAGACCCATGGCCGTCGTCCGCTCCGGCCGCGCCGGCGCGTTCCAGACCCGGACAGCCGACAGGGTGGTGACCGAAAAGACCGCCGGCAGGATCAGGCTCAGCGGCCCGCGCGGCCGCTCCGTGATCGGGGCGTCGTCGTCGGCCAGATGCATCGGCCGCGGCCGGATGGTGGTCCGCGCCAGAAGCGTGGCACCGAGGGCGAAACCGACGGTGACCGCCACGCCGAGGATGACATGACCGATGTCGCGCTGGTTGGCGTTGAGGAAGTCGCCGGCGGCGTCGCGGGCCTCGTCAAGAATGTCGTCGATATCGGTCACGCGCGGCTCTCCTGTCCGAGAACAGACAATGGCGGGACGGCGCAGCGGTTCCGTCAGCCTTCTTCGTCGTCGACCGGGGTCAGATCGGTCGGGTCGTAGCGATAGTCCAGCAGGTCGCCCGGCCGACAGTCGAGCGCCGCGCACAGCCGCGCCAATGTGCGGAAGCGGATACCCTTCACCTTGCCCGACCGGAACAGCGACAGCTGGGTCTCGCTAAGACCCACCTCGGCGGCGAGGTCGCGCGCCTTGAGGCCCTTCCTCACGATCAGGGCATCGAGTGTCACGCGGACGGGCATCAGATCATTTCGTCCAGTTCAGCCTGCATCCGGCCGGCCTGGTCGACGACCTTGCCGAGCAGGAACAGCGCCCCGCCGATCATGCCCAGCGTCATCCCCGCCACGTCGAAATGCAGGAAACCGCCGCACCCGTCCTCGATCATCCGTATGACGTTGGACACCACGAACACGCTCATCACGCCGCCCAATCCCAGTGACAGACCCACGCGCCGCAGGGCCGAGGACAGTGTCGGCTGGATCAGACGACCCTTCGCCAGCTGTCCCATGGCCGATCCGATCGACCAGACTCCGAACAGATAGAAGGCCGTCGGGGTGAACCAGACGAGGCTGGCGATATTGCGCGGGGTGAACGGCTCACGCCCCTCGCGCAGCCAGAGGATCAGCGGCGCGCCTATCCAGGTCAGCGCCATGCACAGGCCGACCGTCACCACCATGAAGATCGCCAGCCAGCGGAACTGGCCGCACATGCGGCGGAAACGGGCGAGATCGGGCTGGCTCATGCGGCGGTCCGGAGCGTGGCGTTGATGTCTTATCTTTAATCTTGACTTAAAGATGCGAGGTTCGCAACTTTATATCGCACTTAAACAAACGTGAGCGCTGCCGCCATGACCGCCGCCATCGAAACCCATGCCCTGACCCGTTGCTTCGGCGAGCATAGAGCCGTCGATGCGGTGTCGATGACCGTGTCGGACGGGGCCGTCTACGGTTTCCTTGGCCGCAACGGTGCGGGCAAGACGACGACGCTCAAGATGCTGATGGGTCTGATCCGTCCGACCTCTGGTTCGGCGCGGATTGCGGGCATTGACGTCGCCAGCGACCGGATCGGCGCGGCGCGGAAGGTGGGGGCGCTGCTGGAGGCGCACGGTTTCTACGCCAATCTGACGGGGCGTCAGAACCTCGACCTCACCCGCACGCTGCTCGGGCTTCCTGCGACGGAGATCGCCAGGGTTCTGGAGGTGGTCGGGATGAGTGCCCACGGTCGACGCCGAGTGTCAGACTATTCGCTGGGCATGCGCCAGCGGCTGGGTCTGGCTCGCGCCATGCTGGGCGCGCCGCCCGCCCTCATCCTCGATGAGCCCACCAACGGCCTGGACCCTGATGGCATCGCCGACATGCGGTGCTTCCTTAAGGACCTGCCTGCCCGGACCGGGGCCACGGTCCTGCTGTCCAGCCATCTGCTGGGTGAGATCGAGCAGATCGCCACCCACGTTGGCATCGTCCACGAGGGGCGGCTGGTGCTGGAGGGGGAACTGGCCCGGATCAAGGCGGACCTCGCGCCCGAAATCGCCCTTCGGGTCGATGACGTCGCCCGCGCCTCAGCCGTGCTCAACCCGTTCGATCTGGCGTTGTCCCCCACGAGCGATGGTCTGATCGCGCGGCTGAGTCCCGGGGACGATCCCGACGCTGCTGTTCCGGCCATGACCCGCGCCCTGGTCGAGGCCGGGATCGCCGTCCTCGCCATTGGTGCCCGCGCCCGCTCGCTGGAGGGCATTTACCGCCAGGCATCCATGCCGGCGCCCGCTTCCGTCACCGCCCAGTCCCAGCCGGAGTTCGTCTGATGTTCGCTGTCCTGTCCGTGGAAATCCGCAAGTTGAACCGGTCACTGGCCGTCCTGCTGGCCGTTGCCGCGCCGTCGCTGATCGCCATCTTCACCTTCTTCAACCTGCTGCGCGGCAAGGCACCACAGCCGTGGGAGATGTGGATGGTGAGTGCGATCGGCATCTGGTCCTTTTTCATGCTGCCCATGAGCGTGACCGCCCTGACGGCGCTCGTCGCCCACATGGAGCACGGGCCGAAGTCGTGGGATCACCTGCGCAGCCTCCCGCTGCCGCGCTGGCGTCTCTATGCGGCCAAGGCGATCGTGGTGCTGGCTGTGGTCGCCGTCATGAGCGGGGCGACCCTGGTCCTGACCTGGGGCGCGGTGACGCTGGGCACGACGATCAAGCCCAACCTGATGCCCAAGGGTCCTCTCGAGGTCGGCGTCTATGCCGCGACCATGGGCAAGGTCTTCCTCGCCGCCATCCTGATGGTCGCTATCCAGCTGTGGACCGCCCTGCGCTTCGCCAGCTTCGTGCCCGCCCTGGTGGTCGGAATCGGCGAAACCTTCTTCTCGGTCGTCGCCACTTCGGCAAGGGCAGGCGTCTTCTTCCCTTGGCAGATGCCGGTCAACATGCTGGCGACCGACACCTGGCGACTGAACACGGCCCTCGGCCTGGGCTGCGGCCTGGGTCTGGTCGTGCTGGTGCTCGCCGTGGTCCGTCTGGCACGGCGCGAGGTTCTGTAGCGGCGGGTTGGGAGAGTGGCGGCATCAGAGTGTGAACCCCGTCACCGCCAACCGCCCGCCTGTCCGCCGCCGGAGACGCCCATGCGCAGCCTGTCGCAGCGCCTCGCCCTTGCGTTCGGCGTTCTCCCCGGTCGGGTCCTGGTCTTGCGACAGCGGGCCCTTGAGGTGGCCGGGCTCGATCAAGAGCATCGCCTTGACCCAGGCGACTCTCAATCTGGCTGACGTGCTGGCGTATGGCTCTTTCCCCGTCGCGCTTGTTTCCGGGGCGATGTCGGTCATCCGGCCTCCCACCGGGCTGAAAACGGACTGCCGATACCCGTCATCAGTTACCCGGGGGCGATCTGTCCGGCGTGGGGCTGGTCCCGGCGGACGTGGGCACCGAGGTTCCCATTCAGGGTAGGCAAAGCTAAGGAGGGGGCATGCAGGCCTCCCAAACATCTCCGCAGCAGCTGGTTATCCGCGCGCCGGATGACTGGCATGTCCACCTCCGTGACGGCCGGATGTTGAGCGCCGTGGTCAACGATACGGCGCGGCAGTTCAGGCGCGCGATCGTCATGCCGAACCTGACCCCGCCGGTCACCACGGTCGCCGCCGCCGAGGCCTACCGGTCGCGGATCCTTGCGGCGGTCGAACCCGGCCTCGCGTTTGAGCCGCTGATGGTCTGCTACCTGACCGACGATGCCGATCCCGAGGAGATCGCACGGGGCTATGAGGCCGGGGTCTTCACCGCCTGCAAATTGTATCCGGCCCATGCCACCACCAACTCGGCGCATGGCGTCACCGAGATCCGCAACATCTACCTTGCGCTCGAGCGGATGCAGCGTATCGGCATGCCGCTGCTGCTGCACGGCGAGGTGACGGACCATTCGGTCGACGTCTTCGACCGCGAGGCCGTCTTCATCGAACGTATCTTCTCGAAGATCGTCGTCGACTTCCCGGCGCTGAAGACCGTGTTCGAACACATCACCACGGCCGACGCCGTGGCCTTTGTCGAAAGCGGCGGGCCGAACCTGGCCGCGACCATCACGCCACATCACCTTCGCATCAACCGCAACGCCATGTTCGCGGGTGGTGTCCGGCCTCATTTCTATTGCCTGCCCGTGGCCAAGCGCGAGCGGCACCGCCTCGAACTGCGCCGGGCAGCGACGTCGGGCTCGGCCAAATTCTTTCTGGGCACGGACTCGGCACCCCATTTGACGGGAGCCAAGGAGTCGGCCTGCGGCTGCGCCGGCATCTTCAATGCGCCGTTCGCGATCGAAAGCTATGCGGCGACGTTCGACGAGGAGGGGGCGCTGGACCGGCTCGAAGGGTTCGCGTCAGAACATGGTCCGCGCTTCTACGGCCTGCCGCTGAACGAGGACCGGATCGCTCTGGACCGCCGGGACATCGTCGTCCCCCCGCGCATCGGGACTGACCTCGGGGACCTGGTCCCCTTCCATGCCGACGAGACCCTGCCGTGGAGCCTCTCCGCGGCCTAGAGGCGCGCGGCCGCAGGGATTGATTTCCCTGAATGACTCCTCCGCCGCCCTATCTCTGGGTCGGCGGGTCTCAGTTCCCGGTGGCGCTCTTGTCCGGTGCGATCTCGGTCATGGCTGACTGCAGATAGTTCTGCTCACCCAACTGCTCGATCAGCTTGTGCTGTGCCTCGAGGAAATCGATGTGCTCCTCGGTGTCGTTCAGGATGCGCATCAGGATGTCGCGGCTGACGTAGTCCTTGGCGGCCTCGCACTGGGCCACGCCCGGGATCAGGGTGTCGCGACCGCCCAGCTCCAGCTGCAGGTCGGCACCGAGGCACTCGAAGGCGTTTTCGCCGATCTTCAGCTTGTGCAGATCCTGCATATTGGGCAGGCCGTCGAGGAAGAGGATGCGCTTCATCAGCATGTCGGCGTGCTTCATCTCGCCGATCGATTCGTCGTAGATGATCTGGCCGAGGTGTTTCAGGCCCCAGCTCTCGAACATCCGCGCATGCAGGAAATACTGGTTCACCGCGGTCAGCTCGTTGGTGAGCACAGCGTTGAGCGTGCGGATGATTGCGGGATCGCCCTTCATCGTCGTTCTTTCCGTCAGCGGCGCGGCGGTCGGCCCGACCGCCATGAATCACCGGCTTTGAGCGCCTGTTCTAACACGAGATGCGGTCTTGTGTTCACCTGCGAAGACGTCTCGCGACATTGAAAATGCGACTGAATCTCCCTTGCGGGAGGGCAGGGCCTATTCGGCGGCTATGGCAAAGGTCTCACGGCTGTCCTGGATCATCTCGCGCATCTCGCAAACGCATTTGGCGCACTGGGCGGTGCACTGGTTGCGCGCGAAGACGTCACGGGGTCGCGTCGCGCCCGCCTCGATGGCGGCGGCGACATCCCTTTTGCGAAGGCCATTGCAGTTGCAGACGTACACGACGAACCCACAGGCTTGTTGCGAATGGTTCTTCTTAACAAGCAAATCGCGGCGAATGCAAGTCGTTCGCAGTCCCGGAGTTGACGCACGGCCGCGTCCGTCGCACTTCGCGGGCATGGCCAAGCCCCCCATCGCGCCGATGCGCCCGCCCTGTCAGCTGTATCTGATCACCCCGCCCGTCTTGCCGGACATCGCCGCCTTCGCGGTGGCGCTCGCCGCGGCGCTGGACGCTGGCGAGGTGGCCGCGCTGCAGATCCGGCTCAAGGACGCCGATGACGCAACGGTTCTGGCCGCCGTGTCAGTGCTGAAACCGATTGCCCAGGCGCGCGGCGTCGCCGTCATCCTGAACGACCGGCCGGATCTGGCGGCGCGTTCAGGCTGTGACGGCGTCCATCTGGGGCAGGGTGACGCCTCCGTGGCCGAGGGGCGACGGATCATGGGCCCGGACGCCATGATCGGTGTGACCTGCCACGACAGCCGGGAACTGGCGATGGACGCGGCAGAGGCCGGTGCCGACTACGTCGCCTTCGGCGCCTTCTTCCCCACCGATACCAAGCAGACGTTGCACCGGCCGGACCCGGACATCCTCGGCATCTGGCAGGAGACCGTCGAAATCCCCTGTGTCGCCATCGGCGGTATCACGGCGGTCACCGCAGGCCGCCTTGCGCACGCCGGAGCCGACTTCGTAGCGGTGAGCGCCGCCGTCTGGGGCCATCCCGCCGGACCCGGTGTGGCCGTGCGTGAATTGACCGAGGCGATCGCCGACAGCGCCTGACCTTCAGGGGATATTAGGAAGCGGCGACGTATGGGTCGGGATCACGCTGTCGATCCAGGACCCAAGATGCCGATGAGCCGTGTGCTCGACCCTGCCGACGCCGTAGGACCTTCGCCCGAAGGCCTCGCGGCTGCACGCGCGAATGACACCGCCCGTACCAACAGCGCGTCGGCCTTCTTCAAGCAGCCCCTGGCTCCCGTCTTCACCGCCATCGCCGTGATGGTGCTCGTGGTTCTGGCGGTCCAATTCGCCCGGTCGGCCGGCCTGGTCGCGGCCTTGTGGGGTGCGGGCGGGGTGTCGATCGCGGTCTGGCTGCGGAACTCGCGCGGACCATCCTACGACCTGTGTTTCGGGGCCCTGCTGGTCGTTGGCATCGCGGCCGGCGAGCTGCTGGTGGGCAATTCCACCCTTCTGACCGTGGTCTTTACGGTCGCCAACATGATCGAGATCGTCGGCGCTGTTTTGCTCGCGCGCCGTTTCGCGCCGACGCTGAATCTGGTCAGCGTGGACGGGGCCTGTCGTTTCCTGGTGAGCGTAGCGTTTGTGGCACCGGTACCCGCTGCTCTCATCGCGTCGATCTCCCTGCATCTCATCAACGGGGCCGATATTCTGGCCAGCTTCCAGACCTGGTGGTTCGGCCACGCTCTCGGAATCGCAGTCATCGCCACCTTTGGTGTGTCCCTGACGCGGCGTCATCTGGCCGTGCTGGCCAACCCGTGGCGACTACTTGAGGCCCTGGCCCTGCTGGTGCTGCTGTCGCTTGTCTGTGCCTTCGCCTATTTAGAGTCGCGGGTGCCCGTCGGTTTCGTGGTCGTGCCGTTGCTGATCCTCATCGCCGCCCGGTTCCGCGTCCTGGGTGTGACGACAGCCCTGCTGATCGTCTCGGTGCTGGCGATCGGCGGGACGTTGGCTGGATATGGACCCTATGTCCTGTCAGCGCCGGAGCTGGCTGACCGGGCCTTGATGATGCAGCTGACGGTGCTGCTGGGCTGCTTGCCCATCCTGCTGGTGGCGGCCTTGCTGGAAGAGCGTGACCGGCTTTCCGACCGTGCCAAGGCGGGGCAGGTGCGGGCAGAACGGGCCTCGGAGGCCAAGTCGCGCCTGCTGGCTAACGTCGCCCATGAGATCAAGAGCCCCGTCGGCGGCATCATCGGCATCGGCGAACTTTGGAAGACCGGTCAACTCGGACCGGTGAGCGACACCCAGACCGAGATGGCCGAGATGCTGGTCAAGACGGCCCGACAGGTCGAGGCTCTGGCTCACGACCTGCTGGACGTCGCCCGCGCCGAGTCCGGGGCGGTCAAGGTCGAACTGCGCCCCACCGATGTGCCTGGGGTGCTTGAGGATGTGAAACGGGCTGTGGCCCTGCGGCCCGAAGCCCAGGGTGTGCGGCTGGAGCTGATAACCGAGGGCGACGGTCTGGTGGCGTTGGCCGATTCCCAGCGCCTGACCCAGGTTGTCGCCAATCTTGCCTCCAACGCCGTCAAATACGGCGGCTCGGGAGGTCAGGTCATATTCCGCGTCAGCCGAATTTACGACGGCGTCCGTATCGAAGTCAGCGATCGCGGCCCCGGCCTGACGCCCGAGAAACTGGCCCAGCTGTTCGAACCCTTTAACCGCCTCGGGCTTGAGCGCTCCACGGTCGAGGGTCACGGCATCGGCCTTGCCCTGGCCAAACGCCTGGTCGAGTTGCAGGGCGGCTCGATCGGCGTCGACTCGGTGCAGGGTGAGGGCGCGACCTTCTGGGTCGAACTGCCGGCAGCCTGACCCCACCGGGACTTGCCGTTCGCGGGCCGAAGGGGGAAGGTCGCCCCATGAAAATCCTTGCCGCCACCGCCGCCGCCTTGATTGTCACCGGAGCCGCCCAGGCCCAGACCGTGCCCGCCGCGCCGACCAGGCCATCATCCGCGCCTGCCAGCGACCTGACCCGCGAGTTGAACAGTGGGCCGCCGACGCGAGGTGTCACCGCCGCACCCCCGACGACCGCTGCGCCGAGCCCGGCGAGTCCCGTCGTCCGTCCTGCGACCTTGTCCGCGCCGGTCCTGCCGTCGTCCGGTCCGGCTGTGTCGTCACCGGCTGCAACGCCATCCCCTGCGACGCCGATCCCGGCGACACCCGTGCCCCAGCCGCGGACCGCTCCGATCGCGACGCCCGTCGTTCCGGCACCGGTCACGACTGCGCCGCCGCCCGCCGCTGCGATCGTCCCAGTGGCAACGCCGCCGTCTTCGAACCTGCCGTCGTCCGGTCCGGTGCCCCGCACGCAACCGCCGGCGACGGGCCCGGCCGTTGTCGCGCCCACAGTCGGTTCAGCGCCGGCTGCCAGCCCGGTTCCGGCCCCTGCACCGGCCGCTGTCCCACCGCCCCCGAGCGTGTCGACCCTCACCGTGCTTGACGCCGCGACCCGCGCCGCCCTGCCGTTTTCTGTCACCCTGCCGCCCGGGTTCGAGATCGTCACAGGCCGTCCGGGCCCGGACTTCCGCATCTATACGGTCCGTCGCGGCGAGCAGTCCTTTGTCATGGTCTATGCCGGGCCGGCCTCGCAGTTCCCGATCTACAGCGGCCAGATGCTCGAGGCGGGCGGTCGGGCCTCGATCGTCTCCACGGAGGATGGCGTGCGCCACGCGATGGAGCACCTGTTCCAGCGGCCGGACGCCCCGCGCGAGGTCCATGTCTGGACCATGAGTCTGGACGGCGGCGACCGCGCCCTGGCCGAGCAGATCGCCCAGTCGGTCGATATTCGCTAGGGCTGTCAGGCCAAGACTGAAAGGGCCTGACCCCGGTCTTCTGTCAGGAGGCCGGGAAGCTCAGGGTCTGGGCCTGCGATCCCGGACGGAAAACCACCGTCCGCGTCACGCCGTTCAAACGCACATTGACCTGCTGTTCCTGATCGTCGTGCACGCCCGGGAAGAAGTCGAGATCGACCGTGACGCGGGTGATCTCCCGATCGTCTGTCCGGCCGCCGAAATCGACGCGGATATTGTCGCCGGCCAATTGTGTGACGGTGTGCGTGACGGGAACCGCATCGCCATCCAGCGACAGGCGGAATCGTTGTCCCAGATGGGCCTCCAGATCGGCGACCGCCCGCGGGTCGTCGAGGCTGGGCTGGGCTTCCGGCGCGATCGAGACCAGGGCGGGCTCGACGTCATGGGCGGCGAACCGGTGCGTCACGCTGACGGCACCCGAGACCGCATCGATCTCGACCACCGTCAGTCCGCCATGACCCCTGTGGGCCATGGCGGGCGTGGCAAGGACGGCGACCAGCCCCGCTACCAGCAGGAACCGCTTCATCACTGGGCCGCCGTCGGACGGCGAACCCGCGTCGCCGTCGAGTCCGGACTGACCTCGACGTCCGAGTCCCGCATCCGGTTCTCGCCGGGAGGCTGGGCGGGGGCGAGGCGCAGGGTGCGCTCGTCGATCTGGCGCGGGAACAGGTTGTTGGGCCGGTTGGCGTCGGCGGTTTCCCGCAGCGGATCAACCTCGGCCGAGACGAGGGTCTTCGACGAAACGTGCTGCCAGATCACCTGCTGGCTGTTGCGGCGCCAGATCTCCGCCGGGATGCGGATCGTCTCGTCAGAGCCGTCCGTATAGGTCAGCTTCAGGATCACCGGCATCACCAGCCCACCCACGTTCTTGAAGGTGAACCGGTAGATGTTGTCGTCGAAGCCTTGTGCTGCGCGGCGGTCGGCGTCGGCGCGCCGGGTGGCGCTTTCGGCGTCACGACGTTGCTGGGCCGTGGTCGTGAAACGGTCGGTCTCGTTGTAGAAGTCCCGCGTCGCCGGATCGCGCTCGACCACGGTCTCGATGCCGCGGTTGTTCTCGACCGTGCGGGAGATCGGCTCTTGCTCAAACCGCTCGCGGGCGGCGCGGTTGCGCACTTCCGGGTCGGTCGATTCCAGCGTCGCGGCGGTCACGCTCTCCAGCGAGATGTCGACGTGGTCGGTGGAATAGAACCAGCCGCGCCAGAACCAGTCGAGGTCGACGCCCGAACTCTCTTCCATGGTGCGGAAGAAGTCATAGGGCGTCGGGCGCTTGAAGGCCCAGCGCTGCGAGTATTCGCGGAAGGCGCGGTCGAACAGCTCGCGGCCCAGGACGGTTTCACGCAGGATCACCAGGGCCGTCGCCGGCTTGGCATAGGCGTTGTTGCCGAACTGGAGCAGGCTGTCGGAGTTGGTCATGACCGGCACCTGGTCCTGACTGATCATGTATTCGATGATGCTGGACGGCTCGCCGCGGGCCGGGAAGTCGGCGTCCCAGAGCTTTTCGGCCTGGAACTGCAGGAAGCTGTTCAGCCCCTCGTCCATCCAGGTCCACTGCCGCTCGTCCGAGTTGACGATCATCGGGAAATAGGTGTGGCCGACTTCGTGGATGACCACGCCGATCAGGCCGTTCTTGGCGCGTTCGGTATAGGTCAGGCGGCCGTCGTCGCCCCGCACCGGGCGCGGCCCGTTGAAGGTGATCATCGGATATTCCATCCCGCCGACCGGGCCGTTGACCGACTGGGCCGTGGGATAGGGATAGGTGAAGGCGAACTGGTTGTAGACGTCGATGGTGTGGGCGATCGACCGGGTCGAATAGGTGTCCCACAGCGGTCGGGCCTCCTTCGAATAGAAGGACATGGCCATGACGACCGGATAGGTGGCGCTGTCCTGCTCGACGCCCATGGCGTCCCAGACGAATTTGCGCGAGCTGGCCCAGCCGAAGTCGCGGACATTGTCGGCGCTGAAATTCCAGGTGCGGGTTCCGGATCGGGCCGGGCGGGCCTCGGCGGCGGCGGCCTCTGCCGGGGTGACGACATAGACCGGCGCGTCGGCGGTGCGGGACCGGGCCAGACGCGCGCGCTGTTCGGCGCTCAGGATGTCGGGGTTGGTCAGTTCGCCGGTGGCGGCCACGACATGGTCGACGGGGGCGGTGATCGAGACGTCATAGTCGCCGAACTCCAGGGTGAACTCGCCGGCCCCGAGGAACTGGGCATTATGCCAGCCCTCATAGTCCGAATAGACCGCCAGACGCGGGAACCACTGGGCCGCCAGGAAGATGCAGTTGCCGTCCTGATCCGGCTTGGTGAAACACTCATAGCCGCTGCGGCCGCCCACGACATTGGTCTCGGGCAGGGGCACGGAGAAGTCGATCGTGAAGGCGAAGCTCTGACCTGTGGCCAGCGGCTGCGGCATCTTGATCCGCATCATCGAATCGACGACCGTGAAGGGCAGGGGCTGGCCGTCGGGGCCGGTGACCTTCATGTCGTTGAAGCCGCCCTCCCAGTCCTGCATCCGCTGCACCCGCAGCACCTCATTGACGCTGACCGTATCCGACGCCGTGTAGGTCCGGCTGCGTTCGGCCAGGGAGGCGCGGCGATAGTTCTGCTGGTCCAGCAGCAGCCACAGATAGCCCAGGGCGTCGGGGGAGTTGTTCGTATAGGTCACCGCCTCGCGGCCGGTCAGGGTGCGGCGCGGCTCGTCCAGCGTCACGTCGATGTCATAGTCGACCTGCTGCTGCCAGTAGCGATGGCCCGGCGCGCCCGAGGCGTTGCGATAGTCGGTCGGGGTCGGCCAGTCCTCACCCTCGAACTGGCGGAACTTGTCCTCGAACGTGCCCTTGGACTGGTCGACCGGCCCGATGCTCTGCTGGGCCAAAGCGGCCGAGGCCATGAGGGAAACGCCGGCGACCGACGCCAACAACAAACCGATCCGCATACGAAACACCCGTTCACTGTCTGAAAAGCCCGCGCGGACCTTAGTCGGCGAGCGCCGGGGCGCAAGGCGAGGCCACCTTACGGATTGGTAATGGGGCCGACCGGGCAGGCGTCTTCGCTCTCTGGCAGCGCTGCCGGAAAGGTCGGGGAGGGCGCGGGGCGGCCGGGCCTCGCCCGGTGCTTTGATTGTTTTACCGTTTCGACGAAGCAGACCGCTCCGCGCAGTCGTTTTCCACGGGCTCTCCGGTGGGGGCCCTGTTCGGACCTGGCCGGATCATCGCCCGGTCCATTGCTGGACCGGACGCGGGACGAACTTCACACCCGGTGGCGGATCGATTCGCTCCTGAAGCCCGCGGCGAGCAGGCGGGCGCCATCCGTCGACGCCCGCAAGGACCCCCGGAGTATCCTTCCCCCGGGCTTCATCGCTCGACCACAGCCCGCCGCCATCGAGGAACGTGGATCCGACGCCCTCCCCACCGACGGGATGGGGGGATTATGCGGGCAGATGCAGCGCGACCAACAATAGAGTTTGAGATCGCCGCAGGGCGTTGATCGGGCGCGGGTTTTGCGCGCCAACCCGACTATGGGTTCGCGGATTGTCAGCAGAGTCCGGGGGTCCATGGGGCCTCTTGTGAACGGGTGTGGGGCATCGGATGCAGACGGTCCTGAGGGTCCGGTTGTTGCTCTGGTCGCAATGTCGGCTCCCGACCCAAAGCGGACGCCGCCTTACAGACAATTAACGGGACATGATTTCCATAAGCGATTATGGAAATGGCATGAACCAAGGCATCGGTACCCAGCTCCGCCATTTACTCGAACTGCTCGATGGTGCGGTCACCGAGGCCTATGCGAACGAGTCTTTACGCTATCGCCCGCGCTATACCCCAGTGATGCGCGCGCTGATCGCATCCGAGCCCCGCGCCATCAGTCAGATCGCTGAGGCCGCCGGCATCTCCCAACCTGCAGCCACACAGACTGTAAGCCTCATGATCCGCGACGGCCTGGTGTCGTCCGCGCCCGGCAGAGACGCTCGCCAGCGGATGATCCGGCTCACGCCGGCGGGACGGGACCTCTTGCCGAACCTGCAGAGGTGCTGGCGCGCCACGGCTGCGGCTGCGGCCGGTCTCGACGCAGAGCTGTGTAGCCCCCTGTCGCAGGTGCTGGCCGATGCGATCACTGCGCTGGAGCGAAAATCGTTTGGTGATCGCTTGGCCGAGGCTCGCCCTCCGACCTGACCCCCAAGTCGGCATTCCACTGGAAAGTCCAGGATAACAGCCCGCGTCCGCGGCAAGTCTCGTGGACGCCAGAATTCTCAATCGTTCCATAGCCCTAGCCGTTTTTAGTCAGAGGAAGTGTTCATGCGTCTCGCCATCCTTTTCGGGTCTCTCGCGCTCGCCGTGACCGCCTTGCCCGTCCATGCTCAAGTCGAGGCCTCCGGTTCGCTGACATCCCTGCCCTCGGTCGACAGCAGGGCGGTCGTGGCCGAAGTCCGCCGTGTCATCGGCGAACGCTATGTTCTGCCTGAGCGCCGTCCCGCGCTCGATGCCGTGATGGCCGAAGGCCTTGCCTCGGGCCGATATGCCGTCACGGACGGCGCTGTCCTGGCTGAACGGCTCAACGCTGATCTGGAAAGGGTCGGACAAGACCGTCACCTTGGTTTCCGCTTCAATCCGCAAGAGGCCGCGATGATCGCGTCCGGTTCGGTCGAGCAGCCCGGCGCCAATCCCGCGTTCGAGCGGCTGATTCGCAATGCCAACCATGGCGTCACCGATTTACGTCTGTTGCCGGGCAACGTGCGGCTGATGAAGTATGACGGCTTCCACTGGACGGGGGCTGAGAGCGCCGCCGCGCTCGACAACGCGATGCGCTTCTTGGCGGGCGGCGACGCGGTGATCATCGACCTTCGCGCCAACGGCGGCGGCAACCCGGAGGCGGTGCAGCATATCATCAGCCGCTTTCTGCCGGCTGGTACGCAGCTGACGACCTTTTACATGAATGGCTCGGCCGAACCCGACGGCTTCTCGAGCCTGGAAACGCCAACTGAGCAGCGGATGATCGGCAAGCCGCTCTATGTCTTGACCAGCGGCGAGACCGGCTCGGCTGCCGAGGAGTTCACTGGCCACGTTGCCGGATACCACCTCGGCGAGATCGTTGGCGCCAACACCGCTGGGGCGGCGTTCCGCAACGACATGGTCGCCGTCGGCGAACAATTCGTGCTCAGCGTCTCGGTCGGGCGCGCCGTCCTGGCGTCCACCGGCAAGGACTGGGAGGCAGTCGGCCACGCACCAACGGTCGAGGCCGAGGTCACCGCCGCCCTGGATATCGCCCACGCTGCCGCGCTGCGGACTGTGGCCGCCACGGCGCCAGCCGACGAGCGCGCCGTGCTGGAGGCCGTTGCCGAAGCAATGGCGGCTCGCGGGCTGCGGCGCGCTCCTGAACTCGACCTTGCGGCCTATGCCGGCGTTTATGGCGACCGCACCATCACCTCAGACGGTGGGCGGCTCTTCTCACAGAGACCCGACAGACCTTCATTTCCGCTGATCGCCTTGGGTGGTAACCGCTTCGCTGTTGAATCCGCCCCAGGCATGCGGATGGTGTTCGAGGCAGCCGGCGCGGCCGTGCAGGCTATGACAGTCGAGTACGTCGGTGGCCCCGCCCAGCCGCGGACCGAGCGAACGGCGCCGGCCCGCTGACCATGAGTGGAAAAACATTGCAATCTTACAGGCTGATCGGGCCGCTTCGCTGCTAAGCCCCGATGTCCGCTTTCCCCCCGTAGCGGACGTTCTCTGAGTCCGCTTCAGGCCAGTGAGGTCCGTCATCACCGCTTTTTGCGAACCCACCCGTCTCGCGGCAAGCGCCACCCTCCCCATGAAGGAAAGGGAAACGTGGAGTCAGACCAGCTCCACCGCCACGGCCACGGCTTCGCCGCCGCCGATGCACAGGCTGGCCATGCCCTTCCTGCCGCCGCGGGCCTGAAGCGCCGCCAGCAGGGTGGTCAGGATGCGGGCACCCGAGGCTCCGATGGGGTGCCCCAGGGCCGTCGCGCCGCCGTTGACGTTCAGTTTCGCCCGGTCGATGCCGAGGTCGCGCATGGCGATCATGGCCACCACGGCGAAGGCCTCGTTGATCTCCCACAGGTCGACGTCCTCGACCGACCAGCCGGCCTTCTTCAGGGCCTTCTGCATGGCGGGCACCGGCGCGGTGGTGAACAGGCCCGGCTCATGGGCGTGGGCCGCATGGCTGACGATGCGGGCGACGATCGGCAGGCCCATGGCTTTCGCCACGCTCTCGCGGGTCATGACCAGGGCGGCGGCACCGTCCGAGATCGAGCTGGCGTTGGCGGCAGTGATGGTGCCGTCCTTCGAGAAGGCGGGCTTCAGCGTCGGGATCTTCTCCGGCATGGCCTTGCCGGGCTGTTCGTCCTCGGTGACCGTGACGACGCCCTTGCGCGAGGTGACCTCGACCGGGGTGATTTCGGTCTTGAAGGCCCCCGAGGCGATGGCTTCCAGAGCCCGGCTCAGGCTCTCCAGGGCGTAGGCGTCCTGGGCCTCGCGGGTGAACTGATAGGTCTGCGCCGAGTCCTCGGCGAAATTGCCCATCAGCTTGCCCGGCGTATAGGCGTCCTCGAGGCCGTCCATATACATGCTGTCGACGATGACGTCGTGGCCGATGCGGGCCCCACCGCGGTGCTTGGTCATCAGGTAGGGCGCCCCGGTCATCGACTCCATGCCGCCCGCGACGATGACATCGGCCGAACCGGCGGCCAGGCTGTCAGACGCCATCATGACCGCCTGCAGGCCCGAGCCGCACATCTTGTTGACGGTGGTCGCCTCGACGTGGAGGCCCAGGCCGGCACCGATGGCGGCCTGACGCGCCGGGGCCTGGCCCAGCCCGGCGGGCAGGACACAGCCCATATAGATCTGGTCGATCTTCTCCGGATCGACGCCGGCCCGCTCAACAGCGGCGCGGACGGCGGTTGCCCCCAGTTCGGTGGCCTTGACCCCGGACAGGGCCCCCTGGAATCCGCCCATCGGCGTGCGGGCGAAGGAGACGATGACGACGGGATCGGACATGGAAACGCTACCCTCGAGAGGAAGAATTGCGCGGCTGGATGGGCCACGTCGCAAGGATTGGCAAGAGGGTCAGGCGGCGTCCTCGTCCGGCCGCTCGCGCGGCATCATCTCGCCGACGGTCGGACGGTTCTCGGCCCGGGTCAGAAGAATGTCGCGCGGCTTGACGATCTCGTTGCAGTGACCGCAGGCGATCCGCGGGGCTAGGTCATGGCCGCAGGTCTTGTGGATCATGGAGACGCCGGAATCCGCATTCCCGTAGACGTGTTTGGCCCCCCAGCCATGCAGGGTGACCAGCACGCCGTACAGATCCTTGCCCTTGGTGGTCAGGACATATTCGTTACGGGGCGGCCGCTCGGAGTAGAGATGGGGCTCCAGCACGCCGTGCTGGACCAGCGACTTCAGCCGCGCCGCAAGCACATTGCGGGCGACGCCCAGCCGTTCCTGCCATTGCTCGAACCGGCTGACGCCATTGAAAGCGTCGCGGATGACCAGCAGGGTCCAGGGATCGCCGATGACTTCCAGCGTCGCGGCGATCGAACAGCTCTGGCGTGAGTAGTCTGCGGTGCGTCCCATGGGACGAAAGTGACCCTGCGTCAGCCGTTTTGCAAGAGGGTTGCCAATCTGGACGCACTGGGTCAGTTTTGTTTGGCTACGGAGCCGAAGTCGCGTCTTCTGATCCCCGAACTTTGGGCGGGAGGCTCCGCCGTCTTCCGCCTGCCCTTTATCCGCGTTAGCGACACCTGATGACCCAACAGACCCTGGCCGAAGCCCTGACCCTGACCGACACCGGTGCAGGCGGCTGGACGGCGCGGCTTGACGGTGGCTTTTCCAACGGGCCCCAGTCGATGCCCCAGGAGCGTGGCGCGCCTTTCGGCGGGCTTATGGCCGCCCTGGCCGCCGGGGCCATGCGACAGGGCCTGGGTATCGAGACGCCGTTGCAAACCCTGACGATCCAGTATCTCGCCGCCGCCCGGTTCGAGGATGCGGTGTTCACGCCGACCCTGAACCGCGGTGGCCGTAACGTCGCCTATGCTTCGGTCACCGGCGGCCAGGGCGACCGCATCGCGGTCCAGGCGTTGGGCACCTATGGCCGCGATGTCGCCGGGCCGGTGCTGAAGCCCATGGTCGCCTCACCGCCGCCGGTCGGCGATCTGGAGTCCACGCCGCTGGATACCAGCTTCGGTCCCTGGTTCACCCGGCACATCGACCACCGCTTCGTGGCAGGCCCGAAACTGTACGGGGAAAACGCGGGTGCAGCGCCCGAGCTCGGCTGCTGGATGCGGACCATCGACGCCGCACCGCTGGACGAGGCACGTCTGCTGTTCCTGCTCGACGGCCTGTATCCGACCTATTTCACGGCCTTCCCCGCACCGCCCACGATCTCGGCCAGTGTTGATTTGCGGGCGGACCTGCTGGCCGCCCTGACGCCGGACACCTCACCCGAGGGCTGGGCCTATTTCCACTTCACCAGTCGCGATGTCGGTGGGGGCTGGGCCGTCGAGGACGGTGAGGCCTATGCGCCCGACGGGCGACCGCTGGCCCTGGTGCGGCAGCGGCGCAAGCTGATGCCTAGCCGCGGCTGAGGTGCATTTCAGCGGTCGCTACCGGCCGCGGAAGCGCCACTCGTTACGGGGTGACGATGGTCAGCAGGACGAGGCTGACGGCCAGGCCCCAACTCACGGCGATGGCCGTTGCAACGGCGGGTCGCAGCTTGAGGTGAAACCTCGGGTTACGGGTCTGCGGGCGGGGGACGAACGGCGATTGGGTCATTTTCATCGGTGAAAAACTGACCATGGACGTTCCGGTTTCCGCCGATCGACCAAATCCGCCAGGGTGAGGCCTGGCTGCAACAGTCAGCCCACAGCGTCCGGCGTTTCAGGCGGTGGCCGTCGTCGTCCTGATGAAGCCGCCGCCCAGCAGGCGATCCGGGTCGGCCGGGTCGTACAGGGCACAGGCCTGGCCGGGGGCCACGCCTTCCTCGCCGGTTTCGAACAGGACCGAAACCGCGCCGTCGACCATGGACAGGCGAGCCGGCGAGGGCGGGCGCGTCGAACGAACGCGGGCCAGCACCGGCGCGCCGGCTTCAGCCGCCGCCTCGATCGAGGCCTCGTCGCCCAGCCAGTTGGTCTCGTCCAGCGTCAGCGAGGCGGTCGCCAGCGCCTCGCGCGGGCCGACGATGACGTGGCGTTTCACCGGATCCAGCCGGGTTACGAACAGGGGTTCGCCGACAGCGACGTTGAGGCCGCGGCGCTGGCCGATGGTATAGTCGGTGATGCCCGAATGGCCGCCCAGCACGCGTCCGTCCATATGCACGATCTCGCCCGCCTCGCGCCCCTGCGGCCGCAGCTTGTCGATCAGGGTGCGATAGTCGCCGTTGGGAACGAAACAGATGTCCTGGCTGTCCGGCTTGGCGGCGATGCGCAGGCCCAGTTCGGCGGCGACGCCGCGCACTTGGGGCTTCTCCAGATCAGCAAGCGGGAAACGCAGGTAGTCGAGCTGCTGCGCCGTGGTGGCGAACAGGAAATAGGACTGGTCGCGTGAGTGGTCGATCGCCTTGCGCATCTGGACGCGGTCGTCGACGACCGCGCGCCGGACATAGTGGCCCGTCGCCATGGCTTCGGCCCCGAGATCGCGGGCGACATCCAGCAGGTCGCGGAATTTGACCGTCTGGTTGCAGCGGATGCAGGGCACGGGTGTCTGGCCGGCCAGATAGGAATCCGCGAACTGGTCGATCACCGCGTCGCGGAACCGGCTTTCGTAGTCGAGGACATAGTGGGGGATGCCCAGCATCTCGGCCGCCAGCCGGGCGTCGTGGATGTCCTGCCCGGCACAGCAGGCGCCCTTCTTCTTCAGCGCCGCGCCATGGTCATAGAGCTGCAGCGTCACGCCGACGACGTCATAGCCGGCCTTGTGCAGCAGGGCGGCCACCACGGTGGAGTCCACCCCGCCCGACATGGCCGCAACGACGCGCGAGCCGACGGGCAGGCCGACCGCCGCGCGCGCGGACTCGACCGCTGCATCCATGTCGGCCTTGCCGGCCATGGGGGCGATGTCCGGGATCGGGCAGATGTCTTCCGCGAGCGTCATGGCGCGCTATCTAGTGCGAAACCCGCGCGATTTCGAGGCCGGTGCGAAACGCGGCCCGAAACGACAACGGCCGCCCCCGTTTCCGGAAGCGGCCGCAGTCGGCTCGGGGAGATGTGTTTACGGGCGGCCGTAGTGCTGGATCCGCGTCGTGCGCAGGCCCTGCATGCCCCATTTGTCGATCGCCTTCTGCCAGGCGAGGAATTCCTCGGCCGTCAGACGGTAGCGCGCCAGGGCGTCGTCCAGGCTGATCAGCCCGCCGCGCACCGCCGCCACAACCTCGGCCTTGCGCCGGATCACCCATCGGTCCGTATTGGCCGGCGGAAGATCATGCATCGTCAGCGGCGTGCCCGTCGGACCCACCACATATTGTTCGCCTAGGCTATTCAGACGTCGCTCTTGCAACATGGGCTTTTGCCTCATTGACCACCACCACTATGAACATGACCATAGGGGGCCGCGGCTAAGGGCCGTTTAAGCGTCGTGGTGAAGGAAAGCCTAAAATGCCTTCCGTCCACCCTCTCAATATTCAACAAAATATTCATTGAGGTTTACGGCCCGTTACTTGGGGATCAGCGTTTTATGCTGATGAGTTCAGCCAGCATTTCGTCGGCTGTCGTGATGATCTTCGAGGACGCGGAATAGGCCCGCTGGGTGGTGATCAGGCCGGTGAATTCGGCGGACAGGTCGACGGTCGAGGCTTCCAGCTGGGAGGCGCCGATCATGCCCGCACCGCCACTTCCGGCTCCCTTGAGGTTGAAGGTGCCCGAGCCCTGGGTGACGCGGAAAGCGTTGCCGCTGGCCTCGGCAAGGCTGTCCGGGCTGGTGAAGGTGGCGAGGGCGACCAGCGCGATCTGGCGGGTCACGCCATTGTCGAAAATCGCGGTGACGAAACCCTTCTCGTCGATCTTGATCTCCGACAGGTTTCCGAAGGCGGTGCCGTTCGTCAGCGTCGCCTGGACCACCGACGCGCTGTCGTACTGGGTCAGACCGCCGGCGGCGTTGGCGAGCTCGAACGAGACGCTCTGGCTGTCGATGCCGAGGCTGGGGGCCCAGTTAAAGGCTCCGGCGGCCGGGGCCGCGGCGTCAGAGGCCCCGAAGGACAACGAGGCCACGGTCGGATCCGGGAACAGGGCCTCGCCGGCCGGCATGGCCTGCATGGCGGCGACGTCCAGGCGGCCGTCCTGGGTGAAGGCCACCCGGCCGGTACGGAGCTGACCGTTGCTCAGGCCTGCGCCCGTAACCACATCGCTTGCCGGGATGGCGCGGATCTCGGCGTACCATTCGTTGGGGACGCTGCTCTTCAGGAATGAGAGCGAGACCGTGCGCTGCCCCCCTTTGGAATCCGACACGGGAATGGTGAGTTCGAAATCGGGCTTCACGCCGGTTCCGGTGTCAGGATCCCACATGGCCATGGAGTTGGCCGTCGGGCTGTAGGCATTGGGTCCCGCCGGCACAGCGGCGGCATCGGCCGCCTCGGCCGTGATCGTCTGGCTGGAACGCAGGTTTGCATTGAGCTCGACACGCGTCGTGGCTTCAGCCGTTCCGCCCACGGACCCGACATTGATGGTCCTGAGCCGCGTCAGATCGGACGGATCCGAGTTGACGTTGCCGTCGCTGCCGATCGGCCAGCCCTGCAGATACAGTCCGGCTGTGTTTTTCAGAAAGCCGAGATTGTCGACCCGGAAGGCCCCGGCGCGGGTGAACAGACGGCTGTCCGTCGGCGCAAGATTTTCGGCCTTCTCGGTGACCACGAAGAATCCCTGGCCCGCGATCCCGAGGTCGGTCGAGGAGCTGGTGCGCTGCAACTGCCCGTTCTGGCTGGTGAAGTGGCGCGCGCTGGCCTGGACGCCGCCGGCCGAATAGCCGGCACCCTGGGACTGGCTGTTGACGACCGTTGCGAACTCTCCCGCGGTCCGTTTGTAGCCGACCGTATTCACGTTCGCGATGTTCTGGGAGATCGCTGCCAGCGCGGCGGCGTTCGCGGTCAGGCCGGACACGCCGGCGAGAAGGGCGCTGTTGATACTCATGGGACGGGCTCCTTACGAAAACAGGTTCGAGGGGTTGAGCGACGAGGCGAGCGAGCTCAGCAGGCCTGGCTTTTCGTCGACTGAAGGATTCCTGGCTTCTTCCAGGGCGATGACGCTGGAGAGCGGAAGGATGGCGTTGCCGACCGTCAGATACGGTTCGCCATCGTACATCTCGACGCCAGTGATACGGCCGCGCGTCAGGACCTGGCTGTCCAGCGCCCCGCCGGCGGCGTCCTTGGCCGTGATCTTCAGCGTGTAGACCTCACCGTCCTGGCCATCGTTGCCACTGGTCGCCTTGCCGTCCCAGGTGAAGTCATGCAGCCCGGATGCCTTCGACGGCGCATCGCCGGACCAGACGACATTGCCAGACCCGTCGAGGACCTGCAGCGTCGCGGACGAGGCGTTGGCCCCCAGCTCATAGCTCCAGGTCGCCTTGCCGTCGGCCATCTTGGTGGCGGACCAGGCGGCCGTAGCCTCCTTGCCGATATAGGTCGCCGCCTGGCCCAACCCGCCGCCGCCCTGGACGGAGACCAGACTTTTCAGCAGGTCGTTGGTCAGCAACTGCTGCTCGACGCCGGCCATCTGGGTCAGCTGGGCGGTGAACTGGTTGGAATCGACCGGCGAAAGGGGGTCCTGGTTCTTCAGCTGCGAGGTCAGCAGGGTCAGGAAGGTCTCGAAATTCGAGGCCAGCATGCCGGTGCCGGCCGCGATCCGGCCCGTGGCGTTGGTGGTGGCGGAGACGGCGTCGACCATCGATCAGACTTTCAGATCCACGCCCGCAGGCGAGAGGGAGAGCGCCATCCAGCGGGGAGGCTGGGCGACGTCGATTTCAGCGTTCAGGCGCGAGGCGGCGGCGAAGGCGCGGTCCTGGCCGTGGCGGGCGTCCTGGCCCCGGTCGAAGCTGCTGGAGCCGCTGTCGCGTTCGGTGAATTCGAAGGCGTCGTCGGCCAGGTGGAAGCCGGCGTCCTCCAGCTCGCGTCGAAGCTGGTCGGCCCGGCCACGCAGGTCCGTCGCGGCGGCAGGATTGTCGAACGCCAGCCGGGCGGCCAGCCGGCCTTCGGAATCGATGTCCAGTTTCACATCCACGCGCCCGAGGTCGTCGGGGGTCAATGCCATCTCGAACCGCGTCGTTCGGCCCTCGAGCTTTCGCAGGATCTGGGCGGCAATCTGGGCCGTGGCTTCGATGGTGGTGCGCGAAAGGCCGGAGAGGCTGACCTCCCGGGTATGGCCCAGGGTCGGGCTGTTCGTGGTCCCTCCCGCCGCCGCCGGCGCGGCGTCGATGGAGGGCGCGTCAGACGCGAGGGCGGCGTCAGCCGGCAGCCGGGGCGGGCCGTCCCTGGGAGCGTCCACCCGGACGGGGGCCATCGCCGGATCCGGTGCGGCCGATGCTGTGGCAGCGCCCGCCCTGGCGTCGGTCGTGCCCTGGCCCGAGGTCGACGCATCGGCTGTCTTGTCCGCGGTCGTGTCCAGAGGCCGGGCGGCGCGCTCGGCGAGGGCGCGCAAGGGCGGAAGCGGAGGCGGCACGGGTGTAGAGGCCTTGTCCGGAGAGGCGGGGAGGGCCCCGGCAGCAGGCGTGCCTCCGATGGCCGTCCTTGCCGCGGCCGCGTCGGGCTCAACCGCGTCGGGCTCGATGGCATCAGGAGCGGCGGCTCGCGCGGCGTCCCTGGCAACCCCGGCCGCGACCGCCGGCAAAATCCAGGTCGCCGGCTGGGCCCCGCCGTTCGCCTTGGGCGCGGGTCGCTCGATGTCAGCCGGTGCAATCGCTGCAGCACCTTCGGCCGCTGTTGCGGCCCCCGCTTCAGGGGCAGGTTCGGCCGGCAGAGTCATAGCCACAGGGACGACGATCGTTGCGGGCGCAACGGGCGCAATCGCCGCCGGCGCGACCGCGTCAGCCTGAGGGACGACGATCGCTACGGACGCAACCGGTACGGCCGTCATTGGCGCGACGGCGTCAGCCGGGTCCTTCGGAAGCTCGGTGTCCGACGATGCCGCGTCTGCAGACTGGCCCGCCTGGTCGATGCAGGTCTCCAGCAGGCTCTTGAAGCCGGTCGCATCGGCATCACCGGCCGCCCCCTGGGGGGTGCCGGGTCTGGCAGGCGCGATGGTGATCGGCAGAGCGAGGGCGGACATTGTCCCGGGGGGATGATCGCAACAGCGATGGTAGCGGGGGCGCCTGCTGCGCCGGACATTCGGACACCACGGCGCAAGTCGCGGGCCACACACGTGTTTGCCGATAACTATATGAATACAGTGACGAAAAAACTTCCCTCGATCGGGCGTGTTCCTGTCCTGTCCGGTCGAAACTTGCCGCGTGCCGACGATTCTTGCCCGGTGGCACAGGCGATAATCTGTGCGGCGCACGGATGGCCCGCTCCTTGCGCTCCTTGCGAGTCATGACCCAGGCGCAAAACGCGATAGCGCGTAAAATCAGGGACTTACTGGACGGCGTCTCACCAAACGCCGGGCAAAAAGCGCGCGTCGGCTGGCAGGGCTTGCCGGGTGCCGCCCGTATGGAGCGTTTCGGATGTCGCTGAACGCCATCATGAACACGGCGTCCTCGGGACTGGCAGCGGCCCAGACCCAGCTGCGCGTGGTCTCGGACAACGTCTCCAACGTCAATACCCCGGGCTATGTTCGCAAGATCGCGGATCAGACCACCCTGACCAGCGACGGGATGGGCTCGGGCGTCGAGATCTCGCGCATCCGTCTGGCCACCGACCGGTTCCTGCAGGCCGCCAACCTCAACGCCGGAGCCGAGTCCGCGCGTCAGGGCGTGCGCTACGAACTGTACGACCGGATCCAGTCGCTGTTCGGCGATCCGGGTGGCGACAATGGCTTCTTTTCCAAGGTCGACGGCGTGTTCTCGGCCTTTGCCGCCAGCGCCGAGGACCCGACCTCGTCACCGCGCCGCCAGGACGCCCTGTTCCGCACCCAGGCCCTGTTCGACGAAGCCAGCCGCGTCGCCAAACAGATCCAGGCCGTTCGCGAGGATGCCGATGGCCGTCTTCAGAGCGCGGTGGAAAAGACCAATGGCCTGCTCAAGCAGATCGAGGGCCTGAACCTTGAGATCGCCCGCGCCACGGCCGTCAACGGCGACGCCTCGGGGGCGGAGACGGCTCAATCAGCCCTGATCGGCCAACTGGCCGAACTGGTGGATATCCGGGTCTCGGCCCGGCCCGTCGGTGGTGTGTCGATCCGCACGGGTGCCGGCACACTCCTGGCCGGCCACGGGGCGGCGACCCTGGAATACAATCGCGCCGGGACGGTCACGGGCGAGACGACCTTCAACGACCTCTGGATCACCGAGCCGGGCGGCCAGAAGCGGTCCTTGCTGGACAGCATCTCCTCGGGAGAGATCAAGGGGCTGGTCGAACTGCGCGATGTAGAGGCTCCTGCGACGGCCGAACGACTGGCCGAACTGGTGTCCCATGTCGCCGACGAACTGAACCGCGCACACAACGCCAATTCCTCCGTTCCCGCTCCGGTCAGCCTGACCGGCCGCAATGTGGGCCAGTCCTTCGACAGCGCGGTCGCCGGCTTCACGGGCCGCACGACGGTCGCCGTCACAAACGCGGCGGGCGTGATCCAGAATCGGGCGGACATCGTCTTCTCCGGCGCGACCATGACCGTGAACGGAGCGGCGGCCACGCCGTCCACCTTCCTGTCTGTGCTGAACGCCCAGCTCGGTGGGGGAGCAACAGCCAGCTTCAACAACGGCCGCCTCAGTATCGCCGCGACCGCCCCGAACGGCGTGGCCGTCGCCGACGACGCGACCCTGCCTTCGGCAAAGGCCGGTCGCGCGTTCTCGCACTATTTCGGCCTGAACGATCTGATCTCGACGGACCGGCCCGCCTTCTATGACAGCGGACTGACAGCCGCTTCACCGCACGGCTTCACCGCCGGTGAAACCGTGACCTTCCGCTTCTCGGGCGAGGCCGGGTCGAAACTTCGGGACATTCAGGTCGCCGTCCCGCCCGGTGGGACCGTGGGCGACCTGGTCACGGCCCTGAACGACCCGGCGACGGGCGTCGGCCGTTTCGGAGCCTTCAGTCTCGCGGCGGACGGCTCGTTGTCCTTCGCCGGGCTCGGCAATCCCGTGCCGGCGCTCAGCGTCCTCGCAGACACGACGACCCAGGTTCCCTCAGGCGTATCCGTGACGGAGTTGTTCGGCATCGGCGGCGGCGTCCGGTCGTCCCGGGCGGACGGCTTCTCGCTACGGTCGGACATCCGGCAGACGCCAGCAAGGCTGGCGCTGGCGCAGCTGAATCTCGCGGCGGCCGCCGGGGCCCAGGCGCTGAGCCCGGGCGACGGCCGCGGTGCCCTGGTGCTGGCGGATGCGGGTGAACGTTCTGCCAATTTCCAGGCCGCCGGCGACTCGACGGGTGGTTCGATCTCGGTGTCCCGGTACGCCTCTGAACTGTCCGGCGAGATCGGCGGCAGGGCCGCGGCGGCCAAGAGCCGCCAGGAGACGGCGGCGGCCCTCTACTCAGAGGCCAGTTCCCGCCAGACCGCGCATGAAGGCGTCAACCTGGATGAGGAACTGGTCCTCATGACCACCTACCAGCAGGCCTTCAACGCATCGGCGCGCCTGATCCAAGCCTGCAAGGATATGTACGATACGCTGATCGGGATGGTCGGATGACCCGGATTGCCACCTATGGAAACTATCAGTCAGCCCTGCTGAACCTGATGAACACCCAGCTTCGCTCCGCCGAAGCGCAGGAACGGGTCTCGACACAGAAGAACGCCACGGACCTGACCGGCTTCGGTCGACAGGCCGAGACCCTGACCGCGATGAAGGGGGCACAGAGCCGGATCCAGGGCTTTATCGATACGGCCGAGGCGGTGACCTCGCGCCTGACCACCCAGGATCTGGCCATGACCCAGATCAGCGACAGCATCACCGGCCTGCGGGAAGCCATCGGCAACGCCCTGTCCACGGATTCCGCCGGGTCGCTGATGCTGGATCTGGAAGGCCATTTCCAGTCGATCCGCGGGGGCCTGAACATGCGGCACCAGGGCGGGTATCTGTTCTCCGGTGCCTCGACCACCACGGCACCGGTGGACGTCACCAACCTCAGCGAACTGGCAGCGGCCCCCAGCGTCGCCTCCGTTTTCCAGAACGACACGCTCAAGGCGGCCAGCCGGGTCGCGGACGGCACGACGCTCGAGACGGGCTTCCTGGCCGACGAACTGGGTACGGACGCCCTGACCATCCTGCGCGACATGCAGACGTTCCACGCCACGGGAGGACAGGGGCCTTTGACCGGCAAGCTCACCGAGCCGCAAAAGACGTTCCTGATCGCCCAGTTGAGCCGGCTGGAGTCCGCCGGGACGGCCGTGGTGGACAAGGTCGCCAAGACCGGTTCGCTCGCCAAACAGGTCGACACGATCTCACTGGGTCATGTCGCTCAAAAGAATGCGCTGGATGAACTTGTGGCGAACCGGACGGACGCCGACATGGCCAAGGCCGTGACGGATCTGCAGCTGTCGCAGATCGCGATCCAGGCCTCGGCCCAGGTGATCAGCCAGCTGCGGGATGTCTCGCTGCTCAACTATCTGAGGTAACGCGGCAAATCGTCATCACGGCCACGCTGGACTCGCTGTTCCCCATGGAACATAGAGTGAACAAATGGCCCAGCTCGACCTCCGACAGAAACTGTCCATCCTCGCGGATGCGGCGAAATACGACGCCAGTTGCGCCTCGTCCGGATCGTCGAAGCGGGATTCCGTGGGCGGAAAGGGTGTCGGCTCGACGGAGGGCATGGGCATCTGCCACGCCTACACGCCCGACGGTCGGTGCGTGTCCCTGCTCAAGATCCTGCTGACCAATTTCTGCATCTACGACTGCGCCTACTGCATCAACAGGGCGTCCTCGAACGTCCAGCGAGCGCGGTTCAGCGTCGACGAGATCGTGGAACTGACGCTGAATTTCTACAAGCGGAACTATATCGAGGGACTGTTCCTGTCGTCCGGCATCGTCCGATCGGGCGACTACACCATGGAGCAACTGGTTCTGGTGGCGAAAAAGCTGCGCGAGGAGCACGATTTTCGCGGCTACATCCATCTCAAGCTGATCCCCGAGGCTGATCCCCGGCTGGTGGATGAGGCGGGGCTCTACGCGGACCGGCTCTCGGCCAATATCGAACTGCCGCGCGACGAGGCCTTGCTCAGACTGGCACCCCAAAAGGACGTCGGGGTGATCAAGCGGGCCATGGGGCAGGTCAGGCTGAAGGTCGAAGCCGCACGGCCTGCGAAGAAGGACCGGGCGAAGCCGCCGAAATTCGCGCCGGCCGGCCAGTCGACCCAGCTGATCGTGGGGGCCGATGGAGCGCCGGATACGGAGATCATCGCGCGGTCGGCGTCGCTGTACGGCGGCTATGGCCTGCGACGGGTCTACTATTCCGCGTTCAGCCCCATTCCGGACTCTTCCAGCGTCCTGCCACTGTCGAAGCCACCGCTGATGCGCGAGCACCGGCTGTATCAGGCCGACTGGCTGATGCGGTTCTACGGCTTCTCGCCGCCCGAGATCGGCGAGGCGACCGTGGACGGCATGCTGGACCTGGCCATCGATCCCAAATTGGCGTGGGCGCTCAACAGCCGGGCGCAGTTTCCGGTCGACGTGAATACAGGCCCGCGTGAGATGCTGTTGCGCGTTCCGGGCCTCGGGGTGAAGTCGGTCAACCGTATCCTCCAGGTACGCCGCTGGCGGACCCTGCGGCTTGAGGACATCGGACGGCTGTGCCGGGGCATCGACAGGGTTCGCCCGTTCATTACGGCGCTGGACTGGACTCCGGGCGGTCTGACCGATGCGGAGAACCTGCGGGCCAGGATCGGTCCGGACCCCAAGCCGGTCCAGCTGAGCCTGTTCTGAATGAAGGCCGCAACGCTTTCGCACGAGACCGACTTCGACGGCTGGCGTCGGGCTGCGAGGTGTTTTCGGACCGGCCGGGTGTCGCCCGCAGACGCAGTGTTCCGGATCGGTGACAGGGACGCCGGTCTGTTCGACGAAGTCGCCCTGTCGGAGGATGTCGAAGTGCCGTTCGGGGTGCCCAAGGCCTTTGTGGATGTGGCGCAAGCGGTCATCCTTCACCGGACTCCGGACCGCTTCGACCTGCTTTACCGCCTGCTGTGGCGGCTGAAGGACGAGCCCGATCTGATGAAGGTCGTGACCGACATCGATGTCGCCGACGCGCTGGAGCGGGCCAAAAACGTCAGCCGCGCCAGCCACAAGATGAAGGCCTTCGTCCGGTTCCGCCAGGTCGAGGACGAGCGCGGCGAGGCTTGGGTCGCCTGGTTCGAACCCGCCCATCGCGTGCTGGAAAGGACGGCGCCCTTCTTCGTCCGGCGCTTCACGACGATGCGGTGGTCGATCCTGACGCCGGACGGGTCGGCGATGTGGGACGGTCAGGCTCTGGCCTTTGGGGCCCCGGAGACCCGGGACATGGCCCCGACCGAAGACGAGATCGAGACATTCTGGAAGACCTACTATGCCTCGACCTTCAACCCCGCCCGGCTGAAGACGAAGACGATGCAGGGCGAAATGCCCAAACGGTACTGGAAGAATCTGCCCGAGGCGGCGCTGATCCATGAACTGGTGGCGCAATCCGCCGGTCGTACGGACGTCATGGTCGCGCGGCCCGCAGCCGAACCAAACCCGCGGCTGGCCAAGACCCTTGTGCGGATCAATCGGGATCGCTCGTTCGATGAAGGGTTTGTGCCTTCGACGCTCGAGGAACTGCAACAGGCGGTGCAGTCCTGTCGCCGCTGCCCGCTCTGGCGGGACGCGACCCGGGGCGTTTGTGGTCAGGGGCCGAGGAAGGCCCCGCTGATGATCGTCGGGGAACAGCCGGGCGATCAGGAGGATCTGGCAGGACAACCCTTTGTCGGCCCGGCAGGCGAGGTCCTGGATGCCGCGCTGGAGCAAGCCGGCATTGATCGCCAGGATGTCTATGTCACCAATGCCGTGAAGCATTTCAAACACGAACCGCGCGGCAAGCGACGCATCCACAGAACCCCGCTCGTCAGCGAAATCAGTGCCTGCCGATGGTGGCTGGACGCCGAGCGCAGCCTGGTGAAGCCCCGGGTCATCCTCACCCTCGGTGCGACGGCGGCACTGGGCGTGACGGGCCGGAAAACGACGGTCATGCAGGCGCGCGGTCAGGCCATGGCTCAGCCTGACGGCTCGACCGTTCTGATGACCGTGCACCCGGCCTATCTGTTGCGCCTGCCGGATGAGGCGACGCGTCGTGATGAGCGCGGACGGTTCGTTGAAGACCTCAGGCGCGTCCGTGGGTTGTTGTGATGCGTAAACATTGAAACCGTGGCTGAACGAATACGGATGCGCCGCGTTGTCTGGTCTGCCCCAGCTTTGCCGTTCGGCCGGCGTAGGCAAAATGACCGGCGCAATCTAGGTAGGGGCATGGCCGCAGCGGATTTCCAGATCGACGACGGCGGGCCCGGTCTGACCTTGCGTCTGACCGGCGACTGGACGGCGACCGAGCTCGGCCGGATTTCGCGCCGTCTCGACGATGAGTTGCAGGATCGCAAGGTCGAGGCCGTCGACCTGTCCGCCCTTGGCAGATTCGACACGGCCGGCGCGCTTGCGATCGTTCAGGCTTCGCACTGTGTCCTGCCGGAAGCGGCGTGGGCCGACCGGCCCGAGGCGGGACGAACCTACGCGATGGTCCACAAGCTCGAGCGCGAGAGCGCCGGGCCTCCGCGGCAGTCGCCCGGCTGGGTGCGTGGCTTCGCCAAGGTCGGCCGCGGTGTCGGCGATATCGCTGCCGAAGCGACCCTGTCGATGGCCTTCCTCGGGCGGCTTATCGTGGCGGTCGGCACAGCCCTGCGCCATCCCGGGCGGATACGCTGGGCCGCCTGGTTCAGCCAGGGCGAGCGGTCGGGGCTGGATGCCATACCCATTGTCGCGGTGACCAATTTCTTTATTGGCGCTGTGATCGCCTTCCTCGGTGCCAATCTGCTGACCCAGTTCGGAGCCGGTGTCTTCACGGTACAGCTCGTCGCCGTGGCCACACTGAGAGAGCTGGCAGTCCTGATCACGGCGATTCTGCTGGCGGGCCGTTCGTCCTCGTCATTCGCCGCCGAGATCGGCTCGATGCGGATGAATCAGGAGGTCGATGCCATGCAGGTGATGGGGGTCAACCCGTTCCAGGCACTGGTCATTCCGCGTCTGGCGGCGATGGTCGTCATGCTGCCGCTGCTCACCTTCATCGGCATGGTCGCCGGCCTGTTCGGGGGTCTTCTGGTGACCTGGAGCCAGCTCAGCTACGGCCCGTCGTTCTTCGTCCAGCGGATCAGCGAAGACCCGAATATGGGCACGCATTTGATGGTGGGCATGATCAAGGCACCGGTCTTCGCCATCGTCATCGCTGCCATTGGTTGCCGGCAGGGCATGGCGGTCGCCGGCGACGTGGAAAGCCTTGGCCGGCGGGTCACGGCGGCGGTGGTGCAGGCCATCTTCGCCATCATCCTGCTGGATGCCATCTTCGCCCTGATCTTCCTGGAGCTGGACCTGTGACGGATTCCAGACCTCCCGCCGTTCCCGAAGCGCCGGAGCGCATGATCGAAGTGCGCGGTCTGCTCAGCCAGTTCGGCGAGCGCATCATCCACGAAAACCTCGACCTCGACCTCGAGCGCGGCGAGGTTCTGGGCGTCGTCGGCGGGTCGGGCACGGGCAAGACCGTCTTGCTGAACTCGATCATCGGCCTGAAAGAGCCCGAAGGCGGAACGGTCAAGATCCTCGGCTATGATCGGGCAACCATGACCCGCGAGCAGGAGGCCGACATCGAACGGCGCACCGGCATCCTGTTCCAGCAGGGGGCCCTGTTCTCGTCACTGAGCGTCATCGAAAATGTGGCCTCGCCGCTGGTCGAGCATACCGAACTGTCCAGAGATGTGATCCGCGAGCTGGCCGAGATGAAGATCGCCATGGTCGGCCTCAAGCCGGAAGCGCATCACCTCAAGCCTGCTGAACTGTCGGGCGGCATGCGCAAGCGAGTCGGTCTGGCGCGGGCCCTGGCGCTGGATCCCGAGCTGCTGTTTCTCGACGAACCGACGGCGGGGCTGGACCCCATCGGCGCGGCCGCGTTCGACGAGTTGATCAAGCAGCTGTCGACAGATCTGGGCCTGACCGTCTTCATGATCACCCACGATCTCGACAGCCTTTACGCCATCACCGACAAGGTCGCGGTGGTGGCCGACAAACATATCGTCGCCAAGGCCACGGTTCAGGAACTCGAGCGTTCCGATCATCCGTGGATACGAGAATATTTCCTTGGTCCGCGCGGTCGCGCCGCGGTCAAGGCGGCTTAAGGAGAGCCGAACGATGGAAAGAGACGCTCATTATGCTGCCGTCGGCATCGCCACCATCGCCCTCCTGGCGGCGCTGGCGGTGTTCACGATCTGGCTGGCCCGGCTTCAGTTCAACAATGACTTCGATGTTTATGACATCGTCTTCTACGGCCCCGTGCGGGGTCTGTCGGAGGGCGGCGAGGTTCACTTCAACGGCATCCGCGTCGGGGAGGTCACCGACCTGAACCTGGATCCCAAGAAGGGCGATCAGGTCATTGCCCGGATCCGCGTGGACGCCACCACGCCCGTGCGTGTGACCTCGCGCGCCCAGCTCGAGCCCCAGGGGATCACGGGTCTGAACTATATCCAGATCACGGCCGGCAATCCGCAGAGCGCGATCCTGAAGACCCAATATCCGGACAACGTCGTGCCGGTGATTCAGAGCCAGCCGTCACCGATCGCCGAACTGCTCAGCGGCTCGGGCACGGTTCTGGCCCAGACCGTGGATGCGCTGAACCGGATCAACCGGGTGCTGTCCGACGACAACATCCGCTCCTTCTCGACCAGCGTGAAGAATGTCGAATCCCTGTCCAGCGAACTGGAAGCCCGCAAGGGGATGTTCGCCCAGCTGGAGCAGGCGCTGACCAAGGCCAATGCGGCCATCGGCGAATACCAGGCTCTGGGCGTCAGTGCCCGCCAGCTGGTCGAGGGTGACGGCCGTCAGGCGATCGCCAACATCAACCGGGCGGCGGAACAGGCGGCAGATGCGGCGGCCTCGGCCAACCGCACGATCAGCGGCCTGGAGCGGCCGGTGAACGACTTCGCCACCACCGGCCTGCCCCAGCTTCAGCAGTCGATCCAGAGTCTCGAAGACGCCACCCGTGCGTTGGAAGGTCTGGTCGAGGAGGTGCGGTCCAGCCCGCGCGACTTCATCGGCCGCGCGCCGACCAAGGAAATGGAGGTCCAGCCGTGATCCGTACGTCCCTTATCCGGCTGACCGCCGTCGGTGTCGCCGTCACGGCCCTGGCCGGCTGCGCGCTGCTGAGTTCTCCCGATCCCGTCCAGACCTACCGGTTTGGCGGGGCGGCCCCGGCGGTGTCCCAAAGCGTCAGTTCGTCCGCGCCGTCCATCGCCCTGAGGCGAGTCGAGTTCCCCGAGGCGGTCGAGGGCGACAAGCTCCTCGGCGTCACCGGGACGGAAACCGCCTACATCAAGGGCGCACGCTGGGTCTCTCCGGCGGCCGACCTTTATATGGAAAGCCTCGAGAACGCGTTTGCCGGTCAGGCCACGGGCGTGCGGCTGATCGGCCCGAGGGAGTCCGTGCGGAGCGGCCGGAGCCTGGACATCGACGTTCGCGCCTTCGAGGCCCGTTATGACGCGCCGGGGGCTGTCCCGACGGTGGTGGTCACGGCGCGCGCCCGTGTGAGGAACCTGCCGGATCGTACCGTCTCGGCCGAGCGGATGTTCAGCGTCGAACAGCCGGCGACCGAGAACCGGGTCTCGGCCATCGTTGCGGCTTTCGACACGGCAACGCGCGACCTGAACACCCAGATCGTCGCCTGGACGGAAGCCAACGCGCGCTAGGGCTCGAGGCTGGTCCCGACGGCGGCCAGCCGACGCTCGACGTCGACACGGCGAACCGCGAGAGAGGCCAGTTCCCCGAGGGTGCTGTCGATGCGGGCAAGCGCCTGATCCCGGCTTCGGGTCAGACGGTCCTGGTCAGGGCGGATGCGCCGCGGGCGTTTGCCGGACAGTCCCAGGGCGTCGCGCCAGTCCTCACGCCATGCCGCCAGCCCGTCCGTACACAGTTGGAGCGCCTCCATGGTCCGGGCGTCGGCGTTCTGGGCACCCCGGATGAGGGACAGGGACTGAAGTGCGGCGGCGCGGCAGGCGTCCAACGTCTCCGTGCGGCCTTGCAGGGGATGTGCGGCACCGTCTTCAGCAGACTCATGGCCGGTCAGTCGACGCGCGGCGACGGCGATATGGGCGTCCAGATCGGTGACGACGGCGCGGAGTTCGCTCCAGACCGCGTCGAGTGCACCGGACCGTCGGGCGGCCCCGTCGACGGCTGTGCCCACATCGGCAGCGCTTTCGGTCAGGCGCGTGGCGGTGTCATGGAAGGCCTCACGCAACCGCTTGAGACGTTTGGCCCGGCTGTCGAACAGGCCGGCGATGCCCCGACGGGGCTCCAGCGCCTGTGGCCGCAGCGCCTCGACCCGCCCGCGGGCGTCGGCTAGGGCGGCGGCAATGCCGCTCAGATCACCGGCGCGGGCGGCGGTGATGGCCTGCTCGACGCCGCCGACGGCCGTCGCGCGGGCCGGCTCGCCGAAGGCCTGTGCGGAGTGCGCGTCATAGCTCGCGTCGATCTGGTCCACGCGCGCCGCATCCGGTGCCGGTGCACTGCCAACCCAGCGGTAAGCGCCGTCCGCCATCGTCAATCCCTGTTCGCTTGCATCCGCGACGGGATCGCGGAAGGCTTCAGGGGAGACTTTGACTACGAGTCAAGCCCGGCGGCAACGGTGTAGCTGGCCTCGGTCTTCTGCGCGACCTCATCCAGGGTGACGCCCTCGGCCAGTTCGATGAGCTCGAGGCCGGTGCCGTCCGCCTTGACGTCGAAGACGCACAGGTCGGTGATGATGCGGCTGACCACGCCCGTGCCGGTCAGCGGCAGGGTACAGGCCTTCAGCACCTTGGACTGGCCGTGCTTGTTGGCGTGATCCATGACGACCACGACGCGTTTGACGCCGGCGACCAGGTCCATGGCCCCGCCCATACCCTTCACCAGCTTGCCCGGGATCATCCAGTTGGCGATGTCGCCGTTCTGGGCCACCTCCATCGCGCCGAGGATGGACAGGTTGATGTGGCCGCCGCGGATCATGGCGAAACTGTCGGCCGAGCTGAAATAGCTGCTCTCGGCGATCTCGGTGATGGTTTGCTTGCCAGCGTTGATCAGGTCGGCGTCGACCTCGTCCTCATACGGGAAGGGGCCCATGCCGAGCATGCCGTTCTCGGACTGGAGGGTGACCTCCATGCCGTGCGGGATGTAGTTGGCGACGAGCGTGGGAATGCCGATGCCCAGGTTGACGTAGAAGCCGTCCTGCAGCTCGCGGGCGGCGCGTTCAGCCAGTTGTTCGCGGGTGCGGGGCATTATGCGGTCTCCCGGGCACGGACGGTGCGTTGTTCGATGCGCTTCTCGGGCACGGTCAGGATGATGCGGTCGACATAGATGCCCGGCGTGTGGATCTGGTCGGGGTCGAAGGTGCCGGTCGGGACGATGTGCTCGACCTCGACGACGGTGACCTTGCCGGCCGTGGCCATCATCGGATTGAAGTTGCGGGCGGTCTTGCGGAACTGGAGATTGCCGCGGCCGTCGGCCTTCCACGCCTTGATGATCGACAGGTCGGCGACAAGGCCGGTTTCCATGACGTAGTCGCGGCCGTTGAAGGCGCGGACTTCCTTGCCGTCGGCGACGAGGGTGCCGACGCCGGTGGCGGTGAAGAAGGCGGGGATGCCGGCACCGCCGGCGCGGATCCGTTCGGCCAGGGTGCCCTGCGGGTTGAACTCGAGCTGGAGCTCGCCGGCCAGATACTGGCGCTCGAACTCCTTGTTCTCACCGACATAGGACGAGATCATTTTCGCGATCTGGCGCGTGCCCAGAAGCTGGCCCAGGCCGAAGCCGTCGACCCCGGCATTGTTGGAAATGACGGTCAGGTCCTTGACGCCGCTGTCGCGCAGGGCGGCGATCAGGTGTTCGGGAATGCCGCAAAGGCCGAAGCCGCCGGACATGACGGTCATCCCGTCAAAGGTCAGGCCCTCCAGCGCTGCGCTCGCGTCGGGGAAGATTTTCCGCATCGCTTCCTCATATTTTCACCACCTGATGAATAAAGGCGGCCTTGCTGTGTGCGTAACGTGGCGAGGCGGGGCGGGCAAGGCGAGCGGAGAAAAACACGGTCCGAAGCGTCCGATCGTCGGGTCGGAGGAGGATCCTGCGCACGCCACCCCGTGCCAGGCTCACTGCCGGATCAGGGAGGATTGAAGCCTGACGTCACCGCCTTGTGCTCGTGATCTGGATCCCGGCATTCGCCGGGATGCACGGAAGAGAAGGAGGGCGGTGAGGCAGACGGAGCGGTTCAGCGCCCGTGGCCAACCGTCACCGGCCGCGTCGGCACCGGGCCGCGGTGGCGGTAGCGGGCCCCTTTGACCATCATCTTCAGCGCTTCCCAGTGGATGCCCGCCGTTACCTTCCAGGTCAGAAGGGGGTGGGTGATGAAGGCGCGCAGCAGCTGGCCGTCGGTCAGCGGGCGGCGGCGGCCCGCGAAGCTGGCGGTCAGGATGGGGGTCTCGCCGCGCCTCACGGCGACGACGACAGACACGGCATCGCCGGGCGGGCGGACGGTGAAGTCGTAGCTCAGGTCGCGGTCCATGAAGGGTGAGACGAAGAACTGCTTTTCTACCGTCTGTCGCAGGGGCCCGGCCTGACCGGCGGGCACGGCCACCAGATAGCTGTGGCGTTCCTGGAAGGTATTGGTGACCTCATAGACGAGGGCGGCCAGGGCCCCGTCCGGGGTGTGGCAGAAGAAGACACTGATGGGGTTGAAGCCGTAGCCGAGGATACGCGGCATGGTCAGAAGGCGGATCGGTCCGCCCACGATATCGATGCCGGCCTCTGTCAGATGGCTCTCGACCTGAACGCGCAGGGGGCGGCCGGAACGGTCACCATGGTCGGCGGTGCGAAAGCTGATCAGGCCGAACCGGCCGCGACGGAGCAGGCGCAACCGGTCCTGCAGGCCGTCCAGTTCGTCGAGGTCGGCCAGGACCATCCAGAGGCCATAGCGCAGGCGGTGATCGAAGGTGCGCGCCCGTTGATGCACGACCTCGCCGACGAAGAGGGCGGAGGCGACCGCCGGCGGAGGTGTGGACGTGGCGGCGGTCACGCCGCCTCGGTCAGCCGCCCGGGCGCAATGTCGGGCGCGTGCACATGAATGCGGCCGCTCTCATTGGCCACCGACCAGGGGCGGCGCACACCCCCCAGCTGCTCCGCGACGGCCAACCCGGCCTGCAGGCCATCCTCATGGAAGCCCGAGCCGAACCAGGCTCCGGCGAACCAGACATTGCGACGGCCCTGGAGGCTCCAGAGCTCTGACTGTGCCGCGACCGCCGCGGCGTCGAAGACCGGGTGTTCGTAGTCCCATTCGCCGAGGACCAGTTCGGGATCGGGTGCCTTGGCGGGGTTCAGGCTGACGAACAGGGGCGGCCCGGGAAGGCTCTGCAGTTCGTTCATCCAGTAGGTCACGCCGCCTTCGCCCGCACGGTCGGAATAGCCGAGATGGCTCCACGACGCCCAGGCCTTGCGCCGCTGGGGCATCAGGGATGTGTCGCGGTGCAGGATGACGCGGTTGGGCCGGTATTCGATGGCGCCGAGCAGGCGGCGGTCATCGGGGGACGAGGACTCCAGCAAGGCCAGGGCCTGATCGGAGTGGGTGGCCAGAACGACGGCGTCGAACCGCTCTAGTCGGCCGTCGGCGAAGCGCAGGGCGGCTCCGTCCAGACCCCGCACCACGCAGGTGATTCCGGCCTCCGTGACCACCCGCCCCCGGAACGCTGCCACCAGGCGGCTGACATAGGACCGGCTGCCGCCGTCCACGGTCCGCCAGGTCGGCTTGAGATCCAGCTTCAGCAGGTTGTGGTTCATGTAGAAGCGCACGAAAGACGCGGCCGGGTAGCTGGCCATCTGCCCCATGGAGCAGGACCAGATCGCAGCCGCCTGCGGCAGCAGATGGGCCTCGCGGAACAGGGTGCCGTAGCCGCCGCGGGTCAGATAGGCGTCGAGGGTCTCGCCCGATCGCTCAAGCGCCGGAAGATCTCGCGGGGCCTGCTTCTGGAAGCGCACCACGTCGCGGATCATGCGCCAGAATTTCGGACTGGCGTAGTTTCGCTTCTGGGCGAACAGGGCCCCGATGCCATGGCTGGAATATTCGAAGGCACCGTCGTCGATGGAGACGGCGAAGGACATATGCGCCGGCTTGGTCGGCACGTTCAGATGCTCGAACAGGGCCTTCAGATTGGGGTAGTTGTCTTCGTTATAGACGATGAAACCGGTGTCGACGGCGACGGGCTCGCTGGGCGACGGGGCGTCGACGGTGTTGGAATGGCCGCCCAGCCGGCTGTCGGCCTCGAACAGGGTCACGTCATGCGATTGCGACAGTAGCCAGGCGCAGGACAGGCCCGCGATCCCGGACCCGACCACGGCGATGCGTCGGCCGGCGGGCGGTGTGGACGTTGCGACCAGGTGGGGGGGCATGCCGGCTCCATCGAAACTTGGTATCAGCTACGCACTGACGGCTGAGATGGATGCCAGACATCCAGATCGCGATCCTAGCCGTAACTGTAGCGTTCGTCAGCCTGTCAGGACCTATCATGAGCCTCGCCACCGCAGCCATCCGCCGGCTTCAGGATGCGCCCTTCCCGGATTTCATCGCGCGACCGGCGATCGACAGCCTGGTCAGTGAGGCGCGGCGGCGGCTGGATCGTGAGGGACCGCATGACGAGGCGGCCTTTGCGCGGGACATGGCTGAACGCGCCATTGCCGAGCATACGACGGCCGCCAATGAGCAGCACTACGAACTGCCGCCGGAATTCTTCCAGCTCTGCCTCGGCAAGCGGCTGAAATACTCCTGCTGCCTGTACCCCTCCGCCGACACGACGCTGGATCAGGCCGAGGAGGTCTCGCTGGCCGAGACGTGCGAGCATGCGGAACTGGCCGACGGCCAGCGCGTGCTGGAACTGGGTTGCGGCTGGGGCAGTCTGAGCCTGTGGATGGCGGAGCGGTATCCCCGATCCAGCATTACGGCGGTGTCCAACAGTCACGGCCAGCGCCAGCATATCGAGGCCCAGGCGAAGGCGAGGGGGCTGACCAATCTGACAGTCATCACCTGCGACATGAATGACTTCAATCCGGACCGCGGCGCGGGCTTCGACCGGATCGTGTCGGTCGAAATGTTCGAGCATATGGCCAACTGGCGGGCCCTGCTCACCAAGGCCCGTGGCTGGCTGAAGTCCGACGGCCGGATGTTCATCCATATCTTCACGCACCGCGATGCGCCGTACCGCTTTGACCATACCGACAGTGGCGACTTCATCGCCCAGCATTTCTTCACCGGCGGCGTCATGCCCAGCAAGGCGCTGATGCGGCAGTTTCCGGACCTGTTCGCCGTCGAGCGGGAATGGACGTGGAACGGCGTCAACTACAAGCGCACGGCGGACCACTGGCTGGCCAATATGGACGCCAATGGCGACCGGGTGATGGAGCTGATGCAGGCGACCTATGGCCCCGATGCGGCGCTGTGGCGCCGCCGCTGGCGCCGGTTCTATCTTGCCACGGCCGGTCTGTTCGGCAACGACGACGGGAACACCTGGGCTGTCAGCCACTATCTGCTGAAGCCGGCTGGGGAGAGCTGAACCGATGATCAAATACATCGTCGCCTATCTGGGCGCGGGCCTGACCTTCGCCGCGATAGACGCGGTCTGGCTGACCACCATGACGAACCGGCTCTACAAGCCCGTTCTGGGGCCGATCCTCGCGGAAAAGCCGGACATGAAGGCCGCCGTGCTCTTCTACCTGATCTCGATCGCCGGGACGGTGTTCCTGGCCATCACCCCGGCGTTGCGTGAGGGCGCGTGGCAGAGGGCGGCCCTGAACGGGGCGGTGCTGGGGTTCGTCGCCTATGCAACCTATGACCTGACCAACCAGGCGACGCTGAACGTCTGGTCGGTGAAGCTGACGATCATCGACCTGTGCTGGGGCACGACGCTGACAACCGTGTCGGCCGTGGGCGGCTATTTCGCCGCGCGCTGGGCCGAGGGCCGCTTCGGTTAACCTTTTTCTTCTCCCGAGACGGGCGCGAGGTGGCGGCGCGGGCGCGATAGGGTAAAAGAGCCGACGGAACAGGGTTCAGTCGGGGGACGGATTTGCGTGCTGGCGTCAATGCTCTGACGGCGACCTTCGTGGTCGGCGTTTTGGCCGGTCTGGTGCTGACGCCAGACGGCCGGGCGTGGCTGCGCCATCCGACCCTCATGCTGGGCGACAAGGCCGCGGCCTCCGCGCCGCCTGCGCCCACGATCCCTGCGGCCCCGGTCGCGGCCGTCGCGCCCGCCCTGCCGGCGGTGACCCCGCTGAGTGTGCGGGCGGCACAGGGGCCGCTGCGGATCGGGGTGTTCGGGGATTCCATGGCCGACGGCCTCTATGCGGGCCTGTATCGCGATCTGCAGAACACGCCGAATGTGACGGTCAGCAAATTCTCGCAGGTTTCGACGGGCCTCAGCCGCTACGACTACGTCGATATACAGGCCAAGACCCGCGGCCAGCTGGACGCAGAGCCGGTCGACGTCGCCGTCATGCTGTTCGGCACCAACGACGCCCAGGGCATCGAGATGGACGGCCAGGTCCATCCGTTCGGGTCCGACGGGTGGAAGATCGCCTATGCGAAGCGGGTCGACGATCTGGTGGCGCTGCTGCGCAGCCGCGACGTGGTGGTCTACTGGGTCGGCCTGCCGCGCATGAAGCGCGATACGTTTGAAGCCCGGATGGCGCTGATCAACGGTGTGGTCGAGGCGCGGATGAAGGCGCTGGGCGTGCCTTACATCGAGACCAGGGCCCTGACCTCGAACGGCGACGGTGGCTATGAGGCCTATCTGCCGACCGACAGCGGGCGGCGCACCCTGATGCGGGCCAATGACGGAATCCACATGTCGATGGCCGGCTATCTAAGGCTCAGCGCCCCGGTCTCGGCACGGCTGAAGCGTGACGCCGGGCTGGATCGGCCCGTGGCTCAAGCCGCCGCACCCGCCGCCTGAACATGAGGGCAGCGCTGGCGGCCCTTTCTGCCGGGATATGGTTGGCGGCGACGGCCGCCGTCATGGCGCAGGAAGTCCCGTACGCTGTTGCCGTCATGCCTCCCGCCGGGTCGTCAGACTGCCCGGACGGCATCTGCCAGGCCGGGGCCCTGACCGGCGTGTTCGAAGCCCTGGCGGCGACCGAGGCTGGGCAGCGCGCGCGGCCGGTGCACATTCTCCAGATCGGCGACAGCCACACCGCCGGCGACCGGATCACGGGCAAGCTCAGGGCGGATTTTCAGGCCCGGTTCGGCGCGTCCGGTCGCGGCGTGCTTCCGCCGGGCCAGCCGTTTGACGGCTATGCGCCTTATCAGGTGCAGATGGCTTCGGCGGGTTGGACGAGCGAGCGTGCGCCGCTCCAGCCCCCTTCCGGGGCACCGTCGCCGCGCGTGGGTCTGGCGGGGATGCGGACGACGGGTGGGGACGGGGCCCTGATCGGGTTTGAGCTGGATCCGGGGGCCGAGGCCTCGGTGGTCGGCGTCTGCGGCCGGGCGCGCGGGGCCGGTGCGGGCCTGTCGGTCGAGGCAGGCGGGCTGGGACGGGGTCTGGATTTCAACGCGCCCTCGCCGGATCAGGAAGTCTGCCGCGAGTTGAAGCTGGCGGGGCCGACGTCGTCGGTGCGGCTGAGTCCGCTGGACCGGGGTCTGGTGATGGACTCGGTGATGCTGTCCGGCACCGGACCGGGTGTGATGGTGTCGAGTCTGGGCGTTATCGGTGCGACGCTGCGCGATCTGGCCAGCCGCGACGAGGCGATCGCGGCGAGCGAGCTTGCCCTGTGGCGGCCCAGCCTGGTCGTGCTGGCGTTCGGCACCAATGAGGGGTTCGACGACGGGCTCGATGTCCGGGCCTATGAGGCGCTGATGCGGGGCCAGATCGCGCGGATGCGCCGCCTCGCACCGGCGGCATCACTGATGCTGCTGGGGGCCCCGGACGCCTTGCGCAGCGGCACGGCCGGAGGGTGCAGCGCCGACGGACAGCGCGCGCCACCACCGTCTCTGGCCGTGGTGCGCGACGTGCAACGACGGGTCGCTGCCGACATGGGTGTGGCGTTCTGGGACTGGCAGGGACGGATGGGCGGGACGTGTTCAGCGGATCGGCTGGCCTTGAGGGACGACCCCTTGATGCGGGGTGATCGGGTGCATTTCACCAGTACGGGTGCGGACTGGATCGGCGGGGTGCTGAGCCATGACCTGCTGACGGCCTTCGACGCCTGGAAGGCCACGCGCACGCCGGTCGTCGGGGAGGCGCGCTAGATGCTGTTCCCGACCCTGGCCTTCGGCATCTTCTTCCTGTTCGTCTATTTCACCGCTTGGTCGCTGGATCGCGAGAACGGGCGGCGCAAGCTTTTCCTGCTGCTGGCCAGCTGGTTCTTCTATGCCCAGTGGGACTGGCGGTTTGTGGCCCTGCTGATCCTGTCGGCGGTGCTCAACTGGGCCGTCGGGGCGCTGATCGCACGGCAGCCGGGGGTGAAGAAGGCGTGGCTGGTCGGTCTCGGGGTCGCGGCCAATCTGCTGATCCTCGCCTTCTTCAAATACTACGGCTTCTTCATCGAACAGGCCGGCGACCTGCTGCTGCGGTTCGGCTGGGAGCGGGATCTGCCACTGCTGCAGATCGTGCTGCCGGTGGGGATCAGCTTCTTCACCTTCCAGGGCATCAGCTATGTCGTCGACGTGCATCGCGGGAAGACGCCGCCGGCGAAGAGCCTGCTCGACGTCATGCTGCTGATGAGCTTCTTCCCGCACCTGGTCGCCGGGCCGATCGTGCGGGCGTCCGACCTGCTGCCGCAGTTTGACCGGACGCCGCGGCTGACGCGGGCGATGGCGACCCACGGTCTGCTGCTGATCGTCTGGGGCCTGTTCAAGAAGACGGTGATCGCATCCGAGATTTCCGTGAACCTGGTCGATCCGGTGTTCTTTGATCCGTCGGCCTACGGGGCCGTCGACATCGCCGCGGCGGTCTATGGCTATGCGGTTCAGATCTATTGCGACTTCTCGGCCTATTCGGACATGGCGATCGGGATCGCGGCCCTGCTGGGCTATTCCTTCCCGCGCAATTTTGACCAGCCGTATCGCGCCAGTTCCATGCAGTCGTTCTGGCGGCGCTGGCACATCAGCCTGTCCAGCTGGCTGCGTGACTATCTGTATGTGCCGCTGGGGGGCGGACGTAAGGGGCTGATTTCGTCCTGCATCAATGTGTTCATCACCATGGTGCTGGGCGGGCTTTGGCACGGTGCGGCCTGGACCTTCCTGGCCTGGGGCACGCTGCACGGCGGGGTGCAGGTGATCGAGCGCCTGGGCCGCGCGGTTTTCGGCGACCGCAAGGTCGTGCCGACCGTGATCGGGGTTCTGGTCACCTTCCACATCGTCTGCCTCGGCTGGATCCTGTTCAGGGCCGAGAATTTCGGTCTGGCGATGGCCATGCTGCAGGGTCTTGGCCGGATCGGGCCCGTGGTCGCCCTGACGCCGCTGCTGCTGACGCTGATCGTCGGCGGACTGGCCATGCACTGGCTGCCGCCGCGCGCCATCGAGGGGCTGGCCGAGCGGTTGAAGACGGCCCCGTCACTCACCCTCGGTCTGCTGATCGGCGCGGCCTTCCTGCTGATCGAGGCCGTACGGCCGGACGGCGTCGCTCCCTTCATCTATTTCCAGTTCTAAGGCGTTGGACCTGCCATGACCGACGACACCAGAGGCAAGGATCAGGATCAGCGGTACATGCTGGAGCCGTTCCCGGTTCAGAGGACGGATTCACCGTTCCCGCCGCTTTACGAAAGCCTGCCGGCATCGCCCGCCGATCCCTCCAGTGACTGGATCGCATCCGCTGACGCCCACGATTTGCCAACGCGCGAGAACCGTCTCGCCGCCCTCGGCCGGTTCGCCTTTCCGCCCGCGCCGCCCCTGGACGACGAGGGTGTGGCGGCGCGCGACCGGCGCTGGGCCAGCCGGACGATTTTCGTGGTCGCCGCCTTTTTGCTGATCTTCAATGCCGTGTCGCCGCTGAACTGGTCGAGACAGCAGGCCCCCGGCTGGGTTCAGGGCACCGTGCAGCAGATGTCCGAGGTCTGGGTCGCGCAGCTGGCTGTCTTTGGTGTCGACATGCCGCGCCAGGGCGTGCGCGAGATGTGGACGACCGCCCGGCAAGCGCGTTTCATCAGTCAGGGCGTGTCGCGTGGGGCGCGAGAAGACTCGACAGACAAGGCCGGTTCGCCAACCATGAGGTGAGCCGTCCCTGACCACTGCGCCAGGGCACGCCGGGGGGCATGCGATGACGATAAGCCGACGATCAGCGCTTGGAGCGGGCGCGTCCGCACTGGTGGGACTGGCCGCCGGACCGGCTCTGGCCCAGACCTCGTCGCGTCGCATCCGCCGCGGCGTTTCGCAGTTGTCGGAGCACAGCGACGACCTGGTCGCCTTCCGCGAGGGCGTGGAGGAGATGAAGCGGCTCAGGGGCTCGAACCGCCTGTCATGGGCCTGGCAGACCGATATTCACCGCCTGCGCGCCGAGCACGGGAATGGGCTCTTCCTGCCCTGGCATCGTCTCGAACTGGCGCACCTGGAGCGGATCATCGGCGCCCTGACGGACCACAAGTCCTTCGCCTTGCCTTACTGGGACTGGCAGGGAGACCGTTTCCTGCCGAACTGGCTGACCCGGCCCGGGTCGCCCCTGTACGAGCGGCGGCGAGCGGCCGGCGTCGATGTTCTTGATTTCAACAAGGCGCGCTGGAGCGCGGCCTCGCGCTTCGCCAATGTGGTTTCCGACCGCTTCCTCCAGTTCGCCGGCGGGCCACGCAGCGCCGGCAATGTGGAGCTGTACGGGCACAATCACATTCATGTCCTGATCGGCGGCAAGCAACCCGGCCCGCTCGGTCTGATGAGCCGCCCGGAGACCGCGGCGGGGGATCCGGTATTCTGGCTGCACCACTGCAATATCGACCGTGTCTGGGCGACCTGGCACCGGAACGTCGGCCCCGGCGTCTATCCCAAGGAGTGGGCCGACCTTGAGCTGGGCGGTTTCGTCGGACCGCAGGGGCAGGATACGGGCCCCTGGCGCGTCGGCGGCATCGTTGAGACGCGGTCGCTGGGCTACACCTATGACGAACTGTATCCCTTTCCGAGGTTCAATGTGCAGGCCGAGGGCCCGGACGGGGCGACGGCGCGCGAACCGCTGGGGGGTACGGTCTACAAGGTGCAGGCGGAGGCGACTCCCGGCGCGGGCACCATGACGCTGGTCCTGCCGGACGAAGCCGTGCGGCGGATGCGGGCCGCCGACGACACCCTGATGATTTCGGGTGTCGGCACGGCCTCCTTCGCGCGGGAGGAAGGCCTGCACGACCGCTCGCTAGAAGTGGGGATATCGACGGGCGGGCGACGCATGTCGCTGGGTTCATCGCCGACCTTCGTGCACGTCGGCGGGCCTCATGCCGGCCACGCCGACTACGCCATCGGCTACAGTTTCGGTGAGGAAGTCCTGAACCTGCTGGCCGAAGGAGACGGGCCGGTCACGATCTCGGTGGACGCCGAGGATCTTGCACCGGAGATGGGCCGTCCGGCGGTACGCGCGCTCGGCATCGAACTGGCTCTCACCCTGACCGAAAGCCGCTGGGTATGAAGCGGCTGGCCCTGATGCTGCTGGGCCTGCTGGTGCTGGCCGGCTGCGCATCAATCCAGGAGCAGGCTCCTCCGCCGCCTCCGCCCCCGCCGCCGCCCGTTGTGACGATGGCACCCCCGCCCCTGCAGGCGGACGTCTGGCCCGATGGCCGGGTTCCGCTGTGTTTCGAGGCTCCACTCGAGGAGGATCAATGGGCGCGCGAACAGGTTCGCACGGCGGCCGCGGCCTGGGAGGCCGTCGCGCAGGTCTCGTTCGATTTCGCCGAGGATTGCGCCGTCCCCTTGCCGGGCGAGGATCGGCGTATTCCGATCCGGATCGTGCACAATCCGGCGCTGGCCGCGTCATCAACCCACCTCGGAAACAACCTGATGCGCGGGGGGTCGATCACCCTCAACGCCGAATACCTGGCGATCAACCGGGTCTGCGGCCGCAACGGGACCATCAGAAGAACCGGCTGCTTCTATGCGGACTCGCTTCACGAGCTGGGTCATGCGCTCGGCTTCACCCACGACCACATCAGCGCCGGCGCGCCGGTCTGCCGGGCCCGGATGTCGACCCCGGAAGCGACCGATCCCGACGAGACCTACTACGACGCCGACTCGATCATGAACTATTGCAATCCCGATCGCTGGAAGGGCCGCCTGAGCGAAGCCGACATCTGTTCGCTGAGGGCCGCCTATGGGGATACGCAGGGGCGGCGACCGGCGCGAACCAGCTGCTACACCCTGGCCGCCGGCCCCCGGGATCCTTGACCCCCATCGTCTGCGGTGCGGACTTGACCGGTGTCACTCGCCGACCCTAGCGTCCGGCCCGGCCGGCGTTCGGCGGGATGGGGAATCAATCATGCGTCATCGTCTGCTCGGTCGGGCCCTGCCCGCCTTTGTCATGCTGGCGGTCCTCGCCGGACCCGCCCTGGCCCAGGAAGGCCGGACCTATCAGCAGCCGCCGGCACCGATCGCGGACATTCTCGACACCAGGCCGACCCCGACGCCCAGCCTGTCGCCGGACCGGACGACCCTGGCCCTGTTCGATCGCGCCAACCTGCCGCCCATTGCGGAGCTGGCCGAGCCGATGCTGCGGCTGGCGGGATACCGGATCAATCCACGCAACAACGGCCAGGCCAACAGCCGGGTGACCTGGCTGACCGGCCTCAGCTTCCAGCCCGTCGCCGGCGGACCCGCGCGTACGGTCAGCCTGCCGGCGAACGCGCGCTTCGTCTCGCCCGGCTGGTCGCCGGATGGCCGCTCGGTGGCCCTGCTGATGGATGCGCCGGCCGGGCTGGAGTTGTGGGCGGTGGACGTGGCCAGCGGCGTCGCGCGCAAGCTGACCGACGCCCGGGTCAACGCAGCGGGCGGCGGTGCCTTCGACTGGCTGCCCGACAGCTCGGGCCTGCTGGTGCGGATGACGCCGGCGGGTCGCGGCCCTGCGCCGGACATGAGCCGTCCGCCCGAGGGCCCGATCGTTGAGGAAAGCATGGGCCGGACGGCCCCCGCGCGGACGTATCAGGACCTGCTGTCCAACGCCGGGGACGAGGCCCTGTTCGAGCACTATTTCACCTCGCAGCTGACTCTGGTCCCGCTCACAGGGCAGGTGCGGACGCTGGGCGCGCCGGCGGTTTATCTGGGCTCGGGCGTGTCGCCGGACGGGCGCTACGTCCTGCAAACGCGGGTGAGGCGGCCCTACAGCTATGTCGTCCCGGCGGCCCTGTTTCCGGCCGATGTCCTGGTGACGGATCTGGAGGGCGTGGTCGTGCACCGGGTCGCCGACCTGCCGTTGCGCGATAACATCCCGACGCCGTTCGACTCCGTCGCGCCGGGACCGCGTTCGGCCCAGTGGCGGGCGGATGCGCCCTCGACCCTGGTCTGGGTCGAGGCCCAGGACGGCGGCGATCCGCGGACGCCCGCCGAGGTGCGCGACCGGGTTTATACCCTCGCCGCGCCGTTCGATGACGCGCCGACGCCGCTGATCGACCTCAAGGACCGCTATGGCGGCGTGATCTGGGGCGACGCAGACACCGCTCTGGTCGTCAGCCGCCAGTTCAACAGCCGGCGCGAGACCCGCTATCTGGTCGATCCGTCCAGCCCCGGCGAGGGCCGCGTCTTGCTGGAGCGGAACTATCAGGACCGCTACAATGACCCGGGCTTCCCGGTGACCGAGGCCAATGCCAGTGGCTTCCCGGTCATGCGTTTCACCGCCGACGGATCGCGGGTGCTGATGAGCGGCGCCGGGGCGACGCGCACGGGGGAGTATCCCTTCCTGTCGACCATGGACCTGACCACCGGCACCATGGAGCGTGTCTGGACTTCGGCCGACGGCGTCTATGAGACCGTGGTGGGCATCCTCGACGAGGACGGCCGGCGGCTGGTGACGCGACGCGAGACCCGCAACGATCCGCCGAACCTCTTTGTCCGTGACCTGGACGCCCAGGCGACGGCGCTGACCACCTTCCCGGACCCGGCCCCGCAGATGGCCGGGGTGACCAAACAGCTGATCAGCTACACCCGCGCCGACGGGGTCCAGCTGTCGGGAACGCTCTATCTGCCGGCCGGCTACGACAAGGACCGCGACGGGCCGTTGCCGCTGGTCATGTGGGCCTATCCGGCCGAGTTCACCGACGCGGCCGTGGCGGGGCAGGTGGTCGACACGGCCAACCGCTTCACCCGGCCGGGCGGCATCAGCCACCTGTTCCTGCTGACCCAGGGCTATGCCGTGCTGGACGATCCGTCGATGCCGATCGTCGGCGTCAACGGGGCCGAGCCCAATGACACCTATATCCAGCAGCTGACGGCCAGCGCCGAGGCGGCGGTCGAGGCGGTCGTCGGCATGGGCGTAGCGGATCGCGACCGCATCGCCGTCGGCGGGCACAGCTACGGCGCCTTCATGACCGCCAATCTGCTGGCCCACACCGATCTGTTCCGCACCGGCATCGCCCGCTCGGGCGCCTATAACCGGACGCTGACACCGTTCGGCTTCCAGTCCGAGCAGCGCACCTATTGGGAAGCCGGCGACACCTACGACCAGATGTCGCCCTTCACCTTCGCCAACCGGGTCAATGAGCCGATCCTGCTGATCCACGGTGAGGCGGACGACAACTCCGGCACCTTCCCGGTCCAGTCCGAGCGGTTCTACGCTGCCCTGAAGGGCAATGGCGCCAACGTCCGCTACGTGGTCCTTCCGCTGGAGGCGCACGGCTATCGGGCGCGGGAGTCGGTCGGTCATACGCTGTGGGAAATGACCCGCTGGCTGGACCAGTATGTGAAGAACGCAGGGCCGCGGGCTGCGGCCGCTCAATAGGCCGTTGAGGGCCGGTCGTCAGGCCTCGACGATCGGCCCCAGCCCGTCAGCGTCGCGCGCCACCGTAAAGGTCTTCAGCACGCCGGCCTCATAGGGTTTGGCGAACAGGGTCGAGACCGTGCGCAGCTCGGCCTTCGCCTGATCCGGCGTCAGGGTCAGCAGAACATACCCCTTGGCCGACTGGTCGCAGAAGACGACCTCGTCATTGGCCTGCATCAGGGCCGCGCCCAGCGGTATCTGCGGTACGGCGTCGCCGGGCGAGGGGCTGGAGATCGCGCTGGTTCCGAACTCGACGCCCCGGCGGGCCCCGGCGGCGTCCTTCAGGTCGTCGACCCAGAAGGCGTGGCTGTCGCCGGCCAGGACGATCGGCTGGACGCCGGCTTCGGCGAAGGCGGCGTACAGGCGTTCGCGCCCGGCGGGATAGCCGTCCCAGCTGTCGAGATTGAAGGGCACGCCCAGTTTGAACAGGTCGATCGACTGGCGGACCTGATTGCGAACGGCGGCGGGCAGGGTGGCCAGCAGGCCGGCGATCTGCAGCGGATTGGCCATGGTGGTGATGTCAGGACCCTGGACGCGGGCCATGACGACCTGGTTGCCGATCACCTGCCAGGGCTTGCCCGACGTGCGGGAGGCGTCGAGCGTCGACCTGATCCAGTCGCGCTGGCCGTCCCCCAGCAAATCGCGGGCCGGATCATTGCGTTTGGTCTGGAAGGCCGCGACGTCGGGACGACCTTCCACGACCGGCATGTCGGTCTGGTAGCGGAGCTGTTCGCCGCGCGCGAGCAGCCGGGTCTCGACCATCAGCAGGCTGGCCAGGTCGCCGAAGTCGAAGCTGCGGTAGATGGCTTCGGGTGTCAGGCCACCGGCCGGTTCGCGGATCGGCATCCACTCGAACCAGGCCTTCAGGGCCGCCGCCTTGCGCACGGCATAGTCGCCTTCGGTCGCCGGGGTGTGGTTCTCCGCCCCCTGCGTCCAGGCGTCATTGGCGACCTCATGGTCATCCCAGACGCAGATGAAGGGCGCGCGGGCGTGGGCGGCCTGCAGATCGGGGTCGGACTTGTACTGGGCGTGGCGGGTCCGGTAGTCGGCCAGGGAGACGATCTCGTGTGGCGGCTGTGGCGTGCGGCCGAGGCGCGCGCCGGAGGCCATGCCGTAGTCGTCCGCCTCGGCGCCATATTCATAGATGTAGTCGCCCAGGTGGACGACGGCGTCGACGCGCTCCAGCTTCGAGACGGCGTCCCAGGCGTTGAACAGACCGCCCGGATAGAGCTGGCAGGAGGCGACGGCGAGCACGACCTCGGGGGTCGGACCGACGGGCAGGGTGCGGGCGCGGCCGTGGGGCGAGCGAGTCTTACCGGCTGTGAAGGCGTAGCGGTATTCGACGCCGGGCTGCAGTCCGGTGACGGCAACCTTGACGGTGAAGTCGCGATCAGGCCCCGCCTCGACGGTTCCCGAGGCGACTGAGGCCACGGTGTCCCCATCGCGCCAGACCGACCAGTCGACCCGCACCGCACGGACAGACGGGTCCGTCGGTGTGACGCGGGTCCAGATCACCATGCCGTCCGGCTGGGGGTCCCCGGAAGCCACGCCATGGATGAAGGCGACGGTCGGTGCCGTCTGCGCCATCGCCGGGGTAGCCGCCCCCGCCGCGCCGGCTCCGAACAGTCCGAGAAGGTCGCGGCGGTGCAGGCTCATTCCGGTGCCCCTAGTAGCGCAGGCTGAGGGTGGCACCGTAGGTGCGGGGCTCGCCGGCGATGAAGGTCGGCACGCCCAGGGAGTCGCCGGTGTTGCCAGCGTCCTTGATGTAGGTTTCTTCCAGCAGATTGTCGCCGAACAGCTCAACGCCCCAGTTGGCGGCGGACGGCTCGTAACGGATCCGCAGGTTCATCAGGCCGTAGCTCTTCTGCACTTCATCGACCACGGTATCGGGCACGAAGTTGGCGGTCTGCAGGCTGGCGCGGTCATTGTTGTCGTCGAAGAAGGTCTCTGACTGCCAGCTGTACGTCGGCTGGACCTCGACCGTGCCGCCGAACAGGGCCGTGCGCCAGGTCGCACCGAACGAGGCGCGGTTGTCGGGCGACAGGCGGAACTTGTTGCCGTCGAAGATGCCCGCCTCGAAGCGCGAGTGGTTGTAGCTGTAGGTGGCGAACAGATCGAGGCTGTCGGACGGGCTGAAGAAGAGCTGGCCCTCGAACCCGTAGGACCTGGCCTCACCGGCGTTGGTCGTGATGAACTGGGTGCCGACCTGAACCGTGGTCTGGAAGTTTTGATAGTCGTAAAGATAGACCGCGCCGTCGAGGCGAAGCGCGCCGCCCATCATCGCGGTCTTGGCACCGATCTCGTAGCTGTCGACCTGCTCGGCGTCGACGAAGGTGAAGGTCGGGGCGGCGAAGGGCTGTGAAGGCGGACGGGCCGCCAGGACGGCCGGGCGGCGGCCCCGGGCGTAGTTGGCGTAGAGGTTGGTGTTGTCGGTCACGGCATAACGGCCGGTGACACGCCAGGTGACGCCGTCGTTCTCGAGGTCCTGGTTGACGACCGAGCCATTGCCCGCGGTCGGCTGGAAGGTCAGGCCGAACAGCGGGAAGGAGGCAGTGACCGGGGCATTGGCGGCACCGGGCTGGGCCAGCTGGAACACGTAGCCGTTGGCGATCCCACCGAGGGCCGCAGCCTGCGTCAGGGCGGCCGGGGTGCCCTGTGCGATCAGGGCGTTGATCTGGGCGGTCAGACCCTGGACGGCCAGCAGGCCTCCGAGGTTTGAACGGCCGTTCAGGGCGGCGGTCGAAATGCCGGTGGTCTTGTCATCCTGCGTCCAGCGGACGCCGGCGGAGAATTCCAGCCGGTCGGTCGGACGCCAGGTCAGGTCGCCGAACAGATCGAGCGATTCCAGCTCGCTGAAGTTCGTGCCTGTCTCAAGATGCGAGGACTTCAGATTGTTCCGGATACCCGCAATGAACGGGGCGGGAATGCCGAAGCCGGCCAGGATCGGATCCAGCAGGGCCGGGCTGGAGAAGGCGGCCAGGGGCAGGGCGGTGGTCAGGCTGACGCCCGGTGCGCCGTCCAGCAGACCGGCCAGCTGTGCCAGGGCGACGCGTTCGTTGAATTCGGTCGGGGTGCGCTGGAAGCCGTCTTCCTTGAAATAGCCGGCCCCGATGAAGCCGGAGAGGGTGCCGCCATTGTCCCAGTTCAGCCGGAGCTCCTGGCTGAACTGCTTGCCTTGGGCATCCTCGATGGCGTTCAGCAGCGGCAGGGAAATGCCGTCGGGATCGAACACCTCAAGCGAGTCGAACTCGCGATAGGCCGTGGTTGAGGTCAGGGTCAGGCTGTCGGCAAGGTCGAAGCGGCCGATGCCGGTGACGCCATGGACCGTGCGGTCCAGACCGAGGAACCGGCCGCCGTCGAGCGCGGTGGACGGCGTCAGGGCCGCGCCGTCCCACGGATCGCGTCCGCCCAGAACCACGCCGGTCGTCGGGTCGGCCGGCGAATAGGCCATGGCCTTGAATGAGGTGCCGGGTGCCTCGTCGTCCTGATAGTTGAGGATCAGGTCGTAGCGGAAGGCGTCGTTGGGCTGGAAGCCGAGGCCCAGGCGGTAGGCATTGGTTCTGAAGCCGTTGTAGTCGGGCCCGCCGAGCAGGTTTTCGACATAGCCTTCGCGGTTCTTGATCCGGGTGGCGAAGCGGATCGCGACCATGTCGCCGATCGGCGCATTCAGCGTCACTTCGCCCATGGAATAGCCGAGATTGCCGAAGGCCAGTCGCCCGGCAACGTCGAACGCGCCGATGTCGGCCTTGTTCTGGATGACGTTGATCGCACCGATCAGGGCGCCCCGCCCGTACAGGGTCGATTGCGGGCCTTTGGCGATCTCGACGCGAGCGATGTCGAACAGCTCGACATAGGAGCCGCGTGACTTCGAGATCGAGACCCCGTCCTGATAGACCGAGACACGCGGCTCGCTGGTCGCCTCGCCCGAGTCGGACGTGATGCCCCGCATCACAAAGCCCGGGTTGTTCGGCGACTGGTTCTGGACCAGCAGGCCGGGCGTGAAGGCGGAGAGCTCCTCAAAGTCCTGGACGCCCAGGTTCTCGAGGAAGTCGCCGCTGTAGGCGGTCAAGGCGAAAGGCACCTCCGTGGCGCTCTGTTCGCGGAGCTGGGCGGTCACGATCACCTCGTCCAGCTGGGTCGCCCCGGTGTCCTGCGCGGCGGCGGCTCCGGCCAGAGCCCAGACGACGCCCAGCGCGCTGGCGCCGAGCAGGATGTTGGTCCGTTGTATGCGATGAATCATGGCAGCCCCCTGCGATTGGTCACGGCGGCGTAGCGGCGCTTCGTGCCGCATCCGCGACAGTCGGACGGCACCACGGTGAAGCTGCAAAGGCGCTTGAGTGACGAACTGTCCGTGCACAACGCGATCCGTGAAGGGTCGCGCAGGTGGGGAACGGTTGTGGCACCGCAACATTCCTGTTGCCTCCGCCGAGCTTGTCAGGCCACGTTCCGGGAGTGGTAAAGCGGGAGCGGCATGGCCTTCGACGAGATGTCAGGTGGGACACCCGGATACGGGATGGATGTCCGCGATAGCTACCGCGGGCTGGCCCGCTGGCTGGCGGAGGCGCCGGACGGTCTGTTGCAGGCCCGGTCGCGGCAGGCCGAGCTGTTCTTCCGCCGCATGGGAATCACCTTTGCCGTCTATGGCGACGCGGAATCCAGCGAGCGGCTGATCCCCTTCGACGTGGTGCCACGCATCATCGGCGCGTCCGAGTGGGCCGGGCTGGAGGCCGGGCTGATCCAGCGGGTCACGGCGATGAACCTGTTCCTGTCCGACGTCTACGGGCCGCAGGAATGTCTCAAGTCGGGGGTTCTGCCGCCCGAGCTGGTTCTGACCAACCCCCAGTATGTGCCCGAGATGCAGGGCCGCCGGCCGCCGCGCGGGGTGTGGGTGCATATCGCCGGCGTCGATCTGGTGCGCACCGGCGAGGATGGCTTCTACGTGCTGGAAGACAACTGCCGCACGCCCAGCGGGGTCTCCTACATGCTGGAGAACCGCGAGATGATGATGCGGTTATTCCCCGACCTGTTCGCCGACTATCCCGTCCGGCCGGTCGAGACCTATACCGACATGCTGCTGGCCAGTCTCAGGGCCTGCGCGCCCGAGGCGGCGGGGGCGGACCCGACCATCGTGGTGCTGACGCCCGGGCCGTTCAACTCGGCCTATTACGAACACAGCTTCCTGGCCGACAAACTGGGGGTCGATCTGGTCGAGGGGCGTGACCTGTTCGTCGACGACGGCAAGGTCTTCATGCGCACGACCCAGGGGCGCCAACAGGTCGATGTCGTCTATCGCCGGATCGACGACGACTATCTGGATCCCCTGACCTTCCGGCCGGATTCGACGCTGGGCGTGCCGGGGCTGATGACGGCCTATCAGGCGGGGACGGTGACCCTGGCCAATGCCGTCGGCACGGGCGTGGCCGACGACAAGGCGGTCTATACCTATATGCCGGAGATCATCCGCTTCTTCATGGGCGAGGAGCCGATCCTGAAGAACGTCCCGACCTGGCGCTGCCGGGAACCGGAGGCGCTGAAGGAGGTGCTTTCGAAACTGGATCAGCTAGTGGTCAAGGAGGTCGGCGGATCGGGCGGCTACGGCATGCTGGTCGGCCCGGCGTCGACCAGGGCCGAGATCGAGGCCTTCCGGAAGAAGCTGATCAACGACCCCGACGATTTCATCGCCCAGCCCACGCTGGCACTGTCGACCGCGCCGACGCTGGACAAGGGCGAGCTGGCCGCGCGGCACGTCGATCTGCGGCCGTTCGTGCTGTCGAGCCCGAGCGGGGTCAAGGTCGCGCCCGGCGGGCTGACACGGGTGGCGCTGAAGCCGGGCTCGCTGGTGGTCAACTCCAGCCAGGGCGGCGGGACCAAGGACACCTGGGTGCTGGACGTCTGATGCTGAGTCGCACCGCAGACAGCCTGTACTGGACCGGCCGCTATATCGAGCGGGCGGATTTCCTCGCCCGTATTCTCGAGGCCACGCTGCGGCTGGCCGCGATTCCGACGCGCGGCGACGGCGACGCCGAGACGGTGTGGGCCAGCGCCCTCGCCTCGGCCGGTGCGCCCAAGGCGCTGGGCCGGTCGCCGACCGAGAAGTCGGTGCGGGAGTTTCTGGCCTTCGCGCCGAACAATTCCTCGTCGATCACCGCCTGTATCACCCGGGCGCGCACCAATGCCCGGTCGGTGCGCACGGCCCTGACGGTCGAGCTGTGGGAGGCGATCAACGGGGCCTGGAACGGGCTGGAGGAACAAGGCCAGCCGACCCGGCGCGACGAGTTCGCGCGGTTCCTGGAATGGGTGAAGACGGTCACCCTGTCGGTCGAAGGCGCGACCAGCCGGACCATGCTGCGCAATGACGGCTACTATTTCCTGCGTCTGGGTGCCGCGATCGAGCGCGCCGACAACACCGCCCGGCTGCTGGACGTGAAATACCACCTGCTGCTGCCCGAGGGCGAACGCGTCGGCGGGCAGCTGGACTATTTCCAGTGGACCACGCTGCTGCGCGAGGTGTCGGCGCTGACGGCCTATCGCTGGGTCTACCGGGACTCGGTCAAGCCGTGGCTGGTGGCTGACCTGCTGGTGCTGAACCGGCAGATGCCGCGCTCTCTGGCCAGCTGTCAGGCGTCGATCGTGCGCTATCTGGAGCGGCTGGCCAGCGACTATGGCCGGCGCGGTCCGGCGCAGCGGCTGGCGGCCGAGCGCATGCGGGCGTTCGACAATTCCCGCATGGACGACATCTTCCAGTCGGGCCTGCACGAATACATCCAGGCCTTCCTCGGCGAGAACGGCCGTCTGGGACAGGCCATCCACGAACAGTATCTGAGCTGACCGAGTGCGCATCCGTATCGATCACGCGACCACCTATGCCTATGACCGGGCGGCGCGGTTCATCATCCAGACGCTGCGTCTGTCGCCCCGTTCGTCCGAGGCCCAGCAGGTCCGGAACTGGCGGGTCGAGACCGACGTCGACGCCCGGTTGCGCAAGTCCGAGGATGCCTTCGGCAACATCGTCCACACCCTCTACACCGAGCAGCCGACCCAGAGCCTGACCGTCCGGGTCTCGGGCGAGGTCGTGACGACCGACACCGCCGGTGTGGTGCCGCGCGACCAGGAGACGCTGTCGCCGCTGGTCTTCCTGCGCGACACGGCCCTGACCCGCAGGGACAAGCTGATCTCGGTGTTCGCTTCGGAATTTTCGGCCCACCCACCGCTGGAGCGGCTGCACCGGCTGATGGCCGGTATCCATGGGTCGGTGGCGTTCGAGGTCGGGGTGACTACGCCCACCCACACGGCGGCCGAGGTCCTGGCCCTGGGCCGGGGCGTCTGTCAGGACCATGCCCATGTCTTTATCGCCTGTTGCCGGCAGATGGGGGTGCCGGCGCGCTATGTCTCCGGCCATCTGCTGCGCCGCGACGGCCAGGATGATCAGGAGGCCGGCCACGCCTGGGCCGAAGCCTGGATCGGGGACCTGGGCTGGGTCGGGTTCGATCCGGCCAACAGCATCTGCGCCACCGACCGATATGTGCGTGTCGCCACGGGCCTCGATTATCTCGGGGCCGCCCCCGTACGTGGGACCAGCTACGGCGGTGGCGGCGAGCGGCTGGCGGTGCGGCTGAACGTGCGTGATGCGGACATGCAACAGAGCCAGCAGCAGGCGTAGGAGCCACGCCGATGCGGGCGCCGCTGTCGCGCGAATCTGCTAACGTCACGCCATGATGGGCGTTCGGGGATGGCGCGCCGCATGACCTATTGCGTGGGCATGCTGGTCGAAGACGGTCTGGCGATGATCGCCGACACCCGCACAAACGCGGGCGTCGACAGTATCTCGACCTATCGCAAGCTGCATGTCGTCGACCGGCCTGGCGAGCGGGTTCTGGGGGTCTGCACCGCCGGCAACCTGTCGGTGACCCAGACCGCCCTGGCCATGGCGCGCGAAGGCGTCCACCTGAATGTCGGTGACGAGCCCGAGACGCTTGAGACCGCACCGACCCTGTTCCGCTGTGCGCAGATCCTCGGCCACGCCCTGCGCAGCGTGCGGCTGTCGATCGCGCCGGCGCTGGAGGCGGACAGCCTGAATACCTCGGCCTCGATGCTGCTGGGGGGTCAGATCAAGGGCGGCGAGATGGGTCTTTTCCTGATCTACAGCCAGGGCAATTTCATCGAGTGCGGCCGCGACACCCCTTATCTTCAGATTGGCGAGCTCAAGTACGGCAAGCCGATCCTTGAGAGCGGCCTGGCCTTCGACTCCCCCCTGGCCGAGGCGGTCAAGCTGGGGCTGATTTCCTTCTCGACGACCATGCGCAGCAATGTCGGGGTCGGGGCCCCCTTCGACCTGATCACCATCCGGCGCGGGTTCCTGAGTGGCGAACAACGGCGCATCGAGGAAGACGATCCCTATTTCGCCGACCTGCACGAGCGCTGGACCCGTGCCCAGAACACGGCCCGCCGGTCGATGCCGGAGCCGCCTTGGATGAACGGCCCCCGGCTGGCGTCGCAAAGCCGCTGAGCCGGGCTGCGGCGGGACAAGGCCCGCCGCCCCTCAGTCAGTCGTGGCCGTGGGTGTCGACCTCGGTCGCGCCGGCCGCCCAGCCCTCGCTCCCGGCCTCGGCGAACCAGAACGGCGCGCGGGGACGTTGGCGCGGCGCGATCTCGTTCATCCCGGTGTCGTAAACCCGGCCATTGGCGATGGTGTAGGCGATGGACGTCGTGTTGCGGATATTGTCCAGCGGGTTGTCGTTCATGACCACCATGTCGGCCAGTTTGCCGACCTCCAGCGAGCCGATGTCGCGATCGAGGCCGAGCGAGCGCGCACCGTTCAGCGTACCGGCGCGGATCACGTCCAGCGGGGACATGCCACCTTGGGCCAGGCTCCACAGCTCCCAATGCGCCGCCAGTCCCTCGCGTTGGCCGTGGGCACCGATCGATACGCTGACGCCCTGTTCCGACAGGCGGGTGGCCTCGCGCGCGATGGCGATGTGGTTCCACTCATTGTCCGGCAGTGTCACCGGGCGGCGGGCGCGGGAGTCGAGAATGCGACGCGGAACGTACTGCGTCAGGATCGGGTGGTTCCAGACCTCGCTCTCTTGGTACCAGTAGTTTTCGCCGTAGCTGCCGCCATAGGCCACGACCAGGGTCGGGTTGTAGGCGACCCCGGTCTGGCGCCACAGCTGGTGGACGTCATCGTAGAGGACGGCGACCGGGACCGAATGCTCGATGGTGGTGTGGCCGTCGACGATCATCGACATATTGTGCTGGAACAGCGAGCCGCCCTCGGGGACGACCATCATGTTCAGCTGGCGCGCAGCCTCGATGATCTGCTGACGCTGGTCGCGGCGGGGCTGGTTGTAGCTCTTGACGCTCCAGGCACCGGCGGCCTGCATACGGCGCAGGGTCGACAGGGCGTCTTCGAGACTCTCGATCTTGACGGTGCCGGCGGTGGTCGCCCCGTAGAGGATGGAGCCGGTTGAGAAGATGCGCGGGGCGACGACGCGGCCGGCGCGGGCCAGTTCGCTGTGGGCGAAGATCTCGCTGGTGTCGCTGGACGGGTTGTGAATCGTGGTCACGCCGAAGGCCAGCGAGGCGTAGTCGACCCAGCTCTGTTCGGGGATGATCTCGTCGGACCCCATGGCTCCGTGCCAGTGGGCGTCGACGAGGCCGGGCATGACGGTCTTGCCGGCCATGTCCATCACCGGGACGCCGGCAGGGACGGGGGTGGTGGCGGCCGGGCCGATGGCCTCGATCCGGTTGCCGTCGACGATGATGACGCCGTTCTCGATGACCTCGGTGCCGTTCATGGTGATCAGCCGGGCGCCGGTCAGGGCCATGCGGCCCTCGGGCTTGTCGGCCTCGGCGGTGAAGCCGATGTTGATGCCGCGCTCGTCGGGCTTGGGCAATTCGTCCGGGGCGCCGTCGACGAAGGCAAAGGACTGGTTCAGGTCGCGGCTGAACAGCTCGGGGCCCTGCGACCATTGCAGGCGGCGGCTGTCGCCGGACCAGCTGAGCCATTCGCCGGAGTCGCGGGTGACCCGGGTCTGGGGCAGGGACTTGCCGTCGGGAGCAAGGGCGACGGGGCGGCCGGCGGCGACGAAGGGGGCGACATAGGCCTGGAACCGCTCGGTCCAGCCGATCCAGTTGCCGTCGGGCGAGAGGGCGAACTCGGCGGCCCATTCCGAGGTCAGGTGGGTGCGCTTGTCGTCGCCGTCGAGGTCGACCGAGATCAGGGTGCGCTTGTCGCCATCGCGGCCGGTGAGGAACAAGCGGTCGCCTTCGGCGCCGAACTGCGGGTCCTGGCCGTCGTCGGTGATGTGGACCGGCTCGCCGCCCGCCGCGGGGATGCGGTAGACGCCGGGGTCGCGGCTCCACAGGGCGGTGGTCAGGAAGCCGTCGCTGGTGGTGCGATAGACGATGGTGCGGCCGTCGGGGCTGAAGATCGGCTCGACATAGTGGCCGGGGTTTTCCGTCACCACCCGGCCGGCGCCGCCCGAGGCCGGGACGACGCGGATGGAGCCGAGGTCCTGATCGTCCCAGGTGGTGTAGACGATCGAGCGGCCGTCACGGGACCAGGACGGATAGAGTTCGAAATGGTCGCTCTGGCGGGTAAGCCGGCGCGCCACACCCGTCGGCAGGTCGCGGATCCACAGATTGCCGAGCGCCTCGAACACCACCTTGGTGCCGTCGGGCGAGGGGCGGGCCCAACGCAGCATCCTGACGTCGAACCGGTCGGGCGCGGCGGCGATGGGGAAGCGGACGGTGTCCTGCACCCGGCGGGTGTCGGCGACGTGGAAGGGAATATTGGCGACCTCCTTGGAGGCCACGTCGACGCGCTGGATGCGGCCGTCGGCCCAGAAGACGATGGAGCGGTTGTCGGGCGTCCAGCTGATCGCCGGATAGACGCCGTGGATGGCCCAGGTCTCCTGCATATCCCTGTCGAGGGCCGAGAAGATCGGCGTCTCGCGCCCGGACTCGATGTCCATGACGTAGAGGGTCGACTGGTAGCGAACGCGCCGGATGAAGGCGAGGGACTTGCCGTCGGGCGAGGGCGTCGGGCGGATCGAGCCGCCGGGTCCGGTGACATAGGCGTCGATCTCGCCGGTTTCGCGGTCGAGGCGGCGGATGACGTAGATCTGACCGTTGACGTCCTTGGAGTATTCGAAGGTCGTGCCCGGCGTCGCGTCGTCGCTGAAATACAGATAGCGGCCGTCGGGCGAGAAGGCGGGCTCTCCCGTGTCCTTCTGCTGGGTGCGGCGCTCGGTCATCTGTACGCCGCCGCCGCCGCTGCGGTGATACATCCACATCTCGCCGGCCCCGAGAGAGCGGGACGAGGTGAAATGTTTGCGCGCCACGATGAACTGGCCGTCGGGGGTCCATTCCGGCTGGTTCAGCAGGCGGAAGGTTTCCTTCGACACCTGGGTCGCGTTCGAGCCGTCGGCGTCCATGATCCAGATGTTGTCTCCGCCGCCGCGGTCCGAGGTGAAGGCGATCTGGCGGCCATCCGGCGACCATTTCGGCTGCATTTCCCAGGCCACGCCGCTGGCGATGGCGCGGGCCTCGCCGCCGCCGACCGGCATGACATAGATGTCGCCGAGCAGGTCGAAGACGATGGTCTGGCCATCGGGACTGACGTCCAGCGACATCCAGGTGCCGCGCGTCACGTCGATGGGAATGTCGCGCGACGGCCCCGGCGGGTTCTGCACATCCCATTTGGGCGTTTCGGCCGGGGCGACGACGGGGGGCTCCGCTACCGCGGCCGGGACGGCCTGCGGTTCAACCGGTCCGGGAACGGGCGACGCGGCGATCGGCGAAACCGGCTCGGGCGTCTGGGCTGCGGCGGGACAGGCGAGCGCCAGCATGGCGACCGTGGTCAGGAAAGTGCGCTTCATGGTGTGTCATCCCCGGGACATCATCGGACGTCTATCGCCGCCACCGGCAGCCGCGTCCCTGGCGGGGGAGATGAACATTGTCGGAGGCCGGAAGTCCAGCAGGGTGAACAGCTTGACCGTCGCCGGACCCCGACCTACCGTCGGTTTGCCAAGGGGGATGCTGTCGATGGCTGCAAGGTCCGGGAACCGTCGTCCGGTCGTCCGCATGGCGTCCTTGGCGCTGACGATCGCCGTTGCTCTTGGTGCCGGTGTCACTGCAGCGGGTGCCCAGGACTTCGAGGCCGTTCTGGCCGCGCCCGATGACGAGGCCGTGAATCTGGCCTACGCACGGGAGCAGGCGCGTTCAGGCAATCTGGCGCTCGCGGCCTCGACGCTTGAGCGTATCCTGATCCTTCAGCCGAACCGGCACTCGGTGCGGCTGTTCTATGCCGTTGTGCTGTTCCGGCTGGGCGATCTGCAGAGCGCCCGGGACGAGCTGCGCCGGCTCGAGGCGGTCCAACTCACGGCTTTCCAGCGCGCCGAGGCCGAGAGCTATTCGCGGCGAATCGATCAGAGCTCGGCCACCCGGTCCCTGTCGGGCAGCCTCAACGCCGGCGTCGTCTTTGAGAATGACGCGGCGGGTGCCTATTTCACCGCCTTTGAACTGATCGGCGCGCCTCCACCGGAGGAAGGGATGTCCAGCGAGGTCACGCTCGTCCTCGACGGCCACGCCGACATTGGCGCTGGCCAGACCTGGCAGATCTACGGGACCGGCCTGCTCTACGATCATGCCGCCCTTTCCGGCGCGGCGATCGATTTCCAGCGCGCCGGACTTGAGGTCGGTCTGGCCCGAACCACCCGGTTGAGCAGTTCGCGGCTGGGTGCCGTGTTGCGTCACGTCCGCCTGATGGGCGAGCCCCAACTGACCGAAGCCGGTGTCCGTGGCGATACCCGCTGGAGGGTGACCAATGCCACCACCCTGAGCCTGCGCGCCGAAGCCGTCAGTCAGGATTATGACGAGCCGGGCATCGACGCCCTGTCCGGCATCCTCGGCGGTGACCGCGACGGTATCCGCTACTCCGCGGGTGCCGGCATCAGCCATCGTTTCACGTCGAGGACCACGTTCGGCGCGAACCTCGACTATGAGGTCAAATCCGCGGGCTATGGACCGTTTGGCTATGCGGGTCCGCGGCTGGGTCTCCGCCTCGACCAACGATTCGACAAGGGCGTCTATCTGTTCGCCAGCGGCTCCGCCCGATGGATCGAATACGACGAGGCGGATGCGATCTTTCTGGGCGGAGCGACCCGTGACGACATCCGGACCCAGGCCCGCGTCGCGCTCGGTGCCCCGCTCAGCGCCTTTACGGCACGCGGTGCCACCGGCGACGTCCGCGAAAATGTGACGCTCGAAGGGGCCCTGAATTACAGCCGCCGTGGGTCTTCGCCGCCGCTTGCCGATTTTGACGGCTGGGGTGCGGAACTTCGCCTGATCTGGCGTTTCGGCGCGCGCGATTGATGTCAGGAGCCCGGTCATGAGGAAGTTCGAGACACTGGCGTCAGCCCTCGTACTGTGGGGCTGTCTTGTCGTGGCCGCCTCGGTCCAGGCCCAGGACTCTGTCGGGGTCAATGCGGCGATCCGCAACTCGGTCCAGACCCGCAGTTCGGCCAACGCCCCGCTTCGGCCAGCCCAGCTTCGGGGCCCGGTCCGCCTCGGCGACCAGTACGTGACGGGCCCGCAGAGCCAGGTCCAGGTGTTGTTGCGGGATCGTTCGACCTTCACGGTCGGCGCGAACGCCCGCATGACCGTCGATCGGTTCGTCGTCAGCGAGAACAGCGGCTCGGCCGTTTCGGTAGCGCGGGGGGCCTTCCGCTTCGTCTCCGGCGGCACCGCCCGCTCTTCCTCGCGCGTCGCGATCGGCACGCCCGTGAGCTCGATCGGTGTGCGCGGTACGATTGTCGAGGGGGTTGTTGGCCCTGAAGTCCTCGCTACCCTCCGCGCCCGGCCCGATGTCCCGCCGTTCACCGGCGATGAGGAGACGATGCTGCTGGTGGTCCTTCGCGGCCCGGCCGGCAACGCCCGGACCTTCGATACGCCCGGCGCGGTCGATATCGAGCGCAACGGGGTGACCGTCTCGCTGGAACGGCCCGGTCAGGCGCTGTTGGTCAGCAGCGAAGGCCTGTTCGGACCCTTCTTCCTTCCCGATGATGTTTCGGCTGCGATGGGGAATCTGTTGAGTCCGACCCCGGATCCGGGGGCTGAACCTGGCGGCGGGGAGCTGGCGGTCGCCGCTTCGGTTGCATCCGATGACGTCACTGTCCTGGCGGATGCCTGGCCGGCCTTTGATCCCTCCGAGGGCTACGAGCCGGTGCCGGTTGAGGACGATGAGGGGCAGTTTCCCTTCTTCCCCCCGACCCAACCAAATCCCTGACATCAACTTCCGGGGAGTTGCGATGTCGCCGAGGTCGCAGCACAGTGTTCTTCGGATTTGAAACCAGATTGCGCGACGGCAGCCACGACCAGACCCAAGGGGGACAGTATGGCCAATCGGACCACATACACGGGGTTCGGCATCGCCGAATCAGGAGTCCACGCCCGTCCGGTTTCGGCGCGACAAGTCACCGAAAGAGAACTCGACGCGGATGCCGTACATCCGGGAGATGACGCCGCGGCGACCGGACGGCAATCCCTGCCCGCCGAGGTCCTGCCGCCCAAGCCCGCGAGCACGACCCCGCTGTTTTCGGTCGACATGAACGGACCGCTCACGCTGGACGTGCCCCGGCTGGTGACCGCCGGCAATGACGGAGCGACGTCGGTCGAGGACGGCGCGCCCGTCGTCATTTCCGTGCTGAACAATGACGTCGGTGTCGCCGCTGTCGCTCGAATCAACGGGGCCGCCGTGACGCCCGGCAGCATCATCACCCTGGCATCCGGCGCCCGGGTGATCGTCAACGCGAACGGAACCCTGTCCTACGAGGTCGGCGCGGGCTTCCAGAGCCTTGGCGCCGGGCAGACGGCCCAGGACACATTCACCTATGCGGCAGGGGACGGGGGCGGATCGCCCCTGGCCCCGGATGGCGTGTTCAACGTCGCGGCGATCAACGGGACGAACGGTTTTGTGATCCACGGTGCCGCCGCGGGCGACCGCAGCGGCTATTCCGTCGCCGGCATCGGCGACATCAACGGTGACGGGTATGACGACCTGCTGATCGGCGCCCTGTCGGCGGACCCGAGCGGTCTGGTCGACGCCGGCGTCAGTTATGTGGTGTACGGCCGCCAGGGCGGCTTCGGCGCGTCGCTCGACCTCGCCAACCTGACCGCCGCGCAAGGCTTCGCGATCACCGGGGATCAACGCCTTTGACTACAGCGGTGTCAGCGTACGCGCCGCCGGAGACGTCAACGGGGACGGCCTGGCCGACTTCCTGATCGGGGCACCATGGGGCGAGGCCACGCAGGGAACCAGCGCAGGCGAGACCTATCTGGTCTTCGGTCGCGCGGGCGGCTTCGGTGCCGGTCTGGACCTGTCCACGCTGAATGGCTCCACGGGCGTGATCTTCCGGGGCGGGGCGGCAGGCGACGGTCTCGGTTTCGCCGTCTCGTCGGCGGGCGACATCAATGGCGACGGCTTCGGCGACCTGATCCTCGGCGCGCGGCAAGCGAACGGCGGCGGCGATCTCGACGCGGGGGCCAGCTATGTGGTGTTCGGCCGGGCCGGCGGGTTTGCCGCCGGAATTGATGTGGCCGAGCTGACCGGCACCAACGGCTTCGCCATCGTCGGCGCCGATCCAACCGACCTTAGCGGCTACTCGGTCGCGGCCGCGGGAGACGTCAACGGCGACGGTATTGGCGACCTGATCATCGGTGCCCCGCAGGGCGATCCCGGCGGAAGGGCCAATGCGGGCGAGGCCTATGTCGTGTTCGGCCGAACGGGCGGCTTCGGGGCGACCCTGGACCTGGGCACCCTGAACGGCACCAACGGTTTCACCATCTCGGGCATCGACGCCGGCGATAACGCGGGCTGGTCGGTCGCGTCTGCCGGCGACCTGAACGGCGACGGTCGGGCGGACCTGGTCATCGGCGCGCTCTATGCCGATCCGGGCGGGCGTGAAAACGCCGGAGAGACCTATGTCGTGTTCGGCCGGGCGGGCGGATTCGGGGCCAATCTGGACCTGTCCTCAATGCCCGCCTCCATGGGCTTCGCCATTACCGGCACGGCCGCGCTGAATCTGACCGGCCATTCTGTGGCTTCGGCCGGGGATGTTAACGGCGACGGCATCGACGACCTGTTGATCGGAGCCCTCTATGCCGACGGGACCGGCGGCATGGACGTGGGCGAAACCTATGTCGTGTTCGGGCGCGCCGGCGGCTTCGGGGGCGTGCTGGATCTGGCGTCTCTCAATGGCCAGACTGGTTTCGTCATCCGCGGCGCGGCCGCCGGGGACTTCAGCGGTCACTCGGTCTCGGCGGCCGGCGACGTCAACGGCGACGGCTTCGACGACCTGATCATCGGTGCCCCGCAAGCCGACCCGTCAGGCCGCGCGAACGCCGGATCGAGCTATGTCCTGTTCGGCGCGGCGAATGTCACGCGCACGAGCAATGACGCGACGGTCACCGTGACGGTGACCGGGGTCAATGACACCCCGGTCATCACCTCCAACGGCGGTGGCGCAACCGGCACCGTGACCGTGACAGAGAATGGCACGGCCGTCACCACAGTGACCTCGGTCGACCCAGACGCTGATGCTCCGAGGACCTACTCCATCGTTGGCGGAGTCGACGCGACGCGCTTCGTGATCAATCCGGCCACCGGAGTCCTGACCTTCGTCAGCCCTGCCAATTTCGAAGCGCCGTCGGACCAGAATGGCGACAATGTCTACGAGGTCGTGGTCCAGGCGTCCGATGGAGCGCTGGTCGACACCCAGACCCTTGCGGTGACGGTCACCAATCAGAACGAGACCCCGCTCATCACCTCTAACGGCGGCGGGGCGACCGGCGGCTACACCATCTCGGAGAATACGACGGGGCCCAATACCGTCTCCGCCGCCGATCCGGACGCCGGGGCGAACCTGACCTATTCCATCATCGGCGGTGCGGACGCGGCCCTGTTCACGATGAATGCGGCGGGGGTTTTGAGCCTCATCAACCCGCCCAATTTCGAGGCCCCGACCGATCAGAACGGCGACAACATCTATGAGGTCATTGTCCAGGTCTCGGATGGAACGCTGAGCGACACCCAGACCATCAATCTCACCGTCACCAACGCCAATGAGGCCCCGGTCATCACCTCGGGCGGTGGCGGACCGTCGACCGTCATCTCCGGTGTTGAGAACAGCACGACCGTGACCACGGTCGTCGCAGCGGATCCCGACGCGGGAGGCAGTCTGACCTGGTCCATCCTGACCGGCAGGGACGGGGCCCGGTTCGTGATCGACGCCACAACGGGCGTGCTGACATTCGTCGCGGCTCCGAATTTCGAAGCCCCGACCGATCTGGACGGCAACAATGTCTATGAGGTCGATGTCCGGGTTTCGGACGGCCAGGGCGGGACCGATGTCCAGACGGTTTTCGTCAACGTCGGCAACGTCAATGAAGCCCCGGTCATCACCTCCAACGGCGGCGGGGCGACTGGCGGCTATACCATTTTCGAGAACACGTTTGGGCCCAATACGATCACGGCGACTGATCCGGACGCCGCGTCGAACCTGACCTATTCCATCATCGGCGGGGCGGATGCCGCCCGGTTCACGATGAACGGGGCCGGCTTCATCAGTCTGATCAACCCGCCGAATTTCGAGGCCCCGACGGATCAGAATGGCGACAATATCTATGAGGTCATTGTCCAGGTCTCTGACGGAACGCTGACCGACACCCAGACCATCAATGTCACCGTCACCAACGCCAATGAGGTGCCGGTGATCACTTCCGACGGCGGCGGAAGCTCAGGGACCGTGTCTGTCGCCGAAGGTTCCAGTACAGTGACCACGGTGACGGCCGCGGATCCCGACGCCGGGGCCCAGATCACCTATTCGATCGTGGGCGGCGCGGATGCTGGACGATTCACTATCGATCCGGCCACGGGCGTGGTGGGCTTTGTCACACCCCCCGATTTCGAACTGCCTCTCGATGCCGGTGGGGACAACAACTACGACATTGTCGTCCGGGCCTCCGACGGGGTGAATGCCGACACCCAGAACCTCCGGGTCACGGTTACCGACGTCGCGGAGAACATCCTCAGCCTGACAAACGTCGTCAGCTTGTTGGCCGTCAATGAGGGGGATCCCTTCGTCCAGATCGACGCGGACGTCACCTTCGTCGATTCCGGTGTCGGCTATGACGGCGGCCTCCTGAGCGTCACGGGGCTGTTGCTTACGGATCTGGTCTCGGTGAGGAATGTGGGGACCGGAGCAGGACAGATCAGCTTCCAAAGGGGCGTGGTCGGCTTCGAAGGCGTCGATATCGGGACGACCACGATCTCGTCGAATGGATTCGTTGTCTTCCTCAACGCCAACGCCAACCGCGCCGCAATCGAGGCCCTCGTCGAGGCCTTGCAGTACAGCTCGACCTCGGACGTCATCGTCTTGCCGCATGCCCTCGTCCTTCAGATCCAGAACAGCCTCGGCGAGAGTTCCGCGCCGGTGCAGGTGGCGGTCCAGTTCACCGCCGACATTCTGAACGGCAGCGCCGGTGACGACACCCTGTCGGGCCTGCGAGGCAATGACGTCATCAACGGGTTCGACGGCCTGGACACGCTTTCAGGCGGGGCCGGAAACGATATCCTCTTCGGCGGCCTCGGAAATGACAGTCTGGACGGCGGAGACGCCGACGACACCCTGTACGGAGATGATGGCATCGATACCCTGAACGGCGGGGATGGCCGTGACCGACTGTTCGGGAACGCCCAGAACGATACCCTGTACGGGGACGCCTCCGATGACTTCCTGGACGGCGGCAGCGGCGACGATACCCTGGACGGCGGGGCCGGCGACGACCGGCTGCTGGGCGGCAATGACGTCGATGAACTTCTGGGCGGCGACGGGCAGGATCGGCTGGATGGTGGGGACGGGAGCGACGTCCTGTTTGGCGGCCTCGGTCATGACATGCTTACGGGCGGGGCCGGCGTCGATGACCTGCACGGCGAAGACGGCGACGACCAGCTGTACGGCGGCGGCGGCAATGACCAGTACCAGGGTGGCGACGGGATCGACACGGCGATCTTCAAGGGCCCGTTAAGTTCATACACCATCCAGTTCCTCACCGTCGGTGTCGTTGGGGTCACCGGCCCGGATGGCAGCGACCTGGTGTTCAACTGCGAATTTCTCCAGTTCGACGACCAGACCATCAATCTTTTCGGGGCCAATAATGAGCCGCCGCGGATCACCTCGGACGGCGGCGGGTTGGAGGTCGGCCTCGACATCACCGAGGGCCAGACTGTCGTCACCACCGTTGTGGCGACGGACGTCAACCAGAATCCGGTCACCTACAGTATCGCCGGCGGCGCGGACGCGGCGTGGTTCACGATCGATCCGGCAACGGGGGTCCTGACCTTCGTCGCGGCCCCGGATTTCGAGGCCCCGACCGACGCGGGCGGCGACAACACCTATGACGTCATCGTCGCGGCGTCTGACGGCCTGATGTCCGACCTGCAGGGGATCACCGTAACCGTGTCGGACATCGCGGGCGCGCTCACTACCCCTCTCTCTGCCAAGGGCAGCGGACTGCAAATCTGCTATGGAATCGGCGGCGGCGACGGCGGCGAATCCAGCTCGCTGCAGGGTCTGCCGGGTGTTTCAGACGAGGCAAGCCCGCCGCCTGTATTTGAGGACCTGGGAGACCTGCGGGCAGTACCGGACGTCTTCCATGTTCAGGATCAGTCCCTGTCGCCTTCGTTCCGGCTGGCCGACGCCATCCAGATGTCACCGCCACTCACCGCCTGGGGAGGTGATCCTGCGCTGACGGTCATTGACGACGGCGGCCTCCCCGGTGACCCGGATGGTTCGTTCGGCCTCGGGGATGCGGACGAAGCCGTGTTCGTCGTGACCGGAGGGCTCGTTGACACCCCCCTGGTGTTGCCGGGTGAGACGGGCATGGATCGTTTGGACATCGGCACCCCGTCCGACCTGTTCACGGGCCGGAATGGCGATCTGCCGCTGGCGGTCATGGACGACGGTACGATCATCGGCGGTTCGGATGGCTTCGGGAGCACCCTCCACTTCGAAGTGCGGGCCTCCGGCGACGACGGGTTCTTGCTGACCGGTGACCTTGTTGATCAGCCCTTGGTCCTGCCGGGTGACGCGACTGGTGACGCCTTTGGCCCCGACCCGATGTCCGACCGCTTTACGGCCCTGTTTACGGCCTCGGCGGGAGACACCCCGCTCACGGTCCCGGAAGACGGACAAATCCTCGGCGCCGAACCCTGGATCGACCCGGGCGGCCTCTACAACTGGGCCTGAACCCGGAACGGATGAGGAGGAATCGCGCAGCGGTTCCTCACATCCGGCCCATGAGGCGGTTAACTGATTTCCGGAGAGCAGGGCGTTTCTCGACCTGCCGCGGTTAACGGGTCAGCACCCGTCGTTGGGGGGTCGGGTTTCTCGCCGAAGGAGCCCGGGCCGGGCTCAGTCCATCGGACTTGGGACGATGGTGGGTGATGTAGGGTTCGAACCTACGACCCGCTGATTAAGAGTCCCCGGTCTGTCTTTGTTTTCGCCGCGCTTTTTCCCCAACTAAAGGGAAAACGCCACGTGGCTAATCAATACGTTACCGCAAAAACTCCAACTGAAATCGCGCCCGATTTACTCGATCTGCTAGGCTTGCCTGGACCGCCCGGAACGCGAAACGCCGCCCCGGTTGGTCCCCGGAACGGCGTCGCAGTCGATAAGGAAGTCCGTCAACTTCAAGTCAACACTTACCACGAAACCGACGATTTTCTAGCCCTCCCGATCAGTCCGTTAGACGCGCCTATCGCCGTCACTCACTTCGCGGACGCGACCGCTAAGCGACAGACTCGGGTGACCACGACGTTCCGGCAACTCGCGGCCCGGATCGAAAGCGAACGGGCCCCCGCGAAGGCCGATCTCCCGTGGCTGAAGCTGGCCACGTTCGGGGACCTCACGACCATTAAAGGGGCGCTCCGCCACGACGCGAACCTGGTCAGTGTGACCGGAGTTGAGGGCGACTATGATGCGGGCGAAGTGTCGCCAGCTGAGGCGGTCGCACGGCTCCGCGCGGCCAACCTCGCCGGCATCATCTACACGACGCCGACGCATACCCCCGCCGCGCCGCGGTGGCGCGCCCTCTGCCCTACGTCGTCACCGATGACCCCGGCCGACCGGGACGCCATGTGCGACCGCCTGAACGCAGCCCTTAGCGGCATCCTCGCTCGAGAATCCTTCGCCCGGTCGCAGTCCTACTATTTCGGGGCGACGGGCGACGGCCGTGACCACCGCGTGCACCTGGTCGACGGCCGGCCGATCGACAAGGCGACCGAACTGCACAAGGTCGCAGCGCCGGACCCGGTCACCGAACCGGACGATGACGATTTCGACCTAGAGTCGCTGATCGCCCCGGATTTCGAGCGCATCGGCGGCGCCCTAGCTTTCATCCCTGCCGACGACCGCGAGGATTGGCGAACGGTCGGGATGGCGCTGCACTCCGAGTCCAAGGCGAGCGACGCCGGGTTTGACGCGTGGTCCGAATGGTCGCGTGCCAGCGAGAAATTCGACGCCAAAGATCAGCGGCGCGTGTGGGAGTCGTTTGGCCGGCGACCGGGCAAGCGGGTTACCATCGGCTCGCTCTACAATTTGGCCAAGGCGAACGGGTGGAATGCAAAAGAGGCCCCCGCGCCGTCGCGCCTCACCTTCCTCACGCCCTCCGAATGTCAGGCCACCCCTTCGCGTGGCTACGTCGTCAAGGGCATCCTCGCGCCGGGTGACGTCGGCTGCATTTTCGGCGCGCCCGGTGCCGGCAAGAGTCTGATCGCTCCGCATATCGGCTACGCGGTCGCGCAAGGCCGCGCGGCGTTCGGGATGCGGGCAAAGCCGGGTCGCGTCTTCTATGTCGCGGCCGAAGATCCTCACGGGATGCGCGGTCGCGTAACTGCCCTGAAAATGCGCCACGGTGACGCCGGCGACTTCACCCTGGTCGAGGGTGTCAGCGATCTGCTATCGACCGATAGCCAAGACCTCGAGGCGCTGAAGTCGGCAGTCGAGACACAGCGACCCGCGCTGATCTTTCTCGACACCTTGGCTATGGCCTTTCCCGGGCTCGAGGAAAACTCAGCCGAGGCGATGGGACGCGTCGTCGCCGTCGCCCGGTCGCTCGCTCAATGGGGCGCCGCGGTGGTCCTGATACACCACGACACGAAGGCTGAGGGTAAGACGCCCCGCGGTCACTCGCTGCTGAACGGCGCCTTGGATATGGCCATGCACGTCAGCCGAGACGACGTCGGCGTGGTACGTGCGAAGCTGACTAAGAACCGGAACGGGTCGTGCGACCGCGACCTGGCGTTCGTGATCGACACCCGAGTCCTTTGCGAAGATGAGGACGGCGACGCGATCACGGCCGCCCTGGTCGATGAACTGGCAAGCGGTTCGGTGCCTCGCGCGGAAAAGCTGACTGATAGCGCCAGTGCAGCCCTCGCAATCCTGACCGGACTTGAGGCGGACAAGCCGGACAATGCGACGTGTCCGGGGGTGCCCGAATGCGAGTGGCGCGACGCGTGTGTGGCCGGTCGGGCCGTGTCCGGGTCCGAAAATCCCGACAGTCGAACCAAGGCATTCAGGCGGGCCAGCAAAGAACTAGCCGGACAAGGCCGGACAATCATCATCGGTGATTACGTCCGTTCGCATATCCCCCTGTCTAACAAGCACTATTTCGATGATTTGGGGACTTTCGATGAGTAGCCGGACATTGCCCGGACAGGGCCGGACACGGGCCGGACATTGCCCTCGCCATGCTGCCGATACCCCGGACAGACACGGACACACCCCTATAGGGGGTGTCCGGGTGTCCGGGCAGGCAGGCGCCGACCTCGAAACTCTCACTGGAATGATCGACTGCCGTGCGGCTGGGCTGCGCCTGACGTCACCGTGGAAGTTGAACCGTGGCGATCGGAGCGGTTCGACCGTGGCGACCGAAAGGTACTTCCCGGGGGGTGCCGTGCCGGGGGGGACCCAGACCGCGAAGCTTCACGCTTTGCAGGATTTTTGAATCATGGTTTCCGACCTAACACCTATCCCGTTGGACCTGGACGACCTGCTAAGCCTCGATTCCGGGCCGCTGAGTGGTCTCGCTGCCCCGTCCGCCCCCGCGGTGAAGGCCGCCCCTGCAAAGGCCTCAGACGCGCTTATTTCGGCGACCGATCTTGCCGACCTTTTCGACCTTACGCCGCGGCGTGTCGGGCAGTTGGTGGACATGGGCATTATCCACAAATCCGGCGGTCGCTTTGATCGGCGCGATTGCACCCGCGCTTATGCAGCTTGGCTCAGAAATCAGGCGCAGCGCGGCGTCGCCGTAAATGATGAACTGAAGGCTGAGAAAATCCGGCAGGCGCGCGAGGCCGCCGACAAGCTGGCGATTCAGAACGCGGCCGCGCGCGGCGAGATGGTCGCCGCGTCGGCGGTCGAGTCCGCCTGGTCAAACGTCCTGCGTGAAGTGCGGTCGATGTTGCTTGCCGTCCCGTCGCGCTGTGGGGCCAGCTTGCCGCATCTCACGACCCACGATGTCCGGGCGATCGACGGTGAGATCAAATCCGCGCTGAGAGGTTTGGCCGATGACGACGCTTGACCTGGTCCGCAGCCGCGCGCTCCAAACCCTCCGCCCGCCTCCTGAGATGGCGACGGCCGATTGGATTGAAGCGAACATTCATCTCCCGCAAACAGCGTCGGCGCTGCCCGGGCGAATGAAACTTTGGCCCTATCAGCGCGGAATTTGTGACGCCCTGGACGACCCGGAGATTGAACGGGTCACCGTCATGAAGTCGGCGCGCATCGGCTACACGGCGCTGCTGTCCGGAATCATCGCCAGCTACGTCAGCAACGCGCCGGCGCCGATTCTTGCCGTTCAACCGACTGCCGATGACGCCCGCGACTACGCCGTGGATTTAGAACAGACATTCGAGGCGTCGCCGGCCTTGCGCGGTCTGCTGTCCGATAAAGCCGACGAGACCGGCCGATCGACCATGCTCAACCGCCGTTTCCCGGGTGGGTCGCTCAAGTTTCTCGCTGCAAAGTCGCCGCGGAATTTACGCCGACATACCGCGAAGATTTTGGCCCTGGACGAAGTCGACGGCTACGAAATTAGTCAGGAAGGCGACCCGATCGCGCTTGCGGAAATGCGAACGCTAACCTTCCGCGACCGCAAGATCCTATCCGGCTCAACGCCAGTGTTTGACCATGGTCCGATCACCCGGGCTTACGATCAATCGGACAAGCGGATTTACGAATGCTGCTGCCCGTCCTGTGACGAGTTCAGCGAGATCCGGTGGTCCGATATTCGCTGGAACGAAGGCGACCCGGATTCGGCGCACTGGATTTGCCCGGCGAACGGCTGCGTCGTCGAAGAACGGCACAAAGTGGCGATGGTCGCCGTCGGCCGATGGCGCGCGACGGCACCGGAAGTGCGCGGCCACGCCGGCTTCCGGATCAACGCCCTGATCAGCCCGCACCACAATGCGCGATGGGGCAAGTTGGCCGCTGAATTCCTACTGGCGAAGCAATCGCCCGACACGCTGCAGACCTTCACAAACCTGGTCCTAGGCGAGCCTTGGAAAACGGCGGGTGAAGACCTGGACGAACACGCCCTGTTTAACCGCCGGGAGCCGTGGAATCTGACCGCGATTCCCGAGGACGTACTTTTCCTGACTGTCGGCGTCGACTGTCAGGACGACCGACTCGAAGCCGTCATCATGGGCCATGGGCGGTCGGACGTTTTCGTTCTCGAGCATCGGGTGATGTGGGGACCGATCGACAGTGACGCTGTGTGGCTGGATCTGGAGTCGATGTTGCGGGAGACGTGGCCGCATCCGAACGGCGGCACGCTCAAAATCGACGCCGCGGTGATCGACTCCGGCGACGGGGGTCACACTGACATCGTGCACGGCTTCACCCGTTCCCGGTTCGGCCGGCGGATAGTGAGCGGCAAGGGCGTCGCGGGGTTCTCGCGGCCCTTCCTCCAACGGTCGGGCGGCAAAGGCCAGGCGGCGCTTTGGTTGGTGGGCTCCGATGCGGTGAAGGCTCAGATTTTTGCGCGTCTCGCACGCGAAACCGGCTTCCGGTTCGCTGACTCATTGGCGCCTGTCTTTTTCGAGCAACTGGCGTCTGAGCGGAAAGTTGTCCGCTACACGCGAGGCGTCCCGCAAGCCCGGTTCGAGCGGATCAAGGGTAAGCGGGCGGAGACCTTGGACTCCTGCGTATACGCTTGGGCGGCCCGATCGCTGATCGGAATGAACCTGGACCGGCGAGCCGAGGAATTATCGTCTGCAGCTGCGCCGGTTGTGCTTCCGAAGGCTGTCAAATCGGCGTGGCTGAACCGTTAACAGTTGCCTGTCGCTGAAGTTGTCGGTCATGCTTCGTGAATGACGACTTACGCGATGCGACTCCGATTTTCTGTCCAGAAACGGATCGCAGGCGATGCAGCGCCGATCTGGTTTAAGATCGGCGATCGTGACGTGAGATTGCTCCCCCGGGAGAAAGAAGCGCGGCTCTCTGACGCGAAAGACCTCGTCATGATAGCGACAGGCTTTGAGACGGCCGATGCCGCCGCAAAAATCGGACAAACCCTCAGTCGGGCACTACGCGTTTACGACGCTCATCATCGTATGGGGATCGACATCGGTGAAGACATTGCAACGGCCCAATTCGGACAGATAGCCAAAGAGGCGATTAATAGGGGCGGGGGTGTCCTTCGAGATGACGTGCACGGTATCGATGTTTACGAAGACACCGGCCGTGAAGTTTTTTTACGTGTCGAAATACACGGCACTGTTAGCACTCCGTCCGACGTCGTCGTGGCGCGACTGCAGGGCTTTGCTACTCATGATGGCGAGTTGTCTGGCGATGCCTTGGGCGCCTTGGTGCAATTGAATGCCGCAATCTCCGCTTCGTCAGATATGGCGAAAATGGCCCTAGCCGTCTCTGCAATCGAAGGCTTGGGGCAGTCGGAAAATTGGTCTTCTAGCCAAAAGGCCGTCCTCGAGAGCCTTCGCGGACTCGCAGCGAGCGATCCCTCGTTGACCCAGATTGAGCAAGTGGAACTTGCAGAAGCCATCGAGCGCGGTGTGTTCAAGGTAAGCCTTCGCCAAGGCGTTATGCGTCTGTTCGACCGCTTGGATTTGGGTCACCTCCGAAAACAGTGGGACACCGCTTATGCGCTGCGTAGCGGGGTGATCCATGGAACGAAGCCGCTCTCCCGCAGGGAGATGTCAACGCTCGCAGAGGGTATGCTCGTTATGGCCCAGACCGTTGTGCTTCGTTATATCGGAGGGAACAGGGCTGATTAACGTCGGGTCCCGACAAATTGCGGACAGTCCCGCCGACCGAGTAGGACCGAATATTCCCTCAACGCAAGGCGACGATCGTGCCCAAACAATACGAGATTGCCCTATCTTTCGCCGGTGAGCAGCGCGACTACGTTCGAGAAGTATTCCGGCATCTCAATGCAGCCGGCATCGTAGCATTTTATGATGAGAACGAGCGCGCAAATTTATGGGGAATAGACTTACCTGAACACTTGCAGCAGGTATACATCGGCATGGCTGACTATGTTGTCATGTTTATTTCAGCTGACTATGTGACAAAACTATGGACCGGTCACGAGAAGCGAGCTGCATTGGCGGCAGCGCTCGCGGCAGGGCGAGAGTATATCCTTCCAGTAAGGTTCGACGACACAGACCTTCCGGGACTTAATCCAACCGTTCGCTTTGAAGACGCAAGAACCACGTCGCCGCTTGAATTAGCTGACTTAGTAGCACGTAAACTTGGCAAAGCCCTTCCCAGCATCGCCAAGGCCAACTTTATACCTCCACCAGCATCTGCTGGTAACTCTGGAACTGCCGTTTTCCTAATCGATGACCACGACGGTCGTTTCTTGATCGGCCAGGGTCACTGTGAGATCGAGACGATGTGGACTCGGGCAGGGGCGGGCTCGGCACATGTCTACAACGACCCCCCCTCAATCTCAGGAGTCGCCATTGCGGAGGGCGCTAGCGAAATCACAGACGTGAAAGATGCCAAAGGCAATAATTTCACCTCGCGAACTCGCACACCAAATGTCGGGCAGATCGTCGTTATCAAAAGTAATAAGGGTGTCTATGCGGCACTCAAGTTGAAGAGCGTCCATCCTCGCGTGGAATTCGACTACCAGATCCTTGCCGATGGAACCGCCGACTTTTCAAGTCCGAAGGCGTAATCGCTCGACGTCCGCTTTCCACCCGTAGGCGACGGTCGGCTTCCGACCCACAGCGGACATTAGGTCTGCGCCAGAGACTGGAAACAGCGCCCCCCCCTGTGTGATAGTCCACTCGGGGGAGAAACTGACGCGAGGATGGGTTTGTAGGGTGGATGCTAGGTTTGAAGACGTAATCGAGTCGCTGGGCGAGATGCCTCTTGCGGTAAGCAACATCTACGCTCTGTCCCATACGTTCGGGCAACCAATCAGGGTTGTTTTTGTCCTATCAACTGGCAGACGGATCATGATCCAGCCGGACTATTTGGAGGAGGAGGTCGGAGGGATCGGTTATTTGGTTGCGACCGATGACGTTCCTGTCGACCCCGCAGGTTACCCCAAACAGTCTTTATCCTCCGCCAACCGGATAGAAAAAATAAGTCTCTATGTAGTCAGCGGATGTCCCTACCCAGCTCGTGTTGTGATCAATATGGTTGGAGGACTCATAGAAATATCTGCTGACGGATTTCCCTACGGTGTGGCGTATGCCAGCGGTCAAGCTAAGGCCGGAACGCCCCAGTTTGATGATGCTGAATACTCCGCATACGAATGAGGTAATATCCGCTTCCCACGCATGAGCGACCGTCTGCTCCCGACCCGTTGTGGACGCTCGCACCCCTGTGTCATCCTGCCATATGCACACGCTTCGCCCCGTACCTGTTTTCGTCTTGTTGGTGATGGCGGTGGGAACAGTGGGCTGTGGAGTTCAATCCCTTGGCACCCCGAACACAAGTATGGAGCGCCACTCGTCGGCAGCATGTGAGACGGTCGAGCTCGGCGACATCTTCGACAGGCCCGAAGATCATTTCGGCCGGTGCCTCCGCTTCCGCGGCCCGGTTGTCATAGGCGCACATTCAAATGTGGCCTTCGTCTCATCCGACCCTGCACGGCGTTCTGACATTGTGATTAGCTCTGCCGTCAGAATGTCTGACGCAGCACGAACCGGTTGGCGCGAAGGGATGATTGCGGAAGCAACTGGCGTTCTGGTGCCACTGGAGCCCTGTTGGACAGTTTGCCCAGACGGGAGTTCCGGCTGTGCGCCAATAATGAGGCCGGTTCAGATCGAGGGCGGCTCTCTAACCATCGTGCGCTGATGTCCGCTTCCCCCCCTTAGCGGACCCTACGAGAGTCCGCTTTCCGCTAGGTTCAGACGCCCGATGCGTGCCACGCGATCATTTCGCAGAACCCGACTTCGACACCCCCGAATTCGCCGTGAGCGATCATGGCTTTGGTGACGTAGCCCAAGAGCGGCGGCACGTCGTGGTGGCGGATGTATTCTAAAACTTCTTTGGCATAGCCGTGCCCTTTGGCGTTGTCTGCGCCCCAGTTTCCTGAAACCTCCGGCGCCCAAAACGCAATGACCGCGCCTGCATCCGAATATGTCGCGAAGCTAAATTGTGTCACGTTTGTTCTCCATTGCTGATAATTGAAGCAAATAGAGTCACAATCGGAACGTCAAGACTCTTAAATAGAGAAACGACTCTCCTATTGCGTGGCTTGGCTGCTTATACGTGACCACGCGCGTTCGACGTCTACTTGACGGACAAACTCGTATGATCGGCCGCGCCGCCAAGGGCGCCGCCTGAGCACTGGGCCGATTTTCTCTCGAACTTCGGAGATCCGGACATCGGGGTGAAGGCCGCGCGGCGCGTCGGGTCCGCCGGTCCCGTACAGGGCGTCTCGCAAGAGGATCAGATCATCATCCATGGGGCACCTCCAAACAAAGGGGCGGGGAGACGGCCGGCCTCATCCCCATGATTCCCGGCCGTCTCCGATAAGGTCGCGATGGCGCATGGCGAACGCCCGCGCAACCTCCCCGCCTGTGTCGCTGCCCAAGGAAAGGAACAAAACCTGCGGCCTCGACAAAGCCAAGGTCGCACGTATGACCGCAGATGGCAAGTAACGGCGCCATAAGTTGTTTCTCTAGATAGGATAAACCCGATATTCTCTTATCTTGAGAAAGTATAAAATTTGACTCTGCTTGGCTGTTTTCGATATAGGCAAAAAGAACAGCACAGGGAAATCTGATGATCGCCGAAACCAAAACTCTTCTTCAGATGGCGCAGTCGTTCGCAGTGGCGGACAGCGAGATTGGCGAAATCCATCGGAAGCTTCGCCACTTCGATGCGCACGGTTTAATCAAAGCCGCTCCCCTTCCGCGCGACGGTCGCGGTACCAGTCACTTCGACCTCCGGGAGATGTTGATTGGACGATTGCTCCTAGCCGCGTCTGACATCGACATGACGTGCCGCGACCTGGGCTGGCTTCGGAATGTGATCGACCACGGCCGGACTGTCGTTTTTCCCGAATGCGGGAACTACGAGATCAGTCTCGACGCGATCATTCCGAGAATCCGAGGTGGCGAAAATTGGCTTGTGGAACTGGCATCGGCGCGATCCACGGACGCTGAGGCCCGGACCACACTGTCGCAATGGGTGCGTCTCCGGAGTGACGGGCACCAGCTGCGCTTCGGCGCCGCCCCGTTGTCCCCTGGCGTTCTGCTTGGCGACGGCCGGCCGATCGAAACCGTCACATACATTCACGCGACCAATCTGTTGCTCCCTCTGATCGCGACTGAGGCCTGACCGTGGTCGACGCCTCGCCTTCAGCTGACGTCGCGCTGCTGTGTGAAGTGGCCGCGCTGCGCCGCGCCGAACTCGGTGCCATTGCCGATCGGTACATGATGCCGGTGGCCAGTGCGGAGCCGGAGGTTTCTGACGCGGCCAAGGACGCTTGCAACAGAGAGATCGCTTCCGTCTTCGCGCGGGCCGCAATCGATCAGGATTTGAAGCGCGGCACCCAAATCTTCGCCGCCTGGGTCAGCGTCTTGGGTTCGGAGAAAAAGACGCGCGATCTTATGCTGCGCATCGGTCGGATTGCCGGTGAGAATTGCCGCCGGTTCAACGCCCCGGGCAAGGGCAACTGACATGGCGAACGGGCAGAAGTCAGTCGAACTCCTCGTAACAGCGCGTGACGCGACGAAGGCCGGTCTCGCTTCGGCGGAATCTGGTCTTCGTCGTTTCGCCGCGGCCCAAGAGAAGACGAGCCGCCGCCGTGACGTGATCGCCGGCAAGCAGGCAGAACTCAAGGCCGGGGTCGATCAGTATGCGGCCCTGTCTGCGGAGGTCGGACGCCTCGGGCAGAAGATGTCGGAGGCCAAGCGTCCGTCGGCCGCGCTGAAGGCAGAGTTCGCCTCGCAGAAGGCCGCCGTGTCCGCGCTTCGGGCGCAACTGCGTGAGCAGGCCAACGCCTATATCGGGATGACGTCGAGTGCCCGTGGCTCCTTCGCCGCCATGGACGCGGTCGCCACCGGGGCCCGCAAGTCTGCCGCTGCCGTCGACGCAGAGACCGCAGCCCTTGTCCGCAACACGGGCGCCCTGCGGAGCAACGCCTCGGCTGCGGCGCTGAAGGGTCGCGGTGCCGGCGGCGACCTGGCCGGACAGATCACGGACTCCGCAGCCACCCGCCAAGGTCGCGGCCCGTTGGGTCTGCGTCCGTTCGAGTTGCAGAATCTCAGTTACCAGATCAACGACGTCTTCACGCAGATCGCCAGCGGGACGCCCGTCACGCAGGTTTTCGCGCAGCAGTTCGGCCAGATCGCCCAGATTTTCCCCAAGGTGATCTCCGGCGCGCTGCGACTCGCTCCTGCTATCATCCTGACCACGGCAGCCCTTTCGCCGTTCATCACCGCGTTGACGCGGGTCAAGAACGAAGCGGAATCGCTCAAGGCGTTCGACCAGTTGCTGACGCGGTCGGGCAACGGTGCCGACTACACCGCGGGCAAACTCGCAGCCCTCGCCCAGAACCTCGACATCTATGCCGGGTCGCTCAAGGACGCGCGGACGGCCCTGACTGAGTTCGTCGGGGACAACGTCGCCCCGGAATATCTGGAACGCTTCGGCCGCACCGCCCTGGACTTCGCCAAGGTGATGAAGGTCGACGTCAAGGACGCGGCCAAGACAGTTTCTGATGCCTTCAGCGGTAACGCCGACGCGATCCTGACCCTCGACGACCAGTTGAACTTCCTCACCGCCGCCGAGCGCAAGCACATCAAGGCGCTGCGGGATCAGGGCAAAGAGGCGCAAGCGCGGACTGAGGCGTTCGCCATCTTCGAGCGGCGCTACGGCGAGACGGCTGCGAAGATGCGTGGCCCCTGGACGCAGATCCTCAAAGATTTCGGCGCGGCATGGGGCACCTTCGTCAACACCGTGAACTTCCTCGACTTCGGCCGGGCCAACGCGAACATCAGCAACTTGATGCGGAGCATCGCCAGGCTAACGGCGATGCTCCCCGGCGCGAACAAATCCACGCTTGCCGCGTCCCGCGCCACGTTCCTCCGCAACTCGCGCGAAATCGAAACGCTATCGGACGCGCAGACGTCGGCTGGTGCGAACCGGGGGCAGGGCGGCGATCGTGCCGCGGTGGCCGCGCAGACGCGCCGGCTCGCGCTGCTGCGGAACGAAAATGCCGAACTAAGCACCCTCATTGCTCGACAAGCTGCAGCAGAGCCCGGCCAAGGTCTGCTCGGTCCGCCCCCCGCTGCCCCTGACACCGTCACCCGACCGCCCCCGGCCTCCAATCTCCCGAACGCACCCGCCGACCGCGTCACGGATGCGGAGCGACTGGCCAAGGCCCAAGCGGACTTCGTGGCCGGACTGGTCGCGGAAAACAAAGAGCGCGAGTTCGGCGTCACCCTGATCGGGCAAACGGAACGCGCGTCGAAGATTGCCGAGGCCATCCATGCTGCCGAGATTGCGGCGGCTGAAGTACGGCTGACGCTGACGGACGCGCAGCGCGAGGCGATCACGCGGACTGTCGGCGCGACCCACGATGCCGAGGTGGCGCAGCGGGCATTCGAGGAGGTCAACAAGGCAGCCCTCGAACTGGCAATCCAGCGGGGCGAAGTCGAAGCCCGTAACGCCTTCATCGCCCGGAGCCTCGCTGAAGAGGGTCTGACGGCGGCGATGGCCCTGTATGCCGTTCGGGCGGACCAGCTGGGCCAGGAATACGACTTCGAGGAGGCCGCCCGGAAGCGCGCCGCCGCGGAAAAAGCGGTCAACGATCTGATCGCCCTCCGCTCACAACTGCAGGACCGGGCGACATTCCTCCGTGGCAGCGGAGACACCGCCGCCGCCGCCGCTATTGAGCAACAGATCGTCGGGATCAACGAACGACTCCTCGCTGCGATTCCGAACGCGATTGCCCTGTTGCGGGCACTAGGCGGACCGGAAGCCGAAGCGACCATCCTGACGCTCCAGACCGTGCTCGATACGACCGCGGGCATCGGACAGGCCGCCTTCGTTACCGGTATCCAGATCAACGATATGCTGGCCAACGGGGCGACCGATGCCTTCGACCGGCTCGCTCAGTCGATCGCTGAAGGCAAGAACGTCATCCAGTCCCTTGGTGACACCTTCCGACAGTTTGCGGCCGACTTCCTGAAGCAGATCGCCAAAATGATCCTGCAGCAGATGATCCTCAACGCCCTGCAGTCCATGGGCGGCGGACCGGTTAAGGGTGGGGCCGGCAGTGGTGCGGGTGACTTCCTGAGCCGCACCATCACAAGCCTCTTCGGCGGCAAGTCGCCGGGCGTCGGCAAACACGGCGGCGGACTGGTCGGCGCGTCCGGCCGGCGCATGATCCCGTCCTCGATCATCAGCGCGGCGACCCGCTACCACACGGGCGGGATCGCCGGGATGCGTCCTGACGAGGTCGGTGCGGTGCTGAAGCGCAACGAAGAAGTGCTGACCGAGAGCGACCCGCGTCACCGCTTCAACGGGGGACTCAACAAGGGCTCAGGCGGCGACACGAAGATCGTCAACATCTTTGACCCGGCCGAACTGCTTGAGAAGGCGCTGGCCACCTCCGCCGGCGAACGGGTCATGCTCAACTTCGTCGGTCGTAACTCCGGCGCGTTCAAGGCGGCGGCCGGATGACCAGATCAAACACATTCCTGGCGCGCGTCGCCAATGCCGCGGCTGCTTTGACGGGTCGCCCCACTGGCCCGGTTTCAGTTCGGCGCTTCGATGCCGCCGGCAACGGACGGGCATGGGGCAACCCTCATTTCGGTCGGGTCGCTACCGAAACGCTCGCCGCGACCGCCACGGTTCGAAGCCGTGCTCGCCATGCCTACGCAAACAACGCCCATGCGCGGGCCGCTGTTGACGCTTGGGTTGCCGCATTGGTTGGAACGGGTGCCCGGCCGACGCCTTCGCATCCCTCCGCTGACATTCGAGCGGAGATCGGTGCCGCCGTCGATAAATGGGCGAATGAAGCGGATATCGGTGGCCGTTCCGATTGGTGGTCGCTGCAGGCGGATATTGTCCGCGAACTGGTCATTGCCGGCGAAGCCCTGGTCCTGATGATCGACACGCCGGATGGCCTGCGCCTTCGCCAGATCCCGGTCGAACTGCTGGACGATAGCGAGACGATTGATCTGGCCAACGGCGGATCAATCGTCGGCGGGGTCGAGTTCGACACTCAGGGCCGCCGGGTCGCGTACTGGATTCGGCCGGAGCAAGCCGCTTCCGCTTACGCATCTTGGGCACCGGCGAAGCGAATGGACGCGGCCGACGTCCTGCACATTTTCAAGCAGATCGGGGCAGGTCAGGTGCGCGGGATTTCGTGGCTTGCTCCGGTCCTGTTGAATCTGAACGAAATCGACCAACTGAGCGACGCCTTGCTCGTCGGCTTCAAAGTTTCGGCGATGTTTGCCGGGTTCCTGACCAACGAAAACGATATGTCGGGCGACAACCCGTTCGATGGTCAGCAAGACTATTCGATCATGACCGGCGGACTCGAGCCGGGGACGATCAAGGTTGTCCCTGCCGGTTTCAAACTGAACCTGACCTCGCCTCCCCAAGCGCAGCAAGCGCCGGATTTCCTGACGGCTGCAGTTCGCACCGTCGCTGTCGGCATGGGCGTTCCCGCTCACCTTGTCAGTGGCGACCTGTCGAAAGCCAACTACGGCTCCCTTCGCGCGGATCTGGTCTCATTCCGGCAACGGGTTGAACAGGTGCAATACGGCGTCCTCGCGCCGCAACTTCTGCGGCCGGTGCATTCGCGCGCTGTCACATCACTGATTTTCAGCGGCGCGATCTCAGGGACGGACTTTGAAGCCGCGCCGCGGGATTGGACCGACGCTGAGTTCATCATGCCGGCGCAGCCCTGGATCGATCCCGCAAAGGACGCTCAGGCGCTCGAAACCCTCATGGGCGCGGGCCTGATGTCTCGCTGGCAAGCTGTCGCCGAACGCGGATGGTCTGTCGAAGCGGTGGATGCGGAGATCGCAGCCGACCGCGAGCGCGAGGCATCGCTTGGCCTGAACTTCGCCGCCGCCCCCAAACCAATTTCCAAGGAGGCCGACAGTGCTGACGCTTGAACTAGAAACCCGTCGGGCGCCGTTCGCGCCGTCATCGTTCGACCCGGAATCCCGGACCATTGAGGCGGTCATATCTACGGGGGCTGACGTCCAACGCAGAGATTCGCGCGGCCCGTTCATTGAGCGGCTCGACACCTCCGCAGTCGATCCTGCCGGGCTAGCGGGCATCGTCGTTCTGGACGGCCATCGACAGACCGGTTCGGAACACGTCGTCGGAACCGTCGTCAGCGCGCGGCGCGAAGGCGGGGCCATCGTCGCAACAATTCGCCTCTCGGCTGCGGAGGACGTTCGTTCGACCGTCCTGAAAGTCGAGGAAGGAATCCTGCGTGGTGTGTCGGTTGGTTACGCCGTCACCCGCTGGATTGAGACCACCGATCCACAAACCAAGGTCCGGGTTCGAACCGCCGCGAACTGGACGATCAAAGAAGTCAGCCTGGTCGGCATTCCTGCCGATCCGGCGTCGCAGATCAGGAGTGAAGCGATGACCACCCAAACCACGGCGGCCGAACCGGTCGTCCAAACCCCTCCGGTCGCCACGGCGCCGGCCACAGTGACCCGCGCTGAAGCCCATGCGCAGATCCGCTCCCTCGCCGAAATCGCCGGCCTGTCCCGCTCATGGGCGGATGAGCAAATCGACGCCGAAGCCGACGTTCCGGCGGCAAGGGAAGCTGCGTTCGCCGCGATGCAAGCGCGGTCTGCGTCGGGTGCCACGGTTCGCGCGCACATCACGGCAGATCACACCGATCCGGCAGTCCTGATCGAACGGCAGGCGGAAGCCCTGGCCTGTCGGATGGGCGGTCGCGAAGCGTCCGAACCGGCCCGGCAATACCTGGACCTCGGTTTCGTCGACTTCGCCCGGGACGCCCTGGTTCGAGCCGGGGTGAGCGTCGGCGGAATGTCGCGCGAAACCCTGTTGCAGCGGGCCATGACGACTTCGGATTTCCCGCTACTGCTTGAGCAATCCGGAACCCGGGTCGTCGACAACGCCTATCAGGTCGCCGCAAGCCCGCTGAAGGCACTCGCTCGCAAGCGGACCGTAACGGATCTTCGCCCGGTCACGATCCTGAAGGCCGGCGAGGCGTCACCGCTGCAGAAAGTGACGGAAGCCGGCGAGGTGAAATCCGTCACGATGGGCGAAGCTGCTGAAGGCTACACGATCGACACCTATGCCGGCATCATGTCGCTCAGCCGCAAGCTGCTGATCAATGACCAGTTTGGTATCTTCGGTGACGCCGCCACCCGACTCGGCAAGGCCGCCGCTCAGGTCGAAGCTGATGCGCTGATCGGCCTGCTGACGCAGTCGAACGGCGCGGGCCCCGTCATGTCCGACGGCACGCGACTCTTCCATGCGGACCACGGCAACCTCGCTTCGGTCGGAACTGCCCTGTCGATCGCCTCGCTTTCGGCGGGCCGGGTCGCTCTGCGGACGCAAAAGGGCATTGATGGGGTTAGCCCCGTCGCTGTCACGCCGAAATACCTTGTCGTCGGGCCGGAACAAGAGACGGCCGGCGAACAACTGCTGACCGTGCTCAACGCCGCCAGCGCCGACCAGGCCAACCCCTTCGCCGGCAAACTGACCCTGATCGTCGAACCCCGCATCGTCGGCGACGCCTGGTATCTCTTCGGCGACCCGGCGACGGCTCCGGTTCTCGAAATGGCCTATCTAGGCTTGGCGCCCGGCCCCCAGATCGTCACCCGCGAGGGCTTCGAAGTTCTCGGCCGCGAATTCCGCGTGTCCCTGGACCTCGGTGTCGGTGCCACCGATTACCGCGGCGCCTATCGCAATCCGGGCGCCTAAAGTGATCGCTTCAATCCATCAACGTCTGTCTGAGGCCGAGGCTGCCTACCATAGCCTCGCCCTTGGACGGTCGGCGGTCGAAGTTCGCGATTCCAGTGGCGAGGCCGTGAAATACCGGCAGGCCGATTTCTCAGCCCTCGCCCGATACATCGCGGACCTGAAACGCCAAATCGCCGGCTTCCGGCAACCCAAAACCATCCGATTCAACACCTCCAAAGGAGTCTAGTTGTGAGAAATCATGTCCAACCTGGTCGCACTGTGACCATCCCTGCCCCCGCGGCTGTCCTTTCCGGCGGCGTCGTCATTGCTGGCAACATCATCGGCGTCGCGAACGGCGCTGCAGCTATCGGCGACCCGGTCGACGTCGACGTGGAAGGCGCATTCGAACTGCCGAAGGTGTCCGCCCTGGCGATCGCCCTTGGCGACCTCGTCTACTGGGACGCCACCGCCGGCCTAGTGACGAAGACGGCTTCTACCAACAAGAAGCTGGGCTATGCAGTCGCGGACTCGTCAAATCCGTCGGCCACGGCCAACGTGCGCTTGGTTCCGGTCATCTGAATATGGCGCGAGTCTCCACCCGCTTCCGTCAGGCCGATGTTGCGAAGGCGCTGAAAGGTGCCCTCGCAGCCGGCTTTGACGTGGGCGCGGTGGAGATCGGCGCCGACGGCATGATCAGGATTGTGCGGAACACCGAAAAGGCGAAGAATTCGTCCGATCCGTTCGATCAATGGAAGGCGAGTCGCGATGCGCGTTAGGCTGAAAGGGATCAACCGGATCTCAAAGCGTCTCGCTGACGGCTCAACCGTCACCTATCATTACGCTTGGAAGGGCGGCCCGCGGCTGAACGGCAAGCCCGGCTCGCCGGAGTTCATCGCCAGTTACAATGAGGCCGTGAACGCCCGGAAGCTGACGCCCGAAGGCACCATGCGTTCAATCCTAGACGCATACGAGTCGTCTTCGGACTTCAAGTCGCTCGCGGACCGGACCCGGGCCGACTACAAAAAACACCTTCGTGCCATTGCCGGCGAGTTCGGCGACTTCCCCCTCGCTGCCCTGAACGATCGCCGCTCGCGTGGCGAGTTTCTGGCGTGGCGTGATCGCCTGGCGACGACCTCTCGCCGGGGGGCCGACTATCGGTTCGCCGTCTTCGCGCGCGCCTTGTCGTGGGCTTTCAATCGCGGCCTGACGGCGATTAATCCCTTGGAGAGACCCGGCCGACTTTACCGGGCGAACCGGAATGACGCGATCTGGACCGACTCGGACGAAGCGGCATTCCTCGCCAAGGCACCTGCGCATCTGCATTTGGCGCTGACGCTCGCGCTCTGGACGGGGCAACGGCAAGGCGATCTGCTGCGCCTGACCTGGACCGCATATGACGGGCAGTCGATCCGCCTGAAGCAACGCAAAACCGGCGCCCGCGTGGCGCTTCCGGTCGGCGCTCCCCTCAAGGCTGCGCTTGATACGGCCAAGGTCTCAAAAAAGGACGCCGTGACTATCCTCACAACCGAGGCCGGCACGAGTTGGACGGAGTCCGGGTTCCGGGCTTCGTGGCGCAAGGCCTGCGTCAAAGCTGGCGTGTCTGACGTCACCTTCCACGACTTGCGGGGAACGGCCGTAACTCGCCTGGCGCTTGCCGGGTGCATTGAAGCGGAGATCGCAACCATCACCGGACATAGCTTGCGCGACGTCGGGTCGATCCTGGACTCGCACTATCTGAAGCGCGACGGGGGCCTCGCTGAGTCCGCTATTCGCAAGCTCGAAACGAGAACGAAAACGCCCAACTAGACTCCCAACTGCTCGTTAGGTGTCTGAACGATCCATTGAAAAAGTGCTGTAAAATCAAAGACGGACGATGGTGGGTGATGTAGGGTTCGAACCTACGACCCGCTGATTAAGAGTCAGCTGCTCTACCAACTGAGCTAATCACCCGGACCATGCGTCTGGCAGAAGCCTCGCAAGACCTGTGCCGTCCCGACCTGGGCCAATCTGGGACGGGCGTCGGCGGGGAGGAGCGTTCCTAATGGGAATGCCTCTCGCGTGCAAGGGAATTTGGGCCTCCGTTCCGCTTTGTCGCAGGACGGTTTAGGGTCGGGGAATCAACCGCCGGAGCGCGGTGTCGAGGAAATGCATCATGGCCTTCTGGAACCGTCGACGCTCGATCGACGCCATGCTGGCACCGCACGACGGGCCGGCGCTGAAGAAGACCCTGAGCTGGCCGCACCTGATGGCGCTGGGCGTCGGGGCCATCGTCGGCACCGGCATCCTGACGCTGATCGGGGTCGGGGCCGGGCTGGCGGGGCCGGCGGTGATGATCAGCTTCGCCCTTGCGGGTCTGGTCTGCGCCTGCGCCGCCCTGGCCTATGCGGAACTGTCGACCATGATGCCGGCGGCGGGCAGCGCCTATACCTACTCCTATGCCGTGCTCGGCGAGCTGATCGCCTGGATCGTGGGCTGGAGCCTGATCCTGGAGTATTCGCTGGTGGTGTCCGCCGTGGCGGTGGGCTGGTCGGGATACGCCGTCGGGTTCCTCTCCGGGATGGGGATGGACCTGCCGACGGCGCTGACGGTCGGTCCGCATGTGGCCGGGGGTATCGTCAACCTGCCGGCCGTCTTCATCATCGCCGTGGTCACCGGCCTTCTGCTGCTGGGCACGCGTGAGAGCGCCAACCTGAACGCGGTGCTGGTGGTCATCAAGATCGTCGCCCTGATTGCTTTCGTGGCCATCGCCCTGCCGCGGTTCGACCCCGCCAATTTCACCCCCTTCATGCCCAATGGTTTCGGCGCGCCGGCCCTGCCGTTCGCCGAGCAGATTACCGGCCAGCCCGTGGTCCAGACCGGGGTCATGGCGGCGGCGGCGATCATCTTCTTCGCCTTCTACGGCTTTGACGCCATCTCGACTGCGGCCGAGGAAACCAAGCGGCCGGAGCGCGATCTGGCCATCGGTATCGTCGGCTCGATGGTGGTGTGTACGGCCCTGTATCTGGTCGTCGCTGCCGCTGCGATCGGCGCTCGCCCCGTGGCCAGTTTCGCGACCAGCCCGGAACCGCTGGCCCTCATCCTGCGCGAGCTGGGGCAGGGCACGGCGGCGCAGTGGATCGCGGCCAGCGCCGTGATCGCCCTGCCGACCGTGCTGCTGGCCTTCCTGTTTGGCCAGAGCCGCATCTTTCTGGGCATGGCCCGGGATGGCCTGCTGCCCCGCCGCCTGGCCAAAGTCTCTGCGCGCGGAGTCCCGGCGGTGGTGACGGTCTTCACCGCGATTGTCGTGGCCGGGCTGGCAGGCGTGATGCGACTGGACGAGCTGGCGTCGCTCGCCAATGCCGGGACGCTGGCCGCCTTTGCGGCCGTGGGCGTCTGCCTGATCGTGTTGCGCATCCGTGATCCGCACCGGCCGCGCCTGTTCCGGGCTCCGCTGTGGTGGCTGGTGGGCGCGATCACCATCGTCGGCTGCATCGTCTTCTTCTTCAGTCTCGCGGCCCGGACGCAGATGTGGTTCGTGATCTGGAACGCGATCGGCCTGGTCATCTATTTCGTCTGGTCGTCGCGGAACTCGCGGCTGGCCAGAGGTGAGGAGACCGCCGGCTGATGGCCCTGCGCGATCTGACAGGCGCGGTCGACTTCTCCGTGCTGGAGGCGACGACCGACGGCGATGACGCGATCAGTGATGAGGTGCTGGGCCTGTTCGGGCAGCAGGCGAGTCTCTGGTCGCCGATGCTGGACGTGCGGAACGAAGGCTGGCGGGATGCCGTCCACACCCTGCGCGGCGCGGCCCTGGGCATCGGCGCAACGGCGCTGGCCCAGGCCTGTCAGGCGGCGGAGGCGGCCGACAAGGCCCTGGCCCCACCCCTGCTGGAACGGGTGCACGATGCTCTGTCCATCGCCCTGGCCGACGTCGCGGCCTGGCGCCACGAACTGATGCTGAGGTCGCTGCGGGGCTAGGGGGCGACACCGTCGACGATATAGGCCCGTGACGTCGATGCGGCCTGCCGGATCGGCAGGATCGCCTGGTATTCGGGGGAGGCCAGAAAATCGGCTGCGGCCTGGTGTGAGGGAAACTCGACCACGACGATCCGGGCCGTCGGCGGCTCGCCGATCATGGGGGTCACCGCCCCCGCCCGGACGAGATAGCGACCGCCGAAGGCCGCCACCACGGCCGGCGCTTGCCGCACGTATTCGGCATAGGCCGCTGGATCGGTGACGGTGATCTCATTGATGATATAGGCCCTGGCCACCGCAGCCGGGGCGGTCTGCGCTCCCGCAGGGGCGCTGAAGCTCAGGAGCGCGAGCACCGCGAGCGGCGCGATCAAACGGTGGATCATCTCTCAGCCCCGTGTGCGGTCGAAGACGCCGAATTCGTGGGCAATACAGCGGTCGATCAGGGTGCGCCAGACGGGTTCGGCGATGGCCGGCGACAGGCCGGCGGGACCGGCGGCGCTCAGGACCTTTTGCACCACGTCCTCGATGCGGGCGTCGTCATGCACGACCGAACGGTCCGGCTTGATGCGGGCGGCGGCGTCCATATAGCGCTGCCGCTCGGCCAGCAGGACGACCAGGGCGCGGTCGAGGGCGTCGACGCCCTCACGGACCTCGGCCATGGAGACGCAGGCCTCGGGCGCGGTGCGCGGATCGATGGTGACGCTATCCGACAAAGGCACGCTCCAGAACATAGTCGCCCGGCTCGGCGTTCGAGCCTTCCTTCATGCCGAAGGCCTCGAGCAGTTCAGCGGTTTCCTTGATCATGGCCATGGAGCCGCACAGCATGACCCGGTCTCGCTCGGGCGAGAAGCCGTGCGGCAGGCCGAGGTCGTCGAACAGGGCACCGGACTTGATGCGGTCGGTGATCCGGCCGGGATGATCGAACGGCTCGCGGGTGACGGTGGGATAGTAGGTCAGCTGGGCCTTCGCCTCCTCGCCGATCAGGGGGTCGTCATGAATGCCCGAGGTGAAGAAGTCGCGGTAGGTCAGGTCGGCGACGTTGCGCACTGTGTGGCAGACCACGACGTGTTTGAAGCGGCTGTAGGTGTCGGGATCGCGTGCCACGCTGATCCAGGGTGCCAGGCCGGTGCCTGTGCCGATCAGCCACAGGCGCTCGCCGCCGGTCAGGGCGTCCAGCACCAGGGTGCCGGTGGGTTTCTTGCCCATCAGCACGGTGTCGCCGGGCTGGATCTTCTGCAGGCGCGAGGTCAACGGGCCGTCGGGGACCTTGATCGACAGGAACTCCAGCTCCTCGGCCCAGCCCGGGCTGGCGATGGAATAGGCGCGCAGAATCGGCTTTCCGCCGTCTTCGCCGGGCAGGCCGATCATCACGAATTCGCCCGAGCGGAAGCGGAAATCGTCGGGTCGGGCGATGGCAAAGCTGAACAGCTGGTCGGTCCAGTGGCGCACCCACAGCACCTCCAGTTCATGGAACGGCGAGGCTTTCGCGGGCGGGGAGGAGAGGGCGGCTTCGGTCATTCGGGGCTTTATTAAGCGGTGCGGCGGCGAGGGGGAAGCCGTCCCGGCGCCGTGACCCGCGCCTTCCGCCCGGGTTGGGGGATGACGACGACCAATTCTCCCTCTAGCGTTCCGCCCATGCGCAACAAACTTCTCGCCTCCACCCTGTTCCTCGCGGCGTTGTCGCCGTTCACTGCCGTGATGGCGCAAACGGCGGACCCGGCGGTCCTGACGCCCGAGCGGGTGTTCGCCAACCCGTCGCTGGCCGGGCCGGTGGCCAAGTCCGTCAGTCTGTCGCCGGACGGCGAACTGGTGGCCTTCCTGCGCTCGCGCGAGGACGATGTGGACGTGCAGGATCTGTGGGCCGCGCCGATCGGCGAGGGCGAGCCGTTCCGGCTGATCGACGCCCGCGCGCTGGTTCCCGATGCGGGCGAACTGTCAGAGGCCGAGAAGGCGCGGCGCGAGCGGATGCGGATCAGCCAGCGCGGCGTGGTCGAATATTCCTGGGACCAGCAGGGGCGCTACATCCTCGCCCCGCTGGAAGGCGACATCTTCCTGGCCGAGCGTGAAGGCGGGGCGGTGCGCCGCCTGACCGAAACCTCGGCCGACGAGATCGACGCCAAGGTCTCGCCCAAGGGCAATTTCGTCTCCTTCGTGCGCGATCAGGACCTGGTCGTTCTGGACCTGAACGGAAACCGAGAGACGGCGGTGACCACCGACGGCGACGGCCTGATCACCTGGGCCACGGCCGAATTCATCGCCCAGGAAGAGATGGACCGCGACACCGGCTACTGGTGGAGCCCGAACGAACGCTACATCGCCCTGCAGCGCACCGACGAAAGCACGGTCGACATCATCCCGCGGCTCGACATCACCGGCGGCGGGGCCCGGGTGATCGAGCAGCGTTATCCGCGCGCCGGCCGGCCCAATGCGGTGGTCGAACTGTATGTCCATGACCGGGAAACCGGCCAGCGGACCAAGGTCGATCTGGGTGCCAACGCTGACATCTATATGGCCCGCGTCGACTGGTCGGCCGACGGCCGCACCCTCTATGTCCAACGCCAGTCGCGCGACCAGAAGACGCTGGACCTGCTGAGCGTCGATCCGGCCACGGGCGCGTCGCGCGTGATCTCCACCCAGCGGTCGGACGCCTGGGTGTCACTGAGCCACGATTTCCGGGCGCTGGACGACGGCAATTTCATCTGGTCGTCGGAGGAGACGGGCTGGCGGCACCTGTATCTCTACAACCGCGAGGGCCGCCGGCTGCGGGCGATCACCCGGGGCGACTGGCCGGTGAAGGCCCTGACCGGCGTCAACCAACGGACGGGCGAGGTCTTCTTCACCGCCTCCATGCGCGACGGGCGCGAACTGCCGATCGAGCGTCAGATGTTCCGCGCCTCCCTGCGCCGGACCGTGACGCCGGTGGCCATCACGCCGGCAGGCGGCTGGTGGGCCGCGTCGATGAACCGTACCGGTACGGCCTATGTTGGCGACTACACCGACCTGAACACGCCGGCGCAGTCGGGCCTCTATCGCGCCGACGGAACCTTCGTGCGGTGGATCGAGGAGAACCGGCTGGACGCCGATCACCCGATCTATCCCTACGTCTCGCGTCGCGGCGAAGTGACTTTCGGCACGCTGGAAAGCCATGGCGAGACCCTCGTCTGGCAGATGACGACGCCGCCCGGCTTTGATCCGTCGAAACAGTACCCCGTCGTGATGCAGGTCTATGGCGGGCCGGGCGCCGGTGCGGTGCGGCGGTCCTGGCAGTCGTCAACCAATCAACTGTTGACCGAAGCCGGTTACATCGTTTTCCGGCTCGACAATCGCGGCGAGGGCGACCGGTCGGCGGCGTTCAAACAGGCGCTGCATCTGAAGATGGGGCAACCTGAGATCGAGGATCAGGTTCTGGCGGCGAACTATCTGAGATCGCTGCCCTATGTCTCCGACGATCGGATCGCCATGATGGGCTGGTCCTATGGTGGCTTCATGAGCCTGATGGCCCTGACCGAGCCGCAGATGGGCCTGACCTCGGCCATCGCCGGCGCGCCGCCGACCGAGTGGAGCCTGTACGACACCCACTATACCGAGCGGTTCATGTCGACGCCGGAAGCGAACGCCGCCGGCTATGCTGCCTCGGACGCCATCCCGCGCCTGCCGAACCTGACCGGGCGGCTGTTGCTGATGCACGGCATGGCCGACGACAACGTCATCCTCGAGAACTCGACGCGCGTCATCGATGCGCTGCAGGCCTCGTCCATCCCGTTCGAACTGATGCTCTATCCCGGTCAGCGCCACGGCGTGCGGGGCAATGAAAGGCAGCTGCAGCAATGGCGTACCTATCTCGACTTCCTGGATCGTACGATCGGTACAAGAGCGCCCGCCGCGCGGGATTGATCGCGGCGGCGCTTGCGCTCGGTGCCTGCGCTTCGATGCCCGGGGCGGCTTCGGCTTCGGCTCCGGCGGGGCCCGCCTGGGGCGAAGCCAGTGTAACGGCGCAGCAGGCCGCCTTGAACAGCGTCATTGTCTGGGCGGACGGTGCCGAAGCCGTGCGCTGGGATGGACGCGGCATTCGTGGCCTGCCGATTCTTCTCAAGGACAACATTGAGACGCGGGACATGCCGACGACGGCCGGATCGCTGGCGCTGTCGTCAAACGCACCCGGACGGGATGCGCCGCTCGTAGCCCGGCTCCGGGCCGCCGGTGCCGTCGTCCTCGGCAAGGCCAATCTGTCGGAATGGGCCAACATCCGCTCGACCAATTCGATCAGCGGCTGGAGCGCTGTCGGTGGCCAGACGCGCAATCCCTATGACGGCGAACGCACCCCGTGCGGCTCGTCGGCGGGAAGCGCGGCGGCCGTCGCGGCGGGTCTGGCCCCGGCTGCGATCGGCACCGAGACCAACGGCTCCATCGTCTGCCCGGCCTCGGTCAATGGCGTGGTCGGGTTCAAGCCGACCGTGGGTCTGGTGTCGCGCACCCACATCGTGCCGATCGCCCATTCGCAGGACACGGCCGGGCCGATCACCACCACGGTCGAGGACGCCGCCATCGTGCTGACGGTCATCGCCGGGTCGGACCCGCTGGACCCCGCGACCGTCGAGGCCGATGCGCGCAAGGTCGACTATCGCGCGGCGCTGAACGCTGAAAGTCTGCGCGGGACCCGGATCGGCGTGATGCGCTTTCTGGTCCGCAACTATTCCCCGGACACCCAGGCGGAGTTCGAGCGCGCCCTGCAGGCGCTGCGCGACGCCGGGGCAGAGCTGGTGGAGATCACCGAGGCCCCCGACCTGCAGGCCGTCGGGGCCAGTATCCAGGTGCTGATGACCGAGCTAAAGGTGGACATTAACGCCTATCTCGCCTCGACCGATCCGCGGCAGGTCCCGACCCGGACCCTCGCCGATCTGATCGCCTTCAACGCCGCAGAGCCGCGCGAGACCGTGCTGTTCGGCCAGGAGCTGTTCATCCGCGCCGAGGCCACGACGGGTCTTGAGGACCCGGCCTATATCGAGGCGCGGGCGCGGTCGTTCCGCGCGGCTGGACCGGAGGGAATCGACCGGATGATGTCGACCAACCGCGTCGCCGCACTGATCGCGCCGACGACGTCGCGCGCCTGGACCAATGATCCGGCCGATGACGACCGCGCACAGGGCTCGTCCAGTTCGCTGGCGGCGGTGGCGGGCTATCCGCACCTGACCGTGCCGATGGGCTTCGACCGTGGCATGCCGGTGGGGATCAGCTTCATCGGCGGCAAATGGGACGACGCGAAGATTCTGTCGCTGGGCTACGCCTATGAGCAGCGGACGCATGAACGGCGGCCGCCGACGTTGGGCCGGGACTGATTTCGCCAGGGGGGATGGGATGCGTCTGACACTGACCGGACTGACGGGGGCGCTGGCCCTCTGTCTTGCCGCCTGCGCCACGCCGAATGGTGACGGCAGCTGGACCGTTCCTGCCGCGAACGGCGGGGAGGCACGCTATGTCCCCGCCTCGGTCAGCGACATCGCCGCCGGCAAGCGGGACGGGGTTCCGCCCGGGGAATCGCCCGCCTCGATGGCGCTTGTGCTCATCGCCTCTTCAGGCGTCGGCGACGCCGGGATCAATGCCGTCATCACCGCTATTCCGGAGGTCGCCAACCCGGCTGATGGAATGGTGCGGTCGGACAATCCGCCACCGCTCGATGGCGTGCCGATCCTGATCAAGGACAATATCGAAACCGCCGACATGCCGACGACGGCGGGGTCCCTGGCGCTGCTCAACAATGCGCCCGGCCGGGATGCGCCGCTGGTGGCGCGGCTGCGGTCCGCCGGGGCGGTGATCGTCGGCAAGACCAATCTGTCGGAATGGGCCAATATCCGCTCGACGAACTCGAGCAGCGGCTGGAGCGCGGTCGGGGGACTGACCCGCAACCCGCACGCGCTGGATCGCAACGCCTGTGGCTCGTCCTCGGGCAGTGGGGCGGCGGTAGCGGCGGGGCTGACCCCCGCGGCGATCGGCACCGAGACCGATGGCTCCATCACCTGCCCGGCGGCGATCAACGGCATCGTCGGCTTCAAGCCCACGGTCGGCCTCGTCTCGCGCACCCATATCGTGCCGATCAGCCATTCGCAGGACACCGCCGGGCCGATGACCCGCACGGTTGAGGACGCCGCCATCGTGCTGAACGTTATCGCCGGCTCCGACCCGGCCGATGCGGCGACGGCCGAGGCCGACGCCCGCAAGGTGGACTATCGCGCGGCCTTGGACGCCGGCTCTCTGAGGGGTGCCCGGATTGGCGTCATGCGGTTCGCGACCGGCTATTCGAAGGGGCTGGACCGGGTGTTCGAGGAGAATCTGATCCGGCTGCGCGAGGCCGGGGTCGTGTTGGTCGACGTCACCCAGGGGCCCGATCCGGCCATGGACGCGGCGGAACTGGTGGTGCTGCTGACCGAGCTAAAGGTCGATCTCAACGCCTATCTGGCCTCGACCGACCCGCGGCAGGTCCAGACGCGGACCCTCGCCGACGTCATTGCCTTCAACATCGCCGAGCCGCGCGAACTGGCCCTGTTCGGGCAGGAGCTGTTCCTGCTGGCGGAAGAGACGAAGGGACTGGACGATCCGGCCTATATCGCGGCGCGTGCCACCTCGCTGAGAGCGGCCGGCGTCGAGGGGATCGACCGGATGATGCGCGACAATGATGTCATCGCCCTGATCGCGCCGACGACCGGCCCCGCCTGGACCACGGATGTGGTCAACGGCGACCAATATGCCGGTGCCGCCTCCAGCATGCCGGCCATCGCCGGCTATCCGCACCTGACCGTGCCGATGGGCTTCGTGCGGGGTCTGCCGGTCGGCATGAGCTTCATCGCCGGCAAGTGGGAGGACGCGAAGGTCCTGTCGCTCGGTTACGCTTTCGAGCAGCTGACCCGGGCCATCCGACCGCCGACCTTCGTCCGGTCCATCGAAGAGATGGAGGAGACGGCACCGCTGGTGGCTCCTGCCGACCGCCCGGCCCCGTAGCGCAACGAAAACCCGGCGACATGGTTAGGCAGCCATGGAAAAGCTGTTCGTCTCCTTCGCCACCGCCACGGCCAGGATCGCCGGGAAGCCGTGGACCTTTCTGGGGTGCGTCCTGATCGTGCTGATCTGGGCCGCGTCCGGGCCGATCTTCAAATTCAGCGAGACGTGGCAGCTGGTCATCAACACCGGCACAACCATCATCACCTTCCTGATGGTCTTCCAACCTGTTAGGGTCGTAGCGAGAACCGCCTCGCCATTTAGTGCTTTAAGAACAGCAGGTTAGGTCAATGGAACGGCTGTTCATTCGGTTCGCCACTCTAACTGCGAAGATCGCTGGCAAGCCTTGGACCTTCATCGCTTGCCTAGCAGTCGTACTGACATGGGCAGTCAGCGGACCCATCTTCAAGTTCAGTGAGACGTGGCAGCTCGTGATCAACACGGGCACGACCATCGTCACGTTCCTCATGGTTTTTCTTATACAGAACACGCAAAACCGGGATGGCGCAGCCATGCAGGCCAAGTTGGATGAACTCGTGTTTGCCGTGAAGCAGGCAGACGAGCGGTTCATTGGCATCGAGCATCTGACCGAGCATGAACTCGACGCCATCCTGCAAGAGGTGGAGGCGCGGGGGATAGCTGTTCATGCGGGCAAGCCCGCTAAACCGCTTGCTGGAAAGCGTGATCGCGTTGCGGCCATTGCAGCCAAAGCGGCGATTGAGGCGACGCCTCGTCGGAAGACCGCCAAGATCTGATCTACCGCCTGCATCGCCAAGGCCATGCTCTGACCTGTCCAATCCCGGCATCGACGCAGTCCGCTTCGCAATTCACGATTCGAACGATTACGCAAGTGGAGGATATGAGAACGTATCAGCAACATCCGCATCCTTCTGTACATAACTGGAAGCGGCGCCGCTCATATACGTCAAATCTGCCCACTTCCCTTGGGATATGAAACGCGGTAGATAGGGGTCATGAACGATGACATCATCCGCAACGCGATAGCCGATCTGCACTCGATGGAAGTCGAGCGGGAGGGCTACGCGGTCAAAATGAAGGACGTTGACCAGCGGATCGCCAAGCAGAAGGACTTTATCGAACAGGCTCAGAAATATGCGGGCGTGAAGTACCCGATCCGTGACGACATACCCATGCCGCCAAAAGCGGTGAAGATGTATGAGCCGAAGGTGCCTTCCCCCGACAGCAAGCGGTTCCTGATCGGAAACGCAGTCTTGGAAGTCCTGACCCGGGTGGGGCGGTCGATGCACACCAAGGAACTGATGGACTACATCGATCAGACCATCCTTGAGCCTTCGACCCAGAAGCAAAACTACTTGAGCAATGCACTCAGCAAGGACGCGAGGTTCCTATCGACTCCGCGCGGCTGGGCAAAAAACATGGCTGTCCTCCCAGTGGAGGAAGCCAACTGAGACTGGTCTGAGCAAGCGCTGGTGTGGGGTCCAAACTCACACTGAGAGGGGGCAGTACCCTACAGGCTAGAGTCCGGAGCCCCTTCCACAAGGGCATCGGCAATCGTGGTAGCGTCAGTCGGCTGGACTGCAAAATCGGTCGGCTGACGCTGCTATCTTTCCGCGCGAGGTGCGCGATGTCAATTCGGCCGGCGAACGCAGGTCATGTCCAATACGTCAGTTGTCACCGGTTGCTGGCGCGTCAACGGGCGTTCCAGATATGTTCGACATGCCCCTGTGGTCCGCCATGCGAGGCGATGAAAGATGAGATGACGATGCTGCAACTCTGCGAGCTGTGCGGGGTTCGATGCAGGCGTTCACGTCGAAAAAGTGAGAACGATGGTTTTTTTCTACAGATCGAAAATCACAACTCGCTTCCTGATCCAGAACACCCAGAACCGCGACGGCGCGGCGATGCAGGCCAAGCTCGACGAACTGCTGCATGCGGTCCGGGCTGCGGACGAACGGTTCATCGGGATCGAGCATATGACGGAAAAGGACCTCGACAAGATTCTGGCCGAGGTCGAGGGCCGGGCGGCACGGGTGCATGGGCAAGGCCCGCGTGCGATGCCCGTTGTTGCGACCCGGGCGGAGGACCGCTCGGCGCGGGGCAAGGCCGCCGCTTACAAGGCTCCCAAACCCGCGGTCAGGGGCAAGGCGGGCTCGGGCAAAACGCCCGCATGACCGATCTCGCCGCAAACGTTGTCGGCACGGCCGCCGCCCTGTGTTCGATCATCAGTTTCGCACCGCAGATGATCAAGATCTGGAAGGAGCGCGACGCCTCTTCCGTGTCGCTCAAGACCTATTCCATGACGGTCGCCTGTTTCGTGCTGTGGACGGCCTATGGCGTGCTGACGACGGCCTGGCCGATCGTGGTGTCCAACGCCTTCGCCCTGGTTATGGCTTCGGGCGTGCTGGCGATGAAATGGCGGTTCAGCCGGTGAGGCGTGTCCGAACCCGCGCCAGGATCTGATCCGCCGCCTCGTCGGGTGAGCACGCAGCGGTGTCCACGCGGGTCTCGGGGCACTCGGGCGGCATACAGTCGCTGTCGATGCCAGTGAAATTGGCCAGTTGGCCGGGCAGGTTTGTGCGGGATGCGGTCCTGTTCAGGACCTGACGCCTTCCGCTAAGACGAGAGCACGCTTTGAGGAAGAGGATGACGATGACCGAGACACTGGACCTGTCGCACTGGATCGACGGCGAAAAGGTCGCTGCGGATCGCCCGTCCGAAAGCCTCAACCCTTCGGACACGCGTGAGGTTGTGGCGCGCACGCCGGACGGCGGCGAGGCCGAGGTCAACGCTGCGGTCGCGGCTGCGAAAGCGGCCTTTCCGGCCTGGTCGGAAGCGTCTCCCGAGGTACGATCGGACATTCTGGACCGCGCAGGGACCCTGGTCATGGAGCGGCGCGAGGCGCTGGGCCGGCTGCTGTCGCGCGAGGAGGGCAAGACCCTGGCCGAGGGGATCGGCGAGACGGTTCGTGCCGGCCGGATCCTGAAGTATTTCGCCGGCGAGGCGCTGCGGCTGCATGGCCAGAACCTGGCGTCGGTCAGGCCGGGTGTGGAGATCCAGACCTATCGCCAGGCGGTCGGCGTCTACGGCCTGATCACGCCGTGGAATTTCCCCATTGCCATTCCGGCGTGGAAGGCGGCACCGGCTCTGGCTTTCGGCAATACAGTGGTGATGAAACCGGCCGGACGCACCCCGGCGACAGCCGAGGCGCTGGTTGCCATCCTGCATGAAGCCGGTCTGCCGAGGGGGGTGCTCAACCTGGTTATCGGGCGAGGCCGGGTGGGGCAGGCGATCGTCGATCATCCGGACGTGGACGGTCTCAGTTTCACCGGCTCGCAAGGCGTCGGCGCGGGCGTGGCGGCGGGCGCGATGAAGCGCCAGGCCCGCGTCCAACTGGAGATGGGCGGCAAGAATCCGCTGATCGTGCTGGATGACTGTGACCTCGACCGGGCGGTGCAGATCGCGCTGGATGGATCGTTCTTCGCTACGGGACAGCGCTGCACAGCCTCCAGCCGGCTGATCGTTCAGGACGGAATCCACGACCGGTTCGTCGCCGCCCTGGCCGAGCGCGTTGCGGCGCTGCGGGTCGGCGACGCGCTGGATCCCGAAACCCAGATGGGGCCCGCGGTGTCCGAGGATCAGATGGAGACCTCATACCGCTATATTGAGATCGCGCGCGCGGAAGGCGGGCGGGTGGTCACGGGCGGCGAACGGCTGACGCTGGAAAAGCCGGGCTGGTACGTCCAGCCGACGCTGATCGCCGACACGGATGCGGGCATGCGTATCAACAATGAGGAGGTCTTCGGGCCCGTTGCCTCGATCCTTCGGGTCCGGAGCTATGAAGACGCTCTCGCGGTCGCAAACGGCGTGGAATTCGGGCTGTCCGCCGGAATCGTCACCGGCTCGCTGAAGCACGCCCGGGACTTTCAGCGCCGGGCGCGGGCCGGCATGGTGATGGTCAATCTGCCGACGGCGGGCGTTGACTATCACGTGCCGTTCGGCGGTTCAAAATCGTCCAGCTATGGCGCGCGCGAGCAGGGCTTCGCGGCGGCCGAGTTCTTCACCCAGACCAAGACCGCCTACAGCTGGTCGTGACGAGACGGGTCCAGCGCCGGGTCCGTTCCGTGAGTGGGCTCAGCGTTCGACCATGCGGGTGTAGAGGTGCCAGGTCGAGTAGCCGAGCCAGGGCAGCACGACCGCGAGACCGATGAAGGCCGGCAGACTGCCGAGCACCAGCAGGCCGGCGACCATGGCCCCCCAGGTGGCGACGGTGACCGGGTTGGTCCGGGCTGCCCGGATCGAGGTCTGGGTCGCCGTGCCGGCCCCTATCGGCCGGTCCACGACCATGGGGAAGGAGACGACGCTGAACACGAGCGTGGCGACGGCAAAACCGAACCCGGCGAGATTGCCCAATGCGATCAGGGTCCAGCCGTCGGACGTCGTGAACAGGCGGCGGAAAAACTCGGCGGCGTCCATCGGGCCATGCACACCGATCGTCCCGGCATAGATGAGCCAGGCCGCTGCCAGCCAGGCACCGAAGAGCACCAGCAAGACCAGGGTCAGGACCATCAGGCCACCCCGACTGCGTCCCTTCAGGGGATCAAGGAAATGCTGCCAGTTCGCGCTCAGCCCGGCGTCGCGACGGCGCGCCATCTCATAGAAGCCTGAGGCCACGGCCGGCCCCATGACGGAGAGGCCAGCCACCAGCGGAAAGAACAGGGGCAGGAGCCGCGCATCCGCGGCCGTTGCTGCCGCCAGGACGCCCAACAGCGGATAGAGCAGGGCGAGAAAGAGGATTTCGCCGCGCATCGCCGCGAAGTCTCGCCAACCCTCGGCCAAGGCCCAGTTGAGATCACGCTGGCTGATGCGCCGGATGCCGTGCGGCGCGATGGACGAGGTTGTGATCGTTGCGTCAGGCGTAGTCATGGATCGGCCTCCGATACGCGCGGCTGATCGTATCAGATTTCGTTCGGGGCGTCGTGCCCCGGGATCATCCGTATCAGGCGGCGACCGCGGTCCGGGTCAGGGCGCAGTGGGACCAGATTTCCGACAGCGCTTCGACCAGGCGGTCGATGTCGGCGTCGGAATGCACCGGAGAGGGCGTGATCCGCAGCCGTTCCGTTCCCTTGGGCACGGTCGGATAGTTGATCGGCTGGACGTAGATGCCGTGATTGTCCATCAGCCAGTCGGAGATCATCTTGCACTTGTGCGGATCCCCGACCATCACCGGGATGATGTGGCTGGGATTGTCCATGACCGGGATGCCCATGGCGTTCAGGCGGCCACGGACCCTGGCCACACGCTCCTGATGGCTCGCGCGCTCGATCTGGCTGGCCTTCAGGTGACGCACGCTGGCGCAGGCACCGGCCGCAACCGCCGGCGGCAGGGCGGTGGTGAAGATGAAGCCCGAGGCGAAGCTGCGGACATAGTCGCACAGGGCCTCGGAGGCCGCGATATAGCCGCCCATGACGCCGTAGGCCTTGCCCAGTGTGCCTTCGATGACCGTCAGCCGGTCCATCAGACCCTCGCGCTCGGCGATACCGCCGCCGCGCGGACCATAGAGGCCGACCGCATGGACCTCGTCCAGATAGGTCATGGCCCCGTGCCTGTCGGCCACGTCGCAGAGTTCGGCGATGGGCGAGATGTCGCCGTCCATCGAATAGACGCTCTCGAACGCCACCAGCTTGGGCCGGTCCGGATCGATCCGGGACAGGTGGCGGTCGAGGTCCTCGGGGTCGTTGTGACGGAAGACATGGCATTCTGCCCGGCTGTGGCGGATGCCTTCGATCATCGAGGCATGGTTGCCGGCGTCGGACAGGACCGCGCAGCCGGGAAGGCGTGCGCACAGGGTGCCCAGCGCGGCCCAGTTGGAAACATAGCCGCTGGTGAACAGGAGCGCGGCCTGCTTGCCGTGAAGGTCGGCCAGTTCACGCTCCAGAAGGACGTGGTGGTGGTTGGTGCCTGAAATATTGCGGGTCCCGCCCGCACCCGCTCCGCACTCGTCCAGCGCCGCGTGCATGGCAGCCAGCACCGGCTGGCTCTGGCCCATGCCGAGATAGTCGTTGGAACACCAGACGGTGACCTCGCCGACGCCGTCATCGGAATAGCGTTTGGCTTTGGGAAAGGCCCCGGCCTTCCGCTCAAGATCGGCGAACACGCGGTAGCGCCCCTCGTTGCGCAACACCTGCAGCTGATCGTCGAAGAAAGCTTCGTAGTCCATCACGTACTCCCCCAGTGTCGTGTCGTCATTGTTCAGTCTCGCCGACGAGGGCGAGACTGGTCTTGGTCTTGCGGGCAGGCCCCAGCGCCCAGCCCCAAAGGGCGCGATCGGGCGACGGCGTCATCAGAAACGCGTGTTCCAGAACCCCGAGCGCGGCCAGGCCGAACAGGAGGGCATAGCCGACGGCGTCGCCTGCGGAGGCCTCGGCATCCAGTGCCGAGCGGGCCAGGAGCCAGGTCACGCCGACAGACAGGGCCAGCGAAAGCGGGAACAGGGCGTTGAACCGCCGACGGCGGAAATAGCTGTGCAGATAGGCGATGGGCTCGGGCAGGAAGGTGTTCGGCGGATTGGCGACGCCGAGGAAGATGTTGAACTTGGTGCTCAGTCGCATGCCCAGCAGCAACAGGAAGGTCAGCGTGCCCGTCTGATTGGGCGCGTCCCAGGTCAGGACGACGATGACCACCGCCGTCAGCATGAGCGCGATCTCGTGATGGATCAGCGTCGCGGCGGCGGCGCGGAAGCGCGCCCAGCCCCGGGCATCGGGCGGGCAGGCGGCGCGCCGGGGTCCGGTGACGACGCCCATCAGGAAGCCCATCTCATGCCAGCCCCAGATCACCAGGGCACAGAAAAATCCGCCATAGGCACCGGACATGCCGGTGTCCCGGGCGGCCACTGTCAGGCCCGCGAGGGTGGCACCCGCCACCGCTGAATAGACCAGAAGGCTCAGGCGAAAACTCTCGCGCGGACGACGCACCAGCCACAGGATCGCGCCTGTGCTGACCCACCAGAGGATAAGGGCAAGCAGCAGTGGCGCGCCAAACTGGGCCATGGTCACCAGGCCGGCGCCAGGCGGGGGTTGGCCGGAGGAACGTTCCGTTCAACCGGCAGGAAATACAGGCTGATCAGGGTGATCGCGACCTTCGCGGCCAGACCGGCACGCTTCAGGCCGCTGAAGACGCCGCCGCGCGCCTTGGCCTCGCCCATGGCTTCGGCCGTCAGACGCAGGGTCTCCAATCCGCGGCGGAACCGCGGATCGTCGCTCTTCAGCACGATCGGATAGACCTGTTTGCTGATCTCCGAGGTGATGCGGAAGACCTCGTGGTCATAGGTCGTGATGTCGACGCCCAGCGCCTTGTGGAAGGCCGGCCGGGTGTGGTCGCGCACATACATGGTCGCGTACACGGACAGCAGGAAGAAGCGGATCCACCAGACATTGCCGCCGGTCAGCAGCTTCGGGTCCGTCCGCATCAGAAGGGCGAAGGCCTCGCCGTGGCGAAACTCGTCGTTGCACCACTTCTCGAACCATTTGAAGATCGGGTGGAAGCGCCGGTCTGGGTGGTTCTCGAGGTGCCGGAAAATCGCGATGTAGCGCGCGTAGCCGATCTTCTCGGACAGATAGACGGCGTAGAAGATGAATTTCGGCTTGAAGAAGGTGTATTTCTTGACCTTGGTCAGGAAGCTGAGATCGACGCCGATGCTGGCATCCTTCAGGGTGTCGTTGATGAAGCCGGCATGTCTCGCCTCGTCCCGGCTCATGTATTTGAACAGGGCCTTGATGTCCGGATTCTTCACCCGCTTGGCGATCTCGGCATAGAGCACACAGCCGGAGAATTCCGAGGTCAGGGAACTGACCAGGAAGTCCACGAATTCCTTGCGCAGGTCCTCGGGCAGGGCCTCGATGACCCCCTCAAACTCGGCGGTGCGCTTGAAGTGCGACTTGTTGTAGTCGGCCGCCATCTCCTCCATCAGCGCGTCCCACTCGGTCCGGACAAGGCTGACGTCGATGCGGTCCATCGCTTCGAAATCGGTCGTGTAGAACCGCGGTGAGAGGACCGTGTCCTCCTGGGCCATGGCTGTCGTCGCCGCCGAACGGTTCGCCATTCGGGCGGCATCGCGGCGCAACGCGGTCAGGCCTGGCGTTTCGTCCATATCCTCGAAAGCGACGGCGGTCACAGGCTTCTCCTGGTCGTGAAACTGACTTCATAGAGTTCAGACAGCTCGAACCGGGCGGTCAAGCGCGTCCAGACCCGTTCAAGCATATTGGCCCGGCGGATGGTGGCCAGCCGGCGGAAGGTTTGGCGCTGGCCGAAGGCGACGTGGATCGGATCGCCATGGACCCGAACCTGGTCGCCTGGCCGGATGACGGGATCGCCGTCCAGGGCGACGTGAGCGTGCAGGCTCTCGTCGGAATGCTCGACCTCGATCGTGCAGGCCGTATTGACGGTTCGGCTCACGTGGTCCCCCGGGCATCTTGCAGCATGGTCTCGAAGGCCTGCCGATTGTCAGGTCCGAAGGCGTTCAGATTGAACGACCGGCGGGTCGCGGTGTCCTCGAGGGTCAGCCGGCCATCGGACCATTCAGTCAGGCGAAAGACCGGCTCCTGGCCTATGCCGCGGGACTTCCTGTCGCGGACCATGCCGCGCACGACGCCCCGCACAAACCCGCCGGTCGCCGGCGGGATCACCTGGGTGCGGCCGCCGACCGCGGTCACGATCACCCCGCCGTCGACCTGGTCCTCGAAGCGCAGGTCGGCGGTCGCCGTCGCGGTGACGGCGGTCTCTGCCGAGGCCCGGTTGGCCGGTGAACCCAGAAGTCCGGCCCGCGATCCGCCCACCACGACCAGTGAGGCCACCACGAGCAGAATGGCCGCTATCAAAGGCGTCCTGGGAAAGGGCTTGTCGTCGAGGGCAGACATCGGATTTTCCTTGAACAGATCAGGCTGCGGCCGGGACCGGCGATTGGCCGGAGGCAGCCTCGACGGTTGGACGCACGGGTTCAGCGACAAACGGCCGGTCGGCATCGCGCGAAGCCTGTTGCAGCGCCTGGCTCAGTCGTTCAGCGACGGCTGCGGCGTCGGGTACGGCGCGCATCGTCGGCTCCGGATTCACGAACCGCCACGGACGCACGTGGGGCCACAGATGCGGATAGGCGATCTTGGCGTCTCCGGCCAAGGCCACGGGGATGTCGCCGGTGCCGGTCGCGTCCAGCTTCACCCCGACCGAGGCGACGGCCACGTAGGGAATGTTGAAGCATTTCGAGAGCGCCACCCCGTGACGCAGAACGAACCGCCTGTTCGTCAGGGTGTAGACCGTCGTCCGTGCACTCAGCCAAGCATAGAGGACGAGCAGCCCGACCGCCGCCGCGCCGACCACCAGGGTCAGGCCCGCATTGGTCAGAACGGTCAACAGCGGCTCGCCGCCCCGGGCCCCGTTGACGCCGCTCCACACTGCCAGGGCCGCGAAATAGATCGCGACCCAATGGGCATGAAGGGCGCTACGGGCCAGAATCCGCCAGTCGGGCGCGCCCTGCCAGAGGATGTGCTCGCCGGCCGGAAGATGTCCGGGAAGGCCGCGGATGGGTTCGCCATCGTGTTCGTATTCGCTCACAGCCAGGGCTCCTGACGATCGCGCGTGGCGTACAGGTGACCACCGCCGTAGTAGCCCATCACGCGTTCTTCTTCGTAGAGGGTAATCTGTTCGGGGTTCTCGAGCGCCGGCACAGCGCCGAACTGCGCGGCCAGGATCGCCCGAACACTGACGGTACGACGGCTGCCACTCACCACGGCCATGGTCATGGGCAGCAGGACCGAGTTTCCGGCCTCGCCGTCGACCTTGACCTCCAGGTAGCGGATCAGCACCTCGGAGCGGTCGACCCAGACGTCGCTCACCACGCCGGCGTGGTGACCGTCGGCCCCCAGCACCGCCATGCCGCGGGGATCGGGATCCTCGGGGCTGAGGTGGAAGTCGGCGGCGACGCGCAGCGGCACGATCTTCGGCCGCCCGTCATTGGTCAGGTCCGGATAGCGCGGCCGTTCCGCATAGGCACCGGGACCGACGCCATCCAGCAGCGGATTGCCGGTGGGCTCGATCGGGGATCCCTCCGACGTCGCGCTGCGACGGGCCGCCAGGGGCCGCATGTCGCGGTTCCCGGCATTGGGGAAGGTGCGCGTGCCATGTCCGTGCGGCAGCAGGAAGGTCTTGGGCGGGGCGGTGAACAGCAGGCCGCCGAGGGGTTCGAGTTTCCCGGTGACCTCGTCTTCGAGCGGATAGCCCTCGCGCCGGTCCTCGCGTCGCAGATAGACGATCAGGCCGGCGAAGAAGAGGAAGAAGGCGATCAGGCAGAACTCTGCCGCGTCAAAATCGCCGAAGAGGTAAGGACTGTCCATGTCAGGGTTTCCTTTGCAACAGGGTCAGGCGGGAAGATCGGCGAGGCCGAACTTGGAATTGGCGGGGGTCTTGTCGCCAGCGGGCGCGTAGCGGGCCAGCGGGCCGATCGCGACAAGGGCGGCGAAGAGCAGTCCGATTTCGAGGTGGTAGACGACGACGTAGGCTGTCGCGGGCGCGCTCATGGCGGTGCCGAGCAGGCCGGACTCGGCCAGGCTGGAAACCAGATCGCGCAGGCCTCCGCCGACCAGGATGGCCAGCCCCACGGCGGTCGCCTGAACCGCGCCCCAGGCACCCAGTGCGATACCGGACTTGCCGTCACGCGCCAGAGACATGGCCGAGGTCAAGGTCCCGACGGAGAACATGCCCCCGCCCAGACCGATCAGGAACACGCCAAAACAGAAGAGCGGGGTCAGCTTGAAGGCCCCGCCGCAGATCACGGCGACGACGGCGAGGATGCCCCAGACCATGCCATGTCCGGCCAGCCGATGCGGCTCTCCGCCCTTGGCCAGTCTACGGGCGGCGTAGGCCAGACCGGCCAGGGTGCCGGCTGACCAAAGCGCTGTCAGGGCGGTCGTCTGACCGACCGTCAGGCCGAGGATGGTGCCACCATAGGGTTCCAGCAGAATGTCCTGCATGCTGAATGCGGCGGCTCCCAGCCCCACGGCGACCAGCAGACGGCTGGCCCGGCCGCCGGCCGAGAACTCCGCCCAGGCCTCTTTGAATGCCGGACGGGGCTTGTCGAAGGCGGTCAGGGTCAGATCCTGGGCCTCCTGCTTCCAGAGCGCGACCATGTTCAGGACGATGGCGAGGACGGCGGCACCCTGGACCACGCCGACCAGCTTGACCTCCTGGAAGTCGGCCAGCACCAGCCCCATCAGGATGCCGGAAATCAGCATGCCGACCAGCAGCATGACATAGAGCAGGGCCACGACCCGCGGCCGGGCATGTTCCGGGGCCAGGTCATTGGCCAGGGCAAGGCCGGCTGTCTGGGTCGTATGCACGCCCGCGCCGACCAGCAGGAAGGCCAGCATGGCAGCGATATGGCCGATCCAGACCGCGCCCACGCCATGTCCGCCGCTGATCAGGAGCGCGAACGGCATGATGGCCAGTCCGCCAAACTGCATCAGGGAGCCAAACCAGATGTAGGGCCCCCGTCGCCAGCCGAGATGCGAGCGGTGGGTATCGGACTTGAAGCCGATCAGGGCGCGGAACGGGGCGAACAGCAAGGGCACGGCGACCATGGCGGCGACCAGTATGGCCGGCACGTTCAGCTCGACGATCATGACGCGGTTCAGGGTGCCGGTCAGCAGCACGGTGGTCATACCGACAGAGACCTGGAACAGCGACAGGCGGAGCAGCCGGCCGAGCGGCAGCTCGGTGGTGGCGGCGTCGGCGAACGGCAGGCAAGCGGTCACGAGCCTGGCCCAGCGCGCCTTGTTCTCGGCGGCCATCCCCTCTTGCTCTGAGGCCATCTGCAGCAGCAGCTCGTTCAGCACCGGAGCAGCTCCATCGCCTGCGAGGTGTAGAATCCGCCCTGAACCCGGCGGCTGCGGCCGACCGAGCAACCCGGCAGGGCCGAGAGCCGCATGGCCAGGGCGTCCAGTTTCGCCGGAGCGATCGCGGGTGCCCGGTCGGCGCGCGGGAAGACCTTGCCCATGGTCAGCATCAGCATCAGTGCCGGGGTGCGAGGCGTTACGGTAAAGATCACCGACCCGCGCGTCCGCGCCGACAGCGCGCCCAGCACGTCGACGATGTCGTCGGTGCGGTAGTGGATCAAACTGTCCATGGCGACGACATGGTCGAAGTCGCCCAGATCACGGGACATCATGTCGCCGGCCCGCCAGTCGATGGAGCCGGCGAGGTCGGTCGGGGCACGCTCCCGGGCGATGTTCACCAGGCTGGCCGAGACGTCGATGGCGACGACGTTCGCTCCGCGACGGGCCGCTTCGACTGCCAGGGCACCGGTGCCGCAGCCGGCGTCCAGAATGCGGGCGCCGGTCAGGTCTGCGGGCATCCAGGACAGCAGAACATTGCGCATCTCGTCACGACCGGCCCGGACCGTGGCGCGGATTTTCGACACCGGGGCGTCACTGGTCAGTTGCGCCCACGCGTCCAGAGCCGTGCGGTCGAAATACTCTTCCAGCCGGCCGCGGTACTGGTCCCAGGTTGCGCTGGTTCGGTTGTCAAACGTCGCGGTCATCAGTCGAAGCCCAGGAAGTCGAAGATCTCGCGATCCTTCATCGGCATGGCGTCGATCGGGGTGGTGCCGATCCAGAGCTTGGCGGCCAGGCTCATGTATTCAGCCTTGGCGGCCTCGAGCTCGGGCGAGCCCTCCATCTCGAACACGACCGACTTCTTCAGCCGGCTGCGACGGATCTCGTCCAGGTCGGGGAAGTGGGCGATGCGCTGCAGGCCGATGGCGGCGTTGAAGCGATCGATCTCGTCGGTGTTGGTGCTGCGGTTGGCGATCACCCCGCCCAGACGGACGTTGTAGTTCTTTGACTTGGCCTTGATGGCCGCGACGATGCGGTTCATGGCGAAGATCGAGTCAAAGTCATTGGCGGTGACCACCAGCGCCCGCTCGGCATGCTGCAGAGGGGCCGCGAACCCGCCGCAGACCACGTCGCCCAGCACGTCGAAGATGACGACGTCGGTGTCTTCCAGCAGGTGGTGTTCCTTCAACAGCTTGACCGTCTGGCCGACGACATAGCCGCCGCAGCCGGTGCCGGCCGGCGGTCCGCCCGCCTCGACGCAGCGCACCCCATTGAAGCCCTCATAGACATAGTCCTCGGGGCGCAGTTCCTCGGAGTGGAAGTCCACCGTCTCCAGCACGTCGATGACGGTGGGAACCAGCTTCTTGGTCAGGGTGAAGGTGCTGTCATGCTTGGGATCGCATCCGATCTGCAGCACCCGCTTGCCCATCAGGGAGAAGGCCGCAGACAGGTTCGAGCTGGTGGTCGACTTGCCGATTCCGCCCTTGCCATAGACGGCGAAGACCTTGGCCGTGCCGATGTTCAGCGTCGGGTCCATCTCGACCTGGACCGATCCGTCACCGTCCGGGGGACGGCGCTTCAGGGTCTGGGGCATTTCGAGGGTAATGGTCATAAGCGGTTCCTGGTCCTCACGCCGCGACGGCGAGGGTGACCCCTTCAAGGCGATCTTCGAGTTCGTCGGAAGCGTCGTGCAGGGCCTGGAGCGTGGCCGCGTCGGGCTGCCAGTAGTTTCTGTCCGAGGCTTCAAGCAGGCGATTGGCCATGCGAACCGAGGCCTTAGGGTTCAGCTTGGCCATGCGGTCCCGCATCTCGGGGTCCAGCACGAAGGTCTCGCTGATCTCCTGGTAAACCCAGGGCTGGACGTCGCCGGTCGTCGCCGACCATCCCAGCGTATTGGTCACCTGGGCCTCGATGGCGCGGACGCCTTCGGCACCGTGCTTGAGCTGACCCTCGAACCAACGCGGGTTCAGGACCCGGGTGCGGCTTTCCAGTGTGACCTGTTCGGACAGGGTCCGGACCTTGCCTTCGCCCTGGGTCTGGTCGCCGATATAGACCGGAGCGGCCTTGCCCCGGGCGCGCTCGACCGACTTGGCCACACCGCCGAGGGTGTCGACATAGTGGTCGATGGTGGTCACGCCCAGATCGACCGAGTCGAGGTTCTGATAGGCCAGGTCGATCCCGGCGAGGGCGCTGGTCAGCAGGGCCGGTTGCTTCATGGGCTTGCCGTTGCGGCCATAGGCAAAGCCCTTGCGGCTCTCGAAGGCGTCGGCCAATTCGCCTTCATCGGTCCAGGCCCCGGAATCGATCAGGGAGTTGACCGAGGCCCCGTAGGCCCCTTCGGCATTGGAGAAGACTCGCAGGGACGCGGTTTCCATGTCGCAACCCAGCCTGGCCTGGTGTTCCAGGGCACGCTTGCGCACGAAATTCTGCTCGATCGGTTCGTCGGCGGTGGCTGCCAGCCATGCGGCGTCGGCCAGCATCCTGGTCTGCAGCGGCAGCAGGTCGCGGAAGATCCCGGACACGGTGGCGACCACGTCGATCCGCGGACGGCCCAGCTCTTCCAGCGAGACCAGTTCGGCACCGCAAAGCCGGCCATAGCCGTCGAAGCGCGGACGGGCACCCATCAGGGCTATGGCCTGGGCGATCGGGCCACCCTCTGACTTCAGGTTGTCGGTGCCCCACAGGACGATGGCCATGGATTCCGGCAGGGTACCGGTTTCTTCGCGGTGCTTGGCCAGCAGCCGGTCGGCCTGACGCATGCCGTCGGCGACGGCATAGGCCGACGGGATACGGAAGGGGTCGAAGCCGTGAATGTTACGGCCCGTCGGCAGCATCTCGGGGGTGCGGAGCAGATCGCCACCGGGCGAGGGCATGACGTAGCCGCCGTCCAGAGCCGCGACGAGTGCCTCCATCTCGGGGTTGGCCGACAGCGAGGTGTTGGTCGCATGCAGGTGGCGGAACAGTTCGATCCCGGCGCTGTCCGAGGCGAGTCCGCTGACACCCAGTGCCGTGCGCGCATCCGCACCGTCGACGAGGGCCTGGACGGCTTCGCGTCCGGGCTTGGGCCCTTCGCGCGCCTCGGCGACCGCCAGCAGCAGGTCGACGCGCTCGTCCGATGTGAAAGGCTCACCCAAGACGTGCAGGCCGTTGGGGATCAAGGTCTGCTCCAGCTCCTGGAGCGTCGCGATCAGGGCGTTGACGCGGGCGTCGTCCGATCCCTCGATCAGGTCGAGATTCAGGGTCCGGGCCGCGTCGAAAATCATCGGGGTGAGATGGGCGCGCTCGGCGGAGGCCTCGACCCCGGTTCCGCGCCAGCGTTCGACTAGGGCCTTGAGATCCAGCAGGCCCTTGTACAGGCCGGCGTCGTTGATCGGCGGCGTGATGTAGCTGATCAGGGTCGCGTTCGACCGCCGCTTGGCGATCATGCCTTCGGACGGATTGTTGGCGGCGTAGAGATACAGGTTCGGCACATCGCCGATCAGCCGGTCGGGCCAGCAGGCTTCAGACAGGCCGGTCTGCTTGCCGGGCATGAATTCCAGCGCGCCATGGGTGCCGAAATGCAGAACGGCGTGGGCCCCGAAATCCTCACGGATCCAGCGGTAGAAGGCGCTGAAGGCGTGGGTCGGGGCAAAGGTCCCCTCGAACATCAACCGCATCGGATCGCCTTCGATGCCGAAGGGCGGCTGCAGGCCGACGAAGACGTTTCCGAACTCGGCACCCAGCACGAAGATCGAGCCGCCGTTGGCAAGGGATTTGCCCGGCGCAGGGCCCCAGACCGCCTCGATATCCGACAGCCAGCGTTCGCGCAGGACATGCTCATTGGCCGGGATGCGGACGTGGACATTGCCGTCGGTGCCGTAGCGGCTCGCATTGCCCTCCAGCAGCCTGTCCCGCAGCGCGTCCACCGTCTCGGGAACCTCGACGGCGTAGCCCTCGGCGGCGAGGCGGATCAGGGTCTTGTGCAGGCTGGCCCAGACCGACATCTGGGCGGCGGTTCCGGCGGCCCCTGCGTTGGGCGGGAAGTTGAACAGGACGGCGGCGATCTTGCGGTCGGCGCGGGCCGAGCGGCGCAGGGCGATCATCTTGCCGACGCGATCGGCCAGGGTCCCGGCGCGCTCGGGACAGGCGACCATCGACTTGGCGTCCTTGCCCGGGAAGGTGCAGCGGCGCGTACATCCGGTGCAGGGGGCGTCCGAGCCGTCCGTACGGCCGCCGAACATCATGGGTGCAATGCCCCCGTCCAGTTCGGGGATGGAGACCATCATCGTGGCCTCCAGGGGAAGCAGGCCCTGCGCGCCGGCGCTCCACTGCTGGAACGACTGGAACTCCAGGGGGTGTGCCGAGATGTAGGGCACGTCGAACCTGCCCAGGACCTCGGCGGCGGAGGACGAGTCGTTGTAGGCGGGCCCGCCGATCAGCGAGAAGCCGGTCAGGTTGACCATGGCGTCCACCGTCGGGCGGCCGTCCTTCATGAACAGCTTGTCCATCGCCGGGCGGGCGTCGAGGCCGTTGGCGAAGGCGGGGATGACGCGCACGCCGCGCGCTTCGAACGCGTCGATGACGCCGTCGTAGTGGGCCGCGTCTCCGGCCAGAACATAGGAGCGCAGGACCACCAGCCCGACCGTGCCGTTCCGTCCGTCATGGGCAGGCAGGGCCTCTGGCGTCTCGGCCATGCGGCCGGACACCTGCTGCCCCATGCGCGGGTGATAGACGCCGATCTCGGGGTATTCGACCGGGGCCGCCGCCTTCATGGCGCCGCGCAGGGACCGCCGCTCGCCATCGGCATAACGGTCCACCAGATAGCGGACCATCGAGACCATGTTCTCGGTCGAGCCGGCGAACCAGTACTGCAGCGTCAGGAAATAGGCGCGGACGTCCTGGGCCGTGCCCGGGACGAAGGCGAGGATCCTGGGCAGGCGGCGCAGCATGGCCATCTGCTTTTCACCGGGGACGCCACCGGTGGCCTTGGTGTTGCCGCGCAGCTTCTTGAGCATGGCCAGCGGACCCTTGGTCGAGCCGTCCATGCGGTACGGGCCCATCCTGGTCAGCTTCATGACCTCGGCCGCCGACATCATGCAGACCATGGCGTCGCAGGCTTCGTTCCGGGCCTTGAGTGCCGGCAGGACCATCTGGATGTGGTCATCGACGAACAGCATCGAGGCGATGACGATGTCGCCCGTGGCGATGTCGGCGATGCAGGCGTCCAGCGCGACGGCATCGCTGCCCCATTCCGATGCGGCGTGCAGGGCGACGGTCAGGTTCGGTGTGGTGCGACGAAGTTCCGCCTCGGCCTGGGCCACGGCGCCGGCCAGATGGTTGTCCAAGGTGACGATGACGACTCGCACCTGTGGCGTCGCCTCGCGGAGGGGTGTGGGCTCAGCGGCTGTAGTGCGATTTAGCATCGTACAACGTCTCCACACCTATGGTCGCCAAGCCCTGCTCTGCGGCGAAGCGTTCCGTGTTTTTTCGAGCCTTGCCGCGCACGAAGAAGGGGATCTTCTTCAGCTCGGCCTCGGCGTCGGCGGCCCAGACGATCTCCGAGGAGACCGAGACCACCGGCGTTGATGCGACGGCCTCGTCGGGGGCCGGCATCGCCGGGTGCGAAGCGCCCGCGCCGTGTCCGCCCAGATGCGAGGCCCCGGCTTCGTCACTGAACTCGAAGTCGTCGCGGAACATGTGCAGCAGGTGCTCTTCCAGGCCCATGACGAGCGGGTGCACCCAGGTGTCGAACAGGACGCTGGCCCCCTCGAACCCCATCTGGGGCGAGAAGCGGGCCGGGTGATCCTGGACGTGGAAGGGGGCCGAGATGACGGCGCACGGAATGCGCAGCCGCTTGGCGATGTGGCGCTCCATCTGCGAACCCAGCACCAGTTCGGGCTGGAGGGCGGCGATGGCGTCCTCGACTTCCAGATAGTCGTCGGTGATCAGGGCGGTCAGGCCCCGTTCGGCGGCCGCGGCGCGGACTTCGCGGGCGAATTCGCGATTGTAGCAGCCCATGCCGACCACCTCGAAGCCGAGCTCCTCAGCGGCCACGCGGGCGGCGGCGATGACGTGGGTGGCGTCGCCGAACACGAAGACGCGCTTGCCGGTCAGATAGGTCGAATCGACCGAGCGCGACCACCAGGGCATCCGCGACGGCACGCCGTCGAGGACGGGCGCGGGGTCGAGGCCGGTCAGGGCGCAGATTTCGTTGATGAAGTCGATCGTCGCGCCATAGCCCAGCGGCACGGTCCTGACCGACGGCTGGCCGCACATCTTCTGCAGCTGGAGGGCGGCCTCGCCGGCGATCTCGGGATAGAGGACGACGTTGAAGTCGGCGGCACCCAGCCGGGCGATGTCTGCGGGCGTCGCACCCAGCGGGGCGGTGACATTGATGTCGACGCCGATCCGCTCCAGCAGCCGGGTGATCTCGACCACATCGTCGCGATGGCGGAAGCCCAGGGCGGTGGGCCCCAGGATGTTGCAGGACGGGCGACGGCCGGCGACGGGGCTGCGCTCCACGACCTGGGTCAGGTTACGGACCAACTGGCGGAAGGTCTCGGCCGCGCCCCAGTTTTCCTTCTTCTGGTAGCTGGGCAGCTCAAGCGCGATGACCGGGATCGGCAGGCCGATGGCGGCGGCCATGCCGGCGGGATCGTCCTGGATCAGTTCGGCGGTGCAGGAGGCCCCCACGATCATTGCCCGGGGCTGGAACCGGGCGTAGGCGTCCTTGACCGAGGTCTTGAACAGCTCGGCCGTGTCGGTCCCGAGGTCGCGGGCCTGGAAGGTCGTATAGGTCACCGGCGGGCGCTTGCCGCGCCGCTCGATCATCGTGAACAGCAGATCCGCATAGGTGTCGCCCTGCGGCGCGTGCAGGACGTAGTGCAGACCTTCCATCGCCGTCGCGATCCGCATCGCGCCGACGTGGGGCGGGCCTTCGTAGGTCCAGACGGTCAGTTGCATGATGCAGCCTCCCGCCGGGCGGGTCGGGCCGGAACGATCGCGTCCGACAGCCGGTCGCGACGGTTCAGCGGGCGGGCGAACAGCTCGGCCAGATCGGCGGCCTGGTCGAAGCCGTGGACCGGCGAGAAGACCAGTTCGATCGACCATTTGGTCGTCAGGCCTTCCATCTCCAGCGGGTTGGCGAGGCCGAGGCCGCAGACGGACAGGTCAGGGCGGGCGTCCCGGCAGCGGTCCAGCTGGCGATCGACGTCCTGGCCCTCGCTCAGCACTGTCGCGGCGGGCAGCAGGGGCAGCTCCTTCGACAGGTGGGGGCGGTGCAGATAGGGGGTGCCGACTTCGAGCGGCACCATGCCCAGCTCGCGGGACAGGAAGCGCGCCAGCGGCACTTCCAGCTGGCTGTCCGGGAAGAAGAAGATCGACTTGCCTTCCAGCGAGGGCCGGACCTTTTCGAGGGCGCGGGCGGCGCGTTCGCGGCCGGGGGCCACAACGGCGCGGAACTTCAGTTCGTCGATGCCGAAGGCCTGGGCGGCGGCGTGCAGCCAGTCGGTCGTGCCCTCGGCTCCGAAGGGGAACAGGGCCTCAAGACGAACCGCGCCGCGATCCTCCAGGGCCCGGGCCGTGTCGCCGAGGAAGGGCTGGGCCAGCAGGAAGCGGGTGTTGGGGCCGACGGCGGGCAGGTCGGAGATGCGACGGGCCGGAAGAGCCTCGACGCGGTCGATTCCCATGGCCGCGAACAGCCGGCGGAACTGATCCTCGACCACGTCGGGCAGGGCTCCGACGATCAGAAGACTCTGTTCGGCTCCGGCAGGCGCGGCAGCCATCTGCGGAACGAGGGCGGCGAGGCAGGCGTCCTCGCCCTGGGTGAACGTCGTCTCTATGCCGCTGCCGGAATAGTTCAGGACGCGGACATTGGGGCTGTGCTTTTCGGACAGACGACCGGCCGCACGGCTGAGGTCCAGCTTGATCACTTCGGACGGGCAGGACCCGACGAGAAACAACAGCTTGATGTCGGGGCGGCGGGCCAGAAGACGATCCACCACCCGGTCCAGCTCGTCGTTCGTATCCGTCAGGCCGGCGAGGTCCTTTTCCTCCATGATGGCGGTGGCGAAGCGGGGCTCGGCGAAGATCATCACGCCGGCGGCCGACTGGATCAGGTGGGCGCAGGTGCGCGAGCCGACGACCAGGAAGAAGGCGTCCTGCATCTTGCGATGCAGCCAGACGATTCCGGTTAATCCACAGAAGACTTTACGTTGTCCCCGTTCGCGCAGGACCGGGACATCGGCGCAGCCGCCGACGGGAGCGGGCTTGTCGAGGACGAACGCCTCGCTCATGCAGCGACCATCGTGTTTTTTGCGGGGGCTTCCAGCCGCGCCATCCGCAGCTTCCAGATGAACTGGGCGGCATTGATGACGTAGGTCACATAGGCCGCGAGGGCGAGGATGAGTTGCTCACGCGGGGTGCCGATGTTCAGCAGCACCATGCCCAGATAGGCGGTGTGCAGGGCCAGCACGAGCATCGAGAACACGTCCTCCCAGAAGAAGGAGTGCGCGAACAGATAGCGGCCGAACACGACCTTCTCCCAGATCGCGCCGGTCACCATGATCGTGTAGAGCAGCGCCGTCTTGACCAGCACCGAGATGGTCGCCGCCATCGCGCCTTCGCCTGTCGAGAGATAGCGCAGGACGAAGAAGACGCTGATTCCGAACGCCAGAAACTGCACCGGGGCCAGGAGGCCCTGGACCAGGGTCCAGACCGTCTTGTCGCGGCGAACGCGTTCCTCCGGTGAGTAGAGCGGGCGGTGGCGGGCGGCGTCCCGCCGGGCTTCGGCCTCGAACGTCTGCACGCTGTGGAGGCCCGCATTGGCCGTCCACGGGCAGGGGGCGACGCGGTTGATGAGGGAGTCAAACCATTCCGTCATAACGTTTTTCGTCATGCTGGAGGCCGGCTGTTCCGCGCCATTGAATCCGGGCGGCTGGTGGAAAGTACGCGATGACATCGCTCGACTCCGTCACCCCCCGATAGAGGCGATTAGGAAATCTAGGTCTGGGGCGCTCAATGTGTCAAACGCATTTGACGTAAAGAGAAATTGACACTTGATCTTGTGTCCGGCGACTTGACACGGATGGCGTTCGATGGACGTCTTCGGACCTTGGTAATCATGACGTGCGTGAGTTTCCCTCATCGCTGACCGCTGACAACGCGGGGCAGCGATCGGGGGTCTAGCCAGCCGATCATCCGGTCGAAGAACCGGTCGGCCATTCAGGAAACGCTTCGTCGGGTGGGTGGGGATCTGTCTGACGTGAGACGTCGAACTCCGGGGAGGAGGTTTGATGCCCTACGTGCAACGCGCCGATGACGCGTCCCGACGCCCTGGTTACGGTGCACAGGATGATCGACGGATCCTGCCGTTTGAACGACGCGAACAGGGCCTGTCGCCCGTCGCTCTGGTCCGGTCGATCGAGGGCGAGATAATCCCCCGTCTGCTTATGGCGCATCAGTCCGCCGCACGAGCGGAACCCACAACGCCGGTCGCTGGCGGCATAGCCGCCGCGGAGGTGGTCGGGTTCGCTCATCTGGTGCTGGCCGAAGAGCTCTCTGTCCTGCGCCAGAACGCCGAAGGCTTCGTCGCTCGCGGGCTCGATATCGATGCCCTGCATTTTGACCTGTTCTCGCCGACGGCCAAGCCTCTGGGGTCGATGTGGGAAGAAGACCTGTGCACCTTCAACGACGTGACCATCGGTCTCTGTCGCCTGCAGCAGCTGGTCTATGAATTTTCGGACCGCATTCGTGCGGACGGCAACGGTGCGGGGCGGACGGCCCTCTTCGCCCTGACGCCCGGCGACCAGCATTCGTTTGGCCTCTCTCTGGTCGTGGAGTTTTTCCGCCGGGCCGGCTGGCGCACCGTGTGTGTCCCGGACGCCAGCACCGAGGACCTTGTCGACATGGTCAAGGCAGAGTCATTCGACCTGATCGGATTTTCGATGTCCGACGAGAAATGGCTGAAACCTCTCCCGGGGTTGATCGCCTCCATGCGGTCGGCCTCGCGCAATCCACTGGTGCGGGTGATCGTGGGCGGGCGGGTGTTCACAGAACGGCCGGAGCGGGTGGCCGAAGTCGGTGCCGACGAGACGGCCGAAGACGCGCGGCAAGCCGTAAAGAGCGCCGACCGCCTGGTCGGAAATTCCGACGTCGCTTGATGAAGTGACGCCCGGTCGATAATGGCGAACCATGACCATGCACTCGACTCTGTCCGCACCCTTGCCGTTTAGAAGGCCAGAGGACGTGCTTGGGGCGCTGGAGCCGGCCCAGGCGGCGGATGTCGTGGCGCTCGCCAGCGACGTGGCCATGGTGCTGGATCGCCATGGCATCATCCGGGACATCTCCGTCGGCAGCACTGATCTCGTCGGGATGGGTATGGCCGAGTGGCTGGGGCGGTCGTGGGTCGACACGGTTACGCCCGAGAGCCGGCACAAGGCAGCCGAAATTCTTCGTGACGTGTCCGGCGGGGTGGCATCGCGGTGGCGCGAACTCAATCATCCGTCCGAGTCGGGTGACAATCTGCCGATCCGGTATTTTGCGGTCGATACAGGCGACGACGGCCGGGTCATCGTCATCGGGCGCGACCTCCAGTCCAGCGCGGCCCTGCAGCAGCGTCTGTTGCAGGTGCAGCAGGCGGTGGAGCGGGACTATCTGAAACTGCGCCAGGCCGAGGCCCGCTATCGGCTGCTGTTCCAGAGCGCTTCCGAAGCGGTGCTGATCCTCGACGCCGGCACCCGAAAGGTGCGCGAGGCCAATCCGGCGGCGATGCGGCTGACGGGGCTGGCCGAGGCGTCGATCCACGGGCAGGGTTTCCAGGCCTTGCTGGAGCCCAACAGCATCGAGGCGGCGCTTGAGTTTCTGAACACGACGCCGGCCGCCGTGTCGGCCGCGACTGTGCCCGTCAGGCTGGTCAGCGGAGTGGACTGCGCCCTGTCGGCCTCGATGTTCCGTCAGGACAAGGCGTCCTGCCTTCTGGTGCGGTTGACGCCCACCACGACGGTGGCACCCGCCAGCGATCTGGCGGCTCTGCTGAACAGGATCCCCGACGCCTTTGTGGTCACGAACGGCGAGATGAATATGCTGGCGGTGAATCCCGCGTTTCTTGACCTGACGCATCTGTCGAGCCGGGATGAAGCGCTTTCAGGCTCGCTGGAAAACTATCTAGGGCGGCCCCAGATCGACCTCAAGATCATGGTCTCGCAACTGCGCGAACACGGCAGCCTGCGGAATTTCAGCACCATTATCCGGGGCGTTTACGGAGAGTCCGAGGAGGTCGAGGTGTCGGCGGTCATCGTGCCCGACGGAGACCAGACCCGTTTCGGCTTCAGCATCCGGGGCGTGGCGCGGCGGTTTGCGACGCCTTTGCCCTCCATGTCGTCAGGGCCCGGACCAGAGCCGCGCTCGGTGGAGCAACTGACCCAATTGATCGGCCGCGTCCCGATGAAGGACATTGTCCGCGAGTCCACCGACCTGATCGAGCGACTGTGCATCGAGGCGGCGCTGACCCTGACGTCCGACAATCGGGCGTCCGCGGCGGATGTCCTCGGCCTGAGCCGGCAAAGTCTTTATTCCAAGCTGCGCCGGTATGGGCTCGGCAACCTGGAAGACGCCGAAGATTAACGCCTGGAAGTGTCAATCCAAGTTGACGCTTTCTCCTGTCCAAACCTACAGTACGGCATGGATCGAACGATCGCCGTCGCGCCCGTCACTCGCCTGCCGTCCCCTTCGGCGGTGCTCGAGCTGTTCAAGCCCGTCACCTGGTTTCCGCCGATGTGGGCCTTCATGTGCGGGGTCGTATCCTCGGGCATGCCGTTCCAGGACCGTTGGCTGTTCCTGATTGCCGGCATCGCTCTGACCGGGCCGCTGGTGTGCGCGACCAGCCAGGCCGTCAACGACTGGTTCGACCGCCATGTCGATGCGATCAATGAGCCGAACCGCCCGATCCCGTCCGGCCGAATCCCCGGTCGCTGGGGGCTCTATATCGCTCTGATCTGGACGGTCCTGTCGGTGGTGGTCGCCGCCCTGACCGGCCCGTGGGTGCTGGGTGCCACGCTGCTGGGGCTTGCTCTGGCCTGGGCCTACAGCGCGCCGCCGTTCCGCCTGAAGCAGAGTGGCGTCGCCGGGCCCTTCGCAGTCGCCCTGTCCTATGAAGGTCTGACCTGGTTCACCGGTGCGGCCGTCATGGCGGGCGCGCTGCCGCACGCGCCCGTGCTGGTTCTGGCCGCCATCTACAGCTTCGGTGCCTATGGCATCATGGTGCTGAACGACTTCAAGGCCGTCGAAGGTGACCGGCTGCTGGGGCTGAAATCCCTGCCCGCCGAACTGGGCGTGGACTCGGCCGCTCGCATCGCCTGCGCCGTCATGGCGGCCCCGCAGGTGATCGTCGTGACCCTGCTCGTCGTGGCCTGGGATCGCCCCTGGCACGGGTTGGCGGTCGCCGTTCTGCTGGCCGTCCAGCTTGGCCTGATGTCACGGCTCCTCAGCGATCCGAAGAAGTTCACGCCCTGGTACAACACCACGGGCACCACCCTCTATGTCATCGGCATGCTGGTTTCGGCCTTTGCGGTCCGCGGCATCACGGGAGCGGGTGCATGAGCCAGAAGCCCCTGGGTTGGCTGGGAATCGCGCGGCTGGGTCTGGTCCAGACGGCCCTCGGTTCGATCGTGGTGCTGACCACCTCGACCCTCAACCGGGTCATGATGGTCGAGCTGGCCCTGCCGGCCGTTCTGCTGGCCGCGCTTGTGGCTTGGCACTATGCGGTTCAGCTGTCGCGGCCGCGCTGGGGACATGGATCGGACGGTGGTGCCCGTCGGACGCCCTGGATCATCGGTGGCATGGGTGTCCTGGCGCTGGGCGGTGTTCTCGCCGCCAATGCGACGGCCATAATGAGCGCCTCACCCGTCGTGGGTATCCTTCTGGCGGTCCTCGCCTTCACGATGATCGGGGCCGGGGTTGGGGCTTCCGGGACCTCCCTGCTGGCCTTCCTGGCGACGCGGGTGACGCCGACCCGGCGACCGGCAGCCGCCGCGATCACCTGGATCATGATGGTCATGGGCATCGCCGTGACTGCAGGCGTGGCGGGGGCCATGCTGGACCCCTTCTCCATGCAACGTCTGGCGATCGTCTCGGGTGTCGTCTCGCTCGGAGCCTTCCTGCTGACTCTTGCGGCGGTCGCGGGGGTCGAAAAGGCCGGCGAGATCGAGGTCGCTGAGACCTCCGCGCCGAAGACCGACTTCATGGTCGCCCTGCGTGAGACCCTCGCCGATCCCCAGGCCCGGCGGTTCACGGTCTTTGTCCTGGTTTCGATGATCGCCTACAGCGCCCAGGATCTGATCCTCGAGCCGTTCGCCGGCCTGGTCTTCGGCATGACACCGGGTCAGTCGACCCAGATGTCGGGCGTACAGAACGGCGGGGTCCTTCTGGGCATGATCCTGGTCGGCGCAGCGGGCGGTATGGTCGGCGCGCGCGGGCAGGGCTGGATGCGGGGCTGGACCCTGGCAGGCTGCGGTGGATCCGCGCTCGCTCTCATGACTCTGGCGGTCGCCGCGCGTGTCGGGCCCGGCTGGCCGATTACGCCCACGGTCTTTGCACTCGGCTTCTTCAACGGGGTCTTCGCGGTGGCCGCCATCGGCTCGATGATGGCGCTCGCGGGCGAGGGCAAGGGACGGCGCGAGGGCATCCGCATGGGTGTCTGGGGGGCCGCCCAGGCCGTGGGATTCGGTGCCGGCGGATTCTTCGGAGCCGTCGCCGTGGACATCGGTCGCCGAATGTTTGTCGAGGACGCGAGCGCCTTTGGACTGGTGTTCGCCCTCGAGGCCAGTCTGTTCGTCGTTTCGGCCGTCATCGCTGCGCAGATCGGTGCGCCGGCATCTGCCCCTTCAACCAAACTCAAGACTGGAGCGCGTCATGTCGAGGCCTGAACCCGGCATAGCCGCCGAGACATTTGATTGCGTTGTCGTCGGCGGCGGTCCGTCCGGATCGACGGCTGCCCGCTACCTCGCACAACAGGGCCGGACCGTCCTGTTGCTGGATCGACAGGGCCGGATCAAGCCGTGCGGCGGCGCGATCCCGCCGCGTCTGATCCGCGACTTCGACATTCCCGACAGCCTGATCTGCGCCAAGGCCAACGAGGCCCGGATGATCGCCCCTTCGGACCGGCGGGTGCATATGCCGATCGAAGGTGGCTATGTCGGCATGGTCAACCGTGAGAGTTTTGACGAGTGGTTGCGGTCCCGGGCCGAGACCGCCGGGGCCCAGCGTCGTGCCGGAACCTTTGAGCGCATCGAGCGCGAGGCCGACGGATCGGCGATCGTGGTCTATCGTCCCGCCGGCGCCGCCAGGGACGACGCCCCCATCTCGGTGCGGGCGCGGACCATCATCGGCGCGGACGGTGCCCGGTCCAACGTGGCCGCCCAGGCGGTCAAGGGGGCGGACAAGCAACGCTACGTTTTTGCCTATCACGAGATCATCAAGGCTCCGGCCGCGGGTGCCGCCGACTTCGAGGCCCGGCGTTGCGACGTCTGGTACCAGGGGAACCTGTCGCCCGACTTCTACGCCTGGATTTTCCCGCACGGGGACACCGCCAGCATCGGCGTCGGGTCGATGCAGAAAGGGTTCTCGCTCCGGACGGCCGTAACGGCCCTGCGCGCGAAGAGCGGTCTGGCTGACTGCGAGACGGTCCGCACCGAGGGTGCGCCGATCCCGCTGAAGCCCATGAAACGATGGGATAACGGCAGGGATGTCGTCCTCGCCGGCGATGCGGCCGGCGTCGTCGCCCCGGCCTCTGGCGAAGGAATCTACTACGCCATGGAGGGCGGGCGTCTGGCGGCCGAGGCGGTCGAGGCGACGCTGTCCACGGGCAGGTCCAGGGCGCTGACCCAGGCGCGCAAGCGGTTCATGAAGGCCCATGGAAAGGTCTTCCTGGTGCTCGGGATCATGCAGCATTTCTGGTATCGCTCGGACAAGCGGAGAGAGCGGTTCGTCAGCCTGTGCGATGACCCCGACATCCAGGAACTGACCTGGCAGGCCTATATGAACAAGGAGCTGGTGAGGGCCAAACCCGCCGCCCACGCCCGTATCTTCCTCAAGGACATGGGCCACCTGCTGGGGCTGCGCCCGGCGTGATGCAGGCTGGCAGGGTGCCATGAGCGGCTTGTTCGCCAGCGGTCATGCGGTCGATCTGATCCTGGTGATCATGGCGCTGGAGGCCGGGTTCCTGCTCCTGACCCGGCGCATGACCCGCCTTGCCCTCCTGCTCGTGTTCGGCCCCGGCGTCTTCATCCTGCTGGGCGCGCGCGCGGCTCTGGTCGGGGCGGCGTGGGGGTGGATCGCGCTGGCGCTGGCGGCGTCATTCCCCCTGCACCTGCTCGATCTGCGGCGACGCCTGCAAGGCTAATCCGACTACGAAAAAGGCCCCGGCGTTTCCGCCGGGGCCTGGATCGTCACACGGTCCGAAGGATCAGGACTGGGTCTTCAGATAGGCGATGACATCGACGCGCTGCTGCGGATTGCGCAGGCCGACGAAGCTCATCTTGGTGCCCGGCATATAGGCGCGGGGATTTTCCAGATAGGCGAAGAGGGTCGCTTCGTCCCAGGTCTTGCCACTGTTCTTGTTGGCCGCCGAGTAGGTGTAGCCAGCCACGGTGCCGGCGCGGCGGCCGACGACGCCATGCATCGACGGGCCGACCCGGTTCACGCCGGCTTCGATGGCATGGCAGGTCCGGCATTGCATGAACACGCGCTGGCCAGCCGCGGCGTCGCCCGTCAGTCCGGCCAGAACGACCGTGGCACCACCGGCGGCTGCGGGTGCCGCAGCGGGGGTCGCCGCCGGTGCCGCGTCAGCGGCCGGTGCGGCGGCTGGAGCAGGAGCGGGTTCAGCGGCCGGCGCTGCGGGAGCGGCCGCTGCCGGCGCTGGTGCATCCGCAGCCTTCTTGTCCGAGGATTCGCCGGAACAGGCCGAGAGGACAAGGAGGCCGCTCAAAGCCACGCCCATCATACCGAATCTACGCATTCCAGAAGCCTTGCTGAATTTATCCAAGAGCGAACACTAGTCCCAGCCCAGAGTCTGTCAAGCTGGCATGACACGAACATTTCCGTTCAGGCGGCGAGCCAGGGCGAGGTGGCAGCCCGGCTACGATTCACCCAACGAACCGCGCCGTCTCTTCAGCCAGAACCAGACCCCGACGACCACGAAAGGCGCGAGAATACCCGCCGCAATGGCCGAGTGGAGGCTCGGCCAATGCTTCTCAAGTGCCTTCAGCGGATACACCAGCAGGCTGACGGCGTAGTAGGCGATCGCGGCGGTCGACAGGCCCTCGACGGTTTGCTGGAGCCTGAGCTGCTGGCCGGCTCGGCGGTCCATCGAAGCCAGCAGCGCGGCGCTGGTCGCTTCGGCGGCGACCTCCACCCGGGTATTGAGCATCTACGCCATGCGGGCGATCCGGTCGATGGTGGCCCGCTGACGCTCTGCAACGGCGTCGCAGGTCCGCATGGCCGGGTCCAGCCGACGCTGCATGAATTCGCCGATCGTCGGCAGGCCTTCGATGTGTTGCTCGCGCAGGCGTTCGATCCGCTCGCGGACGATGCCGTGATAGGCGGCAGCCGCTCCGAAACGAAAGCTGGTCCGGCCGATCAGTGCCTCGGTTTCGCCCGCCACGGTCGCAAGTCTTCCGAGCAGTCGACGGTCCGCCTCGGGATCAGACTCTTCGGCCAGCTGTGTCGCCAGCTTGGCCGCCCGGGCCTCGATGTCCGTCAGGGCTGTGGTCGCCTCGCCCGCGACGGGGAAGGCGAGGAGCGCCATCAGGCGATAGGTCTCGATTTCGAGCAGGGTTTGCACCAGACGCCCGGTCAGGGCGGCGTCGCCACTGCCGTCAAGCAGGACGAACCGCGTCATCCCCAAGGCGTCAGTCCGGAAATCGGTCACGGCCGCGTCGCCCCCGTCGGCCAGGCGCGCGCCCACCGCTTCTCCGCCGAACAGGGCCAGGGCCTTGTCGAACCCGGACGCCGGCCGCACTTCGAGCCGCGTGGCCACCAGGACCTGGCCGGGCCAACCAACCAGCCAGTCCTGCGGTGCGAGGTCCATGGCCGTTTCAGCGAAGGGCGCGGCACCTGCGCTGCGGAAGAAGGTCCAGGTCGAAACCTCGGTATGTCTTTCCCACCGCAGTCGCCAGGATCCGGCGTCGACGACGCACCAGCGCGAACCCGGTCCTGGCTCAGGCTGTCCCAGGCGTCGGCAAAGCGCAGCCATATGGCCTCGGTCAGCCTCGGCTCCAGCCTCTCCGGAAAGAGTCGCGATTCGCGAGACGAGGGCCGGGGCTAGGAGCGGCGTCGAGGGCCGGGCGTGCGCCTCTGCCAGCAAGGCGTCCCGCGCGGGGTGATAACGCCATGACTGTGACACGCCGGCGGTCGTCACTGACATTCGAGGGCCCCCGTCGCCCTGCGACGCCGAAAATATACGAAGACTCTTGGACGGTGTCGAATTGATCTGACACTCTGCCTGTGTGACCAATTGGACACCGTAACGCCAGGGTTCTGCATGCGCGCTGTTTTTCCGTTCTCCGCCATCGTCGGCCAGGACGACATGAAGCTGGCCCTGCTGCTGGCCGCCATCGACCGGACCCTGGGCGGGGTGATGGTCTTCGGCGATCGCGGCTCGGGCAAGACGACGACGGTTCGCGCATTGGCGGCCCTGCTTCCGCCCCTGCAGGTCGTGGCCGGCTGCCGGTTCAACTGTGATCCCGCCGCGCCCATCGCGGATTGCGCGACGGTGTGCGACCGCAAGCAGGAAGGCTCGCCCGTAGTTACTGAAGCGCCCGCTCCCGTGGTCGATCTGCCATTGGGCGCGACCGAGGATCGGGTCGTTGGCGCTCTGGATCTGGAGCGGGCCCTGACCCTGGGCGAGAAGGCGTTCGATCCGGGTCTGCTGGCCCGGGCCCATCGCGGCTTTCTGTATATTGATGAAGTCAATCTGCTCGAGGATCATCTCGTCGATCTTCTGCTGGACGTGGCGGCGTCCGGCGAAAACGTGGTCGAGCGCGAGGGGCTCAGCGTTCGCCATCCGGCGCGCTTCGTCCTGGTCGGCAGCGGCAACCCGGAGGAGGGTGAGTTGCGGCCTCAACTGCTGGACCGCTTCGGCCTCTCGGTCGAGGTCAGCAGCCCGAAGGACCTGTCGGCGCGGGTCGAGGTGGTCCGCCGCCGCGACGCCTTTGATCGCGATCCCGCGGCCTTCGCGGAAGCCTGGCGCGCCGAGGATGACCGACTGCGTGCGACGATCCAGGCGGCGCAGCGCCGGCTGGCCGATGTCGAAGTCTCTGACGCCATCCTCGAACAGGGGTCGCGGCTGTGTATGGCCGTCGGGGCCGATGGCCTGCGCGGCGAATTGACGATCCTGCGGGCATCGCGCGCGCTTGCGGCCCTGGAGGGTCAGTCGGACGTGTCTGAAGCGACGCTTCGGCGGGTGGCTCCCATGGCCCTGCGTCATCGTCTCCGGCGCGGCCCTCTGGACGACCAGGCCTCCACCGCCCGGATCGAACGCGCCATGGACGAATTGCTCGCCGCATGACGAGCGCGTCGTGAGCGACGGGGAGGAGATCTGGGCCGACGCCATGCTGGTCGCGGCCCTGCTGGCGGTCGATCCGCTCTTGCGGGGCGTGGCCGTCCGGGCCCGCCCGGGACCGGTGCGGGACCGCTGGCTGGAGGCGTTCCGCGCGCTTCTGCCGACCGGGGTGCCCTGGCGGCGTCTGCCGATCAGGATTGATGATGATCGACTGCTCGGCGGGCTTGACCTCGCCGCCGCGCTCGGCGGTGGCCGGCGCGATATGCAACGCGGGCTGCTGGCCGAGGCTGACGGCGGTGTGGTGGTGTCTGCCATGTCCGAACGCCTGCCCGTATCGCTGGCCGCGCGCATCGGCGCGGTGCTGGATGATGGTGCCGTCGCGATCCAGCGTGAGGGCTTCGCAGAACGGATCACGACGCGCTTCCGGTTTGTCGCCCTGGATGAAGGCGTGGAAGAGGACGAACAGCCGCCCGTTGCGCTTCTCGAACGGCTCGCCTTCTTGCTGGATCTGGAGCCGGTCAGCGTGCGCGACGCCGCGCCTATATCGGCCACGCCGTCGGACATAGCCGCGGCGCAGGCGACCCTTGATCGCGCGCGGCCGCCCGAGACGCGCGACATTGAAGCCCTTTGTGCGGCGGCCCAGGCCCTGGGTGTCGAATCCTTGCGCGCGCCCTGGTTGGCGCTCCGGACAGCGCAGGCACTGGCGTCGCTCGAGGGGCGGGACACGATCGAAGAGAGCGACCTGAGCATGGCCGCGCGCCTGGTCCTGTCTCCCCGGGCGACGCGCGATCTGGCGCTGCAGCCCGAAGTCGCCAATACGCCGGATGATGAGGTCGGCGAGCAACCTGACGAGCAGTCAGCGAACGACCATGACGATGTCGAGGCCGAGGTCGACGCGCCCGAGCCCTCGCTGAACGACATGGTGCTCGAGGCAGCCCGGGCGGCGCTGCCGGAAGAGTTGAAGGCCTTCTGGACCCCGACGGCCGCGAATGCCTCCCCGAGCTTCGGTCAGGCCCAGGGAGCCGGGGGCGCGCCGCTGGCTTCGACCTTGCGCGGTCGGCGCATCGGATCACGCCCGGGGCCGTTGCGCGGTGCCTCAAGTCTGGACGTGGTCGAGACGCTGAAGGCGGCGGCTCCGTGGCAGAAAGTCCGGTCACGCCTCGCGACACGGGACGCGGTGCCGGGGCTGTTGATAAGGCGCGAGGACTTCAGGGTGCGGCGTTATCAGACGCGGTCGGAATCGACCGTCATCTTCGTGGTCGATGCCTCCGGTTCGTCGGCGATGAATCGACTGGCCGAGACCAAGGGCGCAGTCGAACTGCTGCTGGCCGAGGCCTATGTGCGTCGCACACAGGTGGCGCTGATCGCATTTCGCGGTCTGGCACCCGAGCTGTTGCTCCCGCCGACGCGATCGCTCAGTCGGGCCCGGCGATGCCTTTCGGACCTCGCGGGCGGCGGTGCTACGCCCTTGGCCGGGGCTTTGGAAGCCGCCGGGGCGCTGGCGGCGGCCGAACGGGTCAAGGGACGCACCCCCCTGCTCGTGGTTCTGACGGACGGCCGAGGCAATATCGCGCTCGACGGCGCCGCCTTCCGGACCCGGGCACAGACGGACGCCCTCGCAGCGGCGAAACGCATCGGCTCTGCCCGTATTTCCGCCGCCCTTATCGATACCTCCGCGCGTCCCCGCGGTGATGGTGCCAGTCTGGCTGATGCGATGCATGGCCTGTTCGCGGCCTTGCCCTATGTCGAGGCCGGTGCCGTGCTGGACGTCACACGCGCCCTCAGGACGTCGGCGGGTTGAATGAGCAGTTCAGGATCAGCCCGGATCGCCCGTCGGATCCCCGGCGATGGCACCTTCCGGTGACCCGTCCGCGTTCATCCCCGCTCGCCCGCGTGGCCACGGCGAAGCAAGGCCGATGAGTCGAAAGCCGGACTGGGCCTTGGAAGGCCGGGGCTGGCCTGATCGGGCCTCAAGCAGGTTCGTGACCGCCGGAGGGCTGCGCGGGCACGTTCAGGACATGGGAGCGGGGCCGACGGTCCTGCTCCTGCACGGTGCGGGGGCCGCGACCCACAGCTGGCGGGGGCTTGCGCCCCTTCTGGCCCGACGTCTGCGCGTGGTGGCAATCGATCTGCCGGGGCACGGATTCACCGGAACGCCGGCCGGCATGGCACTGTCGCTGCCCGAGATGGCGCGCCGGGTGGCGGGTCTGATCAAGGCACTCGACATCGAGCCGTCACTGGTCGTCGGGCACTCCGCCGGGGCAGCGATCGCGATCCGCATGGCGCTGGACGGTGCAGTCCAGGCCCCGATCATCGCGATCAACGGGGCCTTGAGACCTTTCGCTGGCGTGACGGCACCCCTGTTCCAGGGGCTCGCAACGCTGCTGCTGCTGAATCCCCTGGCTGCGCACCTCTTTGCCGCCCAGGCGCGTGATCGGTCGCGGGTCGCGCGTCTGATCGAGGGCACCGGCTCGCGCATCGATGACGCCGGTCTCGAGTTCTACGCCCGGCTGTTTCGCGCGCCCGGCCATGTCGCCGGCACGCTCGGCATGATGGCGAACTGGGACCTTGGCGCGCTCCAGCGCGATCTTCGCAAGCTCACCGGGCCCCTGACGCTTGTGGTGGGAACGAGAGACGCCGCAGTGCCGCAGAGTGTCGCCGATGACGTGGCCGCATCCGTGCCCCGGGCAGAGATCGTAAAACTCGTCGGGTTGGGCCATCTCGCCCATGAAGAGCGGCCGGACCTTGTGGCGGACATCATCCTCAGGGTCGCCCGGGCACACGGCTTGCTGGACGAGGATGCGGCATGAGCGGCAACACGATTTTCTTCGTCGAACTGGTGTTCTTCCATGGTGCTGTTCTGGGGTGGGCGTTCTGGGAGCTATGGACGTTGCGCCGGGACAAGCGCCGGGACTCGGCCGCCTCAGCGGATCAGCCCCGTCAAGATGACGGGCAGCGCTCGGACGTCTGAACCTGCACGGACGAGACGGGCCTGCCTGCGCGCATCGGGGGCTACCGCTGCGTGGCGTTGACACGCCGCGAAAGGTGTCCAACCTGTTTTACACAGGGTCCCGCCTGCCGATCCAGGGGCCTGGTGGAGAGTTTATGTGGCGATCATCGATGCCCTCGAAGTCCTACCCGTGGTCCCGGCCACCCGGTGGAGCGATCGGTGGAGGGCGTTTCGAAATGGTCTGATCGCCAGTCCCGGGTTCCAGAGCTGGGCCTCTGCCTTTCCTCTGACGCGCCCGATCGCGCGGCGCAGGGCTGCAGGGCTTTTCGATCTGGCGGCGGGATTTGTCTATTCTCAAGTCGCCTTCGCCTGTGTCCGCCTTGGCGTGCTGGAGCTCCTGAGGGCGGGCCCGATGACCGCCGGAGACGTCGGCCAAGCGGTGGCACTGAGCCCGGTCGCGGCGGAGCGGTTGTTGAAGGCTGCCGTATCGCTGCGCCTCGTAGAGCCCTGTGGAGGTGGCCGCTTCTCACTCGGCGACCAGGGCTCGGCGCTTCTCGGGGCCCCGGGCGTTGTCGCGATGATCGAGCACCACGCCTTGCTCTATGCTGATCTTGCCGACCCCGTGGGACTGCTGCAGCGCGAGGGCGGCGGTGGCCGTCTTTCGGGTTTCTGGCCCTATGCCGAGGGAGGGCCTTCGGATGCGGCGAGCGCGTCGACCTACTCGACCTTGATGTCGGTATCCCAGACGATGGTCAGCGCCCAGGTCCTTGAGGCCTATCCGATCGGCCGCCACCGGCGGCTGCTGGACGTGGGTGGCGGCGACGGGACATTCCTGCGGGCCGTCGCGGCCCGGGCACCCGCCCTTGAGCTCGCCCTCTTTGACCTGCCGAACGTCGCCGCCACCGCCACCCGAAGATTCGCTGATGAGGGTCTCAAGGTCGACGTCTCTGGTGGAAACTTCTTTGAGAATCCCTTGCCGGAAGGCGCTGACATCGTCTCTCTGGTCCGGGTCCTGCACGATCACGACGACGACCGCGCACTGCTGCTGCTGCGCGCCATCCGCAAGGCCATGCGACCGGGCGCGACCCTGCTGATCTCGGAGCCCATGTCGGGGACATCCGGGGCCGAGCCCATGGGCGACGCCTATTTCGGCTTCTACCTGCTGGCCATGGGGTCCGGGCGCCCGAGGACGGTCGGAGAAATCCGCCTCCTCCTGCAAACGGCAGGTTTTTCACGACTGCGAGAGGTTCAAACTTCGATGCCGATGATCGCTCGCGTGATCGCGGCTCGCGCTGCGTGAGGAGTGTAATCAAGATTTGACAACGGCTACTGTCAATCTAAGCTGACAGTCGGGTTGGGGTCCGGTATGCGGGCTCCGGCAAAAGGCGTCGCTGAATGAACACCCTTGCTGTCGTGCTGGAGGAGCCTGAGCGCCTGACGCTTCGTCGGCTCGATCTCAAGCCGGCCGGGCCCGATGATGTGATCGTCGAGGTCGACTGGAGCGGAATCAGCACCGGGACCGAGCGACTTCTGTGGACCGGGCGGATGCCGCCTTTTCCAGGCCTGGGTTATCCCCTGGTTCCGGGATACGAGGCGGTTGGGCGGGTGGTCGATGCCGGGGCGCTGGCCCAGGCGCGGATCGGCGACCAGGTCTTCGTTCCCGGCTCCAGCAATTTCATAGATGCGCGCGGCCTGTTCGGCGGCTCGGCGCGGACCTTGATCACGCCCCAGGCGCGCACCGTCACCCTGCCTGCCGGACTGGGCGACCAGGGCGTTCTTTTGTCGCTCGCCGCAACTGCCCAGCACGCGATCGCGGGCGGAACAGCCCCGGATCTGATCGTCGGACATGGCGTTCTTGGCCGCCTTCTGTTGCGTCTGACCGAGGCCCATGGTGCGCCCCGTCCGACGGTCTGGGAAACCAACCCAAGCCGGCGTGAGGGCGTGGCGATCCATCCCGACTTTGACGACCGTCGCGACTATCGCTCGGTCTACGACGCCAGCGGTGCGGAAGACCTGATGGACTTCCTGGTGGCCCGGCTCGGCCGGGGCGGGGAGATCGTGCTCGCCGGCTTCTACGAGGAGCGGCTGTCCTTCGGCTTCCCCATGGCCTTCATGAAAGAGGCGCGGTTCCGCATCGCTGCCGAGTTCAAGCCGGAAGATGTGACGGCGGTTACAGCGCTGATCGAGCAAGGCCGGTTGTCGCTGGACGGGCTGATCACCCACCGCAGCGACGTCACCGAGGCTCCCGACGCCTATCGCACTGCCTTCGGCGATTCCGACTGTCTGAAAATGATCCTCGACTGGAGGAAATGCGCATGACCATCACCCTGATTTCTCACAAGGCATTGCGCGAGGAAGCCAAGGTCGAGCCGGATCCCGTCCATACGGGCGAGGTCACCAAGGAAACCCAGATCATCGCCATCTACGGCAAGGGCGGATCGGGCAAGTCCTTCGCCCTGTCCAACCTCAGCTACATGATGGCCCAGCAGGGCAAGCGGGTGCTGCTGATCGGTTGCGACCCCAAGTCCGACACCACCTCCCTGCTGTTCGGCGGCAAGTCGTGCCCGACCATCATCCAGACCTCGGCCAACAAGAAGCTGACCGGCGAGGAAGTTAAGATCGAGGACGTCTGCTTCCAGCGCGACGGAGTCTTCGCCATGGAACTGGGAGGGCCCGAGGTGGGTCGCGGTTGCGGCGGGCGCGGCATCATCCACGGCTTCGAGCTGCTGGAGAAGCTGGGCTTCCATGACTGGGGCTTCGACTATGTCCTGCTCGACTTTCTCGGCGACGTCGTCTGCGGCGGGTTCGGCCTGCCGATCGCCCGGGACATGTGCCAGAAGGTGATCGTTGTCGGGTCCAACGACCTGCAGTCGCTGTATGTGGCCAACAACGTCTGCTCGGCCGTCGAATATTTCCGCAAGATGGGTGGCAATGTCGGTGTGGCCGGCATGGTCATCAACAAGGACGACGGCACGGGCGAGGCGGCGGCGTTCGCCGAGGCTGTGGGTATCCCCGTCCTGGCCTCCATCCCCGCCAATGAGGACATCCGGCGCAAGTCGGCGAACTATCAGATCATCGGTACGCCCGACAGCGAGTGGGGCGGGCTTTTCGCGGGGCTGGCGGAGGCGGTGGCCAGCTCGCTGCCCCAACATCCGCGTCCCCTGACGCAGGATGGTCTGCTGGGCCTGTTCAGCCCCGAGCAGACCGGCGGCGCGGTCAGTCTTGTTCCCGCGACCCAGAGTGACATGCGCGGCGCGTCCTTCGTGCCCAAGGCCTCGCTCGAAGTCATCTACGACGAGGCAGTCTGATCCCGATGCTGGACGAGGCCCCTATCGCCAACGATCAGGCCGCCGAGCCCGTTCCGGCTGACGGTTCCGGCTGCCACGGCGGCAAGGCAGAGCTCACGGCGGCGGCCGCGAAGGCCGGCAAGTCCGAAGTGCTCGCCCGTTATGCCAAGGACTATCCGGTCGGGCCCCACGATCAGCCCCAGTCGATGTGCCCGGCGTTCGGATCCCTGCGGGTCGGCCTGCGCATGCGGCGTACGGCGACGATCCTGTCGGGCTCGGCCTGCTGCGTCTATGGCCTGACCTTCACCAGCCATTTCTATGGCGCGCGCCGCTCGGTCGGTTACGTCCCGTTCAACTCCGAGAGTCTCGTCACCGGAAAGCTGTTCGAGGACATCCGGGAAGCGGTGTTCCAGATGGCCGACCCGGAGCTCTACGATTCCGTCGTGGTGACCAATCTGTGCGTCCCGACGGCCTCGGGCGTGCCGCTGCAGCTGCTGCCCAAAGAGATCAACGGCGTCCGCATCATCGGCATCGATGTGCCCGGCTTCGGCATTCCGACCCACGCCGAGGCCAAGGATGTACTGGCCGGAGCCATGCTGAACTATGCGCGCAAGGAGGCCGAGGCCGGCCCCGTCGCCGCGCCACGCGAACGCACGGACAAGCCGACGGTTACCCTGCTGGGCGAGATGTTCCCCGCCGATCCCATGATCATCGGCCGGATGCTGGAACCCATGGGTCTGGCAGCCGGACCGGTCGTGCCGACGAGGGAATGGCGCGAACTCTACGCCGCCCTTGACTGCGCCGTCGTCGCCGCCATCCACCCCTTCTACACCGCCGCCGTCCGCGAGTTCGAAGCCGCCGGCCGAAAGGTTGTCGGCTCGGCCCCGGTCGGTCGTGACGGCACCGCCGCCTGGCTGCAGGCGATCGGCGAGGCCTGCGATGTGCCCCAGGGCCAGATCGACGGCATCAAGAACGTCATGCTCGGTGCCATCGGCGGGGCCCTTGCCGGCGCGCCGATCAAGGGTCGGATCACGGTCTCCGGCTACGAAGGCTCCGAGCTTCTGGTCGCCCGACTGCTGATCGAAAGCGGTGCCGAGGTCGAATATGTCGGCACGGCCTGTCCCCAGACGAAATGGTCGGATCCCGACCGGGACTGGCTGGAATCGAAGGGCGTCACCGTCAACTACCGCGCCTCGCTGGAACAGGATCTTTCGGCCGTCGACGCCATCAGGCCGGATCTCGCCATCGGCACCACGCCGGTGGTCCAGCACGCCAAGTCACTGTCGATCCCGTCCCTGTATTTCACCAACCTGATCTCGGCCCGGCCTCTTATGGGACCGGCGGGCGCGGGCTCGCTGGCCCAGGTGATCAACGCCGCCATCGGCAACAAGGCCCGCTTCGACAAGATGAGCGCCTTCTTCGACGGCGTCGGCGTCGGCCACGCCACCGGCATCTGGGAAGACACGCCCGTCGATCGCCCCGAGTTCAAGGCCCGTTACGCCAAACTGCAGGCGGCGGCGGCCAAGGCCGAGGAGCACGTCGGGACATGACGCTGATCCTCGACCACGATCGCGCGGGTGGATACTGGGGCGCGGTCTATGCCTTCACCGCCATCAAGGGCCTTCAGGTCATCATCGACGGCCCGGTGGGTTGCGAGAACCTGCCGGTCACCTCCGTCCTGCACTACACCGATGGCCTGCCGCCGCACGAACTGCCGATCGTCGTCACCGGTCTGGGCGAGGACGAACTGGGTCGCCACGGCACCGAAGGCGCGATGAAGCGGGCCTGGAAGACGCTCGACAAGGACCTTCCCTCCGTCGTCGTCACCGGCTCGATCGCCGAGATGATCGGCGGCGGCGTGACGCCCGAGGGCACCAATATCCAGCGCTTCCTGCCGCGCACCATCGATGAGGACCAGTGGCAGTCGGCCGACCGCGCCCTGACCTGGCTGTGGACCCAGTTCGGGCCCAAGAAGATGCCGCGTCCCCGCCCTCTGGCGGAGGGTGAAAAGCCCCGGGTCAATCTGATTGGCCCGATGTATGGCGTGTTCAACATGCCCTCGGACCTGGCCGAGATCCGCCGCCTGGTCGAGGGTATCGGCTGTCAGGTCAATATGGTCTTCCCGCTGGGCAGCCATCTGGCCGACGTGCGCAATCTGGCCGACGCCGAGGTCAATATCTGTCTGTACCGCGAGTTCGGGCGCGGCCTCTGCGAGACGCTGGAGAAGCCCTATCTCCAGGCTCCCATCGGACTGGACTCGACCACCCTGTTCCTGCGCCAACTGGGCGAGATGACCGGGCTGGATCCCGAACCCTTCATCGAGCGCGAGAAGCACACGACGATCAAGCCGCTGTGGGACCTGTGGCGCTCGGTCACCCAGGACTTCTTCGGCACGGCCAGTTTCGCCATCGTCGCCAACGAGACCTACACGCGCGGCGTCCGGAAATTCCTCGAGGACGACCTCGGCCTGCCCTGTCAGTTCGCCATCGCGCGCTGCGCCGGCACCAAGACCGACAATGCCGAGATCTCCCGTCTGGTCCGCGAGACCAAGCCGCTGGTCCTGTTCGGCAGCATCAACGAGCGCATCTATCTTGCCGAGGCTGCGCAGGGCGGCGGGGGGTTCGGGCCCTCCGGCGTCTGGGTGCCGGCGTCCTTCCCCGGTGCCGCGATCCGCCGGCACACGGGCACGCCGTTCATGGGCTACGGCGGCTGCACCTATCTGGTCCAGGAAGTCTGCAACGCCCTGTTCGACGCCCTGTTCAACATCCTTCCGCTGGCCTCCCAGATGGACAAGGTCGAGCCGACCCTCGCCCGTCCGCACGCCGAGATCGCCTGGGACGATGCGGCCATGGATGAGCTGGACAAGCTTGTGGCTTCACAGCCCATCATCGTCAGAATTTCCGCGGCCAAACGCCTGCGCGACACGGCGGAATGCGCCGCTCGCCAGGCAGGAGAGGACAGGGTCACCCTCGACCGCCTCTACGCCGCCAACGCCATTGTGCTGAGCGGGAGGGCCGCATGATGCGACGCGTCTCCAGGCTCGGACCCCGGTTCCGTCGTTCGGTTCGTCCGCGCGCCGGAAACGACCACGGGACTTCCCCGTGGCCGAAGACCCGCTCCAACGAAAGGGGGAGAGATGTCTCATCTACCTGAACCGGCGGGGTCCCCCACTGGACTCTCGCAAGAAGCGGCCAAGGCTTTCCATGGCCTCTTCGTGACCAGCTTCATTGGTTTCACGGCTATCGCAGTCGTGGCCCATGTTCTGGTCTGGTACTGGCGTCCCTGGCTGGGGGCCTAGGTCTCCACTTTACTTTGTCGGCAAGCACTAACGCTTTGTCGTCGCCAACAAAGCCACTCGATGGCTATGGAGGAATACAGTTATGTGGAGAATTTGGCTCCTTTTCGATCCCCGTCGGGCGCTGGTCGCGCTCACCGTCTTCCTGTTCACCCTGGCTCTGCTGATCCACTTCATCCTGCTCAGCTCGCCCCGGTACAACTGGATCGATGGTGCCCAGGCCACACCCGCGGCGGCTTCTGCCGCTGCACCCTGACGGTACCTACCGCTGATGCGGCGCGCGGACGGAGACGGAGCGATCCGATCTCCGTCCGACGCGACCGCGATGAAACAGATGTCGACCTCGCGGGGCGAGATGAACGACGGAGACGGTCATGGCCTTACTAAGTTTTGAGCGCAAATACCGGGTCAGGGGCGGTACCCTGCTCGGCGGCGACCTGTTCGACTTCTGGGTCGGGCCCTTTTATGTCGGTTTCTTCGGCGTCACGACGGCGTTCTTCGCGTCGCTCGGAACGGCCCTGATCTTCTACGGGGCATCGCTCGGCGATACCTGGAACCCGTGGCTGATCACCATCAATCCACCCGACGTCGCCTATGGTCTGTCGCTCGCGCCGCTGCGCGAAGGCGGCATCTGGCAACTGGTCACCATCTGCGCGGTCGGATCCTTCATTTCCTGGGCGCTGCGAGAGGTCGAGATATGCCGCAAGCTCGGCATCGGCCTGCATGTGCCCATCGCGTTTGGCGTGGCGATCTTCGCCTATATTTCGCTGGTCATCATCCGGCCCTTCCTGATGGGAGCGTGGGGTTACGGCTTCCCGTACGGGATCTTCAGTCACCTGGATTGGGTGTCGAACACCGGCTACCAGTACCTGAATTTCCACTACAATCCGGCGCACATGATCGCCGTCAGCTTCTTCTTCACGACGACGCTGGCCCTGGCGCTGCACGGATCCCTCGTTCTGGCCGCCACCAATCCCGGCAAGGGCCAGGTGGTGAAATCGCCCGAGTATGAGGACACCTTCTTCCGCGACTTCATCGGCTATTCCGTCGGCACCCTGGGCATCCACCGCGTGGGCCTGTTCCTGGCGCTGTCTGCCGGCTTCTGGAGCGCGGTCTGCATCATCATCAGCGGTCCCTTCTGGGACAAGGGCTGGCCCGAGTGGTGGGACGGCTGGCGCAACCTGCCGATCTGGCAATAGGGGGAGGAGAGACCATGTCTGCCTATCAGAATATCTTCACCCAGGTTCAGGTCCGGTCGCATCCGGAAATGGGCGTCGCCACCAATGAGGTGGACGCCTGGCGGATCGGCAAGCCCGGCTTCGTCCACTGGATCGGCCGCATCGGCAACGCCCAGATCGGCCCGATGCATCTGGGCTGGACCGGCGTCGCCTCCTTGCTGACCGGCTTCCTGGCTTTCGAAATCATCGGCCTGAATATGCTCGCCTCCGTTGGCTGGAGCCCGGCCGAGTTTGTCCGGCAGCTTCCGTGGCTGGCACTTGAGCCGCCGCCGCCGGAGCAGGGTCTGAACATCATGCCCCCGCTGAACCAGGGCGGCTGGTGGCTGATCACCGGCTTCTTCCTGACGGTTTCGCTCATCCTGTGGTGCGTCCGCAGCTATCTGCGGGCCAAGGCCCTCGGGCTCGGCACCCACACGACCTGGGCCTTCGCTTCGGCGATCTGGCTCTATCTGGTGCTCGGCTTCTTCCGCCCGATCATGATGGGCAGCTGGAGCGAGGCGGTTCCGTTCGGCATCTTCCCGCACCTGGACTGGACCGGTGCCTTCTCCATCACCTGGGGCAACCTGTTCTACAATCCGTTCCACTGCCTCTCGATCGTCTTCCTCTATGGTTCGACCCTGCTGTTCGCCATGCACGGGGCGACCATTCTCGCCACCAGCCGCTACGGCTCGGAGCGCGAGGTGGAACAGATCACTGACCGCGGCACGGGTTCAGAGCGGGCCGCCCTGTTCTGGCGCTGGACCATGGGCTTCAACGCCACGATGGAATCGATCCACCGCTGGGCCTGGTGGTTCGCCGTCCTGACGACCCTGACCGGGGGTATCGGCATCCTGCTGACTGGCACTGTGGTCGACAACTGGTACGAATGGGCGATCGCCCACAACTACGCGCGCTAAAGACAGACGCGCCAGAGGTCTTGCATCTGGTTCGGGACCGCCTTCGGCACCCGACGGACAGGACCCGGGACGATCAGCAGGGCGCACGCAGTTCAGCGTGCGCCCTTGTTGCTATGTTGCGTCGGGGGACTTTCCCGGCCCTGCATGCGGTCGCCGGATCAAGCCGGCGAGCAGACCTCAGTGGCAGACCTCAGTGCCGGCCGTCCTGGAGCATGGCCTCCCAGCCCAGGTCGCCGATGTAGCGCCACGCCATCTCGCCGGCATCGTCGAGGACGACCAGGTGAAGCCAGGTGTTGTCGAACAGCGCCCGGACCCCGGGATGCCGCTCAAGCACGCCGATGATCGCCGCGCGCGGCGCTTCGACACAGACCGTCAAGCGCAATGGATCATGCGCGAGGGAGACGCCATCGTGCACCGACTGCCAGGGCAGACCGGCCCGCAGGACACCGCCGTTGCCTTCCAGCACCCCGATACCGCCGACCACATTGTGAAGCAGCTTGTTGCCGGCACCGTAGAGTTCCGGCGAGACGGTGGAGCCGTAGTACTGAAGGCTGATCCAGGAGGCCACGACGACGGGCGCGGTGAGGATCAACTCCAGAATGCCGAACCCGTCATCGGCGCGCCAGTCATAGTCATGCAGGAAGGCCCGGCCCCGCAGGCCCTTGCCACGGGTCCGCGATCGGGGCGCGGCGATGAAGGCCGAGCAGCCGGCCAGCGCCCATTCCGGACGGGTCTCGGCCCAGTCACGGCTGCGGCGGACCACTTCTGACCCATCTCTGGCGCGCGGCAGGCGCAGCGCCCGTTCGCCCCGGGCCAGGACCCCGGCCGCGGCCAGCCAATGGCGCGCCCGCTCCAGATGCGGGTGGCGCAGCGCCGAGGGATGGTCCTCGGTGTAAAGTGTGACGTTGTCGGTCATGGTGTCATGCAGGGCCGCCACGAACAGCGTGTCGGACGGAATCTCCAGTCCCGCGGCCAACAAGCCGGTGCGCACTTCGGCGTCGTTGAGAAGGTCGGCCAGCAGCCGCGCGTTGACCTCGCCGGAATAGCCGCCGCAGGCACCGCAGTTCAGGGCGCTGGCGTGCGGATTGTTGACCACACTGGCCCCGTGCCCGGCCAGCAGGACCAGCGGCGCGAAATCCCTGGTCAGCGACATGGCTCGCAGCACCGACTGTGCCATCTTCAGACGCGTGGTCAGGTCCAGGGCCGGTTCGGCGCGAGGCGCGGGATCGTTCGGAGCGGCGCGACCCGCAAGCCCCAGGGCGTCGCGCAGGAGCTTGCCGACATAGACCGGCCCGGTGGCCTCGACGAGGGCGAAGGACGAGACCGCTGCCAGCTTGAACCGTTCCCAGGCGCGGCCGGTCCTGGCTCGATAGCGAGCCGCGAGGTCGGTCTGGCATGTCTCCGGACCGCCGGACCGGGTCGTCAGGCCGGCGTTGAGAAGGACCGGGAGCCGATGCTCGGCAACGTCGGAGGCGAACCGATGATGCGACGCCGTCAGGCCAAAGAACCCGGCGAACCCCAGCGTCTGAATGCCCGGATCGAGGCTCTCCAGCGCGCGGCGAATGACTTCCGACCGGACGTCGATGCAGAAGGCCACCTGAAGTACGGGCGACGCAGGGGAGTCGTCGGCTGCCGACCCGGACAGGGTTTGCGCCAGGGCTCGCTGGGACGCGCGCTCGCTGGCGTCCTGCAGAATCGCGTCAGTCACTTGCCGGGGGGTCGGCTCGACCGGAGCCGCATGGGCTGCGAGCGTCCAGGCCCAGGCCCTTTCGATCTCGGGCCGATACTGCCGGTAAAGGGCCGCCTCCCAGGTCAGGCGGACGACGAGGAAGTCACGCAGCGTGTCATCCGTCTGTCCGCCGAGCTCCGCCTGCCAGAGTTTGTAGCGGGCGACATGGGCCCATCCGCCGAGGGTGATGACGAGACGGTGGAAACAGGTGTCCAGACTCGCGGGTGTGAGGCCCAGCGTCGCCGCCGCCGCCATCAGGGCCTCCGGAGCCAATTCCGGGGCCGCGTCGACAAAGTCGGCGAAGCCACGCAGTCCGGCGATCTCGGGCGACAGGTCATGGGTGGCGACCGCGCGCCAGGCGGCATAGGCCCCGCGGCCTCTGGGCGCGGCCCAGAGCGCCTGGCCCTCGTCGAAATAGCCCCCCGCCCAGGCACCGAAGCGCTCGGCGATCAGGCCCGGCCAGTCAATTCCGGACACCTCGGCGGCCAGATCGGCAATGGTCGGCAGGGCCTGAATCGGATCGGACGGCGCATGAAGCGTTGCCTTCAAGTCAGCGACGCTGGTGGCCCTGGACCGGTTTGAACAGGCGGCGAGGGCGCCGGAGAGGTCTTCGTCCGTGACGGCACCGGAGGCGATGCGTTCACCGTATGCTTCGCGCGACATTGTGACCGGTGCGCCGGCGACGCGGGCGAGCAACGCCGCGGTTCCGGCCAGATCCAGCCCCGTCTGGCCGAGATAGGGATTGACCGCCACGCTGGACGCCAGGGGCCAGACCGGCGGGATGGCGCGCACGGCGGTTTCCGCCGCGGCGAAAAGGACGCTCACATTCAGTGCCGCAGCGTTGGAGTTGTCGGACGGGGCAGTCGTTTTCAGCGCGATCATGGCATTTTCCGTGTGTTCCAGCCGCCGAGCCAGCGGTCGAACAGGGCATTGGCATAGAGGCCGTTGGACAGATGGACCCGAAGGCCCGCAGCGGCGGGGTGGTAGGCCCACAGCGGAAACAGGGCCTGGGCGAAGGCGACGAGCCCGAAACTCAGCACGGCCAGGACGACCAGCGCCCATTCCAGGGGGCCTGGCGCAGGCGTCGGCGGCAGGCTGTCGCCGGTCAGCCAGAACGAGAGCCCATGGAGCGTGAAATAGCCGATCGAGGCCGCGATCGAATACACACCCAGACGTCGGGTGAGGGCCCGGGGTGCGCTGTCGGCGAGGCCCTGGGCCAGCAGATAGGCCACGCCGAAGATCAGGATGGCACCCAGTGCGATGGCCTGGGGTGACTTGTGCTGAATACCGGCGATCCAGCCGATCGCGGCGTACAGGGCGATGGCTGCGAGGAAGGCGCGAGCCACGGCCCCAAGGCCCGGGATGGCGACCGGCCCCGGTCTCCTGAAGGCCGCGATCCGTTCCACCGCTCCGCCCGAGGCCAGAAACGAATGTGCCTTGTAGAGCGAGTGGGCGATGATGTGCAGAAGCGCCAGCGGGAAGAGGGCCAGACCGCACTGCATGATCATGAAGCCCATCTGGGCCACGGTCGACCAGGCGAGTGATGTCTTCACCGCGGGCTGGGTCAACATCACGAGTCCGCCGAACAGGGCCGTGAAGCCGCCGATAATCACCAGGACCGCGAGCACGCCCGGTGCCAGAAGCATGACGTCGGCGAAGCGGATCAGGATGAATCCCCCGGCGTTGATCACCCCGGCATGCAGCAGCGCTGATACGGGGGTGGGGGCCTCCATCACTTCGGTCAGCCAGCCGTGCAGCGGGAACTGCGCTGACTTCAGCAGGGCTGCCACGGCCAGGAAACCCGCTGCGGCGACGGCGAAGCCGCCGCCTTCGCCGGCGCGCGCGGCACCGAGAATCATGGCGATATCGGTGGTGCGGTAGGTGATGACCAGCGCGACTGCGGCCGCGATCAGGGCGAGGTCGGCCACCCGCGCCGTGACGAATTTCTTGCGCGCCGCCCTCCGGGCTCCGGCCCGGTCGGGGTAGAACAGCAGCAGCCGCTGGAGGCCAAGGCTGGTGGCGATCCAGGCCAGAACGAGCTGGATCAGGTCGCCAGCGCTGACCAGCAGCGTCACCATGGCAAGCGTGGTGCAGAGCCAGGCCATGAAGGCCCCCTGACGAGCTTCGCCGTCGAGATAGACCCTCGAAAACCGCACTACGATCCAGCCGATGAAGGCGACGAGCATCAAAAGGCTCATACTGACCACATCGACCCGGATAGAGATGCCCAGCCCGCCGGGCGTCTGAAGCGCGCCGGTTCCCGGACCCATGACCACCAGGACCGCCGTCGACAGGACAGCGACTGCGAAGGCCAGAAACGCCAGGACCTCGACCCCCTTCAGCCTGGAAGAGGGCCGATGTTGCGGGCCGAATGCGCCTATCGCGGCGGCGGCGATCAGCAGAAGGGGTGTTCCGTAGGGCAGGAAGTGGATCGGCACGGCATACCTCGCTGGATCGCCTTGCGGCGTCGCGGTGGAGGTATCGGAACGAAGCTGCGACTAAAAATAGATTGTTTGCTCATAATCATTCGCTATTGACGAACGAATGTCCGAGCTGAACTACAATCATCTGCGATATTTCTGGGCTGTGGCACGTGACGGAAATCTGACCCGGACCGCCGAGCGGTTGAACGTCTCGCAGTCCGCTCTGTCGGCCCAGATCCGCAAGCTCGAATATCGGTTGGGTCATGCGCTGTTTGAACGGCGCGCCCGGCGACTGCATTTGACCGAGGCCGGTCGTATCGCCCTGGATCACGCCGATGCGATTTTCGCGGCGGGTGACGAACTGCTGGGGACGCTGCGTCAGACGGGGGCCACGCGCCAGGCGGTGCGCATCGGGGCGCTGGCCACCCTGTCGCGAAATTTCCAGATCAGCTTCCTGCGGCCGATCATGCGCCGTAGCGATGTCGAGATCGTCCTGCGTTCCGGCAGCGCATCGGATTTGCTGCTGGGTCTCCAGTCGCAGACGCTGGACCTGGTGCTGACAAACCATCCGCCCGCCAGCGACGCCCTGACACCCTTCATCGCCCAGAAGCTGACCGAACAGGCCGTCGGCCTGATCGGCGCACCGGGATTGCTGGGGGCCGATCGCGATATCGCCGTGCTGTTACGGAAATACCCGATCATTCTGCCTGTCGCCGGAACCAGTATCAGAACCGGCTTCGATGCGATGGCCGATCACCTCGGCGTCAGACCCCAGATCGCCGCAGAGGTGGACGACATCGCCATGATGCGCCTGCTGGTGCGCGAAGGCTTCGCGCTGGGGGTTCTGCCGCCGATCGCCGTCCAGGATGAACTGGCATCGGGCGCTCTGGTCGAGGCCGACGAACTGCCGGGCATCACCGAGACCTTCTTTGCAGTGACGACGGCGCGACGCTTTCCCAATCCCCTCGCGCAGGCCCTGGTGCGCAGCTTCAATGAGCCCGGTTGACGGACAGTTTGGTACCTTCTTGCTCTTGAGTACGGACCCTAGAACCAGGCTTTCAGGCCGACGACGAATTTCGTGTCCTCGGCGTCGTCGCCGCGGGCCTCGATGAAGTCACGGCTGGCTCCAAACGCGCGGGTCCATTCGACGCCGACATAGGGCGCGAATTCCTTGCGGATCTCGTAGCGCAACCGCAGGCCCGCCTCGAGCGAGCTGACGCCTGAGCCGATCTCGAGTTCGGGAATGTCGCTGGCCGCCAGATCCACCTCGAACCGCGGCTGCAGGATCAGTCGCTGCGTGATCCTCTGATCGTACTCTGCCTCGACGCGCGCGGTCAGGTCACCCTGGGTCGACAGGAAGGCGGCGGCATCGACCTCGAACCAGTAGGGAGCCAGTCCCTGCAGGCCAAGGACGAGGTGGGTGGTGTCGTCGCCGTCAGGTCGGTAATCCTGCCGGATACCGGCCTGCAGGTCCCAGAAAGGAAGAATCGCCTTGCTGTAGAGGGCCTGGACCTCGGCCTTTTCCAGGCCGTCGCCGAACGCGCCTTCGCCCTCGCTCTTCCACCAGAAGCGATTGATGTCGCCACCGGACCAGCCCTGGGCGTCCCACAGATAGCTGTCCTCATCCCCGCCGAAGCCGGCCTCAAGCCGATCGATGATGAGGGCGGTCGTGTGCATGTCGCCGTTCTCGGTGATCAGCAGGCGACGCGCGGCGACCATCTGCGATGCGGGAAAATAGACGTCGGCGGCGTGGGTCGGGCCGCGGCGCGCGGCGGCGGGCGGTGCCGCTTGCGGCGGACGTCCGGCGTTGTCGGCACCGGTCGGAGTGTCCGGCGGTCCCATGGTCATGCCGGACATGTCGTGGCCGGCGTGCGGGTCCGCAGCCTGACCCCTCATGGCGCTCATGTCGTGGCCGGCGTGAGGGTCCACGGGTGCCGACTCAGGAGCCGGCATGGCCATCGTCGACATGTCATGGCCAGCATGGGGGTCGGCCGCGGGCGGGGTGGCGGCAGGGGCCGGAGCCGGAGCCGGAGCCATGACGTGGCCGGCGTGCGGATCCGCGGGTGTCGTCTGAGGGGCCGACATGGCCATCGTCGACATGTCATGGCCCGCATGAGGGTCGGCAGGTACGGTCCGGGCGGCCGGCATGGCCATGGTCGACATATCGTGGCCGGCATGGGGGTCGGCGGTCGCCGGAGCCGGTGTTCCCGCCGGAGCCGGAGCCATGACGTGGCCCGCGTGCGGATCCTGCGGCTGGGCCGAGGCCGCTCCGGTCGCCAGAAGCAAGGGGGCCGCCGCGGCCGCGAGGCGGAGAAGCGAGCGCGTCATGACGCGGCTCCGTCCATGGGCCGCACGGTGACGACGTTGAACATCCCCGCGTGCATGTGCATCAGCATATGGCAGTGGAACGCCCAGTCGCCGGGGGCGTCGGCGGTCAGGTCGAAGGTAACCTTTGAGCCCGGCGCGACATTGACCGTGTGTTTGAGCGGCTGATGGCCCTCGGGCCCGCCGGTCACCAGTTCGAAGAAATGGCCGTGCAGGTGGATGGGGTGACCCATCATGGTGTCATTGACCAGGGTGACGCGGACGCGCTCGTTTCTTTCGAAACGGATCGGCTCGACCAGTTCGCTGAATTTGCGACCGTCGAAGCCCCACATGAACCGCTCCATATTGCCGGTCAGATGGATCTCCAGGGTTCGGGACGGTGCGCGGCGATCGCTGTTGGGCTGCAGCGACACAAGGTCGGTGTAGACCAGCACCCGGTGATCCACGTCCCTCAGGCCCAGCGGACGCAGTCCAAGGCTGTCGGCGGGTGCCATGGAGACCATGTCCACACCGACCCCCACCGCCATTTCCGGTGGGGCGTTGTCAGCATCGCGCATGTTCATCGCGCCGTGATCCATCGCGCTCGCGGCACTCACTGCTGCGGGAGCGTGCCCCATGGCGGCGTGGTCCATGCCTGCCATGTCGCTGTGGTCCATTCCGGACATGGAGCCCATGCCCATGTCGGCCATGGTCAGGGTCGGGACCTCTCGCAGCGGCGGAACCTCGGCGGTCATCCCGAGACGGGGGGCCAGGGTGGCCCGGCCCATGCCCGAACGATCGATGGCTTCCGACACGATGGTGTAGGCGCGGTCCCCGGTGGGGCGAACGATCACGTCATAGGTTTCGGCCACGGCAATCTGGAACTCATCCACCTCGACCGGCCGCACGTCCGCGCCGTCGGCCTCGACCACGGTCATGGGCAGGCCTGGAATCCGGATGTTGAAGGTCGACATGGCCGAAGCGTTGATGATCCGGAGCCGGACGCGTTCGCCCGGCCGGAACAGACCGGTCCAGTTGTCGTCCGGCCCATGGCCGTTGACCAGATAGGTGTAGGTGGTCCCGTTGACGTCGGAGATGTCGCGCGGGTCCATACGCATCTGGCCCCACATCCGCCGCTCCTCGAGGCTCATGCCGTCCGCTCCGGAGAGCAGGCCTGACAGGGTCGTCCGCTGGCGGTTGAAGTAGCCCGGGCTCTTCTTCAGCTTGGCCAGAATGTCGTGCGGATGCATAAAGCTCCAGTCCGACAGGACCAGGACGTGCTCGCGATCATAGGCGGCCGGCTCGGCCCCGGCCGGATCGATGACGATCGGACCATAGTGTCCCATGGCCTCCTGCAGGCCGGAGTGGCTGTGGTACCAGTAGGTGCCCGACTGCCGGATCGGGAATTCGTAGACGAAGGTCTCGCGCGGCTTGATGCCCGGGAAGCTGATCCCCGGGACGCCGTCCATCTGGAACGGCAGCAGAATGCCATGCCAGTGGATCGAGGTGTCCTCGTCCAGGGTGTTGGTCACCGACAGGCGCGCGGTCTGGCCCTCGCGAAGGCGCAACAGCGGTGCCGGCAGAAGGCCGTTGACGGTCACGGCATGGCCGGTGCGACCCCCGACGGAAAACGGCGAGTGGCCCACCGTCAGGTCGATGTTCGGCCCGACGAGTGACGGCAGTTCCGACTGCAGCCCCGGCGATCCGGTCTGGGCCCAGGCCGGCATCAGGCCTTGCAGTCCGAGCAAGCCACCGCCGGCGGCGGCACCACGAAGAAGGGTGCGACGATCCAGTCGAAGGGACGACATCGGGCTTTGGTCCTCGCGTAGGTGTCTGTGGTCCGGCGCGCCGCCCATGACGGGTACCGACCGATCCTGACTCTAGTACGCCCGCGGGCGTCCGTCCCCTTGCGGCGAACCGTCTCAGGCGGTTCGAGCGCTCAGGAGGCCTTCATGATCTGCGCGAGTCTGGCGCGGGCCCGGGCGATCCGCGTTTCGACGGCCTTGGGCGTTGCGCCGACGATCCGGGCGATGTCCGCGTGGGAGCGGCCCTCGAGTGCGCTCAGGATCAGGGGGGCTTTCAACTGGTCGGGCAGTCCGGCGAGGGCGCGGTCGAGGGCGGCCACCTGGCGCTGGTCGTCCAGCCGGGCCTCCGGGTCCGGGCGATCTTCCCCCACGGCCATGGCCTCGGGCGCATCCAGTCCCATGACACCCCGCACCACCCGCCGGACGGTCCGTTTGCGGCCCCAGTCGCGGCACTTGTTCAGGGCGATCGCCCGTAACCAGGTGGGAAACGCACGGGCCGAATCGTAGCGACGCATGGCCAGCCAGGCCGAGGTATAGGTTTCCTGGACGAGGTCCCATGCCTCCTCGTCGTCGCCGACATAGCGCCGGATGAAACGGTGCAGATCGGACTTGGTCGCTGACATCAGCGCGCTGAACGCCGCGCGGTCGCCCCTCGCCGCCCGCGCCTCGAGGGAGTCCTCCACCGTCACTGGATGGCTACCCGGCCTCTTGGAGGAGGGCGCCGACGACCTGGCTGTCGAACGTCCGGGCCTGGGCGGGTGTCAGCACCGCCCGCATCTCGAACACATGGGCGATGGTCGCTTTCTGCAGGTCACCCATGGCGACGTGGAAATGGTCGACGGCCGCCTGCACCTGGGGGCTGTCACCCTCGCTGGCGGCGATGGCGTCGGCGAGCTCCCTGTTCGCTGTCCGGACTTCGGCTTCAAGCGACGTCCGGCGGGTGGCGAAGCGCGTCTCGATGGACTCAAGGCGCGCTTCCTGAGCCGCGCTCAGGTCCAGTTCCTCGTGCACGATATGGTGCAGGCTGGGTGTCTCGCGCTGTTTCATGACCCACGCCGTGCTGGCCCAGGTGCCCACGCCACTGGCCATGGCCGCCAGCAGCGCCGTCAGGGCGAGCGACTTCCATCCCGGGCTCATCCGTCGAGCCCCAGAGCTCCGACCGGAGACAGGCCGGTCGAGACGCTGAAGGCTTGCAGCTCGGTCGGTTGCGGGTTTGCCGACAAGGCCAGCAGGCTGCCGTTCGCGACTCCCACGCCCAGCGCGACGACAAGGGCTGCCAGTCGGACCTGGCCCGCACGGCGCTCGCCCAAGCGATGGTCAATACGCGTCCAGACGGAGGCTTCGAGACCATCGAGGTCAGAGTGTCCCGTCTGCGTCGCGGCGCGCGCGATCAGCTGATCGATGTCGTCAGTCATGTTGCACCTCGTCTGCACCCCATAAGGCCATACGCGTTCCGTCCGGCATACCCTCGACCCCGGCAATCGATCAGCCGAGGGAGGCCGGCGGTGCCAAAGTCCCCATGACAGCCACGAGCGCCAGAACCGCAATCGCAAGACCGAATTCGCAGAGGAGGCTGGCGCGCAGATGACCGATCGCGACGGTCGTCCCGGCATCGGCGCTCTTCAACCGGGCGGTCAACTGAAAGCGATTGAGCGCGGCGAGAGCCAACATGGCCATGAACAGCCCGAGCTTGGCGATCAACAGTTGACCCCAGAGCGTCGCTGCAAGAAGCGGCAGGGCATTCCAGCCGACCAGGTACAGACTGTTGATCAGTCCGGTCATCACCAGGACGGCAACGGCCCAGGTTCCGACCCGGGCGAAGCCGGACAATGCCTCGGTCAGGGCCATGTCATGGCGGGATGGGTCCGTCGGACGCCACCAGGCCAAGGCGGCGAAGGCGGCGAGGGCACCGATCCAGAGCGATGCCGCAAGGGCGTGAAGGATGTCCGAGGCGAGATGAATCTCGTGGCCCGGCCCTTCCGCCGCCGCGCCGTGACCGGTCCAGGCGAAGCTGGCGGTGATGATCCCACCAAGCCCGGCGGTGACCCACCAGAGGCGAGCGCCCGGCTTGATCAGCAGGATCGCTGCAAGCGCGACGAACGCCACGATCGTACGGGCCACGAGGGCCGCACCCAGAGCCATGGCGGAAATCATCGTCCCGAGGGTCTGGGGCTTGATCGCCTCCGTCAGGGAGCCGGTCATCACCGCGGTGTGCGCTACCAGGGCGGCCGGTGCTGTCAGGACGAGGACGACCGCCGCCCCGAGAAGGGCAGATCGATGCCAGCGCATGTGGAGACCATGCCGGTTCACGCCGCTGTAGATCAGGAAGGCTGGGACGCCGAACAGGAGGGCGGCAGCGCCGTACTGGAGCGCTCGCAGACCGATGATCGTGGCCTCAATCACCTCAGCGGACGGTGAAGGCGTAGGACCCGGTCATTCGGTGGCCGTCGCTTGAGGCAATCTGCCAGTTGACGGTCCAGGTGCCGGCGGTCAGCGGGCGCGCCAGGGTGCCGGTGATCGACCGAGCGTCTTCGCTCACGCTGGTGCTGAGAGACGCCTTTACGCCGGTCGCACTGACGACCTCGACCGTCGAGAAGGCCGGAACCATCCGCTCGCTGAAAGTCAGGGCGACGGACCGTGTCGGCGCGATCGTGGCGTCGGCGGCCGGGGTGGAACTGACCAGGCGTGCGTGAGCGCTGACCGGGGAAGCCGCCATGGCGACAATCGCGGCCACGGCGAAGGCGGGGGCGAAACGGGAAAGGTTCATGTCGAAACTCCGGAAGCAATTAATGTCACAGAGGATACGCGGGCGCGCCAGCGTCCCCTCACCGTTCAAAGGCGGACGCCCCGCAGCCTCAGGGCGTTGCCGATCACACTGACAGAAGACAGTGCCATGGCCAGGGCGGCGAGCGCGGGCGAGAGCAACCAGCCGAACACGGGATAAAGGAGCCCCGCAGCGATCGGTATGCCGAGGGCGTTGTAACCGAAAGCGAAAACGAGGTTCTGGCGGATGTTTCCCATCACGGCCTTCGACAGTCGTCTTGCGCGGACGATGCCCTGAAGATCGCCACCCAGCAGTGTGACTCCCGCGCTCTCGATCGCCACATCGGATCCCGCGCCCATGGCGACGCCCACGTCGGCGGCGGCCAGAGCCGGCGCGTCATTCACCCCGTCGCCGGCCATGGCGACGATCCGGCCCTCGGCGCGAAGGCGTTCCACGACCGCCGCCTTGTCCTGGGGCAGGACCTCGGCCTGCACCTCGTCGATGCCAAGCTTGCGGGCCACAGCCTCGGCGGTCGTGCGGTTATCTCCGGTCATCATCACAAGCCGAAGTCCGGCGGCCCTGAGAGCGCGGACCGCTTCGGCTGTGGTCGGTTTGATGGGGTCGGCGATGCCGAGCACGCCCGCGACCTTGCCGTCCACCGCGACGAAGATCGCGGTCGCGCCCTCGCTCCTCAGCGCTTCGGCCTCTGCTTCCAGGGCAGAAACGTCCACCTTCAGTTCGGTGAGGAAGCGGGTATTGCCCAGCGCGACACGTTTTCCGTCGACCCGACCGGAGACGCCGCGCCCGACAGGGCTGTCGAACCCGGTTGCTTCTGACAGGGTCAGGTTCCGGTCAGCGGCCGCCCGGACCACCGCGTCGGCCAGTGGGTGCTCGCTGCTTCGTTCCAGACTGGCTGAAAGGCGCAGCAGTTCCGTCTCGTCGAAGCCGGACACAGGCCGGATCGCGGTCACCGAAGGCCGGCCCTCGGTCAGGGTGCCGGTCTTGTCCAGCACCAAGGTGTCGACTTTCTCGAAGCGTTCGAGGGCCTCGGCGTTCCTGATCAGAACACCGGCCCGGGCACCGCGACCCACCCCCACCATGATGGAGATCGGCGTGGCCAGGCCCAGAGCACAGGGACAGGCGATGATCAGCACCGACACCGCCGCGACCAGGGCATAGGACAGGCGCGGCTCGGGTCCGACCAGACCCCAGACGACGGCGGCGATAACGGCAATCCCGATCACCATCGGCACGAACCAGCTTGAGACGGTGTCGGCCAGCCGCTGAATCGGTGCGCGGCTGCGCTGGGCCTGGGCGACCATCTGGACGATCCGGGCCAGCAGGGTGTCGGCCCCGACCTTGTCCGCCCGCATCACGAAGGAGCCGGTCTTGTTCAGCGAGCCGGCGACGACGTTGTCCCCGGCGGCCTTGGTCACCGGCATGGATTCGCCCGTCACGAGGGACTCGTCGATGGCGACACGGCCGTCGAGAATCTCGCCGTCGACCGGAATTTTCTCGCCCGGACGAACCCGAAGGCGATCACCGACATGGATATTGTCGAGCGTTACATCCTCGTCGCCGCCGTCGTCGCGAACCCGTCGCGCGGTCTTGGGCGTCAGGTCGAGCAGGGCCCGGATCGCCCCGGAAGTCTGCTCGCGGGCGCGCAGTTCCAGGATCTGGCCGACGAGTACCAGAACGGTGATGACCGCCGCGGCCTCGAAATAGACCGGTGCGCTGCCGTCCATGCGCAGGACGGCCGGCGGGAACAGGGCAGGGGCCAGAACCGCCACGACGCTGTACGCCCACGCCACCCCGACGCCCATGGCGATCAGGGTGAACATGTTGAGATGCCGGTTGCGCAGCGATGCCCAGCCGCGCTGGAAGAACGGCCAGCCGGCCCACAGGACGACGGGCGTCGCGAGCGCGAACTGGATCCAGTTTGAGACCTGACCCGGGATCACTGCGTGCAGATCGACCAGGTGACCGCCCATTTCCAGGACGAACACCGGCAGGGTCAGAACCAGCGCGATGCGGAAACGGCGGGTGAAGTCGACCAGTTCGTGGTTGACAGGCACCTCGGCGGTGACGGTCTCTGGTTCCAGCGCCATGCCGCAGATCGGGCATGCGCCGGGCCCCTCCTGACGGATCTGGGGATGCATGGGACAGGTGTAGATCGCGCCGGGGATCGCCGCCCTCGGCTCGCTTTGCGGTTCCAGGTACCGCTCCGGGTCGGCGATGAATTTCGTGCGGCACCCCGCCGAACAGAAGACCTGCTCCTGGCCGTGGTGTTCGGCGCGATGAGCCGAAGTGGCTGGATCGACGGACATTCCGCAGACCGGGTCGATCGCGCTGTTTGCCCCGCCGGCTTGCTTATTGTGGGAACAGCAGCTTGCGCCGTGATTGTGGTCGGCGTGGGGATGCTCGGCTTCAGCCATGGCGTCGCTCCGTTATCAACGGGCTGCAAATATACCCTATGGGGGTATAATGCAAGATACCGTCATGGGGTATAACGCTCTCGAACCGGAGAGGATCGATGCAGGACGAAACAAAGCCCAAGGTCATGAACCGCCTGAACCGGATCGAGGGTCAGGTGCGCGGCATCGCGCGCATGGTCGAGGAAGACCGCTATTGCGTGGATGTGCTGACCCAGCTCCAGGCCGTGCGCGCGGCACTCTCGCGCGTCGAAACCGAGGTGCTCAGGGATCACCTCGACCATTGCGTCATGGGCGCGATGACGGGCGACGATCTCGCCGACCGCAAGGCGAAGGCGACCGAATTGATCGACTTGCTGGGACGGGCCACGCGCTGACTTGTCCCGGAACCAATGAAGCCGCTGCGACGCTACTGAAGGCACATTGAAGGAGCCTCTCATGAAGCGCATCAGTCTAGCCATTGCCGCCTGCGCGTTCGCCGCTGGCTGTTCCCCTGCCGCTGAAGCTCCGGCTGCCGCCGGCACCGAGTCCGCCAGGGCCGCCGCCGCCGCGCCGGCAGGTCATATGGCGGCTGATTCCATGAAGATGATGGAACCCACTGCCGGCGACAGCGATGCGACCCGCGGCTACAAGACAGCAATGTCGGCGATGGTGAAGACCATGCCCGCTTATGTCGGTGATCCTGATATCGATTTCATGGCGCAGATGCGCGGCCACCACGAAGCGGCCATCGCCATGGCCCGCGTCGAGCTCAGGGCGGGCGAAGACGCAGAGGCCAAAGCTCTCGCCCAGGAGGTGATCACAGCCCAGCAGCGGGAAATAGGCATCATCGACAGCTGGCTCGCCCGGAATGCCGGTAACGCGCCTGCCGCGGCCCACTGAGCCTTTAACGCACGGCCTGCGACGACCAGTGGATGTGAGTGATCCGCCATCCGGCGGCGTCCCGTCGAAGCACCATGGTCTCCGCCGACAGGCTGTTGATCGGACGGCCGTTGAACTGGCCCTCCGTGCGCCCTTCGCTGGCCACCCAAGCGCTGTCGCCGACGGCCCGGGCGGTTCGGCGGCTGAGAACGTTGGGAACCGCTGCCGAGAATTCCGCGTCCGCGGCCAGGTGCGAGGCCGCATATTCCGCTTTGGACCGTTCCGCCGAGCCGCCTTCGAGAATCAACACGTCGTCCGCCAGCAGGGCCAGCGCGGCCGCGGTATCCCCGTGTTCCAGCGCGGCATGAAACGCGTCGACGGCCCCCGCAGCCTCAACGGCATCCGGCTGGACGTCCATGACCGCTGCCGATGAGACGGCGCGATCGTGCGACAACGCCGGAGTGCCACAGACCAAAGCGGCGGCGAGAACAGCGGCGGCGACGCTTCGGGAAATACACATGGAAGGTTCCTGAGAATCCAAGAGGACACGACCGCACTGTGCGACCTTCTGCCTACATGAAGCAATCGATCTGACAGGGGTGGCACAAACGGCGCGACCGCGGTCCCCTCTACGACGGTCCGGCAGGTCCGAACGGCGGCAAGCGGCGGTGAGACCGGCCTAACCTGAGAACGCCGCGCCAAGGCCGATCGCGAACGTCAGGCTGCCAAGGCCAAGCGAAAGGGGTAGTCGCAGCATGAGCCAGCGCGGCGGCGTGAGCTCCAGTTGCCTGAGGCGGACATCGACAATCACGCTGAGGGCAATCGCGAGACCAAGGGCCAGGAGCGACGGCCCCGGCCATTCGTCGCCGGTCGCCCATGGCCATGCCGAAGCCAGGGAGAGTAGGGCCGGCGCGACCGAGGCCAGCCAGACCCAGCGGGGCAGGGTCTTGTCAGATCGGGCTGCAAGGCCCCACCAGACGCCGCCGAGGAAGCTGAAAATCAACGCCGCATAGGCAAACGCCAGACTGAGCCCGGTGAACCGCCACGCCGGTCCACCGAACAACACCAGGGCGAGTGCCAACGCCTGGGGCAGCAGGCCCGCATAGCCGAGACCGATCGCTATGGCCGGAATGGCCCGGCCGCCCGGGGGATCGACAGTTCTGGCACCGGGGGGAAGTTCGGACTGCGACACGTTGCTGAGGTTCCGCTGGTCAGGGAGATGGGTCGAGCTGTTGGCAAGGGCCGTCAGGTCAGGACGGGATCCGACGGCAGTGACGCTGTCATGGGTTCGACGGGCGCATTGAGCCATGGTTCGACGATCGCCCTGACATCAACCCGGGCCTTGAGACGCGCGGCCAGCAGGGCGGTGCCGCTGATCTTCCGTTGCACGAACAGGATGTCCGCCGGCGGCACATGCCATGCTCCGGTGTCGGCCGCGATCTCCATGCCCGGATCGCGCAACGCCGCGACGAAGCGCCGGTCGCCGAAGTCGAACAGTCCCGGCCGGCCGAGCTCGCCAATGATCACATCGATCATCTGGTCCAGGCGCGCGCCGTGGCGAGCGACGGCCGTCGGCCCCAGGAAACCTGCCGCGAGCGCCGCCTGCCGAACCGCCGTCCGATCACCCGCGAGACCCGTACGCAAGAGCCTGCGATAGCCCTGCGCCGTGCTGTCAGCGACCGGTCTGGCCGCACCGAAATCAAGCAGGACCAGCCGTCCGGTCAGGGGCTGGAAGCGGTAGTTGGCGAAATTCGGATCCGTCTGCATCACGCCGAACTCGAACAGCTCGCGCAGCACCACTGTCATCAGCGTCTGCATGGCCCGGTCCCGATCGGCCTGGGGTGCCGTTTCGAGGGACTCGATCGGGCGCCCCTCGAGAAACGTCATGGCCAGAACCCGCGAGGTGGTCAGCTCCGGATCCAGCGTCGGCACGACGACTTCGGGCGTGTCGGCCAGCAGCTGCCCGAAGAGGGTCATTTGCTGGCCCTCGCGCTCGTAGTCAGCCTCCTCGGCCAGCTGCAGTTTCGCTTCGGCCAGCAGGGGTGTGATGTCGATCCCCCGGGGGATGGCTCCGGACATTCGCAGCAAGGTCGCGACATTGTCGACGTCGGCGTCGATGCTTTCGCGCACGCCGGGATATTGCACCTTGATCGCCAGTTCGCGGCCATCGCGGGTCACCGCGCGATGCACCTGACCGATCGAGGCGGCGGCGATCGGTCGAAGGTCGAAGCGCTCGAACCGCGTCCGCCAGTCCGGGCCCCATTCCCGCGCCAGAACCTGTTGCAACTGGGCCGGCGGCATGTGGTGGGCGTTGTCACGTAGCCGACCCATGATCTCGGACAGCTCGGCCGGCAGCAGGTCACCGGCGTCCATCGAGATCATCTGGCCCAGTTTCATGGCCGCACCCCGCAGATGCGACAGACGGTCGGCGATCTTGCCGAAATTGGCCGGGGTCAGCAGCATGTCGCGGAGTTGCGGTCGTTCGCCGTCCACCAGCCGTCGGGCCCCCTCGGCGATCATGCCGCCGGCGACCGAGCCGGCCAGCCGTCCGAACTGGCCAAACCGCGACAGGCGACCGCTCGGCACCTGACGGCCGCGGGACTCATAGGGGGGTCTTGTCATTGCATCACCAGCCGAGGGTCCCGGGTCCGCCCTTGAAGGGGCCAGCCAGCCGGGACGTGATCCAGCCGCCGTAGAATGCGCCCGTCTGGGGGATGACCGTCTCGCCGTCGATGCTGCATCGGTCGAAGGGGCCGGCATAGAAGGCGACGTGGTCGCGCAAGGCCTCGAAGGCCGGTGTCGGGTTTGGATAGCTCCAGCCGACGCGCGGCAGGACCAGATCGCCGAATACGACATCCCAGTAGATGGCCGCGCCCTTCCACTCGCAGAACGAGCTGCCGCTCGCGCGCCGCAACCGGCCCGCCGCAATGTCGGCGGGCGGGATGTAGTAGCTGGGGGGGTGGCTGGTCTCGAGTGTCCGGACGGCGGCACGGGTGTCGGCGACGGTCATCCCGCCATGGGTGATGAGGATATGGGCCGTGGTGGGCTCGGCGATTGCAGGACGCGGAAATGACCAGACGCTTTCCTGGCCGGCAGCCACGGGGTCGGGCTGAGGGCTCATGCGGGATCGAGGCGCGCGGCAAGGCCCTGAAGCGATGGGCGAAGCCGCAGAAAGGCGCGGTAGCAGGCTTCCAGCCCCGACAGCACCACCGGCGCGCGTGCCAGAAGGCCGATGGGTCTCAACAGCGGGATCGCCCGCCACATGGCGGCGAAGGCCGCGGCCCCGGACAGCATCCTGCCGTCTTCGCTGGCATGGAAGCGGGCCAGCAGGGCGTCCCGGTCGATCGGGCAGGTCGTCGGCGAGGCCGAGGAAACGTCGATGAACTGGATCGCGCCCCGGCCGTCGAGCCGGCGCATCAGTGCGATCTCCCGCCGGCAAAGCGGACAGGCACCATCATACCAGACGAGCAGCTTGGTCATACCCCTCGATATGGGAGATGGATCGGCGATGTCACCGTGACATTTGATCCCCGGATCCACGCGCCCAGAGAAAATCAGGCGGGCGGGAGGCGCTGTCGGGCCCCCACGGTGACTCTCCAGCCTGCCGGGGTCTCAACCCGATCGATCCGGGCCGATGTTCGCCGCCTGATATCGCCCACCCGCACATCGGTTTCGACCCTGAAATGGTTCGACCGGGCCCCGACCAGCCCGGGCGGTCCAAGGGTTGCCGCTTCGTCAGCCGTGATCGGCACCTGGGCGCGGCGTTGAACGAGACGACGGACGGTGACGGGATCCTGCAGCAGAATTTCCATCAACCCCGGCTCGGCGGTGTTGAGATTCACGGCCGAGCCGGCCGGCAGGAAGCTGATGTAGGGGGCCAGACGATCCAGATCGGCCGGATCGATGCCGGCCGAACGGAGCAGGCCGTCGTCCCGAAGGGGGGCCATGGCCGTCACGGCGAGGATGATCATGTTGGTGCTCGCTCTCGAGACCCCGGCGCGCTCACCGATGACCAGCAGGGCCGTGGCCGGAATCACGTCTCCGCGGGCGACGGCGTTGACGTTGAAGCGCGCCTGTTCGTCGGCGATGGTCAAGGCGAAGGACCCGCCGGGAATATCGAGGGTGCGCTGTCCGATTTTGGCCCAGGGCTCGTTCATCGTGTCGACGGCCGGCGCGGTCAGGGCGTCACGGCGCAGGGCGACGATCGCTGAAAGTTCTCCGGCGCGGCTGTAGGCCTGGGCCTGGGCGGCGTCGTGCAGGCGGGTCGAGCGCTGGACCTCGATATCCTGGGCCACGATCATCACGGTCACGGCGGCCGCGGCAATGGCGACCACGATCAGGACGTTGAGCAGGATCATGCCCTTGCGGTCGGCGCGACGGAGGCTCACGGGATGATCTCCGGTGTCGCGATCAGACGGCGTACCGTGGCGGGGCGACCGTCAGGGCCCATCACGGTGAGGTCCAGCGCCACGGCGCGAACCGCGGGGGGAGTCAGACCCGCGAGATCAGGAGATGTCACAACGGCAGGAAGGTCCGGAACCGTGGCCGGAGCCCAGCCCAGACCCGTCAGACGGAAGGACCACCGAGCCGATGTCACGCCCTTCAACAACGGCTGCGCGCGCTCACCCATGGGGCCGGACACCGTGCGGGTAAGCTCGTCGCCCGACCGGCCATAGCGGACGACAAAGGGGCGGCCGCTGGCGTCGGTCTTCTGGAACACGATGGCATCGGCTCCGCCCTCGATACGACCGCTGACCTGATCCAGGTCCGACGCGACGACGAACAGCGCGCGCTGGATCTCCGACAGGCGGCGCAGGCGCTGTTCGGTCCGGGCCTGGGTGTCGAGGACGGCCCGAAGCAGGCTGAAGCCCGCAAGCGCGATCAGGGCAAACAGGCCGAGGGCCACGATGACTTCGATCAGGGTAAAGCCGGCGCGGGTGGATCGGGGCTTGCGGTCAGGCGTTGGGTCGGCGATCAGACGTGCGAGGTTCGCTGGCGCGTGGAGGGACGATGATGTTCGGTGTTTGGCGAACCCGGGACGGCGACCGGCTGCATGGCGACGGCGCATTTCAGTTCGAGCGCCTGTATGTGCGGGTCACGCCCTGGCGCGTGATCCTGATCGGCACCGGCGTCGGCGCGTATCTGCTGGGTCTGTTGCTGTACCTGCCCGCTGAGGCGGCGGTCGGCAAGGATCGGCAGGCCGTGGGTACCGTCTGGAAGGGCGAAGCAGGTCTGGAGCCGGGCTTCGCGCTGGGCTGGACCGTGCATCCCTTGCGCTCGATCGTGTCTTTGGCCCCTGCGGGCGAGATCGCTGTCCGCGGACCTGAAACGGCGATCGAAGGCGACGCCCTGTGGCGCGCCAACGCCCTCGTTCTCCGCCAGGCCGAGGGGACGGGGTCGTTGCGGCTGATCAATGCCATGGCACCCGGACTGCCGTTTACCTGCGACGGTGAAATGACCCTGAGCGCCACCGACCTCGCCATCGGTGGCGGCAGGACGGGGCAGGGGCGGATGCGCACCGGCCCTGCGACCTGTGCGGGCGCTGGCCTGACCACGATGCCTCCGCCGATGGCCGGCGACCTGGAATCGGACGCCGAGGGATCGAGCCTGAGTCTGAAAGGACCTGACGCCAGCGAACTCTTGCGGGCGCGGCTCGGGCGGGACAAGGCGCTGAGCCTGACGATCACGACGGCCGGTGCGGCGGTCCTTCCCGGGATGACGGCATCGACGCTCGAAATCCGCTGAGGTTGGCTGGTCATAACCCTGCCAGGTTATTCAGATTGACGATGGGCATCAGGATGGCGAGCACCATCAACAGCACCACCCCGCCCATGATCAGCAGGACGGCGGGCTCGACCAGGGCGACCATGGCCGTGACCAGCTGCTCCAGATCCTGCTCCAGGTCCTTGGCGGCGCGTTCCAGACCCGGTCCCAACCGCCCGCTCTGCTCGCCCGAGGCGACCACGGCCAGCAGCATGCGCGGGAAGACCTCGGCCTCGGACAGGGCGCGGCGCAGGCTCGCGCCCTCACGCACCCGCTGGGCGGCCATCAGGGCGCGTTCGCGGACATAGGCGTTCGGCGTGACGGCGGCGGCGGCGCGCAGGGCATCGACCAACGGAACGTCGCTGCGCACCAAGGTCGCCAGGCTGCCGGCGAAACGGGCGGCATTGAGCTGGCGGGTGAAGCCTGAAAGCGGGGGCGTCATCAGTCTGAAGCGCGCGAATTTGCGGACGTTTACCGGGTTTGCCAGCCACCGGTTCCAGAGCAGGGCGGTGATGGCAATGATCACGACAATGGGCAGGCCGAACTGCTGCACAAACCCGCTCAGGCCGATCAGCGCGCGCGTCAGCATCGGCAGGGCCGCGCCGCGCGATACGAAGACCTTCACGATGTCCGGCACCACATAGACCAGCAGCAGGGTGATCATCAGCATCGACACAACCGCCAGCAGGGCGGGATAGAGCAGGGCCAGCTGGATCTTGCGTCCGGCCCGCTCCCGCGAGGCGACGAAATCGGTCAGATGAGCCAGCACCTCCGACAGCTTGCCCGACTGCTCGCCCGCCGCGATCGAGGCGCGATAATACTCCGGGAAAACCTTTGGATGCCGCTCCAGGGCGGCGGCGAAGCTTTGGCCCTCGACAACGGCGGCGGCGACGTCGTCCAGCACCGGCCCGATGGGCTGGCTCTCATGCTCCTGACCGACGATGCGCACGGCTTCCTCGATGCGGATGTCGCTGCCGATCATGGTCGAGAGCTGGCGCGTGGCGGCGGCCAGGCTTCGGGCCGAGACGCGGCTGCCGAGACCAGGAATGGACAGACCCGCCGCTTTCACGCCTGGTCGGGTCTGGGCCCGCACCTGCATGGGCAGCAGGCCGAGGTCACGGACCATCCCGCGCGCGGCCACTTCGGTCGATGCCTCGACCACGCCGGCGGAGGCGCGCCCCGAGGCATCGACGGCCTGATAGCGCCAGGTCGACATCCTAGCCGTCCTCGCGCACGACGCGGACCACCTCGGCCACGGAGGTGAGGCCGGCTGCGACCTTGGCCGCGCCGTCATCGAGGATGGAGCGGCTCGACTTGCGCGCGTGTTTGACCATGGCCGCTTCCGAGGCCCCGTCGTGGACCATGGCCTGCAAGCCCGGATCGACCTCGATGACCTCATACAGGCCCGTCCGCCCGCGATAGCCTTCATTGCGGCAGGCGGCGCAGCCGACAGGTCGGAACACGCGTGCCCCAACCGGAACGGTGCCGGATGTCAGTTCGGCGTCGGCGGGTGTGGCGGTGTCCTCGCGGCGGCATTCGGGACACAGCCGGCGGACCAGCCGCTGGGCGATCAGACCGGTCAGCATGGGGGCCAGAAGATAGCGTTCGACGCCCATGTCGATCAGGCGTGTGACGCTGCCGACGGCGGAGTTGGTGTGCAGGGTCGAAAGGACCAGATGGCCCGTCATCGACGAGCGCACGGCCACCTCGGCGGTCTCGTGGTCGCGGATTTCACCGACCATGATGACGTCGGGGTCCTGACGCAGGATCGCCCGCAGCCCCCGCGCAAAGGTCAGGTCGATGCGCGCATTGACCTGCATCTGGCCGACGCCGTCCAGCGCATATTCGACAGGATCCTCGACCGTCATGATGTTGCGCTTGCGGTCATTCAGTTCGGTCAGGGCGGCGTAAAGCGTGGTGGTCTTGCCCGATCCGGTCGGGCCGGTGACCAGGACGATGCCGTGCGGCCGCTGGATCATCCGTCGCAGGGCGGCCAGGTCGTCGGCCTCCATGCCGAGATGCCCCAGATCGAGACCCGAGGTATTGCGGTCCAGCAGGCGCAGGACGACCCGTTCACCGTGCTGGGTCGGGATGGTGGAGACGCGCACGTCCACGTCCATGCCGCCGATGCGCAGGGTCACCCGACCATCATGGGGGCTGCGCTTCTCGGCGATGTCCAGCCGGGCCATGACCTTGATCCGGCTGACCAGCAGTGGGGCCAGGGACCGTGGAGGGCTGAGCACCTCGCGCAACACGCCGTCGATGCGGTAGCGCACCACCAGCCGGCGTTCTTCGGTCTCGATATGGACGTCCGACACGCCCTCGCGGACAGCCTGGAGCAGAATGGCGTTGATCAGCCGCACCACCGGCGCGTCATCGCGGCTGTCGAGCAAGTCGTCGATGGCGGCGGCGTCTTCGGCCAGGGCCGCCAGGTCGGTGCCGTCGACGTCTATGTCTGCGGCGGCGTCTGCGGCATCGCCGGTCTGTTCGCGCAGCAGGGTGTCGAAGGCGGCGTCATCGACCGCTTCGAAAGCGATCGGCGCATCATTCAGCCGCCGAACTTCCAGCAGGGCTGCGAGGGCCGCCGTCCGGCGGTGGACGCAGACCAGACCGTCGGCACGTTCCTCGAGCATCACTCCGTTGCGACGGGCGTAGCCGTAGCTGAGGCGGGCACGGGGCGAAATCGCCGGCTCGTCTATCGGCAGGGCCGTCATGGGCGGGTCGCCGTCAGGGTGAGATTGATCAGGCCAGGCTGGCCGCCGGTCTCCATGCGCAGATCGTCCACGACGGCACCACCGCTTTCGAGCGCCCTCACGAACGGCACGGCACCGTCGAACCGCGCACCGGTTATCACGACGGTGACCCGGTCCGCGTCGCCGGTGACCTGAGCGGTCAGAGCGCCCTCGGCGGCGGCCTTGCGCACGGCCGCATCCAGTGGGCCGGTGATCGGGGCGGCTCCGGGAGCAGTCGCTGCGCCGGCCGGGGCAGCGCGCAGCCGCGCCTGCAGGCCTTCGTAAAGGGCGATGCGTTCCACTGCGGTCTGACGGGCGATCAGCAGGGGCTGGAAGATCCCGTACCAGCCGATGGCGCCCATCCCGAGCACGGCGAGGACAATCAGAAGGAGACGCTCCCGCTCTGACCGTCCGGCCAGCCACTCATGGGCGCGCTCAAGCACCGCCGCGGCCCGGTTGCGGACGGCGGTGACAATCATCGGGTGGTCCCGGCGGGCTGGAGCGTGATGACGGCATTGACGCCATTGGGGGCGACGGTTCCCGCGACGATCGGGTCCAGCGCGGAGCGCGCCGGAATGGCCGCGCGGGCCAGGGCCGCCACGGCACCGTCGATCGCGGCGGCATCCGTGGCTGTGACCGCGAGGGTCATCGGAGCCGCCGAGCTGTAACGGATGGCGCGATAGGCCAGCGGCTGCCCCGTGAGCGCCCGGGATGTCCGTCCGAACAGGCGCAGGAACGGCCCGTCTCCTCCGACCCCGGCCGGGGCGATCTGGTCTACGGCCGCAACCAGGTCAGGCGTGGCTTCCAGCCCGGGCTGGCGGGCGGCGATCAGGCTGCGGGTCTCGGCTTCGCGACGTTCGGCCATGCTGTGCAGGGCCAGGGTATCGAACGCCACCAGCGCCAGATGGGCCACGAGGCCCAGACCGGCGACGAGGCCGACCGTCCGCCAGGGCGAGCTGACCTCGGCCCGCTGGCCCGCGTAAACGCCTTGCCGCAGATCAACGGGAGGGGCGACCACCGAGGGGCGCGTTGCCCCCTCCATCTCAAGCGACACGTCCCGCACGCCCTCGCGCATCACATCGGGCAATGGATCGCCCCCGGCGATCAGGGCCGGCCGTCCACCGGCTTCCCACGCCGCCGCCAAGCCATCGGCTTCTACGGCAAAGCCGCCGCCATCGTCAGTGCGGACCAGGGCGCGGCCATGGTCGATCGCGACCCGCCAGGCACCTGCGGGCGGCTCCGGCAAGGCCAGAGCATCCGGGAGAAGGATGCAGCGCTCGAGGCCGTTGCCGGTCAGCAGGCCGACCCATTCGCGCATCGCCGAATGCCGAACCACGGCGCAGAGATGACGACGGTCCGAAACCTCCATGCCCAGGGCCACGTGCACCTGATCCAGCGGCTCGGCGATCAGGCCTTCGACCGCATACGGCGCGGCCTCGATCCGCTTGCGGCGCGAGGGAAAAGGCAGGTCGATTACAGTGGTCAGAATTTTTTCTGACGGAACCAAGACAGTCAGTGGACCCGCCCATGCGCGATCCACCGGAATCACGGCATCCGATTGAATTCGCCAGAGTCCATGGCCGACAATCGTCGTCCGCGCGGGGTCTTGGCTCACGTCTGCAGTCCGCATTGGGCTTGGTTCCCCGACTGGAGCCGGTCTATAGCAGCGGGCGGCGTGTGATCGCTAGCAGAGAGACATGATGTTTTCGAAAGCGCGTGCGAGACGGCGTCGGCGGCAGGGTTTGACCCTGGTGGAGATGATCGTGGTTCTGGCCATCATCGCCCTGGTCGCGGTGATGATCGTGCCCAATGTCATCGGCCGCCCGGACCAGGCGCGTGTCACCGTCGCCAAGACCGACCTCAAGACCATCGCCGCGGCCCTGCGGATGTACCGCCTCGACAACGGCGACTATCCGACAACGGATCAGGGGCTCAAGGCCCTGGTTCAGCGCCCTGAGACGGAACCTGCCCCCGCGAACTGGAACAGCGAGGGTTATCTTCCCGAGGCACCCAAAGACCCCTGGGGGCGGGACTACGTCTATAGCAGCCCGGGCAAGACCGGCGGCTTCGATCTGATGTCCAACGGCAAGGACGGCGAACCGGGCGGCGAGGGCCTTGACGCCGACCTGACCGACCGAACACGGTAGGCCATGGCGGGGGGGGATCAACGCAATCCGGCAGGCGGCGATCGGGCGGGCATGACCCTCGTCGAGATGGTGGTCGTCCTCGCCATCGTCGGCATCTCCGCGGGTATGGTCACCCTGGCCGTGGGCGGACGCAACGACGCCGCGGCCCAGACCGAGGCCAACCGTTTCGCGGACCGCCTGCGCCTCGCGGCTGACGAAGCGCTGATCGTGGGTAGCCCCGTCACCCTGACCATGAATCCCGCTGGCTATGGTTTCGAGACCGGCTCTACGCCCCCTGCCGAATGGGCCGTGCGTTATGAGTTGCCACGCGGGGTCCGGTTGTCGGCCGAGACTGCGGAACTTCTGATCGATCCCGACGGCGCGGCACCGCCGGCGACAATGACCGTGCGCGATCGGGACCGCACCTGGACCGTCACCTTCGACGGTCTGAACGCGGACGTAAGAGCCGCTGCAATGGCTGGGCAGACGTGATGCCTCGCTCACGAAACGGGCGTGAAGGTTATTCGCTGATGGAGGCGATCGTCGCCCTGTTTGTGCTGGCCGTCGCCTCTACGGGCCTGCTGATGGCCACGCAGGCTCACATTGACGGTGTCAGGGGCCTTGAGGACCGGGTCGTCGCCCAATGGATTGCCGAGAACCGCCTGGCCGAACTGGCCATCGGCGAAACACCACCCGACCAGGTGCGGATGATGAACATCGACTGGACCATTCGCGCCGAGCGCCGCCCGACAGACGATCCTGATCTTCAGGCGGTGGAAATCTTCGTGTCGCGCGCGGGGGCCTCTTCCGCGGCCGCCCGGCTCAGCGGATTCGTCGATACAGGCGCTGCGGCATGACGGCCGCCCTGCTGCGTTCGCCCGTCTTCTGGCTGAGGCTGGTCAGCTTTTTCGTCGTTGTCAGTCTGGCGTTGGGTGTCGCCCGACTGACCTGGCGGCTGGTGGGCTGGGACGATGGTCGCGTGGCGGTCTGGACACCCACCAGCCTTCCTCCGGTGGGTGGCCCGACGGGCAGCGATCTCGTTTCCATCCTGACCTGGGCCCCGTTCGGCGGGGGACTGGCTAACGCAAACGGTGTCCCGATTTCGAACCTGGGGCTGGTGCTCAAAGGTGTGGTCTATGCGGCGGGCGGTGGCTCAACCGCCCTGATCTCGAGCGGCGAGGGGCCGGTCCAGATCTTCGGCATCGGCGAGTCGCCCGTCGGGAATGCCGTGATTGAAGACATCGAGGTGGATCGTGTGATCCTGAATGTCGGCGGGCAGCGCGAAGCACTGCTTCTGCCGCATCCGGCGGGGGCGCTGCCGGCGGGCCCGGCCGGCACCTCGCCGCAGACAGCCACTCCGGCAGCGGTGGCCGCGCCGGCGTCAACCCCCGCTGCCCAGGCGGCCCTCGCAAATGCCTCGCCGATCGCCACCGCCGCTGCCTCAGCGGCTCGATCCGCCCTCGCAATACGGCCTCAACAACCCGCGGTCACGGCTTCTGCCGCCGTCAGTTCGCTTGGCGTCACGTCATCTGCTGAAGGCTATGTGATCGGTCCGGACAGCGCGCCCCAATTGTTGCGCGCGGGACTGCGCGCCGGCGATGTGATCAAAAGCGTCAATGGCCAGGCCCTGGGTGACGCCGCGCGTGACCAGCAGACCCTCCAACGCGCTGCCGCCGGCGGTCGCGCCCGTGTCGAAGTCGTCCGTGACGGGCGTACCCTGACTCTCACCGTTCCGCTCAGATAGGCGACGCTCCGTGTACAGACATTCCCGTAATGGCCTGGTCTGCCTGATGGCCCTGATGATGGCGGCACCGCCGACCATGGGTGCCGCCCAGAACCCGCCTGTCGCCGTCCAGGGCGAGGTTGTCGTCAACATGCGCGGTGTCGATATCCGCGACGTCGCCGAACAGATCGCCCGCATCACCGGACGCACCATTGTTCTGGATCCGAACGTGACCGGCGTTGTGACGGTCGTTTCGGCCCAGCCGCTGTCTGCCAATGGCGTTTGGGAGCTGTTCCAGACGGTCTTGCGCACCTACGGCTTCGCCGCCGTTCGCAACGGTGCGGTGTGGCGGATCGTGCCGCAGGCGACGGTGATCCAGAACAGCGCTTCAGGCGGCGACTCGGCCCAGCAGGTCGTCACACGCCTGATCCGGCTGCGTAACCTGCCGTCTGACCAGGCGGCCCGGGCCCTGCGCCCGCTCGTTGCCCAGTTCGGGTCTCTGGAGGCGGTCAGCAACCCGAATGCGGTGGTGGTCACCGACTATGCCGACAACGTACGGCGCATCCAGCAGGTCGCGCAGGCGCTCGACAGCGGCGGCGGGGAGAGTTTCGAGAGTCTGTCCCTGCGTTATGCGGCCGCCGAGGATGTCGCCGATGCCATGCGTCAGCTGTTTGGCTCCGATGTCGGCGGGCCGCGCGTGTCCGCCGACGCCCGCAGCAATGTCGTGCTGATCCAAGGATCGCCTCAGGATATCATTCAGGCCCGCAATGTGGTTGCGGCGCTCGACCAGCCGGGCGGTGCCTCGCCGGTGACCCGTGTCGTCCGCCTGCGGCACGCCGATGCCGAGGCGGTGGTCGACATCGTCCGCGGCATCCTGGGCGAACAGGCGACCGCGACCAATACGGTTGCCCGAAGCCTCAGGTCCGGGACCGGCGGGCTGGCCAGCCTCAGCGCCTCACGTCAGGCCGAGACAGCGGCGGCTTCGTCGCCGGCGACGGGCGCGGCGAACGCCGGCAGTGACCGGTCATCGGGCTCGACCGGATTCGCGCTGGCCGATGTGACCGTGCAGTCCGCCAGCGAGTTGAACGCTGTGGTCATGCGCGGTTCGCCGACGACGGTTCAGATGATCCAGGATCTCATCGTCGAGCTCGACGTCCGGCGCCCCCAGGTCGTGATCGAGGCGGCGATCGTCGAGATCACCGGCGAACTGGGCGAGCAACTGGGTATCCAGCTGGCGGCCGGTGGGGCGGTTCCCGGGTCCGGCGTCATTGGCGGCACCTCCTTCACCCAGTCCGGCACGCCGCTGAGCGCCATCCTGGCCGCCCTTGGGGTACCGGGTGCCAGCGCCCTGTCGGAAGGCCTGAATGTCGGTGTCGGCAGCGAGGGCGATTTCGGCCTTCTGCTGCAGGCGCTATCGCGCACGTCGAGCGCCAACCTGTTGTCCACGCCCAGCGTAACCGTTCTGGACAACGAAGAGGCCGAGATCGTGGTGGGTCAGAACGTGCCGTTCCGGACCGGTGCCTTCGCCACGGACGGCAACACGGTCAATCCGTTCACGACCATCTCGCGCGAAGACGTCGGTGTGACCCTGCGCGTAAAGCCGCGGGTCCACGATGGTGACGTCGTCAGGCTGGAGGTCACCCAGGAGGTGTCGTCGCTGACCAACACGGCCGTTGCAGGAGCGGCAGATCTGATCACCAACCGACGCAGTGTCCAGACGACGGTGCTGGCCGATAATGGTCAGACCATTACGCTCGGCGGTTTGATTACGGATGATCGCCTGATCGGCGACAGCAAGGTCCCGGTCCTGGGCGACATTCCGGGCATCGGGGTCCTGTTCCGGTCGCGTCGTGACAGCCAGACGCGGCGGACGCTGTTCATTTTCCTTCGCCCCACGATCCTGCGCGATGCCGAGGATGTGAGAGCCGACGCCCAGGAAAACTACGACCGTCTGCGCCGCGAAGAGGTGGCCGTGCCAGCCGTCCGCCCGGACCGCGAGGTGCTCAACGCCCCCCGGCTGCAGCCCGGCATTGATCAGGTGTTCTGATCGGGACACTGTCGAGTTCGTCCGCCAGACGCTGCCGGGCGCGACGAACGCGGCTCTGGACACTGCGCAGAGGGCTTTCGCAGACGACGGCGGCCTCTTCATAGCTCAGCCTGACGGTGATCAGGAGTAGCGCGTCTCGTGACGCGGGTTCCAGGCGCGCGATAGCGGTCAGGACATCGCCGAATTCCGCCCGCCAACCCTGGGACGCCTCGCTATGCAGGGTCGCGGCGTGTTCGCCGTTGGGGTCCTCGACTATCCGGCGTGACCGCCGCCATTGGTTGTGATGGCTGTTGCGAAGGATGGTGAAAAGCCAGGCCTTCATGCTGGTGCCCGGCTGAAACTGCTCGCGCGCGCACCAGGCTTTCTCAAGGGTGTCTTGCAGAAGATCGTCAGCATCGCTGCTGCTGCGGGTCACGACGTGGGCATAGGCGCGGACGACAGGGACGAGGTCGACGAGATCACGCTGAAAGACTGACACGAGCGCATCCTGTTTCGAGGAACACCCTTGTTCCGCGAAACTGAGCTACGAACAGAGACTGTCGAAGTTTCAGCTTGACTGTATAAAATGCGAGATCCGCTTGTTCACTTAATGTTGAACGCCGTCGAACACTGGTATTTATACTGTCAATCGAGGCGTTAATCTCACAATATGATTGGAAAGTATGACCGTTCTTATGCGCGGTAATCGGGCACAATCTGGCGGTCCAACCTCATCTTTAAGAGACGAGCTGGAAGCCTCCGTCGCAGGCGAATTCTGGCTTTCTCCTGTCGGTCTCATCGATCGCGCATCATTCGAATCCTCCCGGGTGTTTCCATTCAAGCCGCGATCCGTTCGGCAGGAGGGAACACATGAAGAATCTACTCGCGGTCGGGGTTGCAATCACCCTGGGCTTTGCATGGGGAACGGCGGCTTCGGCCCAGTCGCGGGAAGACTGGACCGGCTTCTCCGTCGGCATCCTCGGCGGCGCGCTGACCACCGACGACGACCAGGACGAAGGCCTGCTGTTCGACCGGAACCTCGACGGTGTCTACGGGGATACGGTGAGCACCACGACGAGTTCGAACGCGTTCGCACCCGGCTTTTGCGGCGGCTCGGCGAAGGGGCCGGTCGCCGCCAACGGTTGCGAGTATGACAAGGAAGGCATGGAGGCGGCCGGTCGCGTCGGCTACGACTATCAGTGGGGCTCGTTCGTCGTTGGTGCCATCGGTGAGATCTCGGGCTCCACGGCCGAGGACTCGGTGACCGGGTTCAGCGGGACGCCGGCCTCCTACACGTTCAAACGCAATCTGCAGGGCGTTGCCGCAGCCAGGCTTCGTCTCGGCTACGCGGCCGGGCCCGCGCTGATCTATGGAACCGGCGGCTATGCAAGGGGCCGGATCGACAACCGGTTCTTCTCAAGCAATGGCGTGAACGCTTTCACGACCACCTCGGACGATGAGCAGGACCTGGACGGCTGGCAGGCCGGGGGCGGGGTGGAATACCGGCTCACTCCTCAACTCAGCGTCACCGGCGAATACCTCTACACCTCGCTGGACGTCGATGACGATTTCGTCGTCCGGATCGGCAGGGGCGGGGCACCGGCTACCAATCCCTTCATCCTGCCGCCCAATACGACGGGCACCGACGTGATTCGCAGCGGCGACCAGTTCAAGACGCACGGGTTCCGCATCGGGATGGCCTACCGCTTCTAGTCGCTTGCAACGTAGCAGAGGCAAAGGCCGTTCGGACTCGTCCGAGCGGCCTTTGTTGTGCCGTTCGGCGGAACTGCCGGATCTGACGACAAAAAGGCCCCGGATGAACGCCGGGGCCTTCTCTGACTCATACGATGGCGTTGATCAGCCGCTGGTGCGGATCGAGCCGTTGACGCCGTTCGGGAAGAAGCCGCCGCCCGTGGCGACCGCCGCGGTCAGGTAGACGATGTTCAGCACCTGGCCGGTGGTCCGGCTGTAGGCGATACCGTTGGCGTCCAGCGGAACGATATTCGACTCGGTCGGCGTGCCGCTGATGCCCTGGTCCAGGTCAGAGGCACCGTCGAGACTGTCGCGCGCATTGGAGATCGCGTCCGCTGAAGTGCGGAGGCTCGGTGTCGCGACGCCCTTGGCATACAGGACCGTGCGGATCAGGCCGGCGTGGTAAGCCTCGGCCGCCAGAATGCCGGCTGCAGCTTCAAGGAAGACCTTGTTGTTGATGAGGGGCGCCGCGCCCTTGTAGGCGGTGACGCCCACATCTTCGAAGATGTAGGCCCCCAGCAGGAAACTGTTGTCGTCGGCGTAGGGGTTGAAGGTCTGGCCCGGACCGATCAGACCCGCGGCGCGCGCCGCGTTCGAGAATGCACTGTTGGGGCCGACGCTGATGTCGATCGCCGGTTGGGCGACCGCCGCGCTGCCGAGGGCGCTGCGAAGGAAATTGACGTGGTTGACCTCGTCATTGGCGATTTCCCGCGCGTAGTTCCGCACCACCGGATCGGTGAAGGGCACCATGCCCGCGCCCGTTGCGGTGACGCCGCCCTGGGTGCCAACGCCCGTGAGGCTTGCTGCTGCCAGACCGGTGCCGAAGGTGGCGTAGGAATAGAACTGCGCTTCAAGATACTCGAGGTTAAGCGCGAAGTTGAGGATGGCGGGATCATTGTCCGGAGCCGGCGGGGCTTGGGCGATGGCGTCACCGGCCGAGCTGCTGCAGGCCCCGAGAACGGCACCGGCCGCTGCGCCTACGGCAAATCCGCCCCCGAGCTTGAACAGTCGGCGGCGTTCAAGCCGCCGTTGTTCGCGCTTATCGAAAGCTTCGAGCATGAGATCGAGATTGGACAAGGGACTTCCTCCTGTGGGGTAAGGGAGAAAGTCGCGGTCATCGCCATATGATGCGACACGTCGAACAAATATCGGACGGGTCGCAGGTGCCGCCGCGGGGCGCGGCAACCCGCAAACCTGGTGCCTGTTCAAATCGGAGGCGTCGTGGCTGGATCACGCCACAGCACTGACACAGACGGACCCTGCATCGGGGAACAAGCCAGTTCCTCGAACATCTGGGTCGCGTGAAGCCTTCAGAGCGTCAGCTTGACCGCTGTGGGGATGGGAAGACCGGGATGATCAGATCGTCGGCATCGTCACTGTCATCATTCAGCGAGATGGGCTCAGGGGCGGACAGAAGGGCGGTGGGCCATAACCGGCGTCGCCGAAGCCGGGTCCAGCCGAGCACCGTGCCGACTCCTGCTGCCCAACCCGCGGCCAGCCAGGCGAACCATGACCAGGAGGAGGAAGGGCGCGTGACGCTCGTGACCCGGGGGGCTGTCACGGTCGGCGTCGGCCGGCTGACAGCCGTGCCGACGGGCGGTGCAACCAGAACAGCGCCCTCGCTCAGGGCCGTCGCCAGCTTCGCTTTCGGGATCAGCCAAAGTCCGCTGGACGGCTTTTCCATCAGGGCGATGTCGGCGTTCCAGAGTCGATAGCCGAACTCCCGCGCCAGCGCTGTCGGCGCATAGAGGCCATCGATCTGGAACGACATGGTGGCGTCGATGTCCGGATCAATTTTGAACGGCAGCCCGAGGGCGTCGCCCAGCACCGCATCGGCGATCTCGCCGACGGGCCCCTCGGGCAGTGACATCAGATAGTACTGCGGTGCCGCCTGAATCGCGGCCCCGTCCAGCACCTCGGCCGAAGCCGGGGCCGCCAGCGCGAGGACCACAACGGTGGACAGGAGGAGTGGCAGACCCGTTGGACGCATGACGATCTCTCGAACTGTGAGAAGTCTAGCACGCCGGAAGACGGGATACCGAATACGCCCTCATCCGATTCCGATCGGCCCGTAGAGCCAGGTCAGCCAGCCGCCGATGACGATGAAGGGCCCGAACGGCAGCGGCTCATCGCGCGCCAGAGGTCTCCGCGCCAGGGCACGTGCCGCGACCCAGCTGAGACCGGCGGCGCAGGCCCACAGCAGGACGGACGGCAAGCCGATCCAGCCGACCCAGGCTCCCACGGCTCCGAACAGGATGGGATCACCGCCGCCGAGGCCCTCCCTCGCGCGCAGCTGTCGATAGGTTCTGGCCACCAACCACAGAGACGCGAAGCCGAAGACCGTGCCCAGTAACGCATCGACAAGCGTTGTGTCTGGCAAGGCCGTCGCGGCGATCAGTCCGCTCACGAGCAGGGGCAGGGTCAACCGGTCGGGAAGCCAGAGTTCGTCGGCGTCCACCAGGGCGATCAGCAGCAGCTGCCATCCCAGGAGGGCTGTAAGGATCGCCGCGGTCAGCGTGGGCGAGGCGAGCGCCGCCCAGACGCCGATACCGGCACCGGCCAGTTCGATGATCGGGTGCCGCGCGGTGACTTTCGCGCCGCAGTGGACGCACCGCCCCCGCTGCACCAGCCAGCTGAAGACCGGAACAAGTTCGCGGGCCGACAGCACGGTTCCGCAGCAGTCCGCGCGCGAACGGTCCCAAGCGATCGACTCGCCCTTCGGCAGCCGGGTGGCCACCAGGTTGACGAAACTGCCCACGATCAGGCCGGTCAGGGCCGCCAGAACGGTCAGTTCGGCTTCGAGGGTCGTCATCAGCCACTGTCGCCCGGACTATTCATGCGTCGATATCGTACATGACCGAGAGCCGGGATGATTGACAGGGGATCGGCGAACCATTGGCTGTCAGCCGAACGGGAAATGTCCCCGTCCAAGGCGGGGCTCAGGCGGGCCAAGGCGCATTTCGTCAGGCGGTGATGATGACCTTCAAGGCCTTGGTCTCGGCCGCACGCCCGAAAGTGTCATAGGCCTCGAGGATCTGGTCGAGTGTGAAGTGGTGGGTGACCAGCTGCGTCGGGTCGATCTTGCCGGACTGCACCGTCTTGAGGAGCATCGGTGTGGTCACCGCGTCGACCAGCCTTGTGGTGATGGCGATGTTGCTCGACCACAGCGTCTCGAGGTGGAGTTCGACCGGCTTGCCGTGAACGCCGATGTTGGCGATTACCCCGCCCGGACCAACGATCTGCTCGCACAGCAGAAACGTCGCCGGCACGCCGACAGCCTCGATGGCCGTGTCGACGCCACGACCGCCGGTCAGGGACATCACCGTCCCGGCCGCCTTTCCATCAGTGCTGTTGATCGTTCGGGTGGCACCGAAGCGACGGGCGACGTCCAGGCGGTTGTCGTCGAGGTCGATCATGATGATCTCGGCCGGCGAATAGAGTTGGGCCGTCAGCAGGGCGGCCAGGCCGATCGGACCGGCACCGACGATGGCGACGCTCGAACCCGGTGACACCTTGCCGTTCAGGACGCCGCATTCGAATCCGGTCGGCAGGATGTCGCTGAGCATGACCATCGCCTCCTCATCCGCGCCTTCGGGGATCGGATAGAGGCTGGTCTCGGCATGGGGGATGCGGACGTACTCGGCCTGGGTGCCGTCGATAACATGGCCGAGGATCCAGCCTCCGGTCGTGCAATGCGAGTACATGCCGCGACGGCAGTATTCGCATTTTCCGCACGACGAGATGCAGGAGATCAGAACCCGGTCGCCGGCCTTGAAGGTTGTGACCCCGGCTCCGACCGCTTCGATGACGCCGACGCCTTCGTGGCCCAGAATGCGGCCCGGTGCACAGGTCGCCACGTCACCTTTCAGGATATGAAGGTCGGTCCCGCAGATGGTTGTCTTCACGATCTTCACGATCGCATCGCCCGGGGTCTCGATCTCAGGCCTGGGCCGGTCCTCCAGCGACGTCTTGCCGGGACCGCCGTAAACGAATGCCTTCATGGGAAGAGCGCCTCCAGCGCGGGTCGGATGCAGGCTGCGAGAACGCTGCAGCATGACGCCCGACTGTCGACCCCTTCGATGGCGCTGACCTTGATCCAGATCACCGTCTGACCGGGATCAGCCTCGAACGCCGGAGGTCAGACCTCGCCCGCTGCGTACGCGCGCAGCAGCTCCGGACGCTCCACGATCAGCTCGCTCTGTGACGGCATCGAAATCATCCCCTGTGCCTTCATCCGCGTGAGGATGCGGCTGACCGTTTCGATCGTCAGGCCCAGATAGTCGGCGATCTCGCCACGCTTCATGGGCAGACGGACATGGCCCGGCGCGGTCGGTCGCGCGGGGTCATGGCCCGGCAGGTCCAGAAGGAAGGAGGCCAGGCGCTCGATGGCGGTCTTTCGTCCCAGCAGCAGCATCTGGTTCTGGGCCGCGGCCAGTTCGTGCGAGGTTCGGTGCAGAAGCGTGTGCTCCAGTGGCGGGGAGCTTTCGACCAGGGCACGGAAGGGGACCTTGCGGAAGCGGCAGACTGTGGTCGGTTCCATGGCTTCGGCGGAAAAGACGTAGAACTCTTCGATCGCCAGGCCGAGAAAATCTCCGGCGAACAGGAAGCCGGTGATCTGACGCCGACCGTCAGGCAACAGTTTGTAGACACGCAATGACCCGGACGTGATGTTGAAGACATAGGGCGCGGGGTCCCCTTCGCGGGTCAGCACGGCTCCGCCAGTCAGGGCAACGACTTCAGCGAGTGCGCCCAGGCGGACCAGATCGGAGTCCCCGACACTTCCGCAGACGCTCAGCGCTCGCGCGCCACAATTGTGGCAGTCGCTGACCAGGGGCCGAGCGACGCATCCCTCAGGATGCAGTCGCGGCACAAGCTCTGAACTCCTGCCAACAATCATCAGAACAGAATGCGCCCTCCGGTAGTGAAACGCCACCTGAATGTCTCGTGCTGGCAAGGATCGATCGCAATCCTTGATCCCGATCAATGCGAGACCCCTGCGGAAAGCGCCAGCTGCGCCAAAACAGGAGCCGAAGCCATGCCGTACGCGAGCCTGATGGTCTACGTTGAGGAAGGACCCGACAGCGAAGCACGGATCGCCTTGGCCTGCGATCTCGCCATCCAGTCCGACGCCCGTCTGATCGGGATCTCCGCGAGTTTGCCGGATGTTCCCCAGGTCGATCCCTACGCCGGCGGAGCCATGCTGGGCGAAATGCTGGGCCTGTTCCGGGACATGGCCGAGGCCGATGTGACCCGGGCAGAGGCCACCTTCTGGAAGGCGGTCGGGACCCATGCCGGCCGCTGCGAATGGCGGGGCCAGGTAGGATTTCCGTCGGATGTGGTCGGGCAGGCGATCCGCGCCGCCGACCTGTTGATCCTCGGCCGGCTCGATCCTGTGAGGGGGCCCCATCGGTCGGTCGATCCCGGAGACGCCTTGATGTCTCTGGGCCGCCCCGTCCTGATCGTGCCGCCGGTCCCGGCCCGACCGCCGCAAGGGACAACGGCCGTGGTGGCCTGGAAGGATTGTCGCGAAGCGCAGCGCGCGGTTTCATCGGCCCTGCCCTTGCTTCAGGCTGCGACCCTGACCCACGTCATCGAGATCTCTGCCGCGGAAGGACTGGACGCCGCCCGGGCCCGTACGGCCGATGTCGCGGAGTTTCTTGGACGGCACGGCATTCAGGCCAGCGCACACGTGATCCAGGGTGACGGCGGCGCGCGGTCGAGTCAGATCCTCAAATATGCCGCCGAGCACCAGGCGGGACTGATCGTCGCCGGGGGCTATGGCCATGCGCGGATGCGCGAATGGGTCTTCGGGGGTGTCACCCACGGGCTGCTGGCCGCAGCTCCTGTCTGCCTGCTGCTGAGCCATTGACCTGTATGACTGACCACCGGATCGCGAGCGCCGGGCACCGCGCCAAGATCATGTCGGCCGAGGACGCCGCCCTTCTGATCGCGCCCAACACGACGGTGGGGCTGAGTGGGTTCACGGCCTCGGGCTATCCGACGGCTGTGCCTCTGGCGCTGGCGGCGCGGATCGAGGCCGAGCACGCGGCGGGACGGCCGTTCAAGTTGCGGATCTGGACCGGGGCCTCGACGGGCCCTGAACTGGACGGCGCGCTCGCCCGGGCCGACGGCATTGAGTTCCGTCTGCCCTACAACTCCGATCCGACCTGCCGCGACCGGATCAATCGCGGCGAGATGGCCTATTTCGACATGCATTTGAGCCAGGTCGCGCCCATGGCCTGGCAGGGCTTTCTCGGGCCGCTGGATACGGCGATCATCCAGGTCACGGGCATCCGCGAGGACGGGGCGCTGATCCCGGCGTCCTCGGTCGGCAACAACAAGACCTGGCTGGACCGGGCCAGCCAGGTGATCCTCGAGGTCAACCGGTGGCAGAACCCGGAGCTTCTGGGCATGCACGACATCTACTACGGCACGGCCCTGCCGCCCAACCGTGTGCCCATCCCCCTGATCCGCGCCGGTGACCGGATCGGCGAGCCGTGCTTCCGCTGCGACCCCGACAAGATCGTGGCCATCGTCGAGACCGACCGACCCGATCGCAATGCCGGCTTCACCGCGCCCGGACCGGACGACCTGGCCATCGCCGGACATCTGCTGGAGTTTCTCGAGCATGAGGTGTCGAAAGGGCGTCTGCCGCCGTCATTGCTGCCGCTCCAGTCGGGCGTGGGCAATACGGCGAATGCGGTCCTGACCGGCCTGATCGACGCGCCGTTCGACAATCTGAGCGCCTATACCGAGGTTATCCAGGACGGGATGCTGGCGCTGATGGACAGCGGCAAGCTGAGCACGGCCTCGTCGACCGCGCTGAGCCTGAGTCCCGAGCTGACCGAGCGCGTCAATCGCAATATGGGCGACTATCGCAACCGCATCATCCTGCGGCCGCAGGAGATCAGCAACCACCCGGAGGTGATCCGCCGTCTGGGCGTCATCGCCATGAACGGCATGATCGAGGCCGACATCTACGGCAACGTCAACTCGACGCATGTGATGGGGTCGCGCATCCAGAACGGCATCGGCGGCTCCGGGGACTTTGCCCGCAACGCCTATATCTCGATTTTCATGAGCGCCTCGACGGCCAAGAAAGGGACGATCTCGACCATCGTGCCCCATGCGTCGCACGTCGATCACATCAACCAGGACGTCCAGGTCATCGTCACCGAGCAGGGCCTGGCCGATCTGCGTGGGCTGTCACCCAAGCAGCGGGCGAAAGTGGTGATCGAGACCTGTGCCCATCCGACGTATCGGCCCATGCTGGCCGAATACTACCAGCGGGCGCTCGCCGGGTCCTACGGCCTGCAGACCCCCATGCTGCTGGACGAGGCCTTGTCCTGGCACGCCCGGTTCGTCCGCACCGGCTCTATGGCGGCCGTCTGAGGTCAGGATGACGGGGACACGTCAACTGCGCAGCCTGAGTTCCGGCGTGACCGCACCCGTTGATCCAGGCCTGTGTCGCTAGGGCATGGCCCTCCGATCGACGCCGTCACGCAGGGAGTCGAGATAGGCCGTCAGGTCGTGGATCTCATTGGCCCGAAACACATAGGGCGGCATCGCCGGATGGGTGGTGACCAGACCCCGCTCGAAGGCGGCGGCCAGATCGTCCGAACTTCGTCGCCGGACGATCGCGCGGAACGGCGGCGCGACAGCCATGGGGCTGGCCCCCGCGGCCTCGATGGCGTGACAACTGGCGCAGCTGGCGCGGGCGATGGTGGCTCCCCGCGCCGCCGCCTCGACGTCCATGGCCGTTGACAGGGAGGACGCGGTCCGGGGCATTGTCACGTTCTCGGTAGGGTCCGCGATCGGCACAGGCACCACCCGAGGATGGGGGAGCGGCGTGCAGGCCCCGACCAGAAGGCATCCGATGATCCTGAAGGCTCGCATGGTTCGACTCCGGCGCTGAGGCCCTCAGTTGGTGAGTCCCGGAGGGCGGCGTCCTTGACCCAGGTCAATCGGCCCGGCCGGCTGTTCACCCGACGACGACGACGACGACGACCAGATCAGGCTCGGCAGAACGGCCACGCCGGACGCGAGGACCTCGGCCGCCACCTCGAGGGACTGGCCAAGCGGTCGCATAAGACACAGGGTTTCGCATCCAACGACGCGCGCAAGACGGACGACTTCGGCGATCAGGGCAGAGGCCACCGCCACAGGATCCAGCGCGCTGAAGGCGATCAGGGATTCGACCTGCAGACTGCGTCGGCCATCGGGCTGGTCCGACACGGAATAGACCGCAAGGCCGCATGGCCGGGCCTCCTCGTCGCGGGCCAGCAGCACGCCGCCTGAAGCGGGCGAGGCGTTGCGGGCTTTGGCCCTGGCGCGCCAGGCCTTGAGCGTCAGGCCAGGGTCGCCCAGTCGCGCGAGCACCCAAGCCTCGTCCATCTCGTCGTTCGACAGTCGATGGATGGAGACGCAGGCCATGCTCTATTCAATCGTTCCTGCCGCGCTCCGCCTTGATCTGCGTCAAGCAGGCGACTCTGACGCCGCGATCCTCGATCACAATCCTGTCCGGTGACGTCTCGACGGACAGGTCGATCACCCGGACCGCGCGGCGTCAGACCCGCCAATTCTGTTCGGCCCGACCATCCGCAACCGAAAGACGCATAGATGGGCTTCCGCGACTGACGGTCTGTCGTCACGGTCGGCCAAGGATGACCTGTCTCGATTCTTGCGGCAGACGCGGGGTGGAGTCTTGCCTGATTGAGCCTGAGTGCGGATCAAATGCTGCGATTGCGAGCGAGGCGGGCTCGGAAAAAGTTCGCCATAGGGCGGGCCTGTGTGAAAATAACGTGCTGAAAAACACAGCACTTTAAGGCCGCAGGGCAAGAATCGTGCGCCAAGAGTCCCCCTACCTCTTGCCATGTTCGCAATTGCGGTAAACATTTCGCAAATGCGTAATGCGGTCTTGGGGGATCAAATGACTCGACTTCGTATCGGACTTTCCGCGGCCTCGGCCCTGATCTTCAGCGCCTTTGTGGCGAACGCCGCGTCGGCGGCACCGGCGGTTCCGGACCCTGCGCTCCTGGCGCACCAGACGACCCTTGTTCTCGACGGCGCGGCGACCAGCTGGATCCTGACCGCGACGGCTTTGGTTCTGCTGATGACCCTGCCGGGGCTGGCTCTTTTCTACGGCGGCATGGTCCGCCGCAAGAACGTCATCGCCACCATCACCCAGTCGCTGGGCGTCGCGTCCGTTGTGACCCTGACGTGGTTCATAGCGGGCTATGGCCTGTCGTTCGGGGTCGGGCAGCCGTTCGGTGCCTATTCCGGCGACGAGGTCCAGGCGTATATCGGCTCGTTCCAGGCCCTGTTTCTGAGCGGCGTCACGCCCACCACCGCGCACAGCCTGGCACCGGGCCTGCCGGAGTATCTCTGGATCGCCTATCAGCTGACCTTCGCCATCATCACGCCGGCCCTGATCGCGGGGGCGTTCGCCGAGCGGATCAAATACTCCGGCCTTTTGCTGTTCACGGGTTTGTGGACCCTGCTGGTTTATGCACCGATCTGTCACTGGGTCTGGGGCGGCGGCTTCCTTGGCGCGGCGGGCGTGCTGGATTTCGCGGGCGGCGCAGTGGTGCACGTGAATGCGGGTGTCGCCGGTCTGGTGTGCGCCATCTTCCTCGGAGCCCGGAAAGGCTACGGCAAGGAAACCATCGTCGCCCATAATCCCGTGCTGACGATGATCGGCGCCTCGCTGCTGCTGGTCGGCTGGATCGGCTTCAACGCCGGTTCGGCATGGACGGCCGACTCCATCGCCTCTGTCGCCATCCTCAACACGATCCTGGCGGCCATGGCCGGTTCCCTGACCTGGAAGATCGTCGAGGTCATGGAGAAGCGCAAACCATCGCTGATCGGCGTGCTCTCCGGCCTGATCGCCGGCCTCGTCGCCATCACGCCAGCAGCGGGACTGGTTGATCCCAAGGGGGCTGTGATCATCGGCCTGGCCTCGGGACCGGTCTGCTACGCGGCGTCGGTCTGGATCAAGAAACTGCTGCGTTACGACGACAGTCTGGACCCCTTCGGCATCCACGGCGCGGGCGGCATTCTTGGTGCCTTGCTGACGGGCGTCTTCGCCTCGGCGGCCGTCAACGGCGTGGCCGAGGGCGCGACCATCGCCAAACAGGCCTGGGGTCTGGGTATCACCATCGGCTGGAGCGCCGTGGTGACCTTCCTGATCCTGATCGTCTGCAAATTCACCACCGGCTTGCGGGTGACCGCGTCGCAGGAAGCGGACGGCCTCGACGGCCACCTGCATGGCGAGGTGATGGAGGGCGTCTAACCACTGTCCGACGGCGGCGCGGAGCCTCCCTTCCGCGCCTCCACCAGTGTGCGTGAGTTTCGAATAACCATCTATAACAAGGGGATATGATGATGAGAGCAGCTTTTGCCTGTGCGGCAGCCGTGGCCGCGCTTCTGACTGCCGGGGCTGCCAGCGCCCAGTCTGCGCCCGAGGTGGCCTGGAACCTCGGCGTGGTCAGCGACTACGTCTTCCGCGGCTATAGCCAGACGCTCGAGGATCCCGCGATCCAGGGTGGCGTCGACGCCACGATCGGGGCCTTCTACGTCGGGGCCTGGGCCTCCAACGTCGACTTCGGCGACGATACGAACGCCGAGGTGGATCTCTATGGTGGCTATCGCGGCGAGGCGGCGGGCTTCGCCTTCGACGTGGGGGCCGTCGGCTACGCCTATGTCAATGCGCCGGTCGGGGCCGACTACGACTATGTAGAGCTCAAGGCAGCGGCGTCGCGCGCCGTCGGACCGGCCACGTTCGGGGCTGCGGTCTACTGGTCGCCTGACTTCTTCGGACTGGACGAGGCGGCGACCTATGTGGAGGCCAATGCGGCGTTTGCTCCGGCTGACAAATGGACCGTGTCGGCCGCGGTCGGCCATCAGTCACTGGATGTCAACGACGACTACACGACCTGGAATATCGGGGTCGGCTACGCCGTCACCGACCATGTCGCGATCGATCTCCGGTATCACGACACCGACGTGGACAGCCCGCTGTCAGAAGGCCGCGCCGTGGCCGGAATCAAGTTCCTGTTCTGAATGCGCTGCACAATTCAAGCCGGTGAAGGGTTGCGTGTATGCGGTTCTCACCGGTTTCTTTTTGCGTTCTGAGCGACAATATCTGCATGACTTGCACAGAAGTTGCCACCGTCCTCTCCGGACTCTAAGTCTTGTGCAAGAGCGAAAGGGCCGAAGTGGCATCCGTGAACCAGACTTTCGTGGTGACTCCGAGGACCGCACCGGCCAAGGCCGATGCGGTTGAGCGCGTGCGCGGGTTTGATGAGATCTATGCCGACTTCAGCGCCGCCGCCGGGGCGGGACAGTCGAGTCGCTGCGCCCAATGCGGCGTGCCGTTCTGCCAGACCGGCTGTCCCTTGCAGAACAACATCCCCGACTGGCTGAAACTGGCCGCCGAGGGCCGGGCCGAGGAGGCCTGGCGGCAATCATCCGCGACCTCGACCCTGCCCGAGATCTGCGGCCGCATCTGCCCCCAGGACCGGCTGTGCGAAGGGGCCTGCACGCTTGAGCAGTCTGGCTGGGAGACCGTGACCATCGGCTCGGTCGAGCGCTGGCTGGGCGACATGGCGTTCGAAAACGGCTGGGTCGATCCGATCCGGCCGCGGGTCGAGCGCGGTGCGTCGGTCGGAATCGTGGGTGCCGGACCGGCCGGCATGGCGGCGGCCGACCGGCTGCGGTCGGCGGGCTATGCCGTGACACTCTATGACCGGCACGACCGGGCCGGCGGCCTGCTGACCTACGGCATACCGGGCTTCAAGCTGGAAAAGCACATCGTTCAGCGGCGGCTGGATCGGCTGGCCGAAGGCGGAGTCGAGTTCCGGCTGGGCGTGAATGTCGGCGGCGACCTGCCGTTTTCCGAGGTTCGCGCTGCCCATGACGCGGTGCTGGTCGCGACGGGCGTCTATCAGGCGCGGCGGCTGACGGCGCCGGGTTGCGGATCCGATGGCGTGGTCGCGGCGCTGGACTATCTGATCGCCTCCAACCGCAAGGGGTTCGGTGATGCTGTGCCGACCTTCGACAGCGGTGCGCTGGACGCGGCGGGAAAGCGGGTCGTGGTGATCGGCGGCGGGGACACGGCGATGGATTGCGTCCGCACCGCCGTGCGCCAGGGGGCCACCTCGGTGACCTGCCTGTACCGCCGGGACAGGGACAATATGCCGGGCAGTGCGCGCGAGGTGGCCAATGCCGAGGAGGAGGGCGTGGTCTTCAAATGGCTGGCCGCGCCGCGTGCCGTTCTGGGCGAGGCCGACCGGGTCACGGGCGTGCGGGCGCAACGGATGGCGCTGGCGGCGCACGGGGCGGATGGGCGCTGGTCGGTCGATCCCGTGCCCGGTGGCGAGTTCGACCTGGCCGCAGACCTGGTGATCGAGGCGCTGGGCTTTGAACCCGAAGACATGCCCGGCCTGTTCGCCGAGCCGGACCTGGCCCTGACCGACTGGCGCACGATCCGGACCGCCGGCCAGACGAAGGCGACGACGCTGGAAGGCGTGTTCGCTACAGGCGATATCGTTCGCGGGGCCTCTCTGGTGGTGTGGGCGGTCAAGGACGGCCAGGATGCTGCGGCCGAGATCGAGGCCTGGCTGACCAGCCGGGAGAGGGCGGCGGCATGACCTTCGACCCGGAACAGTACCAGCAGGATCGCCAGCGGCTGATCGACGGCCATGCCTATGATCCGTCGTCCGAGCGGGATGCCTGCGGCGTCGGCCTGGTCGCCGCCATCGACGGCCGCCCGCGACGCGAAGTGGTTGATCTGGCGCTGACGGCGCTGAAGGCGATCTGGCATCGCGGCGCGGTGGATGCCGACGGCAAGTCCGGCGACGGCGCGGGCATTCTGATCGGCCTGCCGCGCGCCTTCTTTGAGGCCCAGGTCCGTGATGCCGGCCATGAGCCCCGGCCCGGCCCGATCGCGGTGGGGATGATCTTCCTGCCCCGCATCGATCTGGCGGCGCAGGAGCGGGCCCGCACCATCGTGGAACGCGAGGTGATGGCGGCCGGCTTCTGGCTCTACGGCTGGCGTCAGGTACCGACCCATGTCTCCGTACTGGGTCAACGCGCGGCGGCGACCCGGCCCGAGATCGAGCAGATCATGCTCAGCGCCCCGGATGGTCTTGAGGGTGAGGCGCTGGAGCGGGCGCTCTATCTGCTGCGCCGCCGGATCGAAGCGCGGGCGACAGCGGCCGGGCTGCAGCATTTCTACGTCTGCTCGCTGTCGGCGCGGTCGGTCATCTACAAGGGCATGATGCTGGCCCAGGCGCTGGCGGACTTCTATCCCGACCTGAACGACCCGCGGGTCGAGGCCAATGTGGCCCTGTTCCACCAGCGCTATTCGACCAATACCTTCCCCGAGTGGCGGCTGGCGCAGCCGTTCCGGATGCTGGCCCACAACGGCGAGATCAACACCCTGCGCGGCAACGCCGGCTGGATGCGCAGCCACGAGATCCGCATGACGGCCGAGGCCTTCGGGGCCGATGATGCGACGGTCAAGCCGGTGATCCAGGCGGGCGGTTCGGATTCCGCGGCGCTCGACAATGTCTTCGAGGTGCTGGTCCGGGCCGGGCGGCCGGCCCCGATGGTCAAGGCGCTGTTGATGCCCGAGGCCCCGATCGAGGGCCTCATCTCCGACGACCACCGCGCGCTCTATGCCTATTGCAATGCGGTGATGGAGCCGTGGGACGGCCCGGCCGCCATCTGCGCCACGGACGGCCGCTGGGTGGTGGCGGGCAAGGACCGCAACGGCCTGCGTCCGCTCAGGGTCGCCGAGACGGTCGACGGCCTGCTGATCTGCGGGTCCGAAGTGGGCATGACCGGCATTGCCGACGCCCGGATCAAGCGCCGGCTGCACATCGGCGGCGGCCGGATGATCTCCGTCGATCTGGAGGCGGGCGTTCTCTATGACGAGACGCAGACCGTCGACCGGCTGGCGGCGGCCCTGCCGTATCGCCAGTGGCTGTCGAACATGGTCGAGCTGGAGCCGCTGGTCGGGCCCGGTCCCGAGCCCCGGCGGGTGTCGGGCGAGGCCCTGACGCGCTATCAGGCCGCCGTCGGCTGGACCCAGGAGGACATCGATTCCCTGCTGGATCCGATGGCGGGTGACGGCAAGGAGGCGGTTGCCTCCATGGGCGACGACGCGCCCCCGGCGGTGCTGTCGCATCAGGACCGGCCGTTCGCCCACTATTTCCGGCAGGCCTTCGCCCAGGTCACCAACCCGCCGATCGATTCCCTGCGCGAAGCGGGGGCGATGAGTCTGCGGACGCGGTTCAAGAACCTGGGCAACATCCTCGCCCAGGACGAGACCCAGACGCAGGTCTTCGTGCTGGACAGCCCGGTCCTGACCACCGGCATGTACGAGCGGATGCTGGATGTGGTCGGTGCCGGGGCGACCACGGTAATCGACTGCACCTTCCCGGCCGCGGAGGGCGCGCTGAAGCCGGCGCTCGACCGGATCCGGGCCGAGGCCGTGGCGGCGGCAAGGGGCGGCACGGGCCTGATCGTGCTGACGGACGAGCGGATGGGCGAGGGCCGGCCGCTGATCCCGATGATCCTGGCCACCGCCGCCGTGCATGGCCGTCTGGTCGATGAGGGGCTGCGGACCTATTGCTCGCTGGTGGTGCGCGCGGCCGAGGCGATCGACGCCCATGCCTTCGCGGTGCTGGTCGGATGCGGGGCCACGGCGGTCAACGGCTGGCTGGCGCAGGAAACCTTCCTCGAGCGTCTGGCCGGCGGACGCTATCCGGGTCTGACCCTTCGCGACGCCTGCCTGAACCACAAGGCCGCGGTCGAGGCCGGGCTGATGAAGATTCTCGCCAAGAAGGGCATCTCGGTCATCTCGGCCTATCGCGGCGCTTGCGAGTTCGAGGCCCTGGGGCTGTCGCGGGCGCTGGTGGCCGAGTTCTTCCCCGGCATGACGTCGCGCATCTCGGGCATCGGCCTGGCCGGGATCGAGGCCCAGGTGATCCGGAAGACCGGGCGCGGCTTCGACGCCTGGCACCCGTCGCTGCGCATCGGCGGCTCGCACCGCATCCGGGCGGGGGAAGAGACCCACGCCTGGGACGCCGAACTGATCCACCGGCTTCAGGACGCTACCACCCGTGGCGATTTCGGGCGCTTCAAGGCCTACAGCCGCCGCGCACGTGAACTGCCGTCGACGGCACTGCGCGACCTGCTGGACTTCCGTGACGCCGGGCCGATCGGGATCGAGGCGGTCGAGAGCGTCAACGAGATCCGCAAACGGTTCGTCACCCCCGGCATGTCGCTGGGGGCCCTGTCGCCCGAGGCGCACGAGACGCTGAACATCGCCATGAACCGCATCGGGGCCCGGTCGGTCTCGGGCGAGGGCGGCGAGGATCCCGATCGCTATACGCCCCGCCCGAACGGCGACAACGCCAACAGCGCGGTCAAACAGGTCGCCTCGGGCCGGTTCGGCGTGACGGCCGAGTATCTGAACCAGTGCCGCGAGATCGAGATCAAGGTGGCCCAGGGCGCCAAGCCGGGCGAGGGCGGGCAGCTGCCCGGATTCAAGGTCACCGAATTCATCGCCCGCATGCGCCATTCGACGCCGGGTGTCGGCCTGATCAGCCCGCCGCCGCACCACGACATCTATTCGATCGAGGACCTGGCCCAGCTGATCTACGACCTCAAGCAGATCAACCCGGATGCCCGGGTGACGGTCAAGCTGGTGGCCCAGTCGGGCATCGGCGCGGTCGCGGCGGGCGTGGCCAAGGCCAAGGCCGACGTCATCCTGATCGCCGGCCACAACGGCGGCACCGGGGCCTCGGCCCTGGGCTCGATCAAACACGCCGGCATGCCGTGGGAGCTGGGCCTGTCGGAGGCGCATCAGGTGCTCAGCCTGAACGGCCTGCGCGGCCGGGTGCGGCTGCGCACCGACGGCGGCCTGCGCACCGGGCGCGATATCGTCGTCGCCGCCATGCTGGGGGCCGAGGAGTTCGGCATCGGCACGGCCAGCCTGATCGCGGTCGGCTGCCTGATGGTGCGCCAGTGCCATTCCAACACCTGCCCGGTCGGCGTCTGCGTCCAGGACGAGCGGCTGCGGGCCATGTTCACGGGCACGCCGGACAAGGTGGTCAACCTGTTCAGCTTCATCGCCGAGGAAACGCGCGAGATTCTGGCCTCGCTGGGCCTGCGGTCGCTGGACGAGGCGGTCGGCCGGACCGATCTGCTGCGTCAGGTGTCGCGCGGGGACACCCATCTGGACGATCTCGACCTGAATCCGCTGCTGGTGCGGGTCGGGGAGGGCGAGACCCGCTGCGCCGAGGCGCCGTACAACGCCGTGCCCGACACCCTGGACGCCCAGGTGGTCAAGGACGCGGCCCGATTCCTCGAGGCCCGCGAGAAGATGTCGCTGACCTATGCGGTGACCAACACCCAGCGGGCGATCGGGACGCGGATCTCGTCGCATATCGTGCGGCGCTTCGGCGACAGCCTGCCGCCCGGGCACCTGACGCTGAAGCTGCGCGGCGCGGCGGGGCAGTCGCTGGCGGCCTGGGGCATGACCGGCCTGCGCATCGAGCTGGACGGCGAGGCCAATGACTATGTCGGCAAGGGGCTGTCGGGGGCCGAGATCATCGTACGGCCGCCGGCATGGGCGGCAGGCGAGGCCCTGATCGGCAACACCTGCCTGTACGGGGCCACTTCCGGGGCCCTGTTCGCGGCGGGGGCGGCGGGCGAGCGATTCGCGGTGCGCAATTCCGGCGCAACCGCCGTGGTCGAGGGCTGCGGCGCGCACGGCTGCGAATATATGACCGGAGGCACCGTGGTCATCCTGGGCGAGACCGGATGGAATTTCGGCGCCGGCATGTCGGGCGGCGAGGCCTTCGTGCTGGATCCCGAGGGCACGGCGCCTGTGCGGTTTAACGGCGACTCGGTGGTCGGCGGCGCGGTCATGGGCGAGGCGGCGGAGCGGCTGCGGGCGCTGGTCTCGCGCCATGCGGCCGAGACGGGGTCGCCGCGGGCGGCCCGGCTGATCGAGACCTGGGCGACCTCGGTCACCCGCTTCCGCCATGTGCTGCCGCGCGCCGGGGACGGGATCGCTGTCAGCGCCCGGCGGGCCTGACGGTGTTTGCGCAGGGACAGGCGGGCAAGGGTCTATCGCCCTCGGGTGTGGACCCCGGGTTCAATCGACGTTCAACTGACCCGCTGATCGTCCATCAAACACCGTCTTTCCGGGGCCGCGGAGCGGAACCCGGAATCCAGGGGAAAGGACTCCAGTCTGGAACGTGAGGCGGACGGCGGCGTCCAGACGCCTGGACTCCGGGTTCTTATCCCGGCTACGCCGGGCCCAGCCCCGGAATGACGTGGCCGGGAGACGGGTACCGAGTCTGAGTCTGGATGGACCCTAGCGGTAGATCATCTCGGCCGAAAGATCGGGGTCGGTCGGGTCGGGCGCGGCGCGGGTGACGGCCGGGTCGCACAGCCCCAGATACCGGTCGTTGCGCCCCTCTATATAGAGACGGGCCGGGGCGTCGTCATAATGCATGATGGCGAAATGCAACCAGCCGGTATAGGCGCCCAGGTCGGTCTGGGTGTTGAACTCGCCGCAGAACATGAGGAAATTGCCGCGGGTATTCCGGAACCAGGTGTCGCGATAGTTCGGCAACTGGGCCGCCAGGGCGGCTCGGGCCTGCTCGAAATCAGACGCCCGGGCGGGGGACGCCTTCACGGGCGCGGCGGCCTGGCCGGGCGTGGCCTGGAGGGCGAGGGCGAGGGCGGCGGACAGCAACAGGGTCATGGCTTGAAACTAGTCGGTAACCGCCGGGCTTGGCAAGCGACAGACGCGGCCACAGCAGGCTTTCGACGCCCCACGGCGCGGCCTCCCTGCGGCCCGGTCAGAGGACCCCTCCGCCCTTGGGTGGACGACCGGTCCGCGGCCCGGGTGTAACCTTACCCGAGGGCAGCTTTGGCAGGATTGCCCGGCGGCGAACGATAAAAAACAATCATATGAAACCGGGGTGGGTGTACGGCAGGAATTCGCGTAATCGCCCGAAAAAAATATGCTGGAATTTCAGAGTATCTAGCGCCCCAATTCCCCTAACGGCGTATGCTGGAATCAGGTGCGGATGGGGCGGGGGGCGACGCAATCACGCCACAAATCCTGTGAAGGTTTCGAGAAAAGCACTGGGAAACAATGGACAGGCCGAAATTGTACGGTTAAACGGCAAGCTCGTGTTTTTACCAAATCCAGCCATAATTCAGGGACTCCAGACCATGTCGCGAACTAGCAAGGCCCAGACGGCCGACCTCCTTCTCGCCGGAAAGGCCCCGATGACGGGCCGCAAGGCGCTTATCCTCGGCGCGTCCGCCGTGGCCCTGGCCACCGGCTTCACCATGTTCGCGGCGCCCTCGACGGCCTACGCGCAGGCGATCGTCGTTACCGGCACGGACGGTAGCGGCAACGTTGGTGATGCAGCGCTGCTGACCGAGGTGCAGACGCTTGAGACCACGCTCACCACGCGGATCAGCACTGAAGAAGTGGTGCGCTCGAACGCCGACACTTCGCTGACAAACCGCGACGTCTCGTTGACCACGCGGATCAGCACCGAAACGACCAACCGCACCAACGCCGACATTTCGCTGACCAACTCCGACGTCTCGCTGACGAACAGCGACGTATCGTTGACCGGTCGCATCAGTGACGAAGAGAGCGTCCGCGCCTCGGCCGACACCTCGCTGACGGCCCGCGACACCTCGCTGACCACCCGCGTGAGCGGCGAAGAAGTGGCGCGCGCCTCGGGCGACACCTCGCTGACCACCCGCGTGAGCGGTGAAGAAGTGGCCCGCACCTCGGGCGACGGCTCGCTGACCACCCGCGTGAGCGGCGAAGAAGTGGCCCGCACCTCGGGCGACGCCTCGCTGACCACCCGCGTGAGCGGCGAAGAAGTGGCCCGCACCTCGGGCGACGCCTCGCTGACCACCCGCGTCAGCACCGAAGAAGTCACCCGCGCCTCGGCTGACACCTCGCTGACCACCCGCGTCAGCACTGAAGAAGTGGCCCGCACCTCGGGCGACGCCTCGCTGACCACACTGACCACCTCGCTGACGACCCGCGTGAGCGGTGAAGAAGTGGCCCGCACCTCGGGCGACGCCTCGCTGACCACCCGCGTCAGCACCGAAGAAGTGGCCCGCACCTCGGGCGACACCTCGCTGACCACCCGCGTTAGCACGGAAGAAGTGGCCCGCACCTCGGGCGACGGTTCGCTGACCACGCGCGTCAGCACGGAAGAAGTGGCCCGCACCTCGGGCGATGGTTCGCTCACCACGCGCGTCAGCACGGAAGAAGTGGCCCGCACCTCGGGTGATACCTCGCTAACCACGCGCGTCAGCACGGAAGAAGTGGCCCGGACCTCGGGCGACGGCTCCCTGACCACCCGTGTCAGCACCGAAGAAGTGGCCCGCACCTCGGGTGATACCTCGCTGACCACGCGCGTCAGCACGGAAGAAGTGGCCCGCACCTCGGGCGACGCCTCGCTGACCACCCTGACCACCTCGCTGACCACCCGCGTCAGCACGGAAGAAGTGGCCCGCACCTCGGGTGACACCTCGCTGACCACGCGCGTCAGCACCGAGGAAGTGGCCCGCACTTCGGGCGACGGCTCGCTGACCACCCGCGTCAGCACGGAAGAAGTGGCCCGCACCTCAGGTGACACCTCGCTGACCACCCGCGTCAGCACCGAAGAAGTGGCCCGCACCTCGGGCGACACCTCGCTGACCACCCGCGTCAGCACGGAAGAAGTGGCCCGCACCTCGGGCGACGCCTCGCTGACCACCCTGACCACCTCGCTGACGACCCGCGTGAGCGGCGAAGAAGTGGCCCGCGCTTCGGGCGACACCTCGCTGACCACCCGCGTCAGCGGCGAAGAAGTGGCCCGCACCTCGGGCGACGGCTCGCTGACCACCCGCGTGAGCGGCGAAGAAGTGGCCCGCACCTCGGGCGACGCCTCGCTGACCACCCGCGTGAGCGGCGAAGAAGTGGCCCGCACCTCGGGCGACGCCTCGCTGACCACCCGCGTCAGCAGCGAAGAAGTGGCCCGCACCTCGGGCGACGGCTCGCTGACCACCCGGGTCAGTGTCGAAAACTCGGGCCGTGTCTCGGGCGACGCCTCGCTGGCCAGTTCGATCAGCGCGGATAGCTCCAGCCGCATCTCGGGCGACGCCTCGCTGACCAGCCGCGTCAGTGGCGAAGAAAGTGTCCGCTCCTCGGCCGACACCTCGCTGACCACCCGCATCAGCACGGAAGAAAACGTCCGTGCGACGGCCGATCTGACCGAAGCCGTCACCCGCGCCAGCCAGGACGCCCTGCTGGACACGCGGATCACCAACGAAGCCTCGACCCGCGCCCAGGACGACCAGTCGCTGACGGCGCGCGACACCTCGCTGACCACCCGCGTCAGCGGTGAAGAAGTGGCCCGCGCCTCCGGTGACACCTCGCTGACCACTCGCGTCAGCACCGAGGAAGTGGCCCGCACGTCGGGCGACGGCTCGCTGACCACCCGGGTCAGCACCGAGGAAGTGGCCCGCACCTCGGGCGACACCTCGCTGACCACCCGCGTCAGCAGCGAGGAAGTGGCCCGCACCTCGGCTGCTACCTCGCTGACCACCCGGGTCAGCACCGAGGAAGTGGCCCGGACTTCGGGTGACGCTTCGCTGACGACCCTGACGACCTCGCTGACGACCCGCGTGAGCGGCGAAGAAGTGGCCCGCGCTTCGGGCGACACCTCGCTGACCACCCGCGTCAGCACCGAGGAAGTGGCTCGGACTTCGGGTGACGCCTCGCTGACCACCCTGACGACCTCGCTGACGACCCGCGTGAGCGGCGAAGAAGTGGCCCGCACCTCGGGTGACACCTCGCTGACCACCCGCGTCAGCACCGAGGAAGTGGCCCGGACTTCGGGTGACGCCTCGCTGACCACCCTGACAACCTCGCTGACGACCCGCGTGAGCGGCGAAGAAGTGGCCCGCACCTCGGGTGACACCTCGCTGACCACCCGCCTCAGCGGCGAGGAAAGCATCCGGGCCTTCCAAGCGGCGTCCAACGCCACCCGGATCAGCACGGAAGAGGTCGCACGCACCTCGGGTGACGCCTCGCTGACCGTCGCTGATACCTCGCTGACCACCCGCCTTAGCGGCGAGGAAAGCATCCGAGCCTTCCAAGCGGCTTCCAACGCCACCCGGATCAGCACGGAAGAGGTCACACGCGCTTCGGGTGACACCTCGCTGACCACGCGTGTCAGCACAGAGGAAACGACCCGCGCCGCAGGCGACACCTCGCTGACCACCCGCCTCAGCGGCGAGGAAAGCATCCGGTCCTTCCAGGCGGCATCCAACGCCACCCGGATCAGCACGGAAGAGACTGCTCGCGCTTCGGGTGACACCTCGCTGACCAGCCGGGTCAGCACTGAAAACTCCGGTCGTGTGTCCGGCGATGCCTCCCTGGCCGGCAGCATCTCGACGCTGTCGACCTCGGTCGACAACCGCTTCGCGGCTCTGGGTGTCGGCGCTGCCACCGGTACGGGCAGCTCGGCCTTCGGTACGGGTTCCTCGGCTTCGGGAAGCAACTCAGCGGCCTTCGGCAACGGTGCCGTCGCCTCCGGTGCCAACGGAACGGCCCTGGGTCAGGGCGCCAAGGCCACGGGGACCAACTCGACGGCCCTGGGCCAAGGTGCCCAGGCCACGGGGGCCAACTCGGTCGCCATCGGCGCCGGCTCGATCGCCAGCGATCCGAACACGGTGTCCTTCGGGGCCCCGGGTGCGGAACGTCGCCTGACCAACGTCGCGGACGGCATCAACCAGTTCGACGCCGTCAACGTGGGTCAGCTCGACAAGGCCTACAGCGGTGTCGCGATGTCCTTCGCGCTCTCGGCGGTTGATCTGCCGCTGGGTGTTGGAGAGCAGGGCTTCATGGTCGGTGTGGGTGCCTTCGAAGGCGAGACAGCGGGAGCCGTCAGCTACCGCTACCGTCCGACGGAAAACATCGCGATCGGTGCCGGCATCGCCGCCGGTAACGGTACGGTAGGCGGCTCGGTCGGGATCGGGATCAAGTTCCCCTAACCCGACAGCCAACCTGATAAGGAAGGGGCGGCGTGATCACTCACGCCGCCCCATTCTTTTGAGTGCGACCCTCCCGCCCCGGCGGGGTTTCCGTGACCGAGTCGTGAGAAGGTGCCCGTGGCTAACAGACTGAAAATCGGTATCACCGTGGTTGGTGGCGAGACCAACCCCCAAGCGGCGATGTGGAGTTATGGCATCGGCCAGAACGTCGCCTACCTCGCCTTTCTCTTCCAGCGTATGGCGGGCGTCGAGCAGGTGGTTTTGGTCGCAGGACCGCCGGGTGGCGGCAATGTGCTGGGGGATATGTTCGGTCTCGACGTCGTCCAGCTGGAGGACGCCGTTGATCGTCTGGACCTGATCATCGAACTGGGCTCGAGGGCCTTGACCCCTGAACAGGCGCAAAGACTGCGTTCCCACGGAGGCCGGCTCGTGTCCTACATGGCGGGCAATGCCGCCGTGAACAATTTTCAGGCGCTGGTCAACGAAGCCGACGACGGCGGCGACATGCCGATCCTGGGCGGGTTCGACGCCGTATGGATTACGCCCCAGAACTGGTTCGCCTCAGCCGGCCACGCCCGCATCGTCCGTTCGGAGCGGGTCAGGAAGGCACCCCACATCTGGAGTCCCTACTGTCTCCAGACCGCCATGATGAAGGATGGAGGCCCCGCCTACTGGCGGCCTCGCGACGGAGCGCCGGCCAAGCTGGGCGTGTTCGAACCCAATCTGAATGTGACCAAGACCTTCCAGATCCCCTTGTTGGCGGCCGAGGAAGCGTATCGCAAGGACAAGTCCCTGATCGATACGCTGCTTCTGTTCAACACCTATCATCTGCGTGACAACGCCCACGTCACCTCGTTGCGGGACTCCCTGGAGCTGGGAAAGGACAAGAAGATATTCTTCGAGCACCTGCACCCGATCGCCAAGGTTATGGGCAAGCATGTCAACGTCGTGCTTAGCCACCAGTGGGAGCTGAATCTCAACTATCTTTACTGGGACATCATGTATCTAGGCTGGCCACTGGTTCACAGCTCGGATGCCGTGTCGGAATACGGCTATTACTATCCGTCCTTTGATCCGCAGACCGGCGGCGAGGCCGTCACTGAGGCCATTCGGACCCATGACGAGAACATCGACCGTTACCGCAACCGGACCAATGAGGTGTTGTGGCAGTTCAGCATCGAAAACCCCGTGGTCATCGCCAACTACAAGGCGCTTGTGGACGAACTGTTTGACACCCCGGAGTTGAAATAATGAGCCCGTCCGAGAAGCGCCCCTATCGGGTCGGTGTCACGATTTCCATTAAGGAGGGCGGCGACCTGGCGCTCTTTTCGAATGGCCTGCGTCAGAACGTTCTGTTCATGTACAAGCTGTTCGAAAGCGCGCCGGACTGCGCCGACGTTTTCTTGATCAGTGACAAGATCGTCGGGGACGACATCAAGGGTGACCTCTTCGGCGTGCCGCGTGAGAAGATTGTCCGGCTCGAGGATGTGGTCGACCAACTCGACTACTTGATCGTTCTGGGAAGTTCTGTGCGCACAGAGGCCCTGCGGGACGCCCGAAGCCGTGGTGTCAAGACCTTCCTCTATAAGGGCGGAAACGGCGGTGTCCTGTCGATGGAGGGGATCGCCGCGCGCCCGCCCAAGCCCACGGCCGAGGTCTATGACGACTACGACTGCTATGACCAGATCTGGATCACGCCACAGCACATGCGGACCTATGCGGGGTGGTGCAAGACTGTCTATCGCTGTCCGGTCATTGAGATTCCGCAGATATGGAGTCCGCTGTTCAGCGGGGTAATCGGCGGCTCGGAGGCCGTGAAATTCGGCTTCAATCCCCCGGAAAAAGCCTGGCGGATCGGCGTCATGGATCCCAACAACACGGTCATGAAAACCAGTCACTACCCCATGCTGGTGACAGAGGCCGCGTTCCGCAAACTCCCGGACATGATCTCAAGCCTGATGGTCTCGAATTCGGCGAAATATGCCGAGCACGATCACTTCAGACGCTTTGCCAACTTACTAACCCTTCAGGCGGCAGGTAAGTTGAGCGTTGAGCATCGATACATTAGTTGGGTATTTCTTGCAAAATACTGTGACGCGGTCGTCACCCACCATTGGGAGAACGGCTTGAACTACATGTATTATGATGTCCTGTATGGAAATTATCCTCTGATTCATAACTCAGAGTTTCTGAAGGAATACGGATACTACTACGAAGACTTTAATCCGGAGTCGGGTGCTGAGGCCCTGATACGAGCCTACAAGACCCACGCCACCAACCTGAAGGCGTACGAGAAAAAGAACCGAAAACTGTTTGCCCAACTGGACCCCACAGCCCAACACAACGTCGACCTGCACGAAGGGTTGATGTTCACGGCCTGAATCCTGCGCGGGTCTGTCCGCAGCCCAGGTTATGGCCCTAGCGGAACAGCTCTTTCTTGACCGATACGCAGCCCTGTGCGCCGGCCGGCATCAGATAGAGCTGGGTCGCCACGTCCAGTTCGCCGACGGTGACGTTGGCGAGCAGGCGTCGCGTGCCGGTGAAGGCCGCGAACGTGCCGCTGCGCAGGGCCGCACAGGGTTGGCTCCAGTAGATGGTCTGCTGGTAGAAGCCCGCGCAGTTGGGCGAAATGCTGATCGTCGAAAGCCGCGTCGTCCCGTTGGTGGCATGGGACGATTCCATCGTGATCACGGTCGGCCACATATCGCCGTTGGGGCCGAGGGGCTGGACGGTGAAATTGGCGTCCGAGCCTTCCATCAGGAACCGGCCGACCTGAACGGCCCGGGTCGTGCAGCGGGTCATGCCGATCGAGCTCAGGGCGTCGGCCAGACGCTGCTCCGTCGAGCCCGGCATCGAGCCGATATTGCCCGCAACATACTGTGCTGACACCGACTGTGCCGGCAGCAGAAGGGCGGACACCAGCATCAGCCGGGCGACTACGGATCTCGACATGGTCAACTATATGTTCCGTCAGGCCCCGCCCCACTTTTAGGCGAGTTGCCGATCCCTGTCGACAAACCTTGTGGCCTGGTTCGATCGGGACGGTCGAAATCGGCCGGGCTGATTGTCTTTGCGACGATCGTCGGCGATAAACCGCCGGGCGTTTCCGGTATTCGTATCGACGAGCGCGCGAAGCACATAGTGGGATTTATGACCGATAACCTTGCCCCGTCCCTGACCCTGATCAATCAGTATCTGGTCGATCTGTCCTTCGAGAATCCGGCCGCAAAGCGCGGTCGTGCACCGCAGGGGCCACTGTCGATCGAAAAGTCGGTGGACATGGTCAGCCAGCCCCGCGAGGACGGACACGCCAATGTCGACATGCGCCTGACGGTAAAGGTGTCGGCTGAGGGCATGGCTATATTCCTGATCGAGATCACCTACCGCTGCGTCTGCGACGTCAGCGGAATTGCGCCTGAGGCTCTGGAGCGACGGCTGCTGGTCGAGGGCGGTGAAGCGATGTTCCCGGCGGTCCGCAACCTGGTCAGCGGGCTCGTGTCAGAAGGTGGCTTTGCCCCCACCCTGACTCTGGACCCGATCGATTTCGCCGAGGTGCTCGCCCGTGCGCGGGCCGGTGAGGGATCGTCCGAAGTCTGACGAGGCCGTCTCAGGCTCAGCGAAGACACCGGCCCTGCTCGCCCTCAAGACCGGGTTTGTCGGCCGACGGCTGCGGGTTTCCGGCCTGCAGGCGGACGAGACGACGAGAATGACACCCGTAATCCTGGGGCTGCGGCCGAGATCCATGCTGACTCTACCAGGACAGGTTCGTCGGTCCTCTGTGGGGAACCTCCTCGGGTGACGCGCCGTCGCAGCTGGCTGAGCGGTCCTCGCATGGTCTTCACGATGCCTGTGCAACCACCCTTCGAAAGCCAATGATCTGGACGGTCGACGCAAGTGGTCCATGAGTTCGAAACCTGGCCCGCACGCCGACGTTGCCAGGTCGAGAGGGTGCAGGACCATCGAGCTCTCAATCGGCGGCAGCCCTTCAGCGCCAGTGGCGATCATGGCCTTTTGGCCGGGCCACAGGCAGTCGATTTGTGCCCGCCGCTTGCGATGACCGGATTCTGTGCCAAGGCCTTCCGGACACCAAGCCGGGGGCTGACAGGATTGTCTGCACCATCTAAGCCGGTTACCGGACGGTGGACGTCTTTCTTGAGACGGAAGCCTCGCTGTCAGATCGACCACGGAGCCAGATTGTTACGGAAGCGTGGGACAAGGCGGCGACAGATTTTTGACGCAACGGAGCGAGCCTGAAGATGGACGACAACAAACTCCCGACCAGCCGGTTGGTGTTCGAAGAAATATACCAGTCCAACTTCTGGGGCTCTGCAGAAAGCAAGTCTGGGCCTGGTTCGGAATTGGTCAGCGCCGAAAACGTGATGCGGGAGCTTCCTATCCTGCTTCGTGAGCTTGGTGCCCGAACCATGCTCGATCTTCCATGCGGCGATTTCAACTGGATGAACCACACAGACATCGGCGACGTATCATATACTGGTGCTGACGTCGTTCAAGAAATCGTCGATATAAATAACAGTAAATATTCTTCAGAAAAACGCAATTTTGTCAACATCGATCTATTGAATGATTCATTACCCAAAGTGGATCTGATACTAACGCGTGACTGCCTGTTTCATTTTTCTGTGAAGGATGTTTTTACCGCGTTAAATGCAATTGTTGACAGCGGGTCGACATGGATTTTGACGACGACATATTCATATCGGGGATTTCCACGGAATAGTGATATTGTCACGGGTGGATGGACTGCGATTAATCTTGAGATGGCTCCATATTATTTCCCACCTCCGAGGAGGACAATTGTTGAAGCTGCTCCCAACCTGAGCGTCAGATACTCGACTGCTGATGGAGCTGTTGTAAGACCGCAAAGCGATAGGTGTCTTGGTCTTTGGCTTGTAGCCGATGTAATGGCTGCTTTGAGAGGAAAATAGCCAGATGCCTATTGTTGTCAGTCATGTCGGATCGGGATGCGAAAATACAAAACTGAATCATAAGTTATACTGTGAAATGTACTCGTATAATCACGAGATAGTTTCTGATGTGCGTGACACGCCAGAAATTCTTGAAGGCCTCAGCAGGTATGCTGTGATCAGGAGTCGGCTCCGGAAGCTGCCTGAGGGTGACTGGCTTCTATACCTTGACGGCAACGCAGCGATCTATCGGCCTGTATCGATTGATGAAATGCTCGGCACCGATGACCGGTTGCTGGTGGCCTTGCTCGGGTCAGATCCGCCGGAACCCGCCAGAGGCCTCATGGTTTGGAGGAACACGGCCGAGAATAGAGAGATCCTGTTGCGACTCGATATCGCAAAGGGGCATGAATTCGCCCGTGGGTCGATTGGAGGCGACGAGGTGGATTTGCTTAGAGGGGCTGGCCTGGTGCCTGTCCACGGAAGTCGAAACGGCACGATTGTGGCCACGAGGGGGCGGGTGCTCAACTGGGAAAGGCTCAACGCTTTCGCAGTTTGTTTCGACAGGCTACAAAAGGATAAATATTCACATCAATATAGTGAAGATAAGCCCTATCGAGATTTTTCAGTATCGAGAATAAATAGGTCGATTGAGGGTGGCGGTGACGTATTTTGTAGATCGGTTGAATATCAGAATGATCCAGAGAATTATTCTGAATTTAATACAGATTCATCAGTAGCTCTGATTAGCTTGTACACGCCGAACATAAGATCGTACGCTCAGATAAGTGAATCAAATTGTACAAGATATTGTACTCGTCACGGATATGCATACTACGTCTATCGAGACTTGCCGGATGAGGCTCCGGCTAATGTGTCTGGGAACTGGTTAAAAGCATGGCTTCTTTTGAGGCATATTAAGGATCACGAATGGGTGGTCTGGATCGATGCTGATATGCTCTTCATCGATCAATCTAAGCCATTGAAGGAGTTTTTGAAAGGACGCGAAGTGATGGTCGCAAGAGACATTGCTGGATGGTCATTCAATTCCGGATTTATGGCGTTTAAGAACTCCGTTGAAAACATCAAGATACTGCAGGATATATCTCTCATGATCGATGATGTGATGGATAAGTCTTCTGTATACTCAAATCAGGGTGACCAGTTTATATTTAATAGATATTTTGAAGACAACAAACTTGTGAATGATCAGAACGTCTGTGATTATCTCACCGTAAATACACATTATTGTTTCGCGGATAAGAGTACGTTTGTTGCTCATTTTATGGGTCTAGGTGAGCCGGCCCGTAGTTGTATGATGGAAGACTTTGAGAAGGTGTCGCTTAGTTCCGGCACGTGATTTGGACCGGAGAATAAGGCGATGGATACCGAGCGGACGTACTCTTTCACCACCTATGACGAGGTGATCAGCAACATTCTTCAGCGTGTGGCCCCGGCTACGGTTCTGGACGTGGGGGCCGGGTCCGGAAAATACGGACGGATGGTTCGAAGCCTGTTTCCCGGTGCGTGGATCACCGCGCTGGAACCCGACCGGGAAAGCATCATCGCTCACGGGTTGAACGACGTCTACGATGAGGTTCTGGAGATCGGGGCTCAAGCCCTGATCGAACAGCACCCGAGGCGAACCTTTGATGTTGTCATCATGGGCGATGTGATCGAGCACATGCGGAAATCCGAAGGCGTGGATATAATCGATTTCCTGACCTATCGATCGTCTTACATACTTATAGTCACGCCTGAGGCGATGATCATAAACGCCTCGCCATGGTACTTGGGGCACATCTCTGCCTGGTCTTCCGCGGACTTCGCAAATCACACGAATTGGGCTTCGGACCAGCTCGGTCAAATGCAGCTGTTTATCTTGAGGGGGTATCAGACTGAAGCGCTGTCCCTCAAACATCTGGTGGCCCAGATCAACGCGGAAGCCATCACGATCAGCTACGGCGATACGAGCGGAGTCTGCGACCTCACGCAGGTCAGGACGACCCACACCATCACCGATACGCGTGCGGATGGGACCTCGGATACATGGGGTTGGCGAGCCAACTAGATTGCTGTGACGCTCATTTCTCGCCCGGACACAGCCGTGGTGCCGTGTCCGGGTGTTCGTGACGCGAGGCTGTCATCGCCCCGCCGCGGCCTGCTCCAGCATCAGGCCCGCCGTGGCCTTGGCCGAGCCGACCACACCGGGAATGCCCGCGCCCGGATGGGTGCCGGCGCCGACGATGTAAAGGTTCGGGATCACGTCGTCGCGGTTATGCGGCCGGAACCAGGCGCTCTGGGCCAGGATCGGCTCCAGTGAGAAGGCCGAACCCAGATGGGCGTGGAGGTCGTCCTTGAAATCCTGTGGCGTCCAGATGCGCGTGGTGACGAGGTCGCGGCGCAGGTTGGGGATGTAGCGTTCCTCGAGATAGTCGAGGATTTTCTCGCGATACTCAGGGCCCTTGACGGACCAGTCGATGTCCGCGGCACCCAGGTGCGGCACGGGCGACAGGACGTAGTGGCTGCTCATGCCGTCGGGGGCCATCGACGGATCGGTGGCGCATGGGGCGTGCAGATAGAGGGAGAAATCCTCCGGCAGCGTCGGCCCGGCGAATATCTCGGAGATGAGTTCCCTGTACCGCGCGCCAAAACAGATGGTGTGGTGAGCCAGATGCTTCTGGGGCTGGGACGTGCCGAAATGCAGCACGAACAGCGACATTGAGAAGCGCTTTGATTTCAGCGATTTCGCCTTCGCCTTGCCGCGCGGCGTGCGGCCCAGCAGCTTCTCATAGGTGTGGACCACGTCGCCGTTCGAGGCGACCATGTCGGCTGGGATGACCTCTCCTCCCGCCAGTGTCACGCCTGTTGCCCGCTCGCCCTCGGTCTCGATCCGCTCGACCGCGCTGTTCAGGCGGACGACACCGCCGAGGTCCTCGAAGAGTCGAACGAGACCCGCGATCAGGGCGCCGGTCCCGCCCCTGGCGAACCAGACACCCCCGCGCCGCTCCAGCGCATGGATCAGCGAATAGACCGAGCTGGACTTGAACGGATCCCCCCCGACCAGAAGCGTATGGAAGCTGAACGCCTGACGCAGATGCGGATCCTTGATGTACCTTGCCACCATGTCATAGACGCTGTTCCACGCCTCGAGCCGGGCCAGGACAGGGGCGGCCTTCATCATCGTCCAGAATGACTGGAAGGGCACCGAACCAAGCTTGACGTAGCCTTCCTGATACAGGGCTTCCGAATGAGCGTGGAAACGGCGGTAGCCCTCGACATCGGCCGGATTCAAGGCCGCCATCTGGCGCTCCATGGCCGCCTCGTCGTTGTTGTAGTCGAAGTGGACGCCGTCCTCCCAGCAGAGCCGGTAGAAGGGGTCGACCGGCATCAGGTCGATGTAGTCCTTCAGTTCGGAGCCCGTTCCCTCGAACAGCTCGGTCAGGCAGTCAGGGTCGGTGATGACCGTCGGCCCGGCGTCAAAGGTGAAGCCCTGTTCCTTCCAGACGTAGGCGCGGCCACCCGGCTTGTCGCGCATCTCGATCAGCGTCGTCTGCACGCCGGCGCGCTGCAGCCGGATGGCCAGCGCGATCCCGCCGAACCCAGCACCGATCACAACCGCGCGTTTCGCCGTAACGTCTCTCATGATCGACTTCCTCGTCCTGTCTCGCGGACCTGCAGCAGCGCCCGGCCGAAGGGCACGGGGGGTTTTCCCGTGAGGATACGTAGTTTGTCGAGCCGGGTACTCCTGCCTGCGTAGAAGCGCCGCAGGACGCCGTCCGACAATCCATAGAACCGTTCGAAAACGCGCCATCGCTGGCCAGGGTCTGCCGCCCTGAACAACATCCGGTTCAGCAGACGGTAGAAGGCCCGATCCCGCCACACCCGCTTGGAATAGGTCTCGGTCAGCCGTCTCAGCGAGGCGGAAGACAGGTCGTCCTGATCCGCGATCAGCCGGGCCAGCAGTACGGCATCCGGCAGGGAGTAGCCGGTCACGGGGTGAAACAGACCCGCCAGAAGCCCGGCGCGGGCGACGGGCGGACCGTCCGCCCAGAAGGCGTCGATATCGCCGTCCATCGCGATCGGCAGCACGCCCTCTTCCTCGGCGACCACCGCCTCAACGGTCCAGCCCCGCGACCGGATATAGCCGTCGATCCGTTGCTTGAGGGCCGGTCGGTCCAGCACCGGACTGTCGGTGTAATAGGTGTCCTCGACCATCACCGTTCTGGCATCGAACGGCAGCAGATAGACAAACCGGTATGCGCCGAACTGCTCGACCGTGGCGTCCATGATCGTCGGCCGGGTCAGGCCATGGGGCGCGGCCAGTCGAACCGTTTGCCCGACAAAGCTCTGCCAGCCCAGGTCCAGAGCCCTGGTCGCCTTGGGGCCCCTGGCATCAATCACGCCCGTGGCAGTGAGCCGGCGCTGGTCAGACAGGGTCACCCCTTGTGGATCCACCACGACGGCCTCGCCCAGGATCAACCGATCGCCCAGCAGCGGGGCGACGGCCGCGTGGAGTCGTTCGGATGTCAGACTGCTGTAACCCGTGGTCAGGGTCCGGCTTCGGCGTGGGAAATAGACCTCATAGCCGTCGGGCCAGCGATGCCCGATCGCGGGGGTCAGCCATTCCCGATCGACGGGTGCGATGTCGCTGTCGAAAATCGACCAGGTATGGTTTCCACCCAGCGCGCCGTCGCGTTCGACCACGCAGACGCGGACCTCGGGCCGATCCATGGCCAGACGCCAGGCGATCAGGCTGGACGCGAGTCCACCCCCGACCAGGATGAGATCGAAGTCATGATCCGTCGGCATCAGGCGCGCCAAGGAGCATGCGGCCGGTCCGGCCGGAGTTGCATACCATCATGGCGGACGGCCTCGGTCATCACCTTTGGGCGGGAGGACGCCATGCATTGTGAGCCTTCGTTGTTCACGCCACCGCCTCCGTCGCCCTGTTCTTCCGGCACCTGAGCCGACGCTTCTTGTCTATCGCGAAGCTTGGTCTCTTCCGCCCGCGATTCTCTAGGGCCTGACCGGAAAAAGCGTGAGCGGTTTTCAGTGTGTTCGACCGGTCGCACCCGGACGGGAAGCAGGGGCCGCTGTCTGCGGCAGGCGCCAGCCGGTCCGGGTCCCGTGCGCCTTCCCCAGAAGCCGCATCGCCGCCAGACGCCCGGACAGGGTCGCCATGGGAATACCGGGCCCGGGGTGAACGCCACCGCCCGCAAGATACAGGCCCTCAAGACCGCTCTCCGGACCGGGCCGCTGGAAGCTGCCCATGAGGCCATGATTGGCGCGCCCGTAGAGGGCCCCGCCGCCGGCAGGGAACAGCTGTTCAAAGTCGTCCGGCGTGGTCGCGATGGTTTCGTCGTTCAGGGCCTCGACGCTCAGCCCGCAGCGTTCGAGCACCGACCATGCCCTTCGGCGGACGTCGTCGACAAGGGCAGGGTCGAACGACGCCTGATCTCCGATCGCGGGCGCGTTGACCAGCAACAGCAGCCGCTCCGTTTCGCCCGGCGGCACCCGGTCCCCGCAACGATCCTGGGCACAGACATAGACGGTGGGCTCCTCACAGATCGATTGCCGCCCGAACACCTGCCGGAATTCCTCTTTGTAGTTCCCCGAGAAGAAGACCGTATGGTGCGACAGGGGAAAGCCGTGCGTCTTTGCTGAAACGCACCATGTCAGCGCCGACAGGGAACGATCCTTTGCAGCCACCGGCCGTGGACCCGTCGCTCGATCGCCGGCGACCAGCCTGCCCCTCAGGGCCGAGATGTCACCGTTGAAGACCACAGAGCGTGCCGCGATGGTCTCGCCGGACTCCAGCTCCACCCCGGCGACCTGGCCAACGTCCTGCAGGATCGACCGCACCCCCTCACCGTAACGGAAGGTCACGCCCAGCGACCGGGCCAGGGATTCCATTCCGCGTGCGACCTCGACCATGCCGCCCTCGACGAACCAGACCCCTTCCTTCTCGACATGGGCGATCAGCATCAGGGTCGCCGGGGCGGCGAAAGGCGACGATCCGGTATAGGTCGCGTATCGCCCGAACAGCTGACGCAGGCGCGGATCCCTGAAATAGCGGCCCAGCTCGGCCCATAAAGTCTGGTGGGGCGCGGTATTCAGCAGGGCAGGGATCCCCGCCAGCCCGACCCGTGGCACCATGTCCAACAACCCGGGGCGCTGCGCACAGATAAAGGAGTCCTGCAGCACGGCGTAGATTGCCTCGCTCCGGGCACAGAAGGCCCGATAGCCCTCGGCATCCGCCTTGCCGGCGAATTCGCCGATGGCCGCGATCGACCGTTCCATGTCTGCAAACAGGTCGAGCCGCGAGCCGTCGGTCCAGCCATGCCGTGCCAGCACGTCTGCGGTCCCGAGGGTGACATAGTCCGACAGCGACGCGCCGGCATCGGCGAACAGGCTCTCGAACACCCACCGCATGGTGAACACTGTTGGGCCTGCGTCGATACCCGGCCCGCCGCCGGGATGAAGCTGTCGCATCTTGCCACCCGGCGTCGCGGCCTTCTCGATCACCGTGACCTGACAGCCGGCACGCGCGAGGTCGATGGCGGCTGCGAGCCCGCCCATGCCCGCGCCGATGACCAGAACCGTGTGGTCTTTCATTCGCCCGTCGCCAGCTTCCCGAGACGAGAGCCGGACTGACCGATCTTCCAGTAGTGGTAGAGGATCAAGGCGAGGCCGATTGCCAGCGGAATGGCCCACAGTCCGGGGTGGAGGGCGATTTCCGGCATGAACCGAACGGCACCGAAGGCGAAGAAGGCCGTGTAGACGGAGATCCCGGCACCGACGATCCCCTTCACATGCTCCTTCAGCCAGGCCTTGGGCGGGGGAGCGGGGTTCAGCATGTGCATGAGGTTGGTCGCCACGGTCGCGAACCCGATCACGGAGGCCGCGACGATCAGAGGCTGACCGATCGTGAGCCCCTCGACCACGCAGGCGACGGCTGCCAGCGCCAGAAGAAGTTGCAGATAGAGGTTGATGCCGCGCCGGTTTCGGCCCGGGTCGGATTTGTTCTTGAAAACCTCGCGACCGTACCAGGCGAGGTTCACGGTCAGCACGCCGAGATGGAACATCAGCACGCCGAAGATGCCGCGGACGAACACCGGGTCCTTCAGGTGGGGGTGGGTCCCGAGAGGGTCGTAGAGGGTGCAGAGCGAAAGCAGGATAGCGATGCCGCCGGCCACCAGAATGGCGCGCGCGAAGACACGGCCCCAGAGCCGATGCACCGGAGACCCCTTTCGGCTGAAAACGGGAATCCAGAAACTGGCCAGACCCACCACGCCGAACGCGATGTGGATCGCGATCAGAGCCTTGAACAGGAGATACATATTCGACCCTTGCGGAAGGCGACGTCTGGCGGTCTGTTCATCCTTCAGCGGAGTGGCCAAAGATTCAAGGGATCGGGATGGTTCGTAAGGAAAATCTGCAGTGAACGGGGATCGGGTGCAGGGCCCGCCGGACCTGTACGAACCGCCCGGGCCGGACCCGTTGCCGCCGCTCGCCGCCCTCGTTCGAACGGCCCTGCGCGGCGAGGGCAATCTGCTGAGCCTGCTGCCCGCCTCGGCCTATGAAGTCCCGTTCGGTCCGCTCGGCTATTCCCGTCGCTTCATCCTGATCGTCAACGACCCGGAGCACATCCGGGCCATTCTGGCCGACCCGGACGATGTGTTCCCCAAGAGCGATCTGATGGTCGGAGCGCTGGAGCCGCTTGTCGGCGACAGCATCTTTGTCTCGGCCGGCGATCGCTGGCGGGCCCAGCGCAGGATGGTCGACCCGGCGTTTTCCCATATGCGCCTCAGCATCGCGTTTCCGGCGATGTCGGCGGCGATCGACGACATGGAAGCCCGCCTGGATGAGCGTTGCCGCACGGGCGAGGCCTTCTCTCTGGACCTGATGCTGGGTCAGCTGACGGCCGACATCATCTGCCGCACGGTCTTCTCCGCATCCCTTGCCAATGACACGGCGCGCGACGTGTTCGAGTCCTTTGCCGTCTTCGAACGCAGTGTGGCCCATGTCGAGCTGCGTCGACTCATCTTCGACAAGGCGTTCACCGCTATTCCCCAGAGCCGGCCTGTCCTCGACGCATGTGACCGGATTTGCCGGCACATCGGCGTCCTGCTGGACCGCCATCTTGCCGCCGGAGCGACCTTTGACGACATCGCCGCAAGCATCATCGGGGCCAGGGATCCCCGGGATGGGGCGGCCTTCACGCGCGATGAACTGATCGACCAGCTGGGGGTCTTTTTCCTGGCCGGTCACGAGACCACCGCGAGCGCCCTGACCTGGGCCGTCTTCATCGCGGCAATGCGGCCCGAGGTGGCCGATCGCATGGAAGCCGAGGTCGGGCAGGGGGCGCCGGATGCGCCGATCACGTTCGAACAGACACGACATCTGACCTTCGCACGGAACGTGTTTCGCGAGACGCTGCGGCTCTATCCGCCGATCACCTTCCTGCCGCGCGTTGCCCTGAAGCCCGTCAAATTCGGCCGCTATCAACTGCGTCGCGGCTCGATGGTCATGATCGCGCCCTGGGTCGTCCACCGACACAGCCAGCTGTGGAAGAATCCCCACGCCTTTGATCCGGATCGCTTCCTGCCCGAGCGCGAGCACGAGATGACCCCCGGTGCCTATATTCCCTTCGGGATCGGTCGCCGCGTCTGTGTCGGGGCCGCCTTCGCCACCACCGAGGCCACCCTCATTCTCGGACGTCTGATGCGCCGGTATCGCTTCACCGTCGAACGGCCGGAGCGGGTGCGTCCTGTGGCCCGGCTCACCACGCGGCCGGCGGAAGAAGTCATGGTGCGGATCCGTCGGGTCGGAAGCGCCTCGTGAGCCCCGGGACCGTTCTGATCACCATCGGCCGACTGCCCAAGGCGCTGGACTTCGCGCGCGCCTTTCGAGCCCAGGGCTGGAGAGTGATTGTCGCGGAGCCGTTCGGGCGACATCTGACAGGGGCCTCCAACACGGTTGCCTTCAGTCGGGTGACACCCGCACCCTCGGTCGGCAAGGCGGCCTACCTTGAAGCCCTGCTGGATATCGTCGACCGCGACAGCGTGGATCTGGTCCTTCCGCTGTCCGAAGAGACGATGCATGTCGCCCATCTTCGCGACAGGCTTCCCTCGGGGGTCTCGGTGTTCGCGCCGCCGGTCGACGAACTGCTGGCGCTTCACGACAAGCAAAGCTTTGCCGCTCTCGCTGACGGTCTTGGCCTGACCGTGCCGCGTACCGCCGCGCTGGGGAGTGCCGACGCCGAAGCACTGGCCATGGGCTGTGACTATGTGGTCAAGCCGGCGCTGTCCTGCTCGGGCCGCGGCCTTTCCTTCGGGCTGGCCGGGACCTCGCCGCACCCTGCCAGCAGCGATGCGCGACAGATCGTCCAGCAGCGCATCGAAGGGGATCATTTCAGCACGTTTTCGATCGCCCACGCCGGGCGGGTCGCCACCACTGTGGTCTACCGCGGGCTCGTCATGTCAGGCACGGTCGCGGTGGCGTTCGAGCGGGTGGACCATCCGGCGATCACGGCCTGGGTCGAAGATTTCGTCTCCAGAACCCGTCATACAGGCTTCATCTCGTTCGATTTCATTGTCGACGGCGAGGGGGTTCCCTATGCCATTGAATGCAATCCGAGAGTGACCAGCGGGGTCCATTTCATCGAGACGGCAGATCTGGCTGCGGCGACACTGGATCCGGCTGCGCCACCACCCCGGGTCCGCGCTTCGAACCGGATGCAGCAATTCTATCCGACCTTGACCGAGACCCAGGGCTCCGTCTTCGATCGGAGTCGTTTCGGGACGAATTTCGCGACTCTGCTGACGGCTCGGGATGTGACCTGGAGCTTCAGGGACCCCTGGCCCTTTATCACCATGCCGGTGACCGCCTTTCAGATCATCGCCAGATCGATCGCCACGGGCCGGTCGTTTGGCGAGGTCTCGACCGAGGACATCAGCTGGTTCGAGGACGCTGTCTGACGAGGGTTCGTTACCAGGGTACCCGCGGCATCCGGAACGGCAGCAGGCAACGCACGGCTGGATTGCTGAACCGGTCCAGCATCAGGCTTTCGTGCCAGATGGCGGCCGGACGTCCCAGAACGTTCCCGGCGAGAGCCGAGCGCGAATAGAAGGGTGTATCCTCGAGGGTCCGGGTGACTTTCAACGGCCCTCCGGCATCCCCACGAGCCCGACGCGGCACGCCCCACGCCGTTCGCGGCAAGGCGTGGGTGGGCGGGGCCATGATCCGTTCGATCTCACCGCTCCGGTTGACCCGAAGCGCCAGTTCGTGGCGTGCACCGTCGAGCCGATCTACGTCGTAGAACAGCAGGACGTCCTCGGCCGTGTGCGCCCGCGACCAGTCCCAGCGTCGAAACCGGGCCTCCAGCGGCTCGCTGCCATGGTTGGTATCGAGATATCCGTCGCCGCTCCATGAAATCCCGGGCGTATCGAAGGAAACCTCGACCCGCGCCCTCGGGGCGAGGGGCTGCCAGACATGTTCCTGGGCCGCATCTAGGGCGAAGGCGCGACCCGTCAAAGCCTCGGGCCGCAGGCGGATTGTGCCGCGCAGCCGTTCGGGGAAGGGGGTGGCGATCTCGTCGATCCGCGCCGTCAGCACACCGTCCTCCCAGGAGAGGTTGCTGAGCCCGATCGAGATGTGGCTGGAATCGCGGGTCAGCGTCCGTTCCGTTCGCTCGGTCATGGCCCAACGGCCCGCGCCGCCGTCCAGCCGGTACAGCGCCAGATTGACGGCGCAGTGATTGAAGGGGTCCGCCCAGCCCGACCAGGCATAGTAGGGCGAGAAGACGCTGCCGATGAAGGTGATGAGGGTCAGGCCGTAGCGTCCGCAGTCGCTCTGGGCGCCGACGTACCACCACAGATAGCCACCCGGCGGGACATCCGCATCAAAGCGGGGGCCTCCATCGGGGCGCGCGCCACCAAAGGATTGCAGCACGGCCGAGCGACGCGACAGACCCGATTTGCGCGTCACCGAGGCGTCGAAAGCCGCATAAAGGCTGGGCGCGGCGCGCCTTTCGGCGATCATCTCGTCCTCTAACCGGATCGCCGTCATCGTGGTCCCCGCCTCCTGGCCGGATGGTGCTGCCAGCGCACACTTCCCCGGAGCCATCTCGCACCGTTTTCACCGGACTGACAAGCCAGATTGACACCGATGTGTCCATTTCAGTTGTCACTTTGGATCCGGTGTTTCGGTGCCCTGAACGCGTGCGGCAAGAGGCCGATCCAACCACCCGGTACCGGGATCTCGTCTGGCAGGATGTCGCCGAACATATTCTCGGGCAGGATCACATCGTACTCGCGCGACCACACACTTGCCACGGCCCGTTCGGCAGGCTCAACTCGCTTTGCGCCAGACCAGTCGCGTGCTGACGGGCAGGTCTGTCCTGCGTTCTGACGGCCAGCCACCCCGGTCCCGGTTCAGGTCGAGGCGGTGAGGGGCGCAGGCAGCCGCGAAAAATCAGAAGCTAAAACAATAAAATGCTCTACGAAATTGCGAAAACCGTTCACGTCATCGGAGTGATCCTGCTGGTCGGGAATGTGTCGGCGACCGCGATCTGGAAAATGTTTGCCGACCATACGCGCAACCCGACGATCATGGCGTTTGCGCAGAAGCTGGTCACCTATACAGACCTCAGCCTGACCCCTTTGGGGCATTATCCTGATCGTGGCGGGCGGCTATTCTGCTGCGCTCATCGGCAGGCTCGACCTGATCGGGGAGCGATGGCTGCTCTATGGGCAGTTGCTCTTTGTGTTGTCGGGCGTGCTCTGGCTCGGCATCCTGCTGCCGCTGCAGATCCGCCAGGCGCGCGCAGCGAAACGGTTCGGAGAGACGGGCGAGGTGCCGGCCCAATACTGGCGCGACTGCCGGACCTGGGTCATCTGGGGCCTCATCGCCACGGTACCTCTGGTGGCTGCGATTTGGGTCATGATCGCCAAGACCGCATGAGACGGAAACCGTCGCGTCCCGCCAGTCTGCACCGAACCTTCCATGCGGAGTGAGGGCGGAGGCCTCAGGGCGTGTGCCGGATGCGGGACGCAGCGGTTTATCGTGACGCGCGACCCCGCGTGACAAAGAACAACGTTCCGGGTCATGGTGCCGCTCGCGTGGGGGCTGGGTTGTATGACCGCTGCATCGATACACGACGCGATCCTTGCGGCGGGCAGCAATCCGCTGATCGTGGGCGCGATTGCCATCGGGGCCGGCTTTGTCCTTCTCGTAGCCGCGTTGGCACGGCGACGGCGCGGATCCGCAGACGTTCGGCCCGCCTCCACGCCTGAAACCGCCGATCCAGTTCCGCTTTCCTCACCGGTCCGGGCCGCAACCGCGACGCCCGGTGCCCCTGTATTGGAAAAAACGATGACCAAGGCCTCGGATTTGTTTGTCGCCTGCCTGGAAGAGGAAGGCTGCGAATATGTTTTCGGCGTTCCGGGTGAGGAGAATCTCGACTTCCTCGACAGCCTGTCCCGCAGCAGGAAGATCCGGCTGATCCTGACCCGGCACGAGCAGGGGGCCGGCTTTATGGCCGCGACCTACGGTCGGCACACCGGCAAGGCCGGTGTCTGCCTGGCGACCCTGGGGCCCGGGGCGACCAATCTGGTGACCGCGGCCGCCTATGCGCAGCTGGGCGGAATGCCGATGCTGATGATCACCGGCCAGAAGCCGATCAAATCGTCCAAACAGGGCCGGTTCCAGATCCTGGACGTCGTCGACATGATGCGGCCGATCACCAAATTCACCCACCAGCTGGCCTCGGCCGACAACATCCCGGCCCGGGTGCGTGAGGCCGTCCGTCTGGCCCAGGAAGAGAAGCCCGGTGCCACCCATCTGGAGTTCCCCGAAGACGTCGCCCATGAGCAGACGACCTCGCCGGTGATCGTCGCCAGCCAGGTCCGGCGCCCTGTAGCCGACGAAAAGTCGATCCGGATCGCGGTCGACCGCATCGCCCGGGCCAGGTCACCGCTCTTGATCATCGGCGCCGGTGCCAATCGCAAGCTGACAAGCCGGATGCTCACCGAACTGGTCGAAAAGACAGATATTCCTTACATCACCACCCAACTGGGCAAGGGGGTCATCGACGAGCGCAATCCGAAATACCTTGGCTGCGCTGCGCTTTCGTCCGGAGACTTCGTGCACCGGATCATCGAGACGGCCGACGTCATCATCAACGTCGGCCATGATGTGATCGAGAAGCCACCGTTCTTCATGAAGCCGGGCGGTTGCGACGTGATCCACATCGGCTTCCGTTCAGCCGAGGTTGATCCGGTCTATTTCCCGCAGATCGAGGTGGTCGGCGACATCGCCAACGCCATCTGGCAGATCAAGGAGACCCTCGCCGCCCAGCCGCACTGGACCTTCGAGTCCATGGTCCGGGCCCACAAGGCGGAGCTGGATCACACCGCCGCCGCGGTCGGCGACCTGCGCTGCCCGGTCTATCCGCAGTATCTGGTCGATCAGGTCCGCAAGGTGATGCCGTCCGACGGGATCCTGTGTCTCGACAACGGGGTCTACAAGATCTGGTTCACGCGCAGCTACCCGGCGCACATGCCCAACACCTTCCTCGTCGACAATGCGCTGGCGACCATGGGGGCGGGCCTGCCCTCGGCCATGGCCTCGAGCATGATCTTCCCGAACCGCAAGGTTATGGCGGTCTGCGGCGACGGCGGTTTCATGATGAACAGCCAGGAGCTGGAGACCGCGGTGCGACTGAAGCTCAACCTCGTGGTGCTGATCCTGAACGACAACAGCTACGGCATGATCCGCTGGAAACAGGCCAATATGGGCTTCGAGGACTGGGGCCTGACCTATGGCAATCCGGACTTCGTCAAATACGCCGAGAGCTATGGGGCGCATGGCCACCGGGTGACGTCGGCGGAAGGCATGCCGGCGCTGTTGAAACACTGCCTTGATACGCCGGGGGTCCATGTGGTCGAGGTGCCCATCGACTATGCCGACAATGACCGCATCCTGAACAAGGATGTCCGCGAACTTAGTGCGGCCTTGCCGGTTTAACCTCCAGACCCCCCGCCGGAGCGCCGTTTCATGCCGTCCCTCAAAGCCGCCTATCCGCTGTACCTGGCCAATGAGGCGCTGACGCCCAACCAGGATCTGGAGGTGACCGACAAATACACCGGCAAGGTGGCGACGCGCGTGGCCATGGCGGACGCCGCCACGATCGAACGGGCCATCGGCGAGGCGGTCAAGGCGACGGAGCCCATGGCGCGGATGGCGGCCTATGAACGGCAGGCCGTGCTGGCCCATTGCGTCAAACGCTTCCAGGAACGCGCCGACGAACTGGCCTATGCCCTGTGCATCGAGGCAGGAAAACCGATCCGGGATTCGCGGGGCGAGGTGACCCGGCTGATCGACACCTTCCGCATCGCCGCGGAGGAGGCGGTGCGCATGACCGGCGAGGTTCAGCCTCTGGATATCTCGGCCCGCGCCAGGGGCTATCAGGGCATGTGGAAGCGGGTGCCGATCGGGCCGTGCTCCTTCATCTCGCCGTTCAACTTCCCGCTCAACCTGGCCGCCCACAAGATCGCGCCGGCCCTGGCCGTGGGGTGTCCGTTCGTGATGAAGCCGGCCTCGCGAACGCCGCTGGGCGCGCTGATCATCGGCGAGGTGCTGGCGGAGACCGACCTGCCCCGGGGCGCCTTCTCGATCCTGCCGGCCACGCGGGATGGTGCGGACCTGTTCACTACGGACGATCGGTTGAAGCTGCTGTCCTTCACCGGCTCGCCCGACGTCGGCTGGGCGCTGAAGGCGAGGTCCGGCAAGAAGAAGGTGGTGCTGGAGCTGGGGGGCAACGCCGCCGTCATCGTCGACCGCGACAGCGACCTGGAGGACGCCGCCGAGCGGATCATCTTCGGGGCCTTCTACCAGTCGGGCCAGTCCTGCATCGGGGTGCAGCGCATCCTGATCCACGACGAAATCTACGGTCCGATGCGCGACCTGCTGGTGAAGAAGGCCCGGGCCCTGATCTGCGGCGATCCGCGCGAGGAGACGACCTTCATCGGGCCGATGATCGACGAGAAGGAAGCGACCCGGCTCGAGGCCTGGATCAATGAAGCCCGCGCTGCCGGCGCGACCCTTCTGTGCGGCGGCCATCGCACCGGTGCCATGCTGGATGCGACCCTGCTGGAGGGTGTCGGGCGGGGGCTCAAGATCCGTGAGGAGGAGGCGTTCGGACCGGTCGCCATCCTGTCGCGTTTCTCGGATTTCGAGTCAGCCCTGGCCGAGGTGAACGATTCCAAATTCGGCTTGCAGGCGGGCATCTTCACACGCGACATCAACAAGGCCATGCGGGCCTGGGACGTGCTGGAGGTCGGCGGCATCCTGATCGGCGACGTGCCCAGCTATCGCGTCGACAACATGCCGTATGGCGGGGTCAAGGATTCCGGCCTCGGCCGCGAGGGTGTGAAATTCGCCATGGAGGACATGACCGAGATCCGCAATCTGGTCATCCGTCAGCGACCGGTCGAAGGTTTTTCTGCGCCGGGTCCTTCGTCGCCCCCACCCGCCGCTTCAACACCGTCGCCGTCGCCAACGCCATCGTCGGGGCGCGTCGGCTGGTTCGGTCGCAAGGCCTGAGGTCGGTCAGCCGCGTCCCGGGTGCAGCTGGTTTTCCAACGGCCGGTAATGTTTCGCTGAACGACCAGGAGGCGAAAGGTGGGGCAGGATCAGAACCCACCGGCCAGCCGGGACAGGCGAATGCGACCCGGCCTCCGAGGCCGCCATTGGGCCTGGACCTGAGAGCGCTCATCCAGGCGTTGATTGCAGCGGACCACCGCGCGCATCAGATCGCTGAAATTGTCGCGTTCGATCCTCGTTCCGGCCAGTCTGGCGATTGCACGAACGCCGGTGTCGGGTAATGTCCGTTCGCCCCAGGAAAAGGACCGTTTCCCATGCGTCTTCGCTCGATCTCGCTCGCCGCCCTTCTGGCTGTCATCGCTCCCGCCGCCCCTGTTCTGGCGCAGAGCGCCGCCGCGCCCTCGGCGGCGACGTCGGGCCAGGCCGCCGAGCTTCGCGCGGCGCCGGTCGCCGAGCTCGTCTCGGAGGTCAACATTCCGTGGAAGCGATTCACGCTGGACAATGGTCTGACGGTGATCGTGCACGAGGATCGCAAGGCACCGGTGGTGGCGGTTTCGGTCTGGTACAATGTCGGCTCCAAGGACGAACCGGCCGGCTCGACCGGCTTCGCGCACCTGTTCGAACACCTGATGTTCGGCGGGTCCGAGAATGCGCCGGGCAGCTATCTGGGCCGGATGCGCAACCTGGGCCCCAGCAATCTGAACGGCACGACCTGGTTCGATCGCACCAACTATTTCGAGACCGTCCCGACCCCGGCGCTGGAACAGGCCCTGTTCCTCGAGAGTGACCGCATGGGCTATCTGCTCGGCGAGATCGGCCAGCCCGTGCTCGATCTGCAGCGCGGCGTGGTCCAGAACGAGAAGCGCCAGGGCGACAACCAGCCCTACGGCATGTTCGAATACGCCCAGCTGGAAGCCCTCTTCCCCGAAGGCCACCCCTATCGCCACTCGACCATCGGCTCGATGGCCGATCTGGACGCCGCCAGCCTGGAGACGGTGCGCAACTGGTTCCGCGAGAACTACGGCCCGAACAACGCCATCGTCGTCCTGTCGGGTGACATCGACGAGGCCACGGCGCGCCCGCTGATGGATCGGTATTTCGGCGCGATCGCACGCGGCCCGGTGAACACCCCGGCCGAGGCCGACGTGCCGACCCTGGCCGCGCCGATCGTGGCGACGATGACTGACCGGGTGGCCACGACCCGCCTGACGCGTAGCTGGGCCGTGCCGGGCCTGCTCAGCGACGACGCCGTTCCGCTGTCGGTCGGTGCCCAGGTGCTGGGCGGTCTGGCCTCCTCGCGCCTCGACAATCTGCTGGTCCGCGACGAGCAGACGGCGGTGGAGGTGTCGTCGTCCCTGTCCGACTTCCACCGCGTCGGCATCTTCGACATCTCGGTCAATGTGAAGCCGGGCGTGGACGCCGGCGAGGTGGGCCGTCGTCTGGATGCCATCGTCGCCGACTTCATCGCCCGGGGCCCGACCGAGGAAGAGGTCGCCCGCGTCGCCACCCGCTATGTCTCGGGCCGGATCCAGAGCCTGGAACAGGTCAACGGCAAGGCCAATGTTCTGGCCGAGGGCCAGCTGTATGCGGGCGATCCGGATCACTACAAGAAGGAGCTGGCCGGGTACGCCTCGGTCACGCCGGCCCAGGTCACGGCCGCCATGCAGCGCTGGCTGACCCGCCCGGTGTTCGACATGACCATCGCGCCCGGCGAGCGCGAAGCCTATGTCGAGGCCGCCGCCAGCCCGGCGGGTGCCGCCCCGGCTCCGGCCGCCGAGATCCAGCGCGTCGCCCGCGATCCGATGCCGGCCATCGGCCAGGTGCCGGACCTGGAGTTCCCCGCCGTTGAGCGAACCGCCCTTTCGAACGGCATCAAGGTCGTCTACGCCCACGTCGATACCGTGCCGGTGACCCGCGTGGCCGTGGAGTTCGACGCCGGCTACGCCGCCGACCGGGCCGATCGTCTCGGCGCCCACGCCATGATGCTGGACCTGCTGGACGAGGGCACGACGACCCGCGACGCCAACCAGCTGGCCGAGGAAGAGGAACGTCTGGGTGCCTCGGTCAATGTCGCGGCCTCGATGGACCGGACTTCGGCCGACCTGTCGACCGTGACCGCCAACCTGGCACCGTCCCTGACCCTGTTGTCGGACGTGGTGCGCAATCCGGCCTTCGCCCCGGCGGAGATCGAGCGCATCCGCGCCTCGCGCCTGTCGGGCCTGGCCAGCGAACGCACCAACCCCGGTGCCATCGCCGCCCGCGCCCTGCCGCCGCTGATCTATGGCGAGACCAGCCCCTATGGCCGGTCCTTCACCGGTTCGGGCGACGAAGCGACCCTGACGGCCCTGACGCGCGCCGACCTGATCGCCGAGCATGACGCCTGGGTGCGTCCGGACAATGCGACGATCTTCGTCGTCTCGGACCTGCCGCTGTCGCAGGTGACCGCGCAGCTTGAAGCCGCCTTCGGCGACTGGCGCGCGCCTTCGACGGCCCGGGGAACCAAGGACTTCGCCGACGGTGCCGTGCCCGCGCCGACCAACCGGATCGTCCTGATCGACCGTCCGCAGTCGCCGCAATCCCTGATCTATGGCGGTGCCGTGCTGCCGGTGTCGGGGACCGACGACTTGCTGACCCTGAACGCCGCCAACGTCACTCTGGGCTCGGACTTCCTGTCGCGGATCAACTCGGACCTGCGCGAGACCAAGGGCTGGTCCTATGGCGTGCGGGGCGGGGTCAACGCCCTGGAGCACCGCGTGCCCTATATCGTCAATGCCCCGGTCCAGGCCAACCGCACGGGTGACTCGGTTGCGGCCCTGATCGCCCAGTACGACCGCTTCCTGAACACCGACGGCGTCACGCCGCAGGAGCTGGAGCGGACGATCAACGGCAACACCCGGTCGCTGGCCGGCGGTTTCGAAACCTCGGGCCAGATCCTGGGCGCGCTGCGCTCCAACGCCCTCTACGGCCGTCCCGACGACTATCAGGCGACGCTGGCCAGCCGCACCCGCGCCCTGACCGCCGCCCAGATGGACGAAGCGGCCCGGCAGGTCATCAAGCCCGGCCAGTTCGTCTGGGTCGTCGTCGGTGATGCTGCGGTCGTGCGCCCGCAACTGGAAGCCCTCGGTCTGCCGCTGGAGGTGCGCTCCGCCCGGTAAGGGCTGTCAGGCGTGGCGATGCTACCTCGCGCCGGGGGCGCGCGAGGGGCGTGGGAGGCGTGGCGGAGCGCCCGGGCCTTCGCCCGGAGAAGAGATTTGAATACCGTTTCGGCGAAAGACAGACGCTCCGCGCGGCTGGTTTTCGACGCGCCGGGGCCGTCGCCTGTTGTTGGCAGGTGACCCGGTCCGCGCGCCGCGGGCAGGGACGGCGACGACCGTCTCCTGGACCGGACGGGGGTTGTTCCCCGTCCCTTGACCTGGGGGCGTTGCAGCCTCCGGGCCTCCGCATCCGGATCGCTCCGTCGCGGCCCGCTTCCTTCCGCTCCCGCCGCCACTTCGGATCGCCGGCCGAGCGAGCCTCCCGGTGCGACGGGACCTGCGTAGTATGGGGCGGGTCTTTCCTGCGGCGGGGAGATGACGCTGGTTTTCAGACTATTGTATGTAAAAGCAGTGGGTTAGCTGCTCGGAGTCGTCTGGCTGGCGGGTAATCTCCAGCATTGGAAACGCCGTGCACCCCCGCCTTCGCGGGGATGCACGGATGAGAGGGGCCTGTCGAAGTCGGGACACACACCCTTTTTCCTGGCGCTTCCACGGACGCCGCAACCTGGGACCCGGCGCGGCAACCGGCGGAAGTCCTCGCCGGCGCCGATTGTCGAGCCGCATCATCCCCGCAGCGCCCGTGGCGGTGCTGGCCGTCCAACGCGGACTCGTCTCCGCCAGGCGTGACTTTGACCAGGTACCGAAGCGGCGGCGGCAGCGTGTTCCGGCGTCCCGTCCCGGTGGCGCTCAATCGGGCGCGGAGAAGAACACATCCGCGAGCGGGCCCGACTCCGGCAGAATATAGACGATCCCCACAGTGCCGTTGAACGCGGGCTGGACGACCTCTTCGTAAAACCTCACGGGCACGTTCACGCATCCGAACGAGATACGGTTGTCCAGGGGTGTGGCCGTGGCGAGTCGCTGCAGGCGGCGGTCGGCCGGGCGGGTCGTGATGACCGCATGCAGGGACAGGGCGGCGGCGTAGTCGATCCACAGGATGCCCTTGCCGCCGAGGTTCTCTCCCATCGACGCCACGAACCGTCCGGCCGGCGTGATGCGGTCTCCCGGACCGATGGCGGAAAGGGGGCGATCTCCGACTCCCGGCGGCGATACGTCGCCTCGCGCCAGGCCCAGCAGGGCGGGTGCCGTCCCCAGCAAGCGGCCCTCGGGATCAAAGGCCAGAACCTGTGCATTGACCTTGTCCACGATCAGGAACGGCAGCCCCTGATTGTCGGCTGTCTCCCTGATCCAGGCCGTGACCTCGCCTGCGGCCGACCAGACGGCGGCATCGCGGCCATCAGGCGGACGCGGTAGCACCGAGGCGAGGCTGGATTGCGGAAAAGCGAGGCCGAGCGCCAGCCCCGCCGCCGTCAGGTACAGAATCGTCCGGGCGGGCACGGTCAGTTGCGATCCTGCTTGCGGACATAGACCGGAACGGGCGGCGCGACCCTAGTTGCAGGGGCGGGCGCGGCTATCGCCTCCTCGACGGGTGGAGCGGCCGTGGGCGCTTCGTACGGCGGCATCCTCACGCCACGATCGACGAGGTCCAGCGCCAGGTCCGGTACGGGCGTGACGACGGGATAGGGCACGGTCGGCAACGGCGAGACGAACGGCGGGACTCCGGGCGGTGTGACCGGCGGCGGTGTGACGGGCGGCGTCACCGGTGGAACCACTGGCGGAACGACCGGCGGCGTCACCGTGGTGGACGAGATCGTGCCGCGCGTCCGGAAGGTGCCCACACAGCAGGAGCCGGCCAGGGCGTATTGATCGGCATTGGCTCCGGCGAGGGTGTAGCCGCTGTAGGTGATGCCGACATCGGCACCGGCCGCCGCGGAATCGAAGGTCGCGGTGGCCGCCGGTCCCGCTACCAGGGTGACTCCGGTCGGCGCGCCCGAGATGGCCGTTGTCCGGAATCCGTTGAGGGTGGTCGCCGTCGTGCCGTTGAAGGCCCGCCCACCGTCCGGGAACAGCAGCATGCGCTGGCTCAGCGCCGCCCCCTCGGTCAGGATGAAACGGGTGCGGAAGTCGGACGGGGCGGCGTAGGACGCCGGATTGTAGAAGATCGACACGGGCGCGACCGTGACCGTGATCGGCGGTGCCAGCGGGCTGAATATGATGGTCCCGCCGCCCACGCCCGGGCCCGTTCCGTCGGCACCGGCGATCAGGGTCAGGCCAACCGGCAGGCCGAGGCTCTGCGCCGGAATCGTGCTGCCGCGGGTCAGGGTGACCGCTGCGTCGATATGGACGTCGTGCCCGGCGCACAGGGCGATGTTGCCGTCCGTCGTGGTGATGGCGTGATAGACGTTCACGTTCTGCCCGGCGTTCAGCAGGACGCTGCCGTTCACGGTGGTGATGGCGGCATTGACGTTCACGTCGCGCCCGCAACAGGCCACCAGATTCCCGTTGGTGGCCGAGATGGCGGCGTTGATGTTGACGTCGCGGTTGGCGTTCAGCGTCAGGGTGGTGGGGGTGGAGGACGCGGTCCAGGCGATCGCGTCATTGACGTGGATGTCGCCGTTGCCCGGAAGGGCCGCGCCCGGTCCGGTCATGGTGCTGATCACGACATTGGTGGTCACCAGCTGGGCGGACAGGGTGGCTCCGGATATGTTGCCGCCCGCGCCGATGGTGAAGTCCGCGGGATCGATCAGCCAGGTCCCGGCCGCGCCTGAAGGAGCCTCGGTCGTTATGCGGGTTGCTGCCGCGATGTTCACGGTCCGGGCGGAGGTGTCGATAAATCCGCCATCACCCCCGTCGGGCGCGCTGGCGTCGAGGACGCCGGCCACGTTGACCGTCCCGCTCTGCATGTCGCCCAGCAAGAGGATGACGCCGTTGCGCTCGCCTATGGTGCGGGCCTGAATCACGCCGGTCGTGTTGACCACGGTCCTCAACAGGTCGCCCGCGCCCTGGGCGGTCATCAGTACCCGGCCCCCGTCGGCCTGCAGCATTCCGCCGTTCTGCACCAGGGCGTTGGCCGCGCCCCTGTCGACGGCCACGTTCAGAAGGCCGTCGCCCGCGACATCGAGGGTGACGGCGTCGCCTGCGACGAGGGCGATCGTGCCCAGATTGGCCTGGATCAGCCCTTCATTGCTGACGTGACCGCCCAGCAGGGCGGCATAGCCGCCATCGGCGATGATCGTGCCCTGGTTGAGCACGGTGCCGCCGCTGCCCGAGAACCTGTAGTCGCCAGCCATGAAGTCGGCGTCGCTCATCCCCAGGGTCGACGCGACCAGCCCGCCGACACTGACCTGGGAGCCCTGCCCGAACAGCACGCCGTTGGGATTGATCAGGAACACCTGGCCGTTGGACGTCAGGCTGCCGAAAATCGCCGAGGCGTCCGCTCCCAGCACGCGGTTCAGCGCGGCTGAACGGCTGTTGGGCTGAACGAACACGACGCTTCCGCCCTGGCCGATCGAGAAGCTCTGCCAATTGATCGCCGTAGTCTGGGTCGACTGGTTGATCGTCACCGTGCCGGGACCGGTGGTGATGGTCGCGCCGCCGGCTACGACGGATCCGCCGGTGGGCAGGGTCTGGGCCCGCGCTGATGTCCCCAGCGAAAGCGAAACGGTCAGTCCGACCATGGCCCAGACGGCGATGCCGGCGAGGGCGGTCGAACCGGACAACGCGCCTCTGCGGCACGGCGGGCTGGCCTGGTGCCCCGCCCGTGCGACGCCGCCGGTCAGCTTGTGGAGCCTGGTCATCAGAACGTCCTTGTGAGGGGGGGGCGCGAAGGGGAATGGAGGGGGGCGGCCATCAGAACAGCTTGACGATCTGGAACCATGCGCGGCCGGTTTCGTCCGGTCCCGAGGTCGAGATCTGGTCGTTGAGTCTGTGGGCATAGGACGCGCGGATGATCAGGTCCTGCGGCCCGAACCAGTTCAGTCCGAAGCCGGCACCGCTGCGACGCGCGCGGTTGGGGCCCGCGAACCAGGGATCATGCGCGAAGTCGACCTCGCCCGCGTCGACGAAGCCGATCAGCTCGAACTGGCCCGGCAGGCCTCCGGTCCATTGATCCAGTCTCAGTCGGGCCTCGCCCGTTGCGACATAGCCTTCGTCGCCGTAGGCCTCGCCTTCGGGATAGGCGCGGACTGCATAGGCACCGCCCAGCTCCATCTTCTCGGAACTGTCGAGGTTGTCGGTCGCCATCTGGCCGCGCAGGCTGCCGTAGACTGACAGCGGCCCGCTGACCGTCTGCAGGCGCGAGACGGCGTACTGCAGCTTGTTGAATCCGCCCCGGGATCGAGCGGTCACTGCATCAGCGGCGCGTTCGAGCGGGCTGTCGATGTCGAGATCGCCCGATGTCCAGAACAGCGATAAGGCATTCCGGCCGCCGCCGGAATCGCCCTGCAGACCGAGGGTCACGGCCCGCACCTGTTTGTCCGACACCTGGGAGACGAGACCGATCTCGTCGGTCAGGTATTTCGCGTCGAAACTGACCAGGGCGTAGAGGTTCGCGGCCCGCGAACGGATCAGCGGATAGCTGGCGAAGGCGCTGAAGATGTCGGCCGTGCCGGTCGCGTCGAGCGCCTCGAACTCCCGACCGAGGCTGTACTGCATGTGTGTGTAGGCGACGCCGACTGTGGCCTCGCCCAGCGGCGCCTGCCAGGCGGCGCGTCCGTAGGCCAGGCCCTCGGTGGAGGCGAGCAGGCGCAGACTCAGCAGGTCACCGAACCCTGTCGCATTGCTGTAGTTGACCGAGCCGCCGAACCTGTATGCGCCGGTGTACCGGTTGCCCGCGTTGTCGGCTTCCACACTGCCGTAGAGGCGCGGTGCGCGGGCCAGGTCGACGGTCAGGTCTGAGGTCCCGACCGCCGCGCCCGGTGACAGGGTCGAGTGAACAACGAGGCCTGGAGTATCTGAGAGCAACAGCAGCCGCCGTTCCAGAGGGGCGATCGCAACGGGATCTCCACTGGTCAGGCCGACCGTTCTGCGGCGGACCACGCTTTCGGATACGCCGGACTCGTTGCGCAGGCTGATCGTGCCGTAACGACCCTCGATCACGGCGATTGTCACGGTCCCGTCGAGTACGTCCTGCGCCGGCAGATAGGCCTGGGCCAGAACATAGCCATGGCGATTGTAGAACCGCGTAATCCCGGCGGCCAGGTTCCGGAGTTCCGGCAGGGTCAGGTCGCTCCCCGGCGTGAATCCCGTGGCGGTGACCAACTCTCCCTCGGGGAAAAGCGTTGCCCCGGTCACCCGTAGAGACCTCACGTGGATGCGCGCGCCTTCCGCCACAGCGTTGACGGGGGCGTCGGGCTGTTCGATGCGAATCCGGGGACCGGGCCGCTGCGCGACGGTGGGGGGCGGGATCTGTTGCAGTTGTGCGCCGGCGCGCGGCACCTGCTGTGCGTACGCGCTCTGACTGGTCGCCAGTAGCGCGGCCGCTATCAGGCCGGATCTCAACATAGCTACCTCGAAGCGCCGCCGCGAAATCAGAGCGTACCGGCCCTCACGCAGCGGAGGGCACGCACGTAGGAAGCCTGGCTACAGTCCGACTGTAATATATCGGAAAATATAACTGCCACGGGAGGTGGCCGCGGCTATCAAAATTCGAAAATCACGCAGTTAACAACAAGTAAACTGGCTGTTCAATTATGAGTCTGTATGAACAACTCATATCGCAGCCGCTTTGTTCCACTGATATCTGCAAATAGAATACAAGACCCACCAATAGCACGGGTTGCAATGATTTGCAGGCATTGTGACGGCAAATGGCTGGATGCAGCTAACCGCGCTTGGGCGCGGGATAACCCTCGCGGTTCGAAATCGACGTCCAACGCATTAAAGTCGGGGAAGGGGGCGAGCGCCCGATCGGCGGCCTTCGGCACACCTTGCTTTCCGGAGTTGAAGCAGAGGTTGGGTGGTGGTTCGGCAGTCGCATACGGCGGAGGCAGGGCGTGGCAGCTGACGGAAGCGCGGCGTCCAGCAACTCTGAGCTGGCGGTCGGCCAAGGCGTCTTTTAAACAGCGACTATCGGAATGCCGGCCCCGGTCTTACGCCCAGCCGACGGAAGAGGATCGCCGCCGGACAGAAGCGCGTGATCGACGCCTGCATCAGATTGGCCCCAACGAATACGGTCAGCCACGCCCAGGCGGGGTTGACCCAGTGGGCGAGCGCGACACTGACAAGGACCATCAGGCCGGCGAACATCATGACGGCACGATCAACGCTCATGACCGGGGCTCCTGTTGAGGGGGGGACTGGGTGGTGCGGCGCAGCTTGTGGGCACCGATCAGGTCAAGCGCGAGTTTTTCGTACAGCGGCTCTGCCTGGCCCTTGCGGACCTTGTGCAGGAAGTAGCCCTCGAAGGCGACCTTGGCGGCGTGTACCCAGCCGCCGCTGGCCGACCAGTTGATGTTGCGGGGCGGAATCTGCGGCTGGGCCATGAAGGCCACGCCGCCGTCGCCGAAGTCGGCCAGGCAGATCGCGTTCCAGCTGGCCTCGTTGGTCGGTGCCTCGCCGCTTATGATCTGTTTCAGATTGGCCGAAATGGCCGTGACCATGCTCTCGATCATGAAGCCGGTCTTGGGCACGCCCACAGGCACGGGCGTCGGACCGGTGGGCGGAATGGCGATGCAGACACCGAGGGCGAAGATGTCGGGCCAGGTCGGATTCCGCTGGTGCTTGTCCACCAGAATGAACCCGCGCGGATTGGTCAGGCCTTCAACCCCGCGAACCGCCTCGACCCCGCGGAACGCCGGCAACATCATCGAATAGACGAAGGGCAGATCGTGATTGGCCGTGACGGCTCCGTCCCCGCCGATCTCCTCTACATGCATCATGCCGGCGTCGACGCTCTTCACCCTGGCGTTGGTGATCCATTTGATATGCCGCTGGCGCATCTCGCTCTCCAGCAGTCCCTTGGTGTCGCCGACTCCGTCGAGGCCGAGGTGGCCGATATAGGGTTCGGAGGTCACAAAGGTCATCGGCACGCGGTCGCGCAGCTTTCGCCGGCGCAGTTCGGTGTCGAGGATCATCGCGAACTCATAGGCCGGTCCGAAGCAGGAAGCTCCCTGGACGGCTCCGACCACGATCGGGCCGGGGTTCTCGACAAAGCGGTCGAACGCTTCGGCCGCCTCGACCGCATGATCGACATGGCAGATCGACACCGTGTGGCTGTGCGGCCCCAGCCCGGGGATCTCGTCGAAGGCCAGGTCCGGCCCGGTGGCGATGACCAGATAGTCGTAGTGAAGCGCCCGACCGTCGGTGAGGTCGATACCCTTGTCGGCGGGTCGGATGCGGGCTGCGGCGACGTGATGAACTCCACGCCCCTGCGCTTCATCACCACCGGCAGGTTGACCTCGATGGCCTCGCGCTTGCGCCAGTTGACGGCCACCCATGGGTTGGACGGCGTGAAGTGGAAGGTATCGCCCTTCGAGATCATGACGATCCGGGCGCGGTCACCCAGGACGTGGCGCAGATCATAGGCGGCGATCGCACCGCCCAGGCCTGCGCCGATAATGACGATGGTGGGCCGATCCATGCGTGGTCCTCCTGAGACGGTTTTCCGCAGCCTGATCCTGCGCCACTCAAATCGCCGTGCCTTGATCCGCATCAAGGCCGACGATTTTTTCCGGGAGGACAGTCCTCAAGCTTGCAATCATATTAGCATGAACTAATATTAGAACAAGCTTACATAAGGATGCTCCAGTGAAGAAGTCCTCGGCCCTGTTCGCCGCTCTCGCCATCGCCGTTCTGGCCAGCGGATTGTCGGCCTGCGGCGGAGAGCCCGAGGTCGCGGCGACCGCCCCCGCGCGCGGTGAACGATTCACGGTCGCGGAACAGACCATCGACGCCGTCAAGCCGGCGTCAGCCGTGGTCGCCTCACGCGATCTGGCCGAGGCGCGGGCGCGCATCCCCGGCACCCTCGTGCGGCTGAATGTGCGCGAGGGCGACGTGGTCCGGCAGGGACAGGTCATCGGTGTTGTCGTCGACGCCCGCGTGGGTATGGAGACCGCCGCCCTCGGGGCCCAGGTCGCGGCGGTCGAGGCCGAGGCGGTGCGGGCGAGAGCGGACCTGTCGCGCGTGCAGACCCTTTTCGATCGCGGCTTCTACGCCCAGGCCCGACTTGATCAGGCCCGGGCCGGGTCCCAGGCTGCCGACGCCCAGGTCCGGGCGGCGCGTGCCCAGCGCTCTGCCAGCGCCGAAACCGGCGCCCAGGGCAGTATCGTTGCCCCGGCCTCCGGCCGGGTTCTGACCGCCGACGTACCCGCGGGTTCGGTTGTCAGCGCCGGCCAGTCGGTCGCAACGATCACTGCGGGACCGCTGGTCCTGCGCCTCGAACTGCCCGAGGCCCAGGGTCGTAACCTGCGGGTCGGCCAGACCGTGATTGTCTCCGCCGGTGATCTACCGGGCGCGGGCGTGGCTACCATCGCCCAGGTCTATCCCGCGTCCACGGCCGGGCGGACCACCGCAGACATCTCGGTCACCGGCCTGACCAGCGACCGGGTGGGCCAGCGCGTTACGGTCCAGGTCCCCGTTGGCCAGCGGCGCGCGCTCGTCGTGCCGCGCCGGGTCGTCTCCACGCGCTACGGCATCGACTTTGTCCGCACCGTCGACCGCGCCGGTCGCGTCAGCGAGGCCCCGGTCCAGCTGGCGGGCCCGGCCGGCGAGGATCGTGTCGAGGTGCTGTCTGGCCTGGCCGCCGGTGATGTGGTTCTCGCCCCTGAATCTGCGAGCGGGGGGCGCGCCCGATGAACCTCGGCCTTTCCGGGCGGCTGACGCGCGCCACTCTCAATTCGCCCCTGACCCCCCTGATGCTGCTGGCGGCGATCGCCGTCGGCCTGATGGCCGTGCTGTCGATCCCCCGCGAGGAGGAGCCGCAGATCAGCGTGCCGATGGTCGATATCATGGTCGCGGCGCCCGGGCTGAGCGCCTCCGACGCTACGGAACTGGCGGCCAAGCCGCTGGAAGCGATCGTGCGCAGCATCGACGGCGTCGAGCACGTCTACACCCAGGTGCAGGATGACCAGGTCATGGTCACGGCCCGTTTCGTGGTCGGCTCGGACCCGGACGACGCGGCGGTTCGAGTCCATGAGAAGGTGCGCGCCAACTACGGTTCCATTCCTGTCGGGGTCTCGGAGCCGCAGATTGTCACGCGCGGCATCAATGATGTGCCCGCGGTCGTCCTGACGCTGACCCCGCGCGCCAACGCTGCCGCGCGCTGGAGCGATCAGGCCCTCTATGATGTCGCCGCCCGGCTGCGCACGGAGGTCGGGAAGGTCGACGACGTCGGCCTGACCTTCATCGTCGGCGGCCGACCGTCTGAAATCCGGGTCGAGCCCGACCCCGCCCGCATGGCCGCGCGCGGCGTGGCCCTGTCCACGGTGCTGGAGACCGTCGCCCAGGCCAACCGCAGCTTTCCTGCCGGCAGCTTCCGCGACCAGGGTCAGGCCGTGGCCCTGCGCTCGGGCGAGCGGCTGGCCACGCCCGACGACGCGTCCCTGCTGACCGTCCGTTCGATGGCCGGGGAGCCTGTTTACCTGCGCGACGTCGCGACCATCGTTCAGGCACCGCGTGAGGACCAGGCGCGCGCCGCCCACTATGCCCGCCACGGGGATGGATGGAGCCGGACACCCGCCGTCAGCCTGGCGATCGCCAAACGCCAGGGGGCCAATGCCGTGGTCGTCTCGCACGCGGTGATGCAGCGGGTCGAGGCTCTGAAAGGCACGCTGATCCCGGAAGGCCTGGATGTCGTGGTCACCCGCGACTATGGCGAGACCGCCAACGAAAAGGCCAATGAGCTGCTCATGCATCTTGGCCTGGCCACGCTCTCCATCGTCATCCTGATCGGCTTCGCCATCGGCTGGCGCGAGGCGGGCGTGACGGCTGTAGTGATCCCCACGACCATCCTGCTGACCCTCTTCGCGTCCAATCTGATGGGGTACACCATCAACCGTGTCAGCCTGTTCGCCCTGATCTTCTCGATCGGCATCCTGGTCGACGACGCGATCGTCATGATCGAGAACATCGCCCGCCACTGGGCCATGAATGACGGACGCAGCCGCGCCCAGGCCACCGTCGAGGCCGTGGCCGAGGTCGGCAATCCGACCGTGGTCGCGACCCTGACCGTGGTCGCCGCCCTGCTGCCCATGCTGTTCGTCTCGGGCCTGATGGGCCCCTATATGGCCCCGATCCCGGTCAACGCCTCGGCGGCCATGGTCTTCTCCTTCTTCGTCGCCGTCATCATCGCGCCCTGGCTGATGATCCGTCTGGCCCGCAAGACCCTGGACGGGGGAAAGGGTCACGAGCACGGCGAGGGCATGCTGGGTCGCCTGTATCGCAAGGTGGCGGCCCCGGTCATCCGCTCGCGCCGCAGTGCGTGGACCTTCCTGATCGTGGTCGGGCTCGCCACGCTGCTGTCCATGTCGATGTTCGGCTTCCGGGCGGTACCGGTGAAACTGCTGCCGTTCGACAACAAGTCCGAGCTGCAGGTCGTGCTGGACATGCCCGAGGGAACCAGCCTCGAGACCACTGAACGCACCCTCGCGGGAGCGGCGGCCGTGGCCGGCACCCTGGCCGAGGTGGAGTCGCTGGAGAGCTATGCCGGGACCGCCGCGCCGTTCAATTTCAACGGCCTGGTGCGTCATTACTTCCTGCGCGCCGGCGCGGAACAGGGTGATCTGGCGGTGATGCTGGCACCCAAAGGCGAGCGCGATCGCAGCAGCCACGCCATCGCCCTCGACCTGCGCCGTCGTCTCGCGGACCTGCCGCTGCCGGCGGGATCGTCGATCAAGGTCGTCGAAGCCCCGCCGGGGCCGCCGGTGCTGGCGACCCTGCTGGCCGAGGTCTACGGCCCCGATCCCGTGACCCGACGCGCCGTGGCCGCCGAGCTGGAAACCCTGTTCCGCGCACAGTCCTCGGTCGTCGATGTGGACAACAGCTACGGCGTTCGCCGGCCGGTCCTGCGCCTGATCCCCGACCGCGAGAAGATCGAGCGGTTCGGCCTGTCCGAGCGCGATGTGCATGAGTCCATTGCTGCCATCATGGGCGGCCAGATCCTCGGCTATGCCGCGCGCGACAATGAACGCACCCCGGTCGAGATCGCCGTTCGTCTGCCCCAGTCTGCGCGGACGTGGAATGAGCAGATGGCCGTCATGCCGGTCGCCATGACCACGATCGACGGCGGTCGGCGGCTGGTCGAGCTCGGTGAAGTGGTCGAGGCTCGCAACGAGTTGGCCAGCTGGCCCGTCTATCGCCGCGACGGCCGGGCTGCCGAAATGGTCACCGCCGAACTGGCGGGCCAGTTCGAGGCCCCGATCTACGGCATCCTCGCGATCGACTCCGCCATCAAGGCCCACGACTGGAAGGGTCTGCCGCGTCCCGAGGTCCGCCTCAACGGCCAGCCGACAGACGAAACCGTGCCCAGCGTGCTGTGGGACGGCGAATGGGAGATCACCTGGGTGACGTTCCGCGACATGGGGGCCGCCTTCGGCGTGGCCCTGCTGGGAATCTATGTTCTGGTCGTCGCCCAGTTCAAGGATTTCCGCATTCCGCTGGTGATCCTGACGCCCATCCCCCTGACACTGATCGGTATCGTCATCGGCCATATGCTGTTCGGCGCACCGTTCACCGCCACCTCCATGATCGGTTTCATCGCCCTGGCGGGGATCATCGTGCGAAACTCGATTCTGCTGGTCGACTTCATCCGCCATGCCCGAACGCCGGGACGACCGCTGCGGGAGGTCCTGCTCGAGGCCGGGGCTATCCGCTTCAAGCCGATCCTGCTCACGGCCCTCGCGGCCATGATCGGTGCGAGCGTGATCCTGTTCGATCCGATCTTCCAGGGCCTGGCCATCTCCCTGTTGTTCGGCCTGATCTCCTCGACCATTCTGACGGTGTTGGTGATCCCGGCGATCTATATCGCGTTGAAGGACGACGACCGGCCCGTGGCCGGTACCGGGCCCGCGGAGGCGAACACATGACCGATATCCTGCCCAGGCCGAACGCGGCCGCTCTGGTCGAGCTCGAGGCCAGTGCAGCGCCGGCGGCCCGGCTGATGCGGCTGTTCGCCAATGAACAGCGGCTGATGCTGATGTGCCGCCTCAGCGAGGGCGACTGCGCCGTCGGCGAGTTGGCTGCGTTCGTCGGCCTGTCGCAGTCGGCCTGTTCCCAGCACTTGGCGCGCCTGCGTGACGCCGGCGTCATCGCCCCGCGCCGCGACGCCCAGACCATTTACTACGGCATCGTCGATCCGGACGCGGCCCGGGTCATCAGCCTGCTCTGCGACATCTATCGCGACAAACCCAAGGACAAGACCTCATGACCTATTTTCATGCCCGCCTCATCGAGGGTGATTTCGACGCCGTCGTCGAGCGCACCCGCGCCGCCCTGCAGAAACACGGCTTCGGCGTCCTGACAGAAATCGACGTCCAGGCCACGTTGAAGGCGAAGATCGGGGAGGATTTCCGCCCCTACCGCATCCTCGGGGCCTGCAACCCCGTCATGGCCCATGAGGCCCTGCTGATGGAGCCCCACGTCGGCGTCATGCTTCCCTGCAACGTCGTCGTCCAACAGACCGAACGCGGCGTAGAGGTCTTCGCCGTCGATCCGGCCTCATCGATGAGCGCGATCGAAAACCCGGCCTTGCTGGGTCACGCGCGAACGGTGGGGAAATATCTGCGGTCGGCCGTTGACGAGGTCTGACTCCGGGACAAGGTGAGACGTCTCCGGGCTGACATCGCTGCAGGCGATCGAAGGCGGAGCAGCAGGGGAGGATCGCATGGTCACGCGGGCCGAAGGAAGCCGGATCAAGGCTGTTCAGGACGCATCCACACCCTCGCTTGGCCGCCCGATTGAACTCAAGATTCGTGAGATTGGTCAGTTGTTTCAGTCTCTGGATCCGCTGCCGTTCCGTGAGCGGGATCTGGACGCGGCGGTTGAGGAATATGTTGTCGCCGGGGCGCGCGAACAGGGAGGGACGAAACCAATCCACATCGTGGTCCACCTGCCCCCGGAGGAGGCGGAACGCGAGAATGCCGCGCATATCGCCGACGCGATGCGCAACTATTTCGACTATCGAGCCGCCGTTACGGGGTGGGAGCTGACGGAGCTGTTCAGGGTAGGCCGCGCCTCGCTCGCCATCGGGCTGGTGATGCTCGCCCTGTGCGTTGTTCTCGGGGCGGAGGTCAGCAGGCGGGCCGGAGAGGGCTATGTCGGCCGCTTTTTCGACGAGGGACTGATCATCCTTGGCTGGGTCGCCAATTGGCGACCGATCCAGATATTTCTGTACGACTGGTGGCCGCTGGTCCGTCGGCGCAGGCTTTACAAGCGATTGGCCCGGGCGGCCATCGACCTCAGGCCGGTGGGGGTCTGAGGCGGCCACCACCGCTTGGCTGATTCACCAATCCCCGTGGTCCGGTTTCGACCCCTGCGTTCAAGTCGCTTCCTCGCGGCGGGCCCAGTTGAAAGGCATCAAGAGGAGAGAACCCGTGGAATATGCAATCGGTGTCGGCCTCGCGGCTCTGGTGGGCCTGTTCCTTTGGGGTGTGGGCCTGGACAAAGACCGCGCGGCATACCCTGTGATCCTGATCGTGATCGCCATTCTCTACGAACTCTTCGCCGTCCTGGGTGGCTCAACCACAGCCTTGGTCTCAGAGCTGTTGCCGACGACGATCTTTATTGGTGTTTCTGTCCTGGGCTTTCGCACGAGCCTCTGGTGGGTGGTCGCCGGCCTCGTCGGTCACGGCGTCTACGACATCTTTCACCCCGCCCTCTTCACGAACCCGGGCGTGCCCGTGTGGTGGCCCATGTTCTGCATGGCCTACGACGTCGTGGCCGGGGTCTTTTTGGCCTGGCGGCTTATGCCAAGCGGCGGCGTGAAGGCCGGATTTGCCTGATCGACCTGAGCCGCAGGATGGTTCCAGCCTGCAGTGCCTGGCGTCTCGCCGTTCTTCCAAACAGGCTTCACAGCAGCTAAGCCTTGGCTATGGAGGTTCTGGCGCAAACGCGTGTCGTGCTCTGGCAAGGCGGGAGCCTCTGGCTCGTTGATGCTGCCCGGTTCGAACAGGGCGAAACGCGAAGCACCGGTTTCCACGCTCACCACGCGATTCAGGTGACGCTCGGTCTTGGCGGTCGTTTCCGCCTTGTCGGTGATGACGACGCCAGCCTAGCGCGAGATGCGGTGGTGGCGGCGGATGCCCTTCATCGGTTTGAGGCGGAGGGGCGCTTCGCACTTCTCTTCGTTGAACCGGAGAGCCGGCTGGGTCGAGCGGTGGCGGCCCGCCACATTGTGGGGTCGCTCACCGAGCTTGCACCGTCACCAATCCTTGCCGCCGAACTGGACGCATTCAGGACGTCCGACTGGCGGGCCCCGGACAGCGAGATTGTCGCGTGGGGACGGAGACTCACAGCCGTGCTTGCCGCCGATGAACGTGCCGAGATCCCCGATTACCGGATTCGCAAGGTCATCTCGTGGGCGAATGAGCGGCTGGATCGGACCCTGAGTCTGGCGGACGCCGTCCCTGTGGCCGGGCTCTCTTCGAGCCGATTGCGGCACCTGTTCGTCGAGCAGACCGGCTTGCCGTTCAAGACCTACCTGCTGTGGCTGAGGCTCAGCCGGGCCGTTGCCATTGTGGCGACGGGATCGCCGCTCACGGCGGCCGCGCACGAGGCCGGGTTCTCGGATTCCGCTCACCTGAGCCGCACGTTCAGGCGGATGTTCGGGATCGCGCCTACTGCCCTGCAGATGCTGACTTGATCCTTCGATCAAGCGAGAAGGCGGGGAAGCGCGGCCGTGAACAGTACGAGGAAGCCAGCAATTTCAGCGGTGATCTGGCAAGAAATGTAGATGCTGATGGCGCGGCAATGGACAACGCGCTGGCCAACCCGGTCAAAAAGAGGCCGGCGCAACTCACTTGGGCCAGCCGAACAGCGGTCATGATGAGCCAGGTGCTCCAGGTTGAAGCCAGAGCGGCCAGTTCGATGTTGTCCAAGGCTGCAAACATGAAGAAGGGCCGACCCTCAGGTCGGCCCTCAATCCGGCAGACCTAGTTCGGGGCGCAGTTCGCCTCGGTCGTGCAGCGGCAGGTGTCGCCGCACTGGCAGTCTGGACCGCAGGCGCAAACGCCCTCTGCGGCGCAGGACCCGCTGACGGCAGCCAGATCGGCGGCCGGAGCGATAGTTTGATCGGTGGCAGGCATCGAAGTCTTCTCAGTTCTGATTGACGATGGTCAGGTTCTATCGCCGGCTGCGGTCTGCCACTTGAACGCAAGGGCTGTTATCCAACGAGGGTCATCGGACGTTGTTTGTGGCCCGGGCGTCTGGATTTGCGAGCTCTGTGAGGGGCCAGCCGCCTCGAGCGGGTGAACAGCCACTTCGGCAGGTCTGAACGCTGTCATGATTCTGTCTTAGCCCGCCTGATACGGTGACGGATGCGCCGGGTCGCCCTGTCTCTGATTGTCTGCCTGGGTCTGGGCGTTACAGGCTGCGCAGGCGGGCCGCGTATGGCCTTTGACGTGCAGGCTCGCGACGAAGCAGCGCCCCTGGGACTGATCGGGACCGCTGGCCATCCTATCCGGGTATATCTGGATGCTCCGGACCGGGCCGCCCTGTTCCAGCAGGCCTTCCAAGACGGCATCCTTGTGGGCCCTGATGGCACCCACGATTTTATCGCCCTGTCGGGCGGTGTTCGAACGGAGCTTTCACCGCCGGCCTGATGAGGGGATGGACCGAGACCGGCACCCGCCCTGATTTTGAAGTGGTCACCGGCGTATCGACCGGCGCACTGGCGGCGCCTTTTGTCTTCCTCGGTTCGGACCATGACGACGAACTGGAGGAGGCCTACATCGGCGGTGCGGCCTCAAACCTGCTGCAGTCCCAAGGACTTGGCGCGCTGTTCGGATCAGGCATCTACAAGGGCGAACCGTTGCGGGCTCTTGTGGAGCGCTATGTAACTGCCGACCTGCTTCGCGGCGTTGCGGCCGAATACGCCAAGGGCCGGGTGCTTCTGATTGCGACCACCGACCTCGATGCCCAGCGCGGTGTAAGCCGGGACATGGGGGCGATCGCGTCCAAGGGCACGCCCGAGGCACTGGATTTGTTCCGGTCCGTGCTGATCGCCTCGGCGAGCATACCGGGGGCCTTCCCCCCGGTCCTGATCCGCGCCGCCAATGACGGCGTCCAGTTCGAGGAAATGCATGTGGACGGCGGCGTGACCACTCCGTTCCTTGCCGTGCCAGAGACTCTGTGGTCGTTCCGGGAGTCGACCGGAACGTTGGCGGATGCTCGCTTCTATATCGTCATCAACGGACGCACGTCGCCGACCTTCGCGATTACGCAAGATAGTCTGCGGGGTGTTTTGGGGCGCAGTGTTGATGCCATGCTGCGTGCTTCCCTGATGACCACGCTGGCCGGCAATCGCGCCTTCGCCCAGCGCAACGACATCTTCTTCCGCTATGCGGCTCTCCCGGACGACTCCGAGGCCTCGCCGCTGGACTTCAGCCCCGAGGCGATGCGGGCGGTCTATGAACTGGGCCGTCGTGGCGCGCGCGACGGCAGCGCCTGGCACTGACTCCGTCCAGTCCTCTGCGTCTCATCATTGTCGGAACGCGGACGCTTGGCCCAGAAGCTGCGACTTAACCTTCATCATGAACGGGTTCGCAGAAGGGTTTGAATCAACAGATTCCGGTCCAGATCAGCCAGACGGTAAAGATCAGGAACCCTATCATCGCCGCCAGACCGCTGTCGCGAACAGGATCAACGCGCATTCAATCCAGCGCGGAAGGTTGGGTGGTTTATGGCGCTGCCCCCGAAACCCAGGTTGCACCATGTCAACGGTCAGCGATGCGCCAGATCCGATGGCGTTGAATTAAACCTCTCTTGCCGGCAGGGCAGGCAACGCAAGGCCGGTTCGGCGATCGTCTTCCACCTCGCCAAGGGCGGCGGCCCGTTTGGCCTTCTATGTAGCGGAAAGGCTCGGTCGCCTGGGTCATGACAAGGACGCCAGGTGCCGCCCGGTCACCGCGATCGGCTTGGGCGGACACAGCCCGTGCGGAGTGAGGACAGTCAGCGTCTGGAAGTCAGGTCGGAGGACTTTCCGGGTCGGTCGGAGTGGGAAGGGGATCGGCCTCGTCCAGCAGGATTCGCTCGGCCGACCCGCTGATATCGTCATACTGCCCGGACCGCAGCGTCCATACGAACGCCGCCACCGCGATCAGCCCCAGCACGACCGAGAACGGAGCCAGCAGGAGGAGGATGTTCATCGGGAGCCCCTGAGCCTGAGCGCGTTCAATGTGACCACAAGCGACGAACCCGACATGGCGAGCGCAGCGACGAACGGGTTGACGAGGCCGATCATGGCGGCCGGTGCGGCGATGAGGTTGTAGAGCGCCGCAAAGCCGAAATTCTCCAGAGCGCGGCTCCGGGCGGCGCGCGCCACGTCGATCGCCTCGATGACACCCATCAGCCCCTCGTGCGTCAGGACCAGGTCCGCCGCGTTCTGGCTGGCTTCAATCGCTGACCCCGGAGCGATGCCGGCATGGGCGCGAGCGAGAGCCGGTGCGTCGTTCAGGCCATCGCCAACCATGAGCACCTTGCGACCCGCGGCGGTCAGGGTGTCGATCACCGCGGCTTTTTCCTCGGGCAGGAGACCGCCCCGCCAGGTCGAGACGCCGACCGACCCCGCCACCGCCTCGACGACCTTCGGCTGATCCCCGGAGAGAATTTCGACGGTCAGGCCCCGTGCGCGCAGAGCGGCGACCGTTTGGGCCGCGTCTGATCTCGGAGCGTCCGAGAAGCGCAGGCGAACCTTCGGCCCGTCGTCAAATCCGAACCACAGTTCCGTCTCACTGGAGCGCACCGTCGGCACGCCGACAAAGGCCGCGCGCCCGAGCCGGGCCCGACGTCGGTCGATCAGACCTTCGACGCCCAGACCGACCCGTTCGACCACCTCCGTCGCGGTCTCGCCCGGCCCGGCCGTGCGCGCCACCGCCTTCGCCATGGGATGGTTCGAGGCTCTTGCCAGAGGGGCCGCCAGCAGGATGACGGACATCGGGGTCTCGATGACGATCGGCCGCCCTTCGGTAAGGACGCCGGTCTTGTCGAAGACGACATGGTCGACCTCCGCCAGCCGCTCCAGTGCAGCCCCGGATTTGACCAGGACACCGCGACGGAACAGGCGGGAGGAGGCCACGATCTGAACGGCGGGGACGGCGAGGCCGAGGGCGCAGGGGATGATGGCAGAGTTCGACTTCATCGAAGAGGCTGAGCTGCGTCGGGCCGTAGATGCTGCGGTTGCCAGTGGTATCCTGGTGCGTGTTTGACAGGTTAATGCAACACCTCGGTGGTGCTGTCAGGCAAACGCCAGAAGGTTTCCGTCAAAGTCGGCCCAAGCCGCTGTCGGGGCTAGTGGTTCGTGAAGCCGATTTCGTTCAAACGCTACCGGTTTCCGGCGGACGCAATCCGTCACGCCGTGTGGCTGTACTTGCGGTTTAACCTCAGTTTCCGAGACGTCGAGGAGTTGCCGGCGCAGCGGGGGATTGAGGTCAGCTACGAAAAGATCCGGTGCTGGAGCATCAGGTTTGGGCCTCTGATCGCGCGGCGGCTGAAGACGCGGCGAGGGGCACCGACTCCCCGCTGGCATCCCGACGAGATGGTCTGCTCGATCGGCGGTAAGCGGATGGACCTGTGGCGCGCGGTTGATGAGGAAGGCGAGGTCATGGACCTTGTGGTCCGGCACCGGCGGGACCCAGAGGCGGCGCTGAGGTTGCTCGGACATCTGCTTCACAATCAGCCGGTCGAGCCGGAGCCGATCACGACCGACGGCCCCCTGTCCTACGGGGCACCGCTTGATCGGCAGGATCTGAGGCATCTGCACCAGGCGGCTGCGGCTGCCTGATTTCAGGCAGGGCAGGGCGGCTTTCGATTTGGCGCAATTGACCTGTCAGCACCCACCAGAACCCGAGACTGCGCCCGTCGTCGCAACAGTGCCTCAATTACAATCCTGCCGGGAACTCGTACCGGTCGATCAGGCGGCGCAAGGAACAGAAGCAGCGGATTGCATTGGGCGCGTTCAGCCCTACCATGGGTTTCGGAGGAGTCATTGAATCTACCGTCGCCAGCCGCCACCCGGCCCCAAGATTAAGTCGTAGCGTTTGTACAGTTCGCGTTCAGAACGAGCCGTGGTGCCGTGGTCGCTGGTGGCGCTTCTCTCCACGGCGCAGTTCCTGGCCAATGCCGACCGCAGCATGGCAGCCGTTGTGGCCACGGATCTGCGGAATCGCTTTGCGCTCTCGGATGCACAGATCGGATCGCTTCAGGGCGCTCCCTTTATTGTCGGCTATTTGCTCGCCCTGCTTTGCACGAGCTTACGGCCGTTTCCCTGGGCCCCCAACCGGTACATGGCGTTTTGCGTGGCGACCTGGACGCTGGGGGCTCTGGGGTTCGCGCTGAGTTCCGGCTTTGGCGAACTTCTTGCCTCACGCCTCGTCCTGGCCACAGGGCAGGCGGCCTTTCTCCCTGCGGCCGTGATCCTCCTGGACGGTGGTGGCCCGGAAAATCGCGCGCGCGCGCTCTCGATCTTCAGCGCCAGCTCGGCCATGGGGCGAAGTGGCGGTCTGCTGATTGGAGGACTGCTGCTGACCACCCTGACGGCTCTCGCCGCATCCCTCGCCATGGGCTCGCCCTGGCGTTGGACCGTCGCTGCGCTGCTGATACCCAATCTTGTGGTCGTCTGGCTTCTCCTCCGGCTGACGCCCGCAGCGCGATTCCCGACGCGCTCGAATGGACTCCCGGGCGTGTCGGCCCGGCTGGTTCGCGAGAACAGGCGCGCCATCGGCTGGATCGCCGCGGCGGCCGGGATCATCGCGATCGTGCAGTCGGTCGGGGCCTGGGCCCCGGCGATGCTGCATCGGCGCTACGGTCTGGAGACGGGCGTTTCTGCTGTCGTGGTGGGCGTCCTGACCCTGACGGCAGCGCCTTTGGGCCACCTGCTTGCTGGCCGATGGATCGCGAGACGGGGCCGGGGTCCGGATGTGGCTCTGTTGCTGGGAGGATCCGTGATTCTGGCGGCGGCGGCCGCATGCCTGGCAGCGGCCAGCAGCGTCTTCTCCCTGGTCCTGATCGGCCTGGGAATCCTGATCGCCACAAGCGGCTTCGGAGCCGCCGTGGCCCTGATCCATTTTCAGCGCCTCGTGGATCGTCCGGATCAACGAAGCGCCAACACGGTCTATTTCTTTGTCGTGACCTTGGTCGGAACCGCAGCGGGCCCGTATCTGACCGGCCTCGTCAGCGACCGCCTTGCACCGGATGGAAGCGGGCTTGCCGTTGCCATTGCGATCGTGACGGCGGCGGCGGCCCTCCTCGTCTGGACGGCCCTGTTCTTGACGAGGCGGGACGATCCCGCGGCCGGCGAAAACGGCCGCACAACCGGGATCAACCTATGATCGAGGGTTTCAGGTTCTCGAGCGACGCACGGCCGGAGGCTACGACCTTTCCGGATTATGTGGCGCTCTACAGCCATGGCGCGGACGTCACGCGCGGCCGGGGCCGGTTCGCCGCCGAGATTGATGCCTGGCGTTTCGACGGCGTCTTGTTGTTCGACCGGCGGGTGACCGGCGTCGTTCATTCCCGCGGTGTTCGATCCAGGACGGACGGGTTCGACCATATGGTGTTGCATCTGGTTCTGGGTGGCCGTGTGATCGGCAGCCCCGAGAGCGGGTTTGAACACGCCGTCGCCGGTGAAATTTATGTCGCCGACACCTGCCGGTCGTCGTCGACGGAGTTTGTCGAAGCGCATGTCATCACGGCCTCGGTCGATCGCGGTTTGATCGAAGCGGGCCTTGGCACGAGCGGTGGCTTGCATGGAAAAATACTCAGACCGCCCCACAACGGAATCCTGGCGGACTTCCTGGTTTCGCTGGCGCGACGCGCCAACGGACTGGCGGCCTCGGCTCTGCCACCCTTGTCGCGCGCCTTTGTGGATATCCTCGCTTCGGTTGATGGTTTCGGATCCCGGGCCAGTTCGGACAGTCGCCGGCAGGCCTTCGTCCGCCGCGAACTGGTCGAGCGCCACATCGCCAACCATCTCGGCGACCGGTCGCTGTCGGTGGAGACCATCAGTTCGGGTACGGGAATCTCGCGATCGACCTTGTATCGGCTGTTCGACAGACCGGGCGGAATAGCCCGGCTCATCCAGCGACGGCGCCTCGACACCTTGCGAACCGCGCTCGACGCGAAGGGGCAGGGGGGAGGCGGCCATGAACCGGTTGACGAGACACTCGCCGACCTGGTCGTGCGGCTGGGGTTCTCGGGAGAGGGGCAGGCCCGACGCGTCTTCCAGGAGGCGTTCGGACTGTCTCCAAAAGAATATCTGACGGCCGAGGCCGCCCTCGATCCGGTTGGCATTAAGGCCAGTCACCGCCGTTGGATCGGATGGATGACCGAAGTCAGCTAGACCCCAAATCGTTCCATGATTGGGACGTTCCGTCGATATCGGTGTTCTCAATAGACTGATAAGAAACGCGAATTGTGGTTTTGGTGGCCTGATGTCGCCGCTCCGGGGAATTCCAGTGATCAAGTTTGCAAAGCGTCGCAACGCGGCGATGATGACCAGCGCGTCCATGCTGGTGCTCGGTGCCTTGGCTCCTGCAGCCCACGCCCAGCAGACCGATGTCGGGGCACCCGGACAGGCGCTGACGGCGGGCACGATCTCCACGACCAGCGGCAACATTAACGATAACGGGCCGGACAACGGCGTGACCGTCTTCGGCGGCTCGACGCCCATAGTCGTTGTGACGGGTGCCGTGATCGACACCCGGGCGACGGTCGGCCGGGCCGCGCTCGATATTGGCGCAACGAGCGGTTCGACCGGCCCCATGACTGTCAGTTTTACGGGGGTCTCCACGCTTCAGGGCTCCGGATCAGCCCTGCAGGTCTTCAGCGGTAACCAGGCCTCGACCGTCAATACCGGCAGTGGGAGTAGCTTCTCGGCCGCGAACGGACCGGCGATCAACATCGGCACGCAGGCGGCGAACCTGACGGTGGTCAACGGCGCCAACACGATCACGAGCGCAAACGGGGTCGCTCTGGTCACGAGTACGCAGGGCGAGGGCGCGAGCCTCATCGTCAACTCAACCGGCGGCACCCTCAACGGTCTGTTTGGCGGCATTCAGGCCAATACCGGCGGCGGTTCGGTTGTGATCGGCGAAGGTGCCGGCGTCACGTCCGCGATGCGCGGCGGCGCCAATGGTATCGGCATCAACTCGAACACGAACGGTGCCGGAACCATCGAGATCCGCACCGGCTCGGGCGGCACGATCAACGGCGTCGGGACAGGGATCAACGCCAACTCAAACGGCGGAGGGGCTGTTACGGTCAATGTGGGCGGTGCGATCGGCCAGGCCACGGCTCCTGCCAGTGGCGTCCTTGCGCGCTCCGCAGGTGGAAATGTCACCGTCAACATCACCGCGGCACTGAACGCGACGTCGACGGGGGTAGCCGCGACCTCGAGCGGCAGCGGGTCGGTCACCGTGACGTCCGGGGCCGGCTCCTCCATCGTGGCGACGCAGCGGGCTGTCAGCGCGACCACCAATGGAACGGGCGCGATCGACATCAGCCTGGCTGGAACGACTACCGGGGGGGTCTATGCGATCAGCAGCGGCTCTGGCTCGACGACGATCAATACCGGAGCGGTCGTCAGCAGCGCCGGCTTCAGCGGCATAGACAGCCGCAACGTCGGGCTCGGCGCGGTCAGCATCGGTTCGGTCGGGCAACGGGTCGGCACAATCAGCGGCGGCACCAATGGTATCTTCGCGACAACAGGCGGCGACATTTCGATCCACGCCGGCCAGGTCACCGGCGGCACGCGCGGCATCGTTGCGTCAAACCAGACCAGCGGGGGGTCCTTCACGGTCAATGGTGCGGTGCTGGTTGACGTCACAGGTCTGGTGACTGCCAACAGCGGGGCCGGCGTGATTGCGAACAACAACGGTGCCCTGACCAGCAACACGACGACGGTGCGGGTGGCGAATGTGATCTCCGCCGGCGGCTCCGCGATCAGCACCTTCTCCAACGGCGGCGACACGACGATCACCACCGGCGCACTGACCGCCAATGCCGGCAACGGCACAGGCTGGACGGGGGCCTTCGGCCAATCCAATGCGGGTATCAATCTGACGGTTGGCGGGCCGATCAACGCCTCCTTCCGGGGCATAGACCTGGAAAGTGGTGCCACCGGTTCGGGGGGCGCACTGACCATCAATGCCGGCGGGGCGATCAACGGCTTCCAGGGCATCCGCGCCGTCACCACCGGCGGCGGAGCGATAAACATCGGTCAGACGACGCGCACCGGCACGATCACCACGACCAACGGGGCCGGGATATTCACCAGCGGCGGGGGTGACATCAACATCGCCACGGGCGCGGTAACCTCGGTCGGCGGTACGGCCGCTACAATCGTCAACAATTCGGCGACCGGCGTTACGGCCGACAGCGGCTTCGGCATCGCGGCCCTGTCGAGCGGCGGATCCATCAACATCAACGCCAACGGCTTGGTAACGGGCGGAGCGGCCGGCGGAATTCTCGCCCAGACCACGGCCACTGCAGGTGCCGTGACGATCAATTCGGCCGGTGTGACCGCATCCGCGGGTCGCAGCATAGGCGTCACGACGGTCGCCGGTCCCATCACCATCTCTGCCACCGGACCGATCCAGGCGTCGTCCTTTGGCATTCAGGCGGTCAGTGCCGGTGCCGGTGCGATCAATATCGTTGCAACCGGTCCGGTCAACAGTACGGCCGCCAACGGCATTGCGGCGACCAACACCGGCTCCGGGGCCGTGAATGTCGGAACGGAGTCCCTGCGGATCGGCGCGGTTTCAGCCACAGGTTCGACGGGCACCGGCATCACCGCTTTCGGAGCGGGAGACGTCTCCGTCTATGCGACTTCGGTCACCGGCGGCACGCGCGGGATCGTGGCGGCCAACCAGTATACGAACCCCAACGGCAGGGTGATCATCGATGCGACGGGCCCGGTTGTCGGCCTGAACAGCTGGGGGATCATCGGCATCAATAACGGCGCGCTGAACGCCAACAGCCTGTCGATCACGGCGGGGGACGTCACCGGGACGGGCCGGACCGCCATCAGCGCCCAGACCGTGGGCGGCGATATCAACCTCGTGACCAACGGTACGATCCTGTCGACTGCATCGCAGACCCTCTCGTCCAACAGTGCGATTTTCGCCGAGTCTCAAGGCGACGGCTTCATCAACATCCGGACGCTCGGTACGGTCACCGGCTATGACGGCATCTATGCGCTTTCGGGCGGCGGTGCGGGAAACATAGGCATCGTGTCAGCGGCGGCGGTCACGGGGACCAGCCAATACGGAATCTACGGCCGTTCCAACGGCGGCAACATCGTGATCGAAGCTCGGGGCCCTGTGTCGGGAGCCATCGGGGGCGTGGTCGGCACGGTCGCCGGCGCAGGTTCGGTCGGCATCCGGACGGCAAACGTGACCTCCAGCAACGGTCCGGCCGTGTTCGGTCAGAGTTCAACCGGAACGGTGACCATCAACACCGGTGCGGCGACCGCAGCAGGCGGTACCGCCGTGACCTACGGCACGATCCGCAATGTCGCAGACGCTTCGGCGACCAGCGGCTTCGGGATCCTGGGTTTGTCTGGTGGAAACAACGTCTCAATCACCGCCACGGGCCTGATCACGGGCGGAGCGGCGGGCGGGATCCTTGCGCAGAGCTCGGGGGCCGGCAGCATCACAATCAATACGGCCGAAGTCACCGCAGGCGCCGGCAGGGCGATCCAGGCGGATGCTTCGGGCGGCGCGATCATCATTAATGCCACCGGAGCGATCGCCGCCTTCGGCGTGGGGATCGAAACCACCAACAGCGGCGCAGGTTCGATCTCGGTCACCAGCACCGGGGGCATCGTCGCCGGCGCGGGTTCCAACGGCATCGACGCGGCCAACACCGGAACCGGAGCGACCTCTGTCGGCACGGTCGCCGCCCGGACCGGCGCGATCACGGCGGGGGCGACCGGTGTGTTCGCCACCAGCCAGGGCAATGTGAACGTCTTCGCCAGTTCGGTCACAAGCGGCACACGCGGCATCGTGGCGGCCAGCCAGGGCGCGGCTCCGAACGGCGTGGTTGTGGTCGATACAAGCGGCCCGATTACCGCGGCCTCCGGCTTCGGCATCGTCGGCGTGAACAACGGCAGTCTCGCCACCAACACCCTGTCGATCACCGCGACCGGCCCGATCGTCTCGACCGGGGGCTCGGGCATCAGCGCCCAGACAATTGGTGGCGATATCACCATCCGCTCCGGCGCGGTGACCACCAACACCGGTACAAACGGCACGTGGGACGGCATCTTCGCCGACGGTCGTGGCGACGCGCTCGTCAGTGTCGTGACCACGGGTGCCGTCAGCGGCACCTTCCGGGGCATCGACGTCTCCAGCACCGGCACGACCGCGCGCTCCGGCATCACGATCTCGGCGGGCGGCAGCGTCACCGGCGGCGTAAATCAGGCGGCTATCCTCGCTGTCATCAACGGACAAGGTACTGCCACCATCGGTACCGCGGCCGGAACCACGCTGAATGCCTTCGGCGGGACAGGCATCCGGGCGATGGTCAACACCGTCACGGGCTCCAACAACATCTCCATCAACAATCTGGCCGCCATTGGCGGAGCCGGTGCGAACCGCGTCGCCGTCGGCGTCGCGGCCTCGATCGCCTCGGCCACCAACAGTGGTTCGATCACGGTCAACTCGAGCGGCGGCGCGATCCAGGTCACCAGCGCCGGCATCCTGGCGTCTACGGCAGGGGCGGGAGCGATAAACATCGGCGGGACCGCCGGGATCGGCAGCGCCATTATCAGTCCGGTCGTGGGCATCAGCGGCTCCACGACCTCCGGCGCGCTCACGATCAATACGGCGGCAGCAGGCACGATCGCTCCCGGAGCGGCCGTCGGGATCCAGGCGCGCACGACAACCGGCTCCATCACCATCAACCAGGCCGGCTCGATCGGCACCACTGGTGCGGGGAATACCGTGGGTATCGGGATCGATGCCCGCATCGCCTCCGGTACTGCGGCTCTGAATATCAACTCGACCGGCGGCATCTTCGTCTCGGCCGGCACGGGGCTCCAGAGCGCGGGTATCTATGCATCGCATGGAGGGACCGGCTCGATCAGCGTCACCTCCACCGGCATCATCGATCCGGGTGCGTACGGTGTCGTCGTTCAGGGCGGCGGCGATGTTTCCTATGCGGCCAATGGCGGGCTCGTCGAAGGGGCTGTCGGTGCCTACATCGCTTCCACGGGCGGGGGAACGGTCACGGTCAGCTCGACCGCCGGCACGCCGATTACGGGTCTCAGCGGCGTCGGCATTGAGGCCGCCGGTTCTGGCGGTGCCGTCATGGTTCGCACGACGGGCGCAGTTACAGGCGCAACCTCGGGCATCCTCGCCTCAAACACCGGAACCGGTGCGACCACCGTTGCCGCGACCGGTGCCGTCGCAGGTCTGGCCGGCGACGGCATCAACGTCTCGGGCGGCGGGGGCGTGGCCACGATTACGGCTGCCGGTCCGGTAACGGGTAGCAACTCCGGCATCGTGGCGACCTCCACCGGTGCGGGATCGACCATCGTCACCAATACAGGCGCGGTGACCAGTTCAGCCGGTCCTGCCATCGCAGTGACCTCCGGTACGGGCGGCCTGTTGCTCAATGTGCGCGGCAATGTCATTTCGGCGACCGGCCCCGCGATTGTGGCCAACTCCGCCGCCGGCGGCACGATCAATGTCGCGGCCGGTGCGGTCGTCGCAGGTCGCGTGGACGGCCCGACAGGCGCAGTGATCGCCCTCAACACAGCTTCCGGCTCAAGCTCGACCATCAACATCGCCCAAGGCGCGTCTGTACAGACCGTCAGTGGTTCGCCGTTTACGACGGCGATCCGCGCCACCGGCGGCTCGGTTGTGGTCAACAACGCCGGTACCGTCTCAGGTCAGATCGACTTCTCGGCCCTCAGCGGGAGCAACACCGGACAGCTTGCCGGCGGCGCGGGCACGACGTTCCAGACTGGAGGCCTTTCTGTCTTTGGCGCAGGTAACGACACCTTCACGAACGCGGGACAGTTGGTCACCGTCGGTACGTCCACCACCTTCGACTTCCGAGGTGGAACGAACGTCTTCAACAACAACGGTCAGGTTGTCGTCGGCTCCAGCCCGGTCAGCGCGACGGGGTCAACCTTCCTGCTGGCCAGTCTGACGACCTTCAATAACGCCGGAACGCTGACCCTGATGAATGGCGTCCTCGGCGACTCCCTTTTGGCTCCGGGTTCGGTCTACGTCGGCTCCGGCACCGCGCAACTCGTGGTCGATATCGCTGTCGGGGCCCCTGGCAGCCGGTCCGACTTCCTGACCGTGGGCACCTCCTCCGGCCGCACCTCGGTGGTCGTTCGCGACACGTCGCCGACGGCCTTCGGGGCCTACAATCCGACGGGGACGGTCATCGTCAACGGCTTGACCCATGCGGGCGACTTCGTTCTCGATCGCAGTTCCAGCTTCTACAATGCCGCTCTCTTCGGCGGCGTTCTTGACAAGCCTGGCCTGTTCTTCAGTCAACTTGGCGTCAACGCGGCCGGGGCGACCGTCCTGGTCAGCCTGCCCAAGGTTGAGGCCTATCAGTTCTCGACCCTGACATCCCAGGCCCAGGCGGTCTGGTATGGATCGGCTCCACGCGCATCGCGTCAGGCCGAGGTGCGTGATCAACTGGCCTCGGGCGGCAGGGCGGGCGGTTTCTGGATCGATGTCCAGGGCACCCGCGAAAGCCGCGACATCGATCGCCAAGCCACCAGCCTCGCCGGGATCCAGGACTATGACGCGTCATACAGCCAGGACCTGACGTCGGCGACGATCGGCTTCGATGCCGTTCGCGAGGCCATGAACGGCAGCGTCGTCTTCGGCGGCTCGGTTGGCTATGTGGACGCAGCCACCGACTTCGATCAGCAGTCGAGCTCGGTGACCATGGATGGCCTTGCGGCCAGCGCCTATGCGACCTTCGTCCGTAGCGGCTGGTTTGTCGCGGCCACGATCGGGGCCAACCAGCTGAACGGCGAGATCAAGGCACCGCGTCTGACCGGCTTCACCAGCCAGGACACGGATATCACGTCGCTGGGCGGCACCGTCGAGGTGGGGTTCCGGGCCCCCTTCCTCATGGGTACGACCATCGAGCCCTCGGCCGCCGTCGCCTATGTCAACAGCTCGGTTGACGACTTCACCGCCGCCGGCTCGACCTTCCGCTTTGATGATGGCGAAAGCCTGCGTCCTTCTCTTGGCGCGCGGCTCTCCGGAGAGACCGGGGTACTTGGCCGGCACCTCGTGACCCGCTTTGCTGTCTCCGTTCGGGGTGTCGGCGAGGCCGTCTCCGGGAGCGACGTCGTCATCGCCAGCGCCGGACCCGATCTGGGTCTCCGCGACCCGTTTGAGAGCGGTTACGGCGAGGTCAAGGCGGGCCTCACCGGCGAGGGTGCCAATGGCTTCAGCGTCTTCGGCGATCTGACAGGCCGTTACAGCGACAAATATCGCGCTGTCGGCCTCTCAGTCGGAATCCGGCTACGTTACTGAACCTGGCTGCAGGGATGCCCCACGCCCTCTCGAGGCGTGGGGCTGGTGCGGTCAGTCCAACGCCAACTCGTCTCCGCCGGGCGGGCTGAGGGCAGGGGTCGCATCTCGAGGCGGCAAGCGTCTTCCAGTCGACGACGGCAGCCGATCCTCGGGCCTTGAAATCGTCTCGGCGGCTACGGCCGCCTCCCTCACCCCGCAATCCGTCCGGGCTGACAGGACCGCCCGGAGCGCGGGCGACCCCCGGATGCGGACGGTTAGCCGATGACCGCCGTGGTCTCGATCTCGACCCGCGCGGCATCCTCGATCAGCCCCCGGACCTCAATCACGGCCATGGCCGGATAGTGTGGCCCGACCATCTCGCGCCAGGCGGCTCCGATCTCGTGCAGGTCGGCCAGATATTCACGCTTGTCGACGACATACCAGGTCATGCGCACGATATGTTCGGGTCCCGCGCCGCCCTCCGCGAGAACGGCAAGGGTGTTCGCCAGCGTCTGTCGGACCTGGGCGACAAAGCCCTGTGGGAACTGCCCCGCCGTGTCCCAGCCGATCTGGCCCGCCACGAAGACCATACGGCCGTTGGCGGCGATTCCGTTCGAGTATCCCCGGGGGCGGGGCCAGCCTTCCGGCAGCAGGACCTGGTTCATACGGGGGGCTCCACAAACAGGGCGATGCGGGTGCGCACCTCGGCGGGCCAGGGTTCGGGCTTCAGGGACGCGCCGACGAAGACGATCGTCTGCCTGGCCTCGAGACGAAGCTGATCGCCGGCAAACATCTGATGGCGCAGGTCGCAGGAGGCCCCGCCAAGGCGGGTCACGGCAAGGGTGAAGTCCAGGTCGTCTTCCAGCCGCGACGGCGCGAGGAAGCGAGCTTCGATGGCGGCGGTCGGCACGCTGAGGTTACGCTCCAGGTGGAGCTCGCGAAACGACAGATCCAGAGGGCCGGCGAACCAGTCCTCGACCACGCCGTTCAGCATCTCGAAATAGCGCGGGAAGAACACGATGCCGGCTGCATCGCAATCGGCGAAACGCACGCGGCGTCTGGCCGTGAAAACCTCGCTGTTCATGATGGATCCTTCAGCCGGAAGCGCTGCAGCTTTCCGGTCTGTGTCCTGGGGAGGGCATCCACGAATTCGAGCGCCCGAGGATATTTGTAGGGGGCTATGACACCCTTCACAAAGGCCTGGAGCTCGAGGCGCAGGGCATCGGAGCGAGCGTGCCCTGCGTTAAGCACGACAAAGGCCTGGACGATCTGGCCGCGCTCGGTATCGGGCGCGCCGATGACCGCGGCCTCGGCGACGGCCTCGTGTCGCAACAGGGCGTGCTCAACCTCGGGCGCACCGATGTTGTAGCCCGACGATATGATCATGTCGTCGGACCGGGCCACGAACCAGAAATAGCCGTCCTCATCCAGCCGGTAGACGTCGCCGGTCAGGTTCCAGCCGTCCTGGACATAGGCGGCCTGACGCTCGTCATCGAGATAGCGGCAGCCGGTCGGGCCGCGGACGGCGAGGCGACCGATGCCGCCCGGAGGCAGAGGTCGGCCGGCGTCATCGATAATCCGGGCCTCATAGCCGGGGACCGCCTTGCCGGTTGAGCCGGGGCGGATGTCGTCTCCGCGGGCGGAAATGAAGACATGGATCATTTCCGTGGATCCGATGCCGTCGACGATGCGGATACCGGTCGCATCATGCCAGGCGTCGGACGTCGCGGCGGGCAGGGCCTCTCCCGCCGAGACACAGGTGCGCAGCGAGGACAGGTCGTGGTCGCCGGTCAGCTTCAGCAAGGCGCGATAGCCGGTCGGGGCGGTGCACAGGGCGGTCGCCCGGAAGCGGGCGACGGTTTCGGCCAGGGCGTCGAAGCCGGGGCGGTCGGCGAAGGCCGTCGCGGCACCGGCGGCGGCGGGAAAGACCACCAGACCGCCAAGCCCGAAGGTAAAGGCGATCGACGGCGTACCGACCATGATGTCATCCCTGGCCAGCCCGACGATATGGCGACCGAAGGTGTCCGCCATGGCGAGGATGTCGTGATGGAGATGGACGCAGCCCTTGGGCTTGCCCGTGGTGCCGGAGGTGAAGGCGATCAGGGCCGGATCCTCGGCTGCGGTGTCCACGGCGTCGAAGCGGAAGCCGGCGGGCAGGGACTGGGCGGCTCTCTGGAGGGCGGCCGAGTCCATCACCTGCGACAGCGACGGAGCCGCGTCCCGGGCCTCGGTCACGGCGTCTGCGAGGGTTGTGTAGACCAGGGCATGGCTGATCCGGGCCTTGTCGATGACAACGGCCAGTTCGGCGGCGCGGAGCATGGGCATGGTGGCGACGACCACGCCACCGGCCTTCAGGATCGCGAACCACGCCATAACGGTCCAGGAGGCGTTCGGACCATGCAGCAGCACGCGGTTGCCGGGGATCAGCCCCATGTCCTCGACCAGAACGCGCGCCATCCGGTCCGAGATCGCATCGACCCTGCCCCATGAAAACTCATGATCGGCATCGATCAGGGCGCGGCCGTCAGGACCCGCGGCTGCAATCGCGCGGCGCAACAGTTCAACGCCGGCGTTCAGACGCTCGGGGTACTGAAGCTCGGGCAGGCTGAAGATTCGCTCCGGCTGAAGGGCCGGCGGCGGCAGGTGCTCGAGGACGAAGCGGTCGAGATGGGCGCTGGCGATCATCAACGCCCCCCGGTGCGGCTCGACAACACCTGACGCGCGATGACGATTTTCTGGACCTCGGATGCACCCTCGTAGATGCGCAGGGCGCGGATCTCGCGGTACAGACGTTCGACCGGGCTTCCGGAGACGACGCCGAGGCCGCCGAACAGCTGGACCGCCTGGTCGATCACCGACTGGGCCTCGTCGGTGGCGTAGAGCTTCGCCATCGCCGCCTCGCGTGTGACGCGGGGTGCGCCCTGATCCTTCAGCCAGGCGGCGCGGTAGATCAGCAGGGCCGAGGCGTCGATCTTCAGAGCCATGTCGGCCAGTGCCGCCTGGACCAGTTGCATGTCGCTCATGGGGGCCCCGAACAGGATGCGGGTCGTGGCCCGGCCGGCGGCCTCGTCGAAGGCCCGGCGCGAGAAGCCGAGGGCCGCCGCAGCGACGGTCGAGCGGAACACATCCAGCGTGGCCATGGCGATGCGGAAGCCCTGTCCGGGCTCGCCCAGCAGCCGATCGCCGGTGATACGGCAGTCGGTGAACCGGATCGTCGCCAGGGGATGGGCGGCCATCAGGGGGATGCGATCGACCACATCGAACCCGGGCGTGCCTGCGTCGACGACGAAGGCGCTCAGACCTTTGGCCCCGGGTCCCTCGCCGGTGCGGGCGAAGACGGTATAGCGGTCGGCGAGACCGCCGTTGGAGATAAAGGTCTTGGTGCCGTCCAGCACCCAGCCGTCACCCTCGCGTCGGGCCGTTGTCGACAGGGCGGCGACGTCGGAGCCGGCCTCGGGCTCTGACAGGGCGAAGGCGGCGATCGTCTCGCCCGACGCTACGCCGGGCAGCCAGCGCGCTCTCTGCGCGTCGCTGCCGAACAGGCTGATCGGTCCCGAGCCCAGTCCCTGCATGGCAAAGACGAAGTCGGCCAGACCGGAGCGCCGGGACAGGGTTTCGCGCGTCAGGCACAGGGTCCGCACGTCCAGTCTGCCGTCTGCGTCGGGCACGGCGTTTTTCAGCCAGCCGCCGTCGGCCAGGGCCTTCAGGATGACGCGGCAGTCCCCGTCCAGGTCGTGATCCCCGTGTCGGTGCAGGGCGTCGCCATGGACGTCTGCCCAGGCCTCGATGTCGGCGGCGAAGGCGCGGTGGCGGTCGTCAAGGAAGGGCCAGTCCAGGAAGGTGGTGTCGCGAAAGGTCTGGACGGCCATGGTCAGTTTCCCTCGAACACGGGGTCGCTTTTGGCGGCAAAGGCCTCGAAGGCCCGGCGGAAATCCCGGGTCTGCATACAGATGGCCTGGGCCTGTGCCTCGGACTCGATCGCGGCGTCGAGGCTCATGTCCCATTCGAGGTTGAGCTGTGTCTTGGTGACGCTGTGAGCGAAGGTCGGCCCCCGGGCCAGCGAACGCGCCAGGTCCAGGGCCGTGTCCATCAAGGCTGCGGGCTCGACCAGCCGGTTGTGGAAGCCCCAGCGCTCACCCTCTTCGGCGGTCATGATCCGCCCGGTGAACAACAGCTCCGACGCCCGGCCCTGGCCGATCTGCCGGGGCAGGATGGCACAGGCCCCCATGTCGCAGCCGGCGAGGCCGACCCGGGTGAAGAGGAAGGCGGTCCGGGTGTTCGGTGTGGCGATGCGCAGGTCCGAGGCCATGGCCATGATCGCCCCGGCTCCGACGCAGATTCCGTCCAGGGCCGCGATGATCGGCTGGGGGCAGTGGCGCATGGCCTTGACCAGATCACCGGTCATGCGGGTGAAGCGCAGCAGGGCTGGCATGGCCATTTCGGTCAGCGGGCCGATGATTTCGTGCACGTCGCCGCCGGACGAGAAATTGCCGCCGGCCCCGGTGATGATCACCACCTTGCAGTCTTCTGCATGGACCAGGGCGCGGAACAGGTCGCGCATCTCGGCGTAAGAGTCGAAGGTCAGCGGGTTTTTCCGCTCGGGCCTGTTGAGGGTCAGGGTTGCCACCCCGTCGCCGTCCACGGCCCAGAGAAAATGTTCGGCTTTATAGTCGCGCGCCTTCATCGGCTTGGCTCCTCACGGGCGGCGGCCTCCAGCGAGCGTTTGGTCCGCTCCAGCAGGCCGGTCAGGTCGTCGGCTTCGGTATCGGTCAGGTCAGCGAACAGGGTCTCGATCCATGCTTCGTGCGCCGCCGCCATGATAGCGAAGCGGGCCTGCCCGGCCGTGGTGAGGCGCAGGCGCTGGACCCGACGGTCCGTGCCGGCCATGGCTTCCACCAGCCCGTCGGCTCTGAGCCGCGCCGCGAGGCCGGTGATATTGCCGTTCGAAACCATCAGCCGGTCGGCCGCCTCGCCCATGGTCAGGCCGTTCTGGCCGGCGCGGTCCAGTGCTGCCAGCAGGTCGAACCGGGGCAGGGTGGTGGCAAATTCGTCGCGCAGCCGCTGTGACACGCGCTGCTCTATTGTGGTCGTGCAGGTCAGCAACCGCAGCCACAGACGCAGTGACCGCTTGCTGTGCGGTGCACCGCCCAGCCGGTCGGGCAGGAGGGCTGATGCCATTGGGCTCATGTCTCGCCTCCGGCCACGGGCAAGGCCGCACCGTTGACCCCTGAGGCGGCCTCGCCGCTCAGCCAGACGACCATGGCGGCGACCTCGCAGGGGGTGATAAACCGCCCCTGTGGATTGGAGGCGGCCAGGGTGGCGCGAGCTTCATCCGCGCTGCGGCCCGTCCTGTCGACGAGCAGTTCTACGGAACGGGCGACCAGTTCGGTGTCGGTGAAACCAGGGCAGACGGCATTGACGGTGACGCCCTTCGACGCGACCTCGAGGGCGAGGGCACGGGTCAGGCCGACGAGGCCGTGCTTGGCCGCGACATAGGCGGTGACATAGGGATAACCCTTCAAGCCCGCCGTCGAGGCGATGTTGACGATCCGGCCCCGGCGCCGGGTCAGCATGCCCGGGAGGACCAGCCGGATGGCCTCGGCGGGAGCCTCGAGGTTGAGTGCCAGCATGGCGCGCAGGTGGTCGGCTGTCGTCGTCATGAAGGGTGCGGACACCGCCCCGCCCGCATTGTTGACCAGGATGTCGACCGGCCCGAACCGGTCGCGCCCGGCCTCGATAGCGGCGGCGAGAGCATCAGGGTCGGTAACGTCGGCGGGGGCGGCGAAGGCCGCGTCGCCGATACGATCGGCCGTCTCGCCCAGTCGATCGATGTGGCGTCCGATCAGGGTGACCTGTGCGTTGGCCGCGGCCAGCTCTTCGGCGATGGCCCGACCGATACCGGAGCCCGCGCCGGTCACCACCGCATGAAGGCCTGACAGGCTCATACCGGACCTGTCTGCTGCTGGCGTTCAAGGTTGCGGGCCAGCTGGGCGAAGCCCGCCAGGTACTGGACCGGTGGCTGGACCCCACGCCAGCCCGTTTCGGCGGCCGTGCGAAGGCTCCAGTTCGGGTCGGCCAGATGCGGGCGGGCCAGCGCACACAGGTCGGCGCGGCCGGCGGCGAGGATGCTGTTGACGTGGTCGGTCTCGTAGATGTTGCCCACCGCCATGGTCACGACCCCGGCTTCGTTGCGGATGCGGTCGCTGAGCGGCGTCTGGAACATCCGGCCATGAACAGGCCGGCTGTCGGGTGAAGTCTGGCCAGCCGAGACGTCGATCAGGTCGCAACCGGCGTCCGCGAAGGCCCGGGCAATGATGACGGCATCTTCCGGCGACAGGCCGTCTTCCATCCAGTCGGTGGCGGACAGTCGTACCGACATCGGCCGGTCGGCGGGCCAAGCGGACCGCATGGCGGAGAAGACCTCCAGCGGGAAGCGCAGCCGGTTCTCGACAGAACCACCGTAATCGTCGGTGCGGTGATTGGAGATCGGCGTCAGGAAGGACGACAGCAGATAGCCATGGGCGCAGTGCAGCTCGACCAGGTCGAACCCGGCCTCGTCGGCCCAGCCGGTGGCGCGGACGAAATCGTCGCGTACCCGATCCATGTCGTCGCGGGTCATGGCACGAGGTGACTGGTCGCGGTCGGTCCAGGCACCGGTCGAGGCGGCGATCAGTGGCCAGCCATTGTCGATCAGGGGTTGGTCGGCGCGCGGCCCCCAAGGCCGCTCGACCGAGCCCTTGCGGCCGGCGTGGGCCAGCTGGAGGGCGATGCGCGCGCCCTGGCCGTGGACGAAGTCGACGATCCGCTTCCAGGCGTCGCGATGCTCGGGCCGGTACATTCCCGCGCAGCCGGGGGTGATGCGGGCATCGGCCGAGACATTGGTCATCTCGGTGAAGACAAGCCCGGCACCGCCCATGGCCCTGGCCCCGAGATGGACCAGATGGAAGTCGCCGACAGTGCCGTCGGTGGCCGAATACATGCACATCGGCGAGACCACGACGCGGTTGGGCAGGGTCAGGCCGCGCAGCTGCAGGGGCGTGAACATGGGCGCCGGAACAGAGTCGGAAGGCGGGCCCCCGGCCGCGGCTGCAAAACCTCGCTCGACCGCCTCGAGGAAGCCCGGGTCGCGCAGGCGCAGGTTCTCGTGGCTGACCCTCTGGCTGCGGGTCAGCAGGCTGTAGGTGAATTGCAGCGGATCGAGGTTGGTGTAGCGGTCGACGGTCTCGAACCATTCGGTGGAGTTGCGCGCGGCGCTCTGCAGCTTCAGCACCTCGATCCGGCGCTCGGCCTCATAGGCGGCGAGGCAGGCGTCGAGATCACCTTGATCCGTCAGGGCCCGCGCGAGGCGGATCGCGTCCTCGAAGGCCAGTTTGGTACCGGAGCCGATCGAGAAATGCGCCGTGTGGGCGGCGTCCCCCAGCAGCACCACCCTGCCGTCGCGCCAGCGCTCGCAGGCGACGCGGGGGAAGTTGAGCCAGGCCGAGCCGCGCTGATGTTTGGCATTGCTCATCAGCGGGTGGCCGTCCAGCCAGTCGGCGAAGAGGGCCTCGGCCGCGCGGCAGGTCCGGGCCTGGTCCATCCCCTCGAAGCCGAGGCCTCGCCAGGTGGTCTCGGAACATTCAGCGATGAAGGTCGATGTCCCCGGTTCGAACTGGTAGGCGTGCGCCCAGATCCAGCCGTGCGGCGTCTCGACGAAGGCGAATGTAAAGGCGCCGAAGGCCCGGGTCGTGCCCAGCCAGATGTATTTGTTGGCGCGCACGTCGACATCGACGCCGAACACCTCGGGTGTGTCGTTGCGGACCCGGCTGTTCAGGCCGTCTGCCGCGACGATGACGTCTGCCTCCAGGGCGTTGAGGTCGGCGACCTCGCTTTCGAAATGCAGAACGACGCCCAGTGACCTGGCTCGCGCCTGAAGCAGGGTCAGCAGATTCTGGCGGCCGATGCCGGCAAAGCCGTGCCCGCCCGAGCGGATACACCGACCGTGGATGTGAACCTCGATATCGTCCCAGTGCACGAAGGCCGCCTCGATGGTCGCGGCGGTTTCGGGGTCGTTGGCCTTGAGGTTGGCCAGGGTCTGGTCGGAGAAGACCACGCCCCAGCCGAAGGTGTCATCGGCCCGGTTGCGTTCATGAACGGCGACGACCAGGGCCGGATCGCGAAGCTTCAGGGAAATGGCGAGGTAGAGCCCTCCCGGCCCGGCTCCCACGATCGCAACGCTTCTGGCGGGTTGATCCGACGACATATTTTAAGCTTGAAGCAAAATTGGGTGCAAGTCCACAGGGGGTGCTGTCAAACTAGAGGAACGGGTTGGTCGACTTGGCCATGGCCGCGACGCTAGGTCGGCCGGATTACCGGGCGGCTAAGTTTGGATTGCCAGAGCCCGTGGTGGTGCTGTCAGGCAGACGCAAACTCGTCTCCACCTGGGTCGCTCCCAGGTTGCGGATAGGAAAGATGTTTCGTGAAGGCGCTCTCGTTCAAGCGCACCCAGCCGACATTGGCACCCGGCCAACATGATCCGTCACCGGATCAGGCTGTTCAGCCAGTCCTCAAGGTTGGTGTAGCCGTCGCTGTCACGGTCCAGCGCGCCGTCTCCGGCGTCGGCCGGATCGAGGCCATGCGCCGTTTCCCAGTTGTCTGGCATGCCGTCAGCGTCATGGTCGATCCAGGGTGTTCCCGGTGCCAGCACAGGCCAGCCGCCGACCTGGGACTGACTGTTGATAATGCGCAACGATCGGGTTCCGACGGCCGCGAGAATCCGCTCGTCTACGGCGTCCCGGACGGGACCCGCGCCAGCGTGGGCCAAGACCGCTGCCTCGGTCCCGGTCGTTGCTCCGGTCGCGGCCGCCGCCCAGTCGGGGCGGGTCGAGAGTCGATAGCCCGGCCGGTCCGAATCCTTCACCAAACTCCAGGGATCGGACGGGACCCGCCCGTCCATCGCATTGCCCTCAAACCAGGCCTGCGCCATGGGGTTGGACTCTTCGAACGCCCAACGGCCGGCTGAATCCGGACCCGGGATATAGACGTTGCCGACAAAGGCGTAGGTCGACAGGCTTGCTGTGTCGGCGTTGTAACCAGCGTGAGACCCGCCCCAGTTGTGGAAGACGTTGGAGTGGAATTCAAATCGGGGTCCTTCGGGGTCGATGGAGGGCGCGTTGTAGTTTCCGGGCCGCGGCATCCGGGCCCGGTGGGCGGCCCAAAGATTGTGGTGGAAGGTCATCCGCGCGCCGTGCCCGCCCCGCACGAGGGATCCATAGCCATGCTCGCCCTTGGCGTGACCTGAGGCATTCAGCGACTCCGAGATAACGGACCACTGAACCGTGACGTCGTAGATGCCCCGCCCGGGCGGATTGTAGCGGCTGCCGACCGAAAGGGTCTCGTCCACTGACCAAGAAGCCGAGACGTGGTCGAGGATGATGCGACGACCCCGTTCGATCGAGACCGCGTCAGATTCGACGCGACTCTCATCGCCCAGGCGGGACCTGAGGTGGCGCACCACGATGTCGTCGGCCGCGATGACCAGGGCGTGGTCCCGCAGGGTGATCCCGCCGCCAGGGGCTGTTTGGCCCGCGAGGGTGATCCGGCCGCGCCGGATGGTCAGGGGGGAGGCGAGTGGGATGGTCCCGCCGATGTCGAAGATCACAGTGCGCGGGCCGTCAGCCTCTACCGCCGCGCGTAAGCTGCCAGGACCGGAGTCGTTCAGATTCGTCACGCGCAGGACCCGGCCTCCGCGGCCGCCCAGAGCCAGCCGTCCGGCCCCCTCCGCGCCGGGAAAAGCGAGCACGCCGGCTGCCGCATCCTGGGCACACGCCGGGTGTGCCCCCAAGGCCACGGCGGTCAGAGTTAGGGCCATGCTTGCGGTGGCGGTGCGAAGAAGCGGGCTTGCGAAAACGCGGATCATCGGTTTAGGCTCGAAATTGCTACCGGTATCATTTGTTTCCATAACCCTTTATGACACCGGTATCAAATGGATCGGCCAGAGATGCCGGACCGCAATAAATCTATAGACCGGGGCTCACTCCGGCGTCCTGTATGCCCAATTGGGAGGAGGCATATCATGCAAGCCATTCAGCCGGGGATGACCCGCGCCTTTCGCCGTTGTCTGTTCGCGGGAGCGTCGGGACTGGCCGTAGCGCTGTCTCTCGGGGTCGGTGCCGCCGCAGCGCAGGTTGCGCCGTCGGCCGGTCAGGACACCACCGAGATCGACGAGGTCGTCGTCACCGGCTTCCGCGCCAGCCTGAACGCGGGCCTGGACGCCAAGCGGCGCGAGACCAATGTGGTCGACGTGATCGTCGCAGAGGACATCGCCGACTTCCCCGACCTGAACCTCGCGGAATCGATCCAGCGCGTACCGGGTGTCTCCATCGACCGGGACGCTGGTGAAGGCCGCACCATCACCGTTCGCGGTCTGGGTCCCGACTTTACCCGCACCCGGATCAACGGCATGGAGGCCCAGGCCACCGCCGGCGGCACGGACTCCTCGGGCGGTGCCAACCGGGGTCGCGGTTTCGACTTCAACGTCTTCGCATCGGAACTCTTCAACTCGATCACCGTGCGCAAGACCGCCGCGGCCGAGACCGAAGAGGGTTCGCTCGGTGCCACAGTCGACCTGCAGGGGACGCGTCCGTTCGACCACAGGGGCTTCACGCTCGCTGCCTCGGCCCAGGCCGGCTACAACGACCTCTCGGAAGAGTACAATCCGCGCTATGCCTTGCTGATCAGCGACACCTTCGGTGACAATGATCAGTTCGGGGCCCTTGTCTCGGTGGCCTACAGCGAGCGCAGCCTTCTGGAAGAAGGTTTCAGCTCGGTCCGCTGGGCTCCGGCCGCGGCACCGGGTTCGACCAACAGCGGCGGCTTCTGCAGCCCCGTCGGCTTCGCCCCCCAGAATCCTTCCAACAGCACTGCGAACGGCTCGTCGGCCGCCAACTGCGCTACGGGCGTCGCGCGTCCGGCCAATACGGCGGCCAACAACGCAGCCTTCACAACTGCCAACCAGGCGACCGTCTTCATCCCGCGACTGCCTCGCTATGGCCGTCTGACCCACGAGCAGGAACGTCTCGGCGTCACCGGATCCTTCCAGTGGCGACCGGCCGATACCACGCTGTTCTCGCTGGACATCCTGTATTCCAAACTGGATGCCACACGGCAGGAAGACTTCCTTGAAGCCCTGTCCTTCAGCCGCAATGCGGCGGCCGGCGGCCAGACCCAGATCGGTGTCCGGGACGCTGTGGTCGAGAACAACATGCTGGTCTACGGCCTGTTCGACAACGTCGATATCCGGTCGGAGAGTCGCTACGATGTGCTCTCGACGGAATACACCCAGATCAGCTTTTCGGCCGAGCACGACTTCTCGGATCGCCTGCGCGGAAGCTACTACTACGGCCGGGCAGAATCGAACTTCGACAATCCGGTCCAGACGACGGTCACGCTCGATCGTCAGAACACCCAGGGCTATTCCTGGGACTTCCGCGGCAACCTGCAGGCGCCGGTCATCAACTACGGCTTCGACGTCACCAACCCCAACAACTGGGCGTGGCGGAGTGCGAACCTGGGCACGGGTCTCGCCGTCCTCCCGCGTTCGGAAATCCGGCTGCGGCCGAACGGCGTAGACACCCTGTTCACAACGGCCCAAGCCGACATTGAATATGACGCCAGCGAGTTCGTGACGTTCAAGGCGGGGATCAATTTCAAGACCTACGACACCGACTCCTTCGAGTCGCGCCGCGCGGACGAGACTCTCGTGCCGGCCCTGCCGGTCGGGACCACGGTGGCCGATATTTCCAACCTGCTCACGGGCTTCGGCCGGGATCTGGTCCCCGCGGGGACGGATACCCGCTGGCTTCGTCCTGACCTGAACGCCATCGCAAGCCTGTTCAACATCTACTGCAACTGCGACACCGGCGTAGCCGGAGGCGACTTCCGTCTGACCGGCGTCACCAACGGCAATGCCCGCGGCGGCAACCGGTCAATCTCCGAACAGGACCTGGCCTTCTACGTTCAGGCCGACTTCAACACCGAAGTGTTCGACATGCCGTTGCGTGGCAATATCGGCGTGCGCCAGGCGAACACGATCCTGCAGGCCACGGGCTACAGCTCGACAGGCGGCGGCAACCTTGTGACCGGCGAGAACGAGTATTCCGACACCCTGCCGTCGCTGAACCTGGTGCTGGAGCCGGTGAAAGACCTGTTCCTGCGCTTCGGGGCGGCCAAGGTGATGGCGCGGCCGCCGATCAATAACAACCTCGCCGGTACCAACTTCCTCGTCCCGACCACCTCGCTGTCCACGGGGCCGAACTTCACCGCAACGATCGGCAATGTGAAGCTGGAGCCTTTCCGCGCCAACACCTACGACCTCAGCGTCGAGTGGTATTTCGCGGCTGAAAGCCTGCTGTCCTTTGCCTACTTCTACAAGGACATCGACACCTACATTCAACTCGTCCGCCAGGATCTGCCCTATTCGTCCCTGACGGCCCTCAACCCGTCGGCCTTCGATCCGAGCTTCTGCTCCTCGCCCTGCTCGGCCTCGACCATCTTCCAGCTGACCGCAGCGGTGAACACCGAGGGCGGACCTCTGAAAGGCTTCGAGATCAGCTATCAGCAGCCCTTCCGGTTCCTGCCCGGCTTCCTCGCCAACACCGGGGTGCAACTGAACTACACCCACGTCGAGTCAGAGATCGACTATTGCAACGACGCGACCTGTGCCACGTTCGTGACCGCTGATCTGATCAACCTCTCGCCACAGTCGTACAACGCCACGGTCTACTACGAGGACGACAAGTTCTCGGCGCGGATCTCGGCGGCGATCCGGGAAGCCTATCTCCAGAACGTCCCTGGCCGGAACGGCAACCCGATCGAAGGCAAGAAGGACACGTTCAACCTCGATGCCTCGGCTTCCTATCAGTTGAGCGACCAGATCGAGGTCACCCTAGAAGCCCTGAACCTGACGGATGAGGAAAATCACCAGTTCGTCGGCGACGGTGCCTCCCGCGAGAGCACTTCCGTCTACCACCACACCGGGCGACAGGTCTTCGTCGGCGCCCGTTATCGCTTCTAGAAACGCGTTCTCCTGAACGTACCTTGGGGTCGGTGGCGAGAGCTACCGGCCCCTTTTTCTGGCCGGGAGGTCAGTCCGCCCGGCCGAACCGGTATTCGCTGGTCGAGTGGTAGGTCGCACCCGGGCGAAGGACCGTAATCGGAAATTCCGGGCGGTTCGGGCTGTTCTGGTAATGCTGGGGTTCGAGACACAGTCCGCAATGCGGATGATAGGGTACGCCGTCACGGCCAATCATCTCGACTGCATTTGCCGTGTAGAACTGGACGCCGGGCTCGGTCGTCCAGAGCTCCATTCGTCGCCCGCTTTCGGGGTGATCGACCCGCGCGGCGCGGCGCAGGACGCAGGGTTCGCCGCGGAGAACGAAATTGTGGTCGTAGCCCCCACCGATTCTCACCTGCTCATCGGGTGTCGCCAGGTCGCGACCCAGGGTCTTTGGCCGGCGGAAATCGAGCGGCGTGCCGGCGACCGGCCGCAGTTCACCGGTGACGATCTTGTCCGGTCCGAAGGCGGTGAATTCGTCGGCATCGATCGTGACGACATGGTCCAGAACCAGTCGCCCGGGGGCTCCCGACAGGTTGAAATAGCTGTGATGAGTGGGGTTGAGGACCGTCGGTCTGTTCGTCGTCGCCTCGAAGGCCAGGGTCAGGCGGTCGTCATGGGTCAGCCGGTAGGTGACGGTGATCACCAGTTTGCCCGGGAAACCCTGGTCTCCGTCGGCGCTGACCAGCGTCATCGACACCCCGGGCCCTTCGAGCGTTTCGTCGAGCCGACCGGTCCAGTTGCGCTTTGAGAACCCGACAGGGCCGCCGTGGGAGCTGTGGGCCCCTCCGCCGGTCTCGAGATGAACGATCCGGCCATCCAGTTCGAACTGGCCGCCGGCGATCCGGCCCGCATAGCGCCCGATCGTCGCCCCGAAATTCCGCGAGCGCGCGACATAGTCGTCATAACTGTCCAGCCCGAGGACGACATCGGCCAGCGCGTCAGACCGGTCCGGCATCACAAGCGAGGTCAGCGCCGCCCCCCAGGTCATGATCTTCGCGGAATGACCGGCCCGGTTCGTCAGGGTGAACAGCCTCACCGGCTCGCCCGTGGCCGTCATTCCGAAGTCGGACACGGCCACGCCCGCCGCGGCAGACCGCGGGCTCATCGTCGCGCAGGCCGACAGGGGCAGGGCGGCAAAGCCCCCGGTGAACAGACGACGGTCGAAGATCGGTCCGGTCATGGCGTCGTCCCTTTCTGCCAGCGGCGCCAAGGGTGCGGCTGGTATCGGAGACCGGCATACTCGACATCCGGCGATGAAGTATGCGCATTTGCCATTGCATTGTCACCGGTGTCATAGACGATATTGGAAGCCCCTTCGCGGTCGCAAGGCTGGCGTGGGCCCGCGCGTTGAACCCATGAAGCGCCCGCCCCCGGCGCCGGACAGAGCCCTAGCGATGAGCCACCCCTTGATCCTCCATCCGGATCGGCTGTTTCCGGTCGACGCCGATACGCGCGCGATCGCCCGTCGGCTCTACACGGAGATCAGGGGCCTGCCGATTATCAGCCCGCATGGTCATACCGACCCGTCTTGGTTCGCGGCCAACGAACCGTTCGCCAATCCTGCCGAGTTGCTGATCACCCCCGATCACTACGTCTTCCGCATGCTTTTCTCGCAGGGCCTGTCCATGGAGAGCCTGGGAGTACCCCGCGCGGACGGCGGCCCCGTCGAGCGCGATCCGCGGGCGATCTGGCACCGCTTCGCGCAGCACTATCACCTGTTCCGGGGTACCCCGTCGCGCATGTGGCACGACTGGGTCTATGCCGAGATATTCGGGATCGACGTGCGGCTGTCTGCGGAAACTGCCGACCACTACTTCGACATCATCGATGCCGCGTTGCAGACCGAGGCCTTTCGCCCTCGGGCCTTGTTCGAGCGGGCCAATATCGAGGTACTGACGACGACGGAATCGCCGACGGAAACATTGGAACATCACAAGGCCATCCGGGAATCCGGATGGAAGGGTCGGGTGTTGACCGCCTTCCGACCGGATCCGGTTCTGGATCCGGACTACGAAGGCTTCCGAAACAATCTGGGGGTTCTGGCCGAGCAGACGGGTCGGGACACCCTGAGCTGGGCCGGCTACCTCGACGCGCTGCGGGACCGGCGCGCCTTCTTCACTGCGATGGGGGCGACCTCGACCGACCACGGCCATCCGACAGCCTTCACCGCCGACCTTTCGAAAGCCGAGGCGGAGGCCCTGTTCGGACGCGTGTCGAGCGGCCCGGCCAGTGTCGCGGATGCCGAACTTTTCCGTGGCCAGATGCTGACCGAGATGGCGGCGATGAGCGTCGAGGACGGTCTGGTCATGCAGTTGCACCCCGGGTCGTTCCGCAATCACAACGCCATGGTGTTCAACCAGTTCGGCCTTGACAAGGGTGCCGACATCCCGACGCAGACGGACTATGTCCGGGCGTTGAAGCCGCTGCTGGATCGCTTCGGCTCGGACCCCCGCCTGACGCTGATCGTCTTCACCCTGGACGAGACCAGCTACAGCCGTGAACTGGCCCCGCTGGCGGGACATTATCCGGCACTGAAGCTGGGGCCGAGCTGGTGGTTTCACGACAGTCCGGAAGGGATGCGCCGCTTCCGTGAACAGGTCACCGAGACGGCGGGCTTCTACAACACCGTCGGCTTCAATGACGACACGCGGGCCTTCCTGTCGATCCCGGCGCGGCATGACGTGGCCCGGCGCATGGATTGCGGCTTCCTCGCAAAGCTGGTTGTGGAGCACCGGATCGGGGAGGACGAGGCCCATGAAGTGGCGCGCGCCCTGACCTATGATCTGGTCAAGGCGGCATACAGGCTGTGACCCGGCTTTCGAACGCGACGCTTTCGCACGTCCCGGTCATGCGTCCGACCTATGATCGAGCGGCGGTCAAGATCGGCGTGGTCCATCTCGGCATCGGAGCCTTCCACCGGGCGCATCAGGCGGTGGTATTCGACGCGGCCCTGACCAGCGGGGACCTGCGCTGGGGCGTGCTGGGGGCCTCGTTGCGGTCCCCAGGCGTGCGCGATCGGCTTGAGCCGCAGGACGGGCTCTACAGCGTGGTCGTTCGGGACACCGTCGACGAGACTGTCCGGGTCATCGGAGCGGTGATGGGGGTGATGGTCGCGACCGAGGGTCCGGCAGCTCTCGTCGAGGCCATGGCATCGCCGGACGTGCACATCGTCACCCTGACGGTCACCGAGAAGGGTTATCGGCTGGATCCGGTGACCGGAGCCCTTCTGGAAGCCGATCCCGAGGTGGCAGAAGATCTTGCCGATCTGGTGAAGCCGAGGACGGTCCCCGGCTTCCTCGTCGCGGCCCTGCGTCTGAGGCATCAGCGGGGCCTGAAGCCTTTCACGGTCGTGTCTTGCGACAATATTCCTCACAACGGTCTGCGGGTGCGGGCGGCGGTGCTGACCATGGCAGCGCGGATTGACGCCGGCCTGCACGACTGGATCGCGGCCGAAGGGGCCTTTCCGCAGACCATGGTCGACCGCATCGTTCCGGCGACGACCGCGGCCGATATCGACGCCCTCGAGACCCGGGTCGGCTACCGCGACGAAGGCATGGTCAAGACCGAGCCGTTCACCCAATGGGTGGTCGAGGACCTCTTCGCCGGTCCGCGCCCGGCGTTCGAGGACCTTGGTGTGCGGATGACCGCGGCGGTTGAGCCGTGGGAAGAGGCCAAGCTTCGACTGCTGAACGGCGCTCATTCGACGATCGCCTGTCTGGGCGGTCTGGCCGGTCATAGGTTCGTGCATCAGGCGGTCGCTGTTCCGGCCATCCGCGCCCTCGTCGAGCGGCTGTGGGACGAGGCGGAGACCACGCTGACCCCGCCACCCGGTCTGGATATCACCTGCTATCGCAGCGAGCTGATGGCGCGGTTCCTGAACCCGGCGCTGCAGCACCGCACACGCCAGATCGCCATGGACGGGTCGCAGAAGCTGCCGCAGCGACTGTTGGCCTCATGCGCCGCGCGGCTGGCGCAGGGGCAGGGGATTTCGGCGCTGGCGCTGGGCGTCGCGGGCTGGATGCGCTGGCAGTCGGGCGTGACCGAGGCGGGCGAGGCCTTCATCGTCGACGATCCACTGGCGGCGCAGACGAGGAGGCTCGTCGACGGCGCGGACGGCGACGCGGCCATCGTCGAGGCCCTGCTGACGCTGGAGGCGGTCTTTCCGACGGTGCTGGCGCGGCACGCGGCGTTCCGGGCGGCGGTCACGGACGCCTATGTCCGGCTGGGCCAGATCGGTGCGGTCGCTGCGGCGGCTCAGGGGGGCACCGCGCTCCCGGAGGATGGGACATGAGCCGGGTGTTGACGCTGAACGCGGCCGACGATGTGGCCATTGCCCTGGACGATCTGGCCCCGGGCGCGACCGCTGAGGGTCTTGAGGCCCCAACCCGGGCGGCGATCGCGACGGGGCACAAGGTGGCGGTGCGCGCTGTCGCCGCCGGCAGCGTGGTAAGGAAATATGGTCAGGTGATCGGCCGGGCGGGGGTCGACATCGCAATCGGCGACCACGTCCATTCGCACAATCTGGTCATGGCCGACGACGCCCGTGAGGCCGAGATCGGCGCAGACTTCGCGCCCGTGCCGACCGACCGGCCGGCGACCTTCGAAGGCTTCGTCCGTGCCGACGGCGCTGTCGGCACGCGGAACTACATCGGGGTCCTGACCAGCGTGAACTGTTCTGCGACGGTGGCCCGGCGTATCGCCGACGCCTTCCCCGACAGCGGCCTGCCGCCGGGCGTGGACGGCGTGGTCGCCTTCACGCACCAGAGCGGGTGTGGCGGCTCCGCGCTGGGGACCGATGTGGCCCTGCTGCAGAAGACCCTGGCCGGCTATGCGCGGCACTCCAATTTTGGCGGTGTGCTGATCGTTGGCCTGGGCTGCGAGGCCAACCAGATTCCGGCGTGGCTGGCGGGGGCCGGGCTTGAGGCCGGGCCCGGCCTGCGAACCCTGACGATCCAGGAAGCCGGCGGCACGGCGCGGGCGATCTCGGCCGGCATCGGCATCGTTCAGGCGTTGGTCGAACGGGCGGCGGGTGCCAGGCGTCAGACGGTGTCGGCGTCGCACCTGACCGTTGGACTGCAGTGCGGCGGGTCGGACGCCTGGTCGGGGATCACAGCCAATCCGGCACTGGGGTCGGCGGTCGACGGGTTGGTCCGCGCCGGTGGCTCGGCCCTGCTGAGCGAGACGCCCGAGATCTGGGGTGCCGAGCATCTGCTGCTGCGCCGCGCGGCGACGCCCGACGTGGGACGAAAGCTGCTGGAGCGTCTCGATTGGTGGCGGGCCTATGCCGACCGGCATGGCATGGAGCTGAATAACAATCCGTCGCCGGGCAATCTGCAGGGCGGGCTGACCACCATTCTCGAGAAGTCGCTGGGGGCGGTGGCCAAATCGGGCTCGACGCCCCTGAACGACGTGATCGGCTACGCCGCGCCGCGGACGGTCCGAGGTCTCAGCTTTATGGACAGTCCCGGCTACGATCCCTGTTCGGCGACGGGCCAGATCGCCTCGGGAGCCAATCTGATCGCCTTCACGACCGGGCGTGGCTCCGTCTTCGGAGCCAAGCCGGCACCGTCCATCAAGATCGCCTCCAACGCCAGCCTGGCGGCCTGGATGGACGAGGACATGGACATTGACTCCTCGCCGGTCCTGAACGGCGTGTCGGTGGCCGCGATGGGCGAGCTGATCCTGGCGCGGATGCTGGCCGTAGCCTCGGGCGAGCCTTCGAAATCCGAACTGCTCGGCCTCGGCGACAATGAATTCGTGCCCTGGCAGGTCGGGGCCTATCTCTAGCCCGTCAGCGCCTCGATCAGGTCGCCCATGTTCTTCACGAATACAGCGGTGGACACGCACTCGACCGGATAGTCAGTGGTGTAGGGCGAAGTGTCCCACAGGTCGCCGACACGCGTGGTCTGGTACTCGCCGCCGGTCACCGTCGCCGGTGCCTCGCCGATATAGGGATTGGAGGTCGTGGTCAGGGGCGAAGGCCAATAGCCGCGGGCGTTCAGGCCGGACATCAGTTCGGCGATCCGCGCCGGGGCGGGTGTCTGACCACGCCGGCCGTCGGTCGACAGGTCCCAGACACTGACGTCCTTCAGTGTAAAATACCGGGGCAGGGTCAGTGTCCCCGGGCGAGCCGTCAGCGGCGACGTTCGGACGGCCTCTTCAGGAGAAAGCGCGGCCGCGGCGGTGTACTCCCGGCGGATTGCCGCGGTGTCAAGGTTTCTGAACGAGCCGTAGTGGATGACCAGGTTGTTGGGATTGGTGTCGGCGTAATACTGGCCGTTGGTGATGTTGGAGCCCCGGCGGTGGATGTAGACCGGGGTGTTCGAGCCCTCGAGGATGAAGGTCGGATGGGTGCGGCCCGGCGCAATCAGGGCGCGGGGCGTCGCCACCTGATCCAGCCAGTCGAGGGCCTCGGGCAGGCGGGCGAGGAATTTCCGGTCGCCGGTCAGGCGATAAAAGCCGATCATCGAGCGGATATTGGTCGCCGTGGTGTGGGTGGCGAAGGCCTGGGGCTCGATTGTGCGGGCAGGGGCGGGCTTCAGGGTGTCGGGAAAATGTTGCAGGCCCCAGGCGGGCTGGGGCATGGGCTGCTGGGTTCGCACGAAAATGTCCATGCCACGCCGGATAGCGTCGAGCAGGCGGGCGTCGTTACTCCGGGCCCCCAACGCCTGGTGCACATAGAGCAGGAACTCCAGGTTCTCGCCGGCCACGTCGTCGTTGAAGGTGATGTAGGGTGTGTAGTCGGCGTGGCCGTGGACACCGCCGTTTTCGACGAACGGGAAGCGCTGCGGCCAGCCGCCGTTGGGATACTGGGCGTTGAGAACGAACTGGATCGCCTTGTCCAGCGGTGCCCGATAGCGGCGGTCGCGCTTCTCCAGATAGACCCGTAGCAGCAGCTGCGAGGCCTCGGCCGTGCCCGCGTCATCGAAGGTGGCGTTGCCGTAGTACCGCTGGAATTCCTCCATCCGCCAGGCGTTGTGGCCATAGGTGGCGTACCATCGCTTCAGGCTCTCCTCGCCGGCGGTGTCGATGACATAGTTCCAGCCGCCAGCCGGATGCTGGCCTCGCACGAGGGCGTCGGCGGCTGATTTGGCGGCCCTGTAGAACTGCTCGTCCCCTGTGGCGTGATAGGCGTCGAGGAAGGCGTGGCCGACCGTGGCGGTGCCCGGCGGCTGGACCCAGATCATGGTCGGTGATGCCTCGAGTTCGCCCCAGCGGCGCGAGAAGTCGGGCAGTACATTCCAGACATAGCCGCCGCCGACCGCCGCCTCGTCCGTCATGAAGGCGGCCGCGCGCTTCATCGCGGCCAGGATGGCAGCGCGGTCAGGGGTGGCCGTCTGCGCCAGGGTTGGTGCCGCGGCCGCGAAGGCGGTCGCGGCGGCGGCGGACAACAGGATGCGGCGGTTCATCGACAGGGACATGGAGACTCCGACCGCTTCCCGGGATGCGGACTCTGCGGTCCGTTCCCGACAGCTAAGCATCAATGACACCGGTTTCCTAGGGGTGCCTAGCGCCGTATGTCGAAACTTCCCGGGTCCATGGCGGCGCGAACCTCCGCGGCGCTGAACAGGTTGAAGTCGCCGTGGACCGAGTGTTTGAGGCCGGCTGCGGCGAGGCCAAAGGAGAGGGCGTCGGCATCGGGCCACCCGCTCCACAGACCGAACAGCACGCCCGCGGCGAAGGCATCGCCGCCACCGACCCGGTCAACGACGCCCGTCATGTGGATCGGCTCCGCCTGGGTTTCGACAACCTCAGTGCCTGACCGGGTCAGCATGACGGCTGAAAGGGCCTGGTCGGCAACGCTTTCCTGGACGCGCAGGGTGCAGGCGATGCGATCCAGGGTGGGAAACGCCTCGAAGGCGGCCGTGGCGGCGGCGCGGCGGCGCGCACGCGGATCGGCATCGTTGAAGGTCCGGCCGAGCACCAGTGCGAAGTCGCGTTCGTCGGCGAAGGCGAGACTGGCCGTGGACAGCATGTGACTGAGGGTACCGGGCGGATCGCCGGCCCATTCGCTCCAGAGCTTGCCGCGGAAATTACCGTCGAAGCTGACCCTGACCCCGGCGGCGCGAGCGGCGTCCACCGCCTGGAGCGCGGCGCGGGTCCCGCCGGGCCCGATGGCGGGGGTTACTCCGGAGACATGCAGCCAGTCCGCACCATCAAGCAGGACCGGCCAGTCGAAAGCCGTATCGGCGTGACGGACGAAGGCAGAGTCGGCGCGGTCATAGAGCACCTCGGCAGGCCGGCGCACGGCCCCCGGGGTCATGAAATAGAGGCCCATGCGGCCCGTCCCGAAAACGACGCCGGAGGTATCGACGCCGTGCTTGCGGACCTCGTCGCGAACACCGTGGCCCAAGGCGTTATCCGGCAGGACTGAGACGGCGGCGGTCGGCACACCGAACCGGGCCAAGGAGACGGCGACATTGGCCTCGGCCCCGCCGGGCCTTACCGTCAGGGCCTGGCCCTGCATCAGCCGCTCGCCCTCGGGCGGATTGAGCCGCAAGAGCATTTCGCCGAAGCAGAGGATCCGGCCGCCGGTAGGAAGAGTGCCCATGATCTGACGCTAGCGCGGGATCAGCGCGCCAGCCAGCCGCCGTCGACGGGGAGGGTGATCCCCTGCACATAGTCGCTAGCGGCACTGGCCAGGAAGACCGCTGCACCACCGATGTCGGCCGGGTCGCCCCAGCGTCCGGCGGGGATGCGGCCCAGGATTTCTTTCGAGCGGACCGGATCATCCTGTAGGGCCCGGGTGTTGTCCGTGGCGAAATAGCCAGGGGCGATGGCGTTGGCATTGACGCCATGCTTCGCCCATTCATTGGCCATCAGCTTTGTCAGGCCCGCAACGCCGGACTTGGACGCCGTATACGAAGGCACACGAATGCCGCCCTGGAAGGACAGCATGGAGGCGGTGTTGATGATCTTGCCGCCGCGACCGCCGGCGATCATGGCCTTCACCACCGCCTGGCTGAGGAAGAAGACACTCTTGAGATTGACGGCCATGACGTCGTCCCAGTCAGCCTCGGTGAAATCGACGGCGTCGGCGCGGCGGATGATGCCCGCATTGTTGACCAGGATGTCAATCGGTCCCAGCCCGGCCGAGGCCTCGGCCACGATGCGATCGATCGGCTCCATCGACGTCAGGTCGGCCTGGATCGAGATCGCCCGGCGACCCTTGGCCAGCACCTTGCCGACCGTCTCGTCTGACGGGCGGCGGGCGACCGAAGCGATGTCGGCACCGGCATCTGCCAGAGCCAGCGCAATACCCTGGCCGATGCCGGTGTTACCGCCGGTGACGAGCGCGACCTTGCCGGTCAGATCGAACGGATTGGCCATCGGAACGGCTCCTAGTTGAGCTGGCAGATATCGAGCTTGTTCATGTCCGTGTAGTCGAGGTTCTCGCCCCCCATGCCCCAGATGAAGGCGTAGTTCGACGTGCCCGAGCCCATGTGGATCGACCAAGGCGGGCTCATCACAGCCTCTCCGTCGCGGACCACGATGTGCCGCGCGGCGTCCGGCTGGCCCATGAAGTGGAAGACGCGCTCGTCGTCGCCGAGACCGAAATAGAGGTAGGCCTCCGATCGCCGGTCATGCAGGTGCGGCGGCATTGTGTTCCACACGCTGCCGGTCTTGAGCACGGTGACGCCGAGCAGAAGCTGGCAGGACTTCACCTTGGCCGGGACGATATACTGGTAGATGGTTCGCTCGTTGGACGTTTCCAGCGCGCCCATTTCCAGCGGCACGGCCTGGTCGATGGAGATCTTGGTCAGCACGTGCCGGAAATGGGCCGGGGTCGAGATCAGATAGAATTTGGCCGGCGTCGCGGCGTCGGCGGATTCGAACACGATCTCGGCCGAGCCCATCGGAATATAGAGGCCGTCGCGGAAGCCGAGCTCGTTCCTGACGCCGTCGACGGTGATCGATCCGGCCGCGCCGATGTTGACCACGCCGAGCTCGCGGCTGACGCAGAACGGCTGGCCCTTCTGGCTTTCGGGCTCGGAATGGACGGGCATGGTCAGCGGTCCATCGCTCGGGGTCGCCCCGCCGACCACCATCCGCTCATTGTGCGAGTAGGTCAGGCTGACCTTGCCGGGCACAAACAGGCCCGTCATCAAATATCGGTCGCGGAGCTGGTCGTTCGAGGCCCCGTCCATCATGTCGGGATGGGTCGCGTGGAGGATCTTGTCGAACATCGGATCAGCCATGGATCGTTTCCCTGTTTCCGGCCGCGTGCACGCGCCGCTGGAGCCGACGGTCGCCGACGGTTTCGTCGTCTTGGTAACCGGTGTCAGGTCGCGCTGCAAGCCTGGGCCAGGCTTCAGTCCACGACGGCCTCGATGTCAGACTTGCGGACCACCAGCGAGGGCCGGACCTCCGGCTGGTCGAGGCTCGCGGGGTCGACGCCGCGCATCGGAGCCAGCAGCTTTTCAGCCGCCATGCGGCCCATGTCGCGGATCGGCAGGCGGACCGAGGTCAGGTTGGGCCAGACGCGCGACGCCATGGGCAGGTCATCGAAGCCGACGACCGACAGGTCGCGCGGCAGCTCGAGCCCGCGCTCACGCGCGGCCTGCATGACGCCGATGGCCATGTCGTCGTTGAGGCTGAAGATTGCCGTCGGCGGTCGTGGCAGGGAGAGCAGGGCATGACCGGCCTCGACCCCGGATTCGAAGGTATAGGCCCCCTCGATCTCATAGGCCGGATCCAGCGGTACGCCGCGCGCCGCCAGGGCGTTGCGGAAGCCTTGGCCGCGCACTGTTGAGGAGCGAAACAGGGCAGGGCCACGCACCAGGCCGATCCGGGTGTGCCCCAGGTCCGCCAGCCGGCCGGCGGCCTCGGCCGCACCGAGGTGATCGTTGGTCACGACCATCGAGCCGGGCTCGTCCAGGGCGATCGAGGCGATGCGGACATAGGGGCAGTCGAGTTCACGCAGCAGGGCGATGACCCGCTCGTCCTCTGACACCGACGGCGGCATGATCACACCGAACAGACGCTGCCGCTCGACGAAGCCGCGGATGTCCTCCAGCAGGCTCTCCGAATTGCGGTTGCAGGGATGGACGACCAGCTCCAGGCCAGAATCCTTGAGCGCGTCCAGCACGCCCTGCTGCATGTTGACCACATAGGTGGGGCTGGGATTGTCGTAGATCAGACCGACGAGGAACGAGCGGCCGAAGGCGAGGCCGCGAGCCTGCGGGTCCGGGGTGAAGCCCAGGGCCTTGATTGCGGCGTCGACGCGCTCGCGGGTGTCGCCCTTGACGAAGGGTGACTGGTTGATGACGCGCGACACCGTCTTCTTCGACACCCGGGCCACGCGGGCGACGTCGTTGATGGTGGCGCGCTTGCCGGCCTTCGTGCCGCGCGGGTCGTCTGTCACCGAAGCGTTCCTCAAATCTGTCGCTCCAAGGCATAGCGGCCCGGGCGTCGATGCGCCACGGGCGTCTCAACAAGCGGATTGACACCGGTTTCCTACCCCGCCCATATTCGGCTGTCACCGAGGGACTTTCGTGTTCAGGACAGTATTTTCCCAAGTCGAGCCGTCGTGACGGCCGTCAGTCCGACCGCGGTAGCGGAGAGCGGGGAAGCCGCTGCTACGGCCGAATCGTTCGTGGCCGCGCGGCTGGCGGCCCGGGCGACGCCCGGCTATCCGGGCCGGATTCCACGCTCGCTGAACGAGGCCTACGCCATTCAGGAGTGTGCGATCGGTCTGTTCCCGGATCGGATCATTGGCTGGAAGGTTGGCGGGGTGCCGCCGGCGCAGCAGGCGGTTCTGGGTGCCGGTCGAATCGCGGGCCCGATCTTCGCAGGCAACCTCTGGACCGATGCCGGCTCGTCCAATGCGCTGCCCGCAATCGAGGGCGGTTTCGCAGCCGTCGAAGCCGAATTCGTCATGCGCATCGGCCACGGTGTCGACCCTGGTCAGATGGACTGGAGCCTCGCCCAGGCTTTCGAGGCCGTGGACGCGGTCTTCATCGGGGTCGAACTGGCGGGCAGTTCGCTGTCCACGATCAATGACATGGGGTCAGCGGTCGTGGTTTCGGACTTCGGCAACAACGGCGGTCTGCTGATCGGCGCAGAGCTGCCGGACTGGCGTGCTCGCCTGGACGCCATCACGGTCGAGACGACTCTCGCAGGGGCGGTGGTCGGCGCGGGCGGTTCGTCCTCGCTGGGCGGTGGGGCGATCGAGTCTGTCCGTTTCCTGCTGGGTCATTGCGCGGCTCGCGGACGGCCGTTGACGGCCGGGTCTCTGGTTTCGACCGGCGCGGTCACCGGGGTTCACAGGGCACGAATTGGCGAGGCGTTCACCTGCGCATTCGACGGCGTGGGCGTGATCAGAGGCACGATCGTTCGCGCTGAAGGCTAGCGTTACAAGAGCGCCAACCCGCCGGTCACAGGTCGGGAGGCGCGAGGAAGCAAGATGACAGGAACGGCCATTATGACCGACGCGACCCGACCGGGAATGGATCCAGTGTCCATTCAACCCCCACCCGCCGGCAAATACCGCTGGGTGGTTGTCTGGCTGCTGTTTGCGGCGATGGTCATCAACTACGTCGATCGCCAGGCGCTGGGTGTCTTGAAACCCACCCTGATGGACGAGTTCGGCTGGACCGAAACCAACTATGCCGACATCGTTTTCTGGTTCCAGGCCTCCTATGCGATCTCCTATCTGCTCTGGGGCCGGATCGTGGACAAGATCGGGGCCCGGTGGGGCTTTGGCCTGGCCTTCATCATCTGGCAGATCGCCTTCATCGCCCATGCCGGCATCCGCAGCCTGAACACGGCCATCTTTGCCCGTCTGGCACTTGGCATCGGCGAGGGCGGCGGCTTCCCCGCCGGCATCAAGGCGGTGACGGAATGGTTCCCCAAGAAGGAACGTGCCTTCGCCGTCGGCCTGTTCAATGCGGGCACCAATATTGGTGCCATCATCACGCCGCTGATCATCCCCTTCATTGCGTCGGTCTGGCTGGGAACGGTGGCCGAGCCCAACTGGCGCATGGCCCTGATCATCGTCGGCGTGGCCGGCTTCATCTGGGTGCCGCTCTGGTTTGCGGTCTATCGCCGCCCCGGTGAGCACAAGAAGGTGACGCCCGCCGAGCTGGCCTATATCGCCCAGGACGCGCCTGATCCGGTGCACAAGATCGGCTGGCTGAAGCTGCTGACGGTCAAGGAAACCTGGGCCTATGCGCTGGGCAAATTCCTGATCGATCCGATCTGGTGGTTCTTCCTGTTCTGGTTGCCGGGTTTCCTGCAGAAACAGTACGATCTCAACATCCTCACCTTCGGCCCTCCACTGATCGCCATCTATCTGCTGTCGGACGTGGGTTCGGTGGGGGGCGGCTGGCTGTCCAGCCAGCTCCTGAAGCGGGGCATGAGCCTGAATGCGGCCCGCAAGCTGACCATGTTGATCTGCGCACTGGCGGTGACGCCGGTCGCGTTCGCGGGCATGGCCGACAATCTCTGGACTGCGGTGCTGATCATTGGCGTGGCCACGGCGGCCCACCAGGGCTTTTCGGCCAACCTCTACGCCATGCCGGGCGACGTCTTCCCGCGTTCCGCCGTCGGGTCTGTCGTCGGCATCGGCGGTATGATCGGCGGTTTCGGCGGGATGGCGATGGCCAAATACGCCGGTTACGTGCTGGACAAGATCGGCAGCTACACGCCCATCTTCGTGGTCGCAGCCTCGGCCTATCTGATCGCTCTGCTGGTCATTCACCTGCTCATGCCGCGATACGCACCGGCCAAGGTGTGACCTCCGAAAGGAGGACGTAACCGTGGTGGCGGTGCTGTCAGTCCAACGACAACCTGTCTCCACTGGCCGGAGGTAGGGCAGGGCGCGCAGAGCCTGTTCGGCGAGTGACTTCCACTCAGCCAAGGCGGCTGAGCGTTGGGCCTTGCAGGTCTCTCTGCCGATGAGGTGACGGTCCTGATTGAAGTGGCTGTGGAAGGCGGCGTGGACAGAGCCGAGCTTTTGCAGTGTCTTCATCTGCCGGAAGCTGAGCCTGACGGGTATGGGCCAGCGAAGTCGCGGGCATTGCCGACGAATGTGCTGAAGGCTACAGGGGCAGCAGGAGCCATCGTTGCCTCACTTCGCGCGCCACCTCTGCATCGGCCTCTGCGTCGCCCTGTTGGCGGCCATGAACCTGCATGGCGTGTCGCGGTCGCAGCACGATTTCGCTCATGCTGCCGATTGGCCCGCCCTCGCTCTGATCGAAGCAGATGACGATCATCACACGGCTCACGTCCATATGTCTCCCCACGAGGTTCCCGACCTCGAGACTGAACGGGACGGTGACGGCCCAATCCCGGTCGGCCACCACCATCATGGCGGCGGCGACGTTCAAGCCGCCATGCCGGCGTCAGGTCGTGATGTCGCGCAAGCATCGTCTCCCGCGTCCACTCTGTGGCGGCCCGGGACCGATCCTGCCCTGTCGAGCCATACCGGCGACGGGCCGGAATACCCTCCGAAACGGAAACGCACGGTCGTCTGAACCGGCGCGGCCTTTCGGCTGCGCGCAACCCGTTTCCCGGAGATACCCTTGAAGACCCCGATTGCCGGCTCAGCCGGATCGTGGGTGCGTCTGGCGGCCGTTTCGGCGCTGGCGCTCTCACTGGCGGCATGGCCGCCCACCGCCGCCGTGGCGCAGGCGCCGACCGGCTTGGCCGCAAGTGCGCCCAGCCTGTCCCTCGATCGGGCGCTCGCACGCGCCGCCGAGGTGGACCCCGGCCTTGCGGGCCTGGAGGCGCGTACGCGCGCCGGCGACGCCGCCGTGCGCCAGGCCGACGTGCGGCCCAATCCGACGCTGGGCCTGATGCTGGAGAACCTGCCTACTCTGGGCGGCGGCAACATCATCGACCGGACCGAGACGACCCTGTCCTATGAGCAGCGGTTCGAACGGGGCGGTGATCGATCGGCGCGTGTCGCCCTGGCGCGCGGGGAGGCCGCCCTGGTTCAGGCCGAGGCCGCGATCAGGCGACTGGATCGGCTTGAACAGGTGCAGCGCGCCTGGGCGGAGGCCCTGGGCGCCCAGGCCGACCTTGAAATCGCTCGCGAACGTCTTGCCCTGACCGAACGCTTCCAGACCGAAGTGCAGCGTCGGGTCGACATGGCGCGCGACCCCCTGTTCGCCGGTGCCCGCGCCGAGGCCGAACTGGCCCAGGCCCAGATCGACTTCGATCAGGCCGAGATCCAGGCCCGCCTCGCCCGCGCCACCTTGGGGCGTTTCTGGATCGGGGCGTCGGATTTCTCCCTTGATCCGGCCGACTTCGAAGACACCAGCGCCGCCCGGGAAGTCGCCGGGGCCGCCGCCGAGATCGACCTCGCAGTTCTGGCCGCGCAGCGTGACGTCGCCCGAGCCAGGGTGAGCCTCGAACAGGCGCGGGCCACGCCCGACGCGACGGTCAGCGTCGGCGTCCGTCACTTCTGGGATGGGCAGGATCTCGGTCTGGTGGTCGGGGGGTCCATACCGCTCGGCCGCTACGATCGGAATGAGGCCGCCATCGACCGTGCGAGGTTCGAAGGCGTCGCCGCCGAGGCCGACATGGCGGCGCTCCGACAGGAACGCGAGCGGGAGATCGCCCGCCTCCAGGTCCTCCTTGCGTCCCGGGCGCTCGAAGCCCAGCGGATCGCCAATGAGACCCTGCCCCAGGCCGAGCGCGCCGTTGTGCTCGTTCGCGAAGGCTTCGCGCGCGGCGGCTTCACCTACAACGACGTCATCGCCGCCCAGACCGCGCTGCTCGCCACCAAGGCCCGTCGGGTCGCCGTTCTCAAACAGTTCCACATCGATCGCGCCCGCCTTGACCGGCTGACCGGCGCGCATGCCGACCTGCTCGGCCTGGAGACCCGCTCATGATCCCTCACATCCCATCGCGGCGCATCATCGCCGCCTCGCTGCTGGCGCTCGCGGTCGGCGTTTCGGCCTGCGGCCAAGGCGCGGCTGAGAAGGCCGAGGGCGAGGTCGCGGCCGGTGACTACGAGCGTGGCCCCCATCGGGGACGCATGCTGCGGGACGGCGACTTCGCATTGGAGATCACCCTCTACGAGGAAGGGCCTGAACCCCTTTTCCGGCTGTATCCCTACGTCAACGACAAGCCCGTCGATCCGGGCCAGGTCCAGGCCGCCATCACGCTCGGCCGCCTTGGCCCGAAAACTGACCGTTTCGTCTTCACCGCCGAGAACGACTATCTGGCCTCACCGGGGGTCGTCTTCGAACCCCACTCGTTCGATGTCGTGGTGACCGCCGCCCACGTCGGCAAGCAGCACCGCTGGGCCTATGCGTCCTATGAAGGCCGCACGACCATCGCCGCCGACGCCGCCCGGGCCGGTGGTGTCACGGTCGAACGGGTCGGTCCCGCGACTTTGGGCGAGAGCCTGGCCTTGACCGGACGGGTCGAAATCACGCCGGAGGGCCAGGCCGAGGTCCACGCCCGCTATCCAGGCAGGGTCATGGCCCTGAACGTCGCACTCGGAACCCGCGTCTCTCGCGGTCAGGTCATCGCCCGGGTCGAGTCCAGCGAGAGCCTCCAGACCTATGCGATCACGGCACCGATCTCCGGCATGATCGTGGCCAAGAACGTCAATATCGGTTCGATCACCGGCGGCGGCGAGCCGATGCTGATGATCGGCGATCCCACCCGGCTGCACGCCGAGTTCCTGCTCTATCCCCGGGACGCCGAGCGGGTGCGCGCGGGTCAGCCGGTCATCGTCAAGAGTCTGGCCGGCGACTACACCTTCAACGGCCGGATCGAGGCGGTGCTGCCCTCGACCGATCTGACCAGTCAGGTGCTGATCGCGCATCTCGACCTTCCCTACCAGGGCGGCATCTGGCGGCCCGGCCTCGGCGTCTCGGGAGAGGTGCAGGTGGGTTCGACACCGGCACCCCTCGCTGTGCGCACCAGGGCGCTCCAGCCGTTCCGCGACTTTACGGTGGTCTACGCCCGCTTCGGCACGACCTATGAGGTGCGGATGCTCGAACTCGGCCGTCGCACGCCCGAGTGGACCGAGGTCCTCAGCGGCATCGAACCCGGCACCGAATATGTGGTGGACGGTGCCTTCCTGATCCGCGCGGACGTCGAGAAGTCCGGCGCGAGCCACGACCACTAGGGGCGCTGATCATCATGCTCGAACGCATCATCGCGCTGTCGATCCGCTTCCGTTGGATCGTCATGGCGCTCGTGGTCCTGGCCTGCGCGGTCGGCGTCTGGAGTTTCCAGCGCCTGCCCATCGACGCCACGCCTGACATCACCAACGTCCAGGTGCAGATCAACACCGAGGCTCCTGGCTTCTCGCCGCTGGAGTCGGAACAGCGGATCACCTTCCCGGTCGAAACCGCCATCGCCGGCGTGCCGGGGCTGCAATACACTCGCTCGGTCTCACGCTACGGACTGAGCCAGGTGACGGTCGTCTTCGAGGATGGCACGGACATTTATTTCGCGCGCCAGCTGGTCAACGAACGGCTTCAGGCCGCGAGGGGTCAGATTCCCGAGGGTCTGACGCCCGAACTCGGTCCCATCGCCACCGGTCTCGGCGAAATCTACATGTATACGATCGAGGCCGAACGCGGTGCCCGGCGACCCGACGGCGAACTCTACACGCCCGAGGACCTGCGCACGCTTCAGGACTGGGTGATCCGTCCGCAACTGCGCAACACACCGGGCGTCACCGACGTCAACACCATCGGCGGCTTCGAGCGGCAGTATCACGTCACCCCCTGGCCTGACCGTCTGGTCGCCTACGGCGTCACCATGGCCGAGGTGGTGGAGGCCCTGAACCGGAACAACGCCAACGTCGGCGCCGGCTATGTCGAACGCTATGGCGAACAGTATCTCGTGCGCGTTCCCGGCCAGGCGGAAAGCCTCGAAGACCTCGGGGGGATCATCGTCTCCAACCGCAACGGCGTACCCGCCCGGGTCGCCGACGTGGCCGATCTCGTCATGGGCGAGGAACTGCGCACCGGCGCCGCTACCGAAGACGGCCGCGAGGTCGTGCTTGGCACGGTGTTCATGCTGGTCGGCGAGAACAGCCGCACCGTCGCCCAGGCGGTCGCCGCCCGACTCGACGAAGCCGCGAAAGCGCTGCCCGCCGGGGTCCGGGCCGTGCCGGTCTATGACCGGACCGACCTGGTCGATCGCGCCATCCACACGGTCGAGAAGAACCTGCTCGAAGGCGCGCTTCTGGTCATCGTCGTGCTGTTCCTGCTGTTGGGGAACATCCGCGCCGCCCTGATCACGGCGGCGGTCATTCCCATCACCATGCTGATGACCATCACCGGAATGGTGCGCACGGGGGTGTCCGGCAATCTGATGAGCCTCGGCGCGCTCGACTTCGGCCTGATCGTCGATGGCGCGGTCATCATCGTCGAGAACTGTCTGCGTCGCTTCGGCGAAACGCAGCACCGCCTGGGCCGTCTGCTCAACCGCGAAGAACGGTTCGCCCTGGCCGCCTCGGCTTCCAGCGAGGTGATCCGACCGTCCCTTTTCGGGGTGCTGATCATCACCCTGGTCTATGTGCCGATCTTCGCCCTGACCGGGGTCGAGGGGAAGATGTTCCACCCGATGGCGATCACCGTCGTCATCGCCCTGACCTGTGCCCTCGTCCTCTCGCTGGTCTTCGTGCCCGCCGCCGTCGCCATGTTCGTCACCGGCAAGGTCGAGGAAAAGGACAGCTTCGTCATGCGCGGTGCCCGGCGCTTCTACGAACCAGCACTGGAGATGGCCCTGCGGCTGCGCGTGGCCTTCGTCGCCGTCGCGGTGGCACTCGTCGCAATCGCCGCCCTGGGCGCGAGCCGGATGGGGTCGGAGTTCATCCCGAACCTGGACGAAGGTGACATTGCCCTGCATGCCCTGCGCATTCCCGGCACCTCCCTGAGCCAGGCCGTGCAGATGCAGACGGCCCTGGAGCGGCGTATCGCCCGGTTCCCGGAGGTCGAGCGGGTCGTGGCCAAGATCGGCACGGCTGAGATCGCCACCGATCCGATGCCGCCATCGGTCGCCGACACCTTCATCATGCTGAAGGACCGCAAGGACTGGCCGAACCCGCGCAAGCCGCGGGACGAGCTGTTGGCGGAAATGCAGGCGGCTGTCGCAGAGATCCCCGGAAACAACTACGAGTTCACCCAGCCGATCCAGATGCGGTTTAACGAGCTTCTGTCCGGCGTGCGGGCAGACGTGGCGATCAAGGTGTTCGGCGACGATCTCGACCAGCTCCTTGAAGTTGGAAACGCCGTCGAAGGCGTGATCGGCGGCATTGAGGGGGCCGAGGATGTCTCGGTCGAGCAAGTGACCGGCCTGCCCGTGCTCCAGATCAGACCCGACCGCGCTGCCCTGTCGCGGCTCGGTATCAGCATGGACGACGTCCAGCAGGTGGTGTCGGCCTCGATCGGCGGGGTCGTCGCCGGCCAGGTGTTCGAGGGCGACCGCCGCTTCGACGTCGTGGTTCGCCTGCCCGAAACCCTGCGGGAGGACACCGACGCCATCGGTCGCCTGCGCATTCCCGTGCCCGGTTCCGGCGGGACGGCCTTCGTGCCGCTTGAGGAGATCGCGACCATCGCCGTGGAGAAGGGTCCGAACCAGATCAGCCGCGAGGACGGCAAGCGTCGCGTCGTCGTCACGGCCAATGTGCGGGGTCGCGACCTCGGCTCGTTCATCGCCGAGGTGCAGGAGAAGGTCGGGGCCGAGGTCGAGGTCCCCGCCGGATACTGGATCAGCTACGGCGGGACCTTCGAGCAACTGATCTCGGCGGCGAAACGGCTGCAACTGTTGGTGCCGGTGGTGCTGCTGCTGATCTTCGGCCTGCTGTTCGCCCTGTTCCGGTCTGTGAAGGACTCGGCCATCGTCTTCTCCGGCGTGCCACTGGCATTGACCGGCGGTGTGGCGGCCTTGGCGATGCGGGGCCTGCCCCTGTCCATCTCGGCGGCGGTGGGCTTCATCGCCCTGTCCGGCGTCGCCGTGCTCAACGGCGTCGTCATGGTCAGCTTCATCCGGACCTTGATCGCCGGGGGCAAACCGCTTGGTGAAGCGATCCGCGAGGGTGCCCTGACCCGACTGCGGCCGGTGTTGATGACCGCCCTCGTCGCGAGTCTTGGCTTTGTACCCATGGCGTTGAACGTGGGTGCGGGAGCCGAGGTCCAGCGCCCGCTGGCGACCGTCGTAATCGGCGGGATCATCTCATCGACAATCCTGACCCTCCTGGTCCTGCCCGCCCTCTACAGCCTCGTGCATGGTCGGCCCCCACGGCCCGGGAGCGCGCGGCCAGGCTGGCTCTCTCGTCTTTCCTTCAATCAGAGAAACGCGTGACGGGCGCGACATATCGCTGAGCGTGCGTGGCGGTCCTGGTTGAAGTGGTTGTGGAAGGCGGCGTGGACCGAGCTGAACTTCTGCAATGTCTTCATTTGCCGGAAGCGGAGCATCGCCCGTTCTCGTCGCCGGAAGGGCAGATGTGAGTTCTCGGCGCGGTTGTTGGCCCACCTGCCAACCTCCTGCCTGTCTGCGTTTCCGAGCTCTTTCATCGCGGCCTTACAGGACCGCAGACCATCCGTTGTGATGGCCTTGGCGCAGCCAGGCCGCTTCATCAGCTTTTTGGCGAACTTCAGCGCCGCCAGCTTGTCTCTGGTCCTGCTGGCACAGGATTCCAGCACCTCGCCCTCGTGGTCGACGGCCCGCCAGAGGTAGTGCATCTCGCCGTTGATCTTCACGTAGACCTCGTCGAAATGCCATCGCCAGTGGCTGAAGGCGCTCATCTTCTGGACCCGCTTCCTGCGGATCTCTGAGGCGAACATCGGACCGAACCGGTTCCACCATAGCCGGACCGTCTCGTGGCAGATGCCGATGCCGCGTTCGGCCAGCAGGTCTTCCACGTTCCGCAAAGACCGCGGGAATTTCACGTACATCATGACCACGAGGCGGATCGCCTCGGGCGAACTGTCGAAGTAGCGAAACGGGTTCGTGGATTTGGCCATTGCAGCGACGCCGGACAGCCGGCCGGTCAGCGGCAATCAGTTTGGGCTGACCGAGCCCTTCGGACCCATAATCCCGAACTAGCGATCAGGCCGAAAGTACCTTATCGGCGAACACAAATGCTTCGCCTCACCCCGTATTCATTTCGGCTGAGAACGCCCCTCAAAACCTAGACCCCTAAGAACTCCCAAAGCTTGCGCCCTGGCAGGAAGAAGTAGCCTCCGCCCCGGGGCGTCACGAACTGGGCCATGGTCTTCAGCCGGATCGGACCGTCGCGGGTCGGGATGGTGAACCCTTTTGGGCAGCCGTCCTTGTTGCCGGCCAGGGGATCGCGTTCGCCCGACAGGCCATGGAAGGTCTTGCTGCCGAGCCAAGTCTGCTGGACGAACTCGAACTGCCGCTCGATGTCGCCGTTCAGGCACATGAACATCAGGCCGGGATTCTGACTTTCAGCCGCCACATAGGCGCGGCCGACCCGCAAAACCCGATGTCGGTTCGAGATATCGACCTGGTCCTGGGAGGTGCTGTCAGGCAAACGCTAAAAGGTCTCCGGCAAAGTCGGCGTAAGCCGCTGTCGGGGATGGGTTATCGTGAATTCGATTTCGTTTAAGCGCCACCGGTTTCCGGCGGATGTGATCCGCCACGCCGTGTGGCTGTACTTTCGGTTCAGCCTCAGCTTTCGCGACGTCGAAGAGCTGCTGGCGCAGCGCGGGATTGAGGTCAGCTATGAGACGATCCGGTGCTGGACGATCAAGTTCGGACCGCTGATCGCCCGGCGGCTCAAGACGCGGCGGTGCGCGCCCTCGCCGCGCTGGCACCTCGACGAGATGGTCTGCTGGATCGGTGTCAAGCGGATGTATCTGTGGCGGGCAGTCGACGACGAAGGCGAGGTCCTGGACCTTGTGGTCCAGCGCCGGCGGGACACGGAGGCTGCATTGAGGCTGCTGAAGCGCCTGTTGCACAACCAGCCGGTCGAGCCGGAGACGATCACGACCGACGGGCTGGCGTCCTACGGCGCGGCGCTCGACCAGCTCGATCTGCGCCACCTGCACCGCCCGGGCCGGCTCCGCGAGAACAATCGAGTGGAGAACTCCCATCTTCCGATCCGACGACGAGAACGCCAGCAGCAGGGGTTCAAATCCCAAGCTTCAGCCCAGAGATTCCTGACCACACACGCGGCGATCTACAACACCTTCAACATCCAGCGCCATTTGATCAGCAGACCCACCCTTCGCCGCTTTCGCGCCGAGGCGGCGTCCGTTTGGGCGGCCGCGGTTGCCTGAGTTCAGGCAGGGTAGGGCGGCTTTCGATTTGGCGCAGCTAACCTGACAGCACCGGCGAAGGCGCTGGGCGCGTTGGCCGTAGAAGACCTGTTGGGCGCGTGAGGTTCGAATCCTACCCGCGGAGGCCTTCCGAAATTGGCACCTTAGGCGAAATCGCCCTCCCACGACAGGCATCAGTATCTACCGAAACGAGGGGGAAACAGCCTGCAAATGCCAAGCCACGAGCATTTGTGAAGCTATACGCCATTGACGCAATTTTTGGGCTTGCGGGTTATACGTCCTTGGCGTATCCAACGTGATGGAGTTCGTTCGAACAGGCAGCTACGAGAAGGGCCTGAAGCGGCTCCGCAAGCTGGGCGCCGTCGATGCGGATTTTGAAGCGATGGAGCAAGAGATCGCGACCAATCCAGAGATTGGTGACGTGATCAAAGGGTCAAACGGCCTGCGCAAAGTCCGGTTCGGTTACGGCCAGGTCGGGAAGAGCGGTGGAGGGCGAACCATCTACTACGTCGTGACTGACGACGATGTGACCTATCTCCTGACCGCCTATCCGAAGGTGGACAAGGAGGATCTCACGGCTGACGAACTCAAGATGTTCAAGGCTCTAACGAAGGAGTTGTTGGGATGACCAAGCGAACTGAGATCGGGCTGGAGATCGAAGCGGGCCTGCGTGAGGCCATTGCCCATCGCCGAGGTGAGATCGCCTTGCCGACGCGGCTCGTCGATCCGATGCCCGCCGCTCGGGTCAAGGCGATCCGAAAGGCGGTCGCAAAGAGCCCCAAGGAGTTCGAACAGAAGTTTGGGATCCCCGCCCGGACGATGGAAGGATGGGAGCAGGGCCGGCGTCAGCCTGACCCAGCCTCCCGAACCTTGCTCAAGGTCATTGAGCGCGAGCCCGAGGCCGTTCGGCGCGCGCTAGCCGACGTCTAATTTCGTACGTCCAAGCCGACCTGTCAGGTCGGCCTTCGCGGAATGCCGATTATGCGCATTTCGCGAACAGGACGGGAACACCAGTTAGGGGCAAAGGCGGGCAGGGAAGGGCGCTACTCGCAGGGTGCTGACAGGTTAACTCCGCCAAGTCGAAATCCGCCCTACCCTGCCTGAGATCAGTCAACCGCGGCCGCCCACGCGGAGGCCGCATCAGCGCGAAAGCGGCGAAGGGTGGGTCTGCTGATCAGATGGCGCTGGATGTTGAACGTGTTGTAAATCGCTGCGTGGGTGGTGAGGAATCTCTGGGCCGAGGCTTGGGATTTGAACCGCTGCTGCTGGCGCTCTCGTCGTCGGATCGGGAGATGGGAGTTCTCAACGCGGTTATTTTCCCGGAGCCGGCCGGGTCGATGAAGGTGACGCAGTTCCAGCCGGTCGAGCGCTGCCCCATAGGACAGGAGGCCGTCGGTGGTGATCGTCTCGGGCTCGACGGGTTGATTGTGCAGCAGGCGTCTCAACAGCCTCAAAGCGGCCTCTGTGTCCCGCCGGCGCTGGACCACGACGTCCAAGACCTCACCTTCGTCGTCCACTGCCCGCCACAGGTACATCCGCTTGCCGCCGATCCAGCAGACCATCTCGTCCAGGTGCCAGCGCGGCGTCGGCGCGGGACGGTGCCGCCTCAGACGCCGGGCGATCAGCGGCCCGAACTTGATGGTCCAGCACCGGATCGTCTCGTAGCTGACGTCGATCCCCCGCTGGGCGAGAAGCTCCTCGACGTCACGAAAACTGAGGCTGAACCGGAAATAAAGCCACACGGCATGACGGATGACGTCCGCCGGAAAGCGGTGGCGCGTAAACGAAATCGGCTTCACGAAACATCATCTCCGTCAGCGGCTTACGCCGACTTTGCCGGAGACCTTTTAGCGTTTGCCTGACAGCACCCTTCATCCTCAAGCCCTCCGAGCGCGATCCGTCGGTGCCGGTCCGGCTGGCCGAGTTGATGATGGAGGCCGGTGCCCCCGCCGGGGTCCTGAACGTCGTCCACGGCGACAAGGTCGCGGTCGACGCCATCCTGACCCACCCGCTGATCCATGCCGTCAGCTTCGTCGGCTCGTCCGACATCGCCCACTATGTCTATCAGACCGGCGCGGCCAACCATAAGCGGGTCCAAGCCATGGGCGGGGCCAAGAACCACGGCATCGTCCTGCCCGACGCCGACATGGACCAGGTGATCAAGGACCTGTCGGGGGCCGCCTATGGCTCGGCCGGCGAACGCTGCATGGCCCTGCC